>JAFGSJ010000138.1 GCA_016934675.1 bacterium | reverse complement strand
GATGGTCTGGTCGGGACCGGTAAGACGGTCATTACCAGAAATATTGCCGCGATTCTGGCCGAACGTGGTTTCGACTTTGATGTTTTTCAGGAGCAGCCCTTGTTTCACCCGATCCTGCAGATCGAGTATCATTCATTCAACCAGTGGTCCAGAGAGGTTCGGGCCCTATGGAAGGCCCTGGTCCGTCAGGACCTGACCTTTGGCCGAGTACATTCGTCCCGTGAGGGGACCGTCTTTAATTATCACGGTGAACACTGGCGTCTGCCCGAGATCAACTATCCGCCGCGGACCGTTTCAGGTCGAAAACGCCTCGCTATCCGTCGCCACAGTAGAATTGCTGGCCCGACGAGGTTATCACCCGGGGCCCGATCATGTCCGCCAAGGCCTGTTACGCGATTTCCTGCCCGACCGGATCGAAATTGTCCAGACCCAGCCCACCGTGGTGCTCGATGGTGCCCATAATCCGGACAAAACTGGTACCCCGACTGTGAGGTCCTGCTGCAACGCACGAGTTACCCGATTATGAACATGTATCCGATGTGACCGTAATGATTGTGTGATCCACCGGCAAAATCAGCTGGATCAGTTGGCACCGCTCAGGACGAAACCGGCCCAGAAGAAGGGATGATTCATGGACGAGAGATACGTTTTCTGATCTTCTGACAACCCATCCGACAGTTGATTCGGGTCCTGAATGAAATCTTTCTGCGTAGCTGCCAGGGAAACAGAAAAAGTATTACCCTGCGAATAATAGAAATAAAACTTCTTCATGAAAAGCGAGGTACTGATATCAGCAATATTCCAATAGGTTGATATGACATTGCGAGCGCCAGCGTAATGAAAGGCACGAGTCAATCCTATGATACCTTCTCCGCCCATTTCTTGACCCAGGCCCGTCTGACAGGCGGACAGAACAACGAGCTCAGCCTGAAGTCTCAGATACTCAATGATTTCCCAGGCCTGGAGAAACCCATCTTCAGACTCGTTACCGACTTTCTCGCCCACTGACAAGACCAGCCCGGAATTTAAGGGGAACAACTCATCAATGAGGGCGTGACAGGCGAAGTGGACTAATCGGCCTTCATTACTCCACTCCCTGACCCGGGACTCATTAGCCTCAGGTCCAAGAAAAATCCTGGATTCTCCCTGAAACAACGATCCGATAACATTCACTTCAGTTCGTGTCCAGGGTAATGAGGTCAAAGACAGAGAGCGTCCCAGCCTGATTGTTGGTATCGCCTCATTTCCGTCAAGGTCCTGAACTTCCGGATATATGGGATCGCCAAAAGCCAGGAAACGGAGTCGGTCTTTTTGAGTAATTGCAATATTCTTTGTTTCGCGTAGTATTGTTGTTGAAATGATAGAACGAATCGCCTTTTTTTCCACGAGCCAACTGTCACCATCTGGCGATAACAAGGCAAATGCAAGTTGATACAGTGGGCCATCTGGGCAGAGAATCAACTCGGGTGTCCCGGCAATGAACTGTTCGATTGGCTTTATAAGAAAATCATAGAGTATTTTCCCCTGTTTTTTGATGAGATCGAGGTTGGAATCAGGATTTGCAGCCAGATTCCGTAATCGGACAATGGTCTGCTTCAGAACATCTTGTTCGAGTTTGGTCGAATGCACGATCAGTTCGTTGCTCTGAACAAGCATGATATGAAGCATGCCTTTGCCCAGGCTATAAAAAACACCAGCCGTACCGGATGGGAAAAAGGGCAGGGCTTGATTGAGATCGACTGGTTCAGGATACTTGAGCGCAGCATAGCGCGGTGATGTCTTTTTTATCTGGCTTTTTATCTCTTGAAGACGTTGCTTGACGGTGACGATGCTGTCCCGGATCTGCCTGATCCGGTCATCATCATTTGGCGATTGACCCTTTATTAGTTCATCCAGAAGGACCCTATATTTTACTGCCAATCTGTTTCTTTCATCAACCAGCTCGACAGGAATATCACTCTCCAAATAGAGGTCCTTTTCAGCGAGCATCATCAGTAATGAAGTCGCTTTGAAGCGTTCAAGCGTGGAAAAAGCTTCACTCTGTAAATTGAGCTTCAATTGAACATCAATTAGCTCACGATAGTAATCAGCATAGATTTTTGAAAATTTCTCCAGAAGTTCGTTTTTGCCTTCCAGATGGTCTTTTTGTTGTTCGAGGGCCATAACCGCATTTTTTAGATTGTCATGTGCCGCCTGTAGATTTCCGCTTTCAAGGTAAAGAGAACCGAGCGAGTGAAAGGCCTGCGCCTCGAATTGGCTTCCCGGTGCTATCAGGTGAAAGATTTCGAGGGCTTTTGCATACTTTTTTTCCGCTTCTAGTATATGGGCACGTTGTCGCTCGAGATCACCATAGAGCAGAAAAGATATGCCATAATCAAGCGTCATCAGGTTCTGATCCTGAAAATACAGTAGATTTTTCCGAAGCATGCTTTCCGCAGTTTCATATTTTCTTCGGGCCAGGTGCAAGGTAATAAGGTGATTTTGTATCGTAGCAATCCGGGGGCTGTGAGGTGCTCTTTTCATACATATGGATAAAGCTTTTTTCAATTTTTCTTCGGGAGCTGATAGCTCATTCATCTCAAGTTCAATCGCTGCAACAGAAAGATAAAAATCGGCCATATCAAGACTGTCGGGTGAAATCTTTTGGTATAGACTGAAGGCCCTTTCAAAAAAGGCCCGGGCGGAAACATGGTCATGATAGTAATAATGGAGAACACCCAGGTTGAAATTGACATCTGCGCTCAGAAGATGATCGGGATAATACTGATTCAGAAATTCCAGGGCTTTCTTGAAATATCTCTCAGCTTCTCCAAATGCACCCCTATCCATGAGAAGATTACCCAGAGAATAATAACTATACGCAACGACAATGTCATCGGGAGCGTGTCTTTTCCTGATCTCGAGTGCCTCCCGTAAAGAGGCTTCGGCCCTTTTCTGATTGCCCATGTCTGCATGAAAAACACCCAGGTTGTTAAGATTCGTGGCCAAGCCCAGACTGTCGGGCGCTAATCTCCTCTTGATTTCTGTAGACTTTTCAAGATACACACCCGATTCTGCGATTTCTCCCAGCTCATAGAGGACTGCGGCATAAGTATTGAGAATGTGGGAGGTGAGCATACTTTCGGGTGCGACCAGGTCGGCTATCTTTATCCCTTTCTCCAAATACGTTTGTGCGGATTCCAGGTCGCCCTGATCAAGTGCAACGGATCCCAGATTACTCAATGTACTGACAGTATCAAGACTCTGGAGTGACCATTTCTCCTTGATTGATAGCGATTTCTCGAAGGATGTCCGTGCTCGCTCAAGTTCTGACCTCTTTAAATAAACCAAACCAAGATTATTCAGATAGATCGCCCGGATCATGCTTTCAGGCTCGCACTGTTCGATCAGTTCAAGTGCCTTCAACTGGAATTCTTCTGAGGTGACTAAATCACCTCGTTTCAGATATATCATTCCCAAACTCGAATAACTCTTAGCTATTTCGGTGCCAACGACATCCCTGCCCATTCTGATGGACAGGGCTTTGTTATAAAGCTGTTCAGCCGAGTTCAGGTCACCACTGGCCTGATAGTAAAATCCGAATTCGTGATAGATCGCAGCCAAAAACAGGCTTGTCGGAGCCAATTTCAAGGCGGTATTCACGGCTTTGTTGAAATATTCAAGAGCTGATGGCGAATCACCAGTTTTAACCGACAACACGGCCAGGGCCAGCCAGCAAGATGCACGTCGAAGATTCTCATCAGCCTGGCCTGATTCATGCTCGAGAATTTCCTTGTATAGTGCTTCAGCCAGATCGGGCCTGTTCTGATTGTTCCAGAGAGTTGCCATGGTACTCATGAATTGATATGCTATCTCTCTGTTTGATAGGTTTTCCGCCAATGCCAGACCTGAATCAAGCTGTTGCAGGGCACAATCGTATTGCCGGATATCAGCCAGTTTCAAAGCAGTGAATAATCGCATCCAGCACGCGTTTTCTCTTTGACCCTTTTTCTTGAATTGGCCAGCTATTCTCTCGATTCGTTTCAGAAATTCCGGATAATTTTCTTGCCGTACATCGACTTGCATGTTCTGTATGAACCTTAAATCCTTTTTTTTCATGATCGGACAAACGGTCACAGCTTGAAAACCATGAGCCGATTGACAGTGTCTGATTTTTTTGCCCCGCCTGATCTTCAGAATGATTGTCCCCTGATGGGCATGTTCTCGACGTAAGTAAAGCCAGTCGAATACGGACATAATCGGGAGCCAGCCCTGCAATGATTGCTCTTTTGTCTCTGAATTCAGCTTCCAACTCAATATGAGATCACCGGCCTCGAGTCCAATAGCATCGGTGGCTGAGGATTTCTTGACCTCGAGAACGACTATACCGATTGGCGGATCAGCCTGTGCCTGCCCATGATAACCAAAGCTCAAATAGACCAGGATCAGCATAGTGAGGTTTTGCAGAACCATGCTTATCATAATCGTACTCTCTGAGCATTTCCTGTACTGTCGAACGTGGCGTTCACTCACACACTATCATGTGTTCTTTTGAATGATCTGGCAACTCTGGAGGTTAAATGAGGAATGTGAGAAGCAGATAGCAAATATGACCGATCAGCTCTATCAATGGTGTCTCAAAGTAACAGATGATAGTATTTCGTTTATGTGCTACAATGGATACCAGGAACACCAAGAACAGAACAAATGTTGTATCTATGGGCGGGTGGCGTATGCACTACCCTTTCACAAGACGGCCAGTGTAACCGAGAGTAACATTATCATTCATAGCATCACATTTTTTGGGTCAATTATTCTGGGTTTGATCCTATCGGGACGCTACGCACACTATCTTGAAAACAGAACGAAGAACATAGCTTCGCAGGTTGATGAATGAATAACCCGATCACAGATTTCGCAAAAAAAACAGGGTCATCTGAAGAATCTGTGGTTACGCTTCTTTTCAACGGATAACTTTGGAATTCCGGTACAGTGCAATACGAATCAGTGATGAGTTGATAGGCCCTCGCGTCGAGTTGGTTAAAAAGATGAAAGCACAATGTATTTTCATTGATGGTCTGGTCGGGACCGGTAAGACGGTCATTACCAGAAATATTGCCGCGATTCTGGCCGAACGTGGTTTCGACTTTGATGTTTTT
>JAFGSJ010000021.1 GCA_016934675.1 bacterium | reverse complement strand
TGGGTCGAAGGGAGAAGTGTGCCCTGAAAAAGGCAAATATGGGCTTCTGAGGGGGTGTATTGGTGAATATACCCCTAAAAACCTGTTGTGCTTCGCTCGAAACTCCTGGGGCCTTCTATGTGCCATCATCCAGAAAATCAAAACCGAGACATCGCACATAGCTCTTACTGTAGCTGTCTTCCCATAATCAACTCTATGTTTTATGAGATATTCTGTATCTGATCCTCAAGCCTGTCAATAAAAAACAAAAAAAATACTGAAAAAATTTGATATTGATCAAAGCCTATTCTAAAGGTACTATCGAGGGAATAAACCACTATCAAAGGGGTTATTCATGGACCGCAAGCACTTATGGCGTATTTGTACTGTACTGGTACTAATGACGGTTGCTTTGTATTCGATGTTCCTGCTGTTTTCCTGCACCGGGGATGATGACGATGACAATAACAATACTACTGATGATTATCCTCCCATCGATTATCCTGACCCGCCCTGGTATCAGTGTTCGGACAATGATGAGCCGGACCATACCACGGTCGTGGTCGCCATGGAGAATGTGGACCAGTACTTTAACGGTGACGAGGACAATCGCCGGACCGTGGATGCGCAAGTAGACTTCCCCACCGAGACGAACTGGGCGGCCGTTTTTGTCAAAGTCGAACTCAACTGCCCCGCCGATGGTGATTGCGATAATTGGGACCGGATGGCCAACATCTATCTGGTCAAGGACCCCGACTCGGAGAACGAGGAAGTCGTCGAGTTATGGCGTTATATTACGCCCTTCGATATTCCCATGTGCATGATCGGTGATGTGACCGCTTTTGCCCCTTATTTACAGGGACGACAGACAATCCGCTCCTATATCAGCACCTGGGTCGGTCCGGATTTTCAATCAGAGCACGGTCATGGCTGGCGGATCACGATCAAGTTCATCTTCTATCCCGGCGAATACAGTGCCGGTCCGAACCAGATCGTCAATCTCTGGCCATTCTACTGGATTATCGTGGGAAATCCCGACAATCCCATCTCGGCCCAGATCGGTAATAAGACCTGTTCCGCTCCCTCCACCGTCAGCAAAGCCGAGATCAGACTTCTGGTTACCGGCCACGGCCAGGGGAACCTGTCTAACTGTGCCGAGTTCTGTCATCTCAATCAGGTCCTGCTCGTCAACAATGTCCCCTTTACCGTGGACCCATGGCGGAGTGATTGCAAAGACAATCCGATCGGCCCCGATCAACATGGGACCTGGAAATACTCTCGGGCCGGCTGGTGCCCCGGTGCAGTCGTCCTGCCCCATGTGCTCGATATCACCTCAGCCATGCTGCCCGGACAGAACAACACCTTCGAATACCAGGTCTGGAACCCGGATGGCTCACCCTATGAAAATACCTGTCGACCGAGCGCAGGCGATGAGGACAATCACTGTGAGGGCTGTCAGTTCGATCAAGACCCCGGCAACTGCGACTATAACAGCACCTCTCATACTGAACCGAACGATCAGATTTCTGTCCAGGTCTTTATCTGGGAGTGAGAAAAGCCGAAAACATCAGGATCATCGCTGAAACATTGTCGTAATAATTAAAGTGCAGGCAAAAGTGTGAACTGAATGCCCCGTTTATTTCGGATGATGATATTGACACTTTTAGGTCGGTATCTGCCGATTATTGTCACTCTGAACTGATTACTCACCTTGAAAATATTGGATATTCTAATTAGTATATTTCCCGTTCAAGCATGACCCGACAGTTTTCGCGGCACCAAGTGCCCGATCCATCAAGCCTCCATTCCGTTATGGCACAAAACTTGCTAAATTATTATATAACACTTCCAGGGAGTGTTCGCTTATCAGTATCGTCTGATTGAATCGAAGAGCGGGAGGAGGAAAAATGATCTGGCCAAATATCAAGTCTGGTCTTGTTCTGCTGATAATATCTGGAATAGTACTTTTTACATGCAATCCGGTCATTGGAGAAGCTACTAAGGAACGATTTGGACCAGATATGCCGAAGTCAGTACAATTCGGTCCGAAGAGCTGGTTCACACTCGATAACAACCTGTCCGACTATCTGAACATGTCCCACACGGCTGATAAGTTGCTGTTATTGATCTATCACGATAAAAAATGTTCAATAACGAGCAGGTCACGGCACTATTGAGCAGTCCCGACATATCTCCGCTGCTTGAACGAGTTGTGCCGGTTTTTACTGAAATGATCTTTGATCAATGCGCTCAATACAATCGAGCGATTGGACAACCGGATTATTGTCCTTTCCTTTATGTTATTCTGGATGGGCAGGGTCAGGTGTGTGACGGACTCCTGAAACTCGAGAGTGTCGACGGCATCATAGACTGGTTCGATCGGACTGAATTACGTTATGTGCTCGAACGAAGCCTGCCACTCTATCCCCGAAATGAAGCACTTAAAAGTATCTACTTCGATCTGGTGGATAACATGTGTTTTTCTTGTTTTTTTCTCAAACTCGAAAAACTTGACTGGCTCGTCTCGCTCGATCCGGACCCTCAATCCGCGTGCACGCAACGGGCTTATGAACAGAAAATACTCTATTTCGACAGGATCGCCGAGCTCGATCTGAAAAAACCGTATGATGAGTTCCTTCGCTCGATCGAGGACCAATATCTGCAAGTCTTCGAGCTTTACCTGCCCACGAACAGTTTCCGTTACGCCCTCGAGGGTTACAAAGCGTATGAACATTTGATTGAATATTACGTTCATACCGGTCGATCGGAAAAGGCACTCGCACTTTTTGATCAGATGCGAAACAATAGTTTTCTGTATACCTGTCAGAGACAGAATTTTATCAAATTCGATCTTTATGATCTGGCTTTGAGACTGATTTCTGAAAGCGATGGGGAGGTGGGACTCGATCGCATCAGGTCGTATTATGCTGAACTCCAAACTCAGGACCATGAAGGAATGTCTTCCAGAGACCGATTTCATTACTATCAGACCTTATATAAGTATGTGGTTTTGCTCTGGGAGAAACAGCGGCACAGTGATCCGGACCAAGCGACTATGTTGATCAGGGATTGGTATGATCGAGTCGGAGCCGCAGTCAAACAATGGCCGCATGAATACGAACTTAAGGGACTGTTTATGCAAAAAATGCTGGACCTGGCCCTGAATCACGATCTTTTGGTCAATGAAGCCCTCGACGCTTCAGAAAATCTGGCTGAAGTCTACGATCATTATCAGCCCTATATGGACCTGGTTATGTCCCGGATCGAAGTACTGGCCCGCGAACGGGATGTTGAGCACGCACGAGACTTTATGATTACCACTCTGTCCGATCAGAGAATATTCAATGATTTTGGCCTGTCAGTGTCGGCCGAATATGTTAAAGCGGTCCAACTGCTGATTGATTGGCAATTATTTGATCCGAGCAGTCTGGCTTTCGTGGAAATGATCGCGGAAAAATTGCCCATGGAACGGACTGCGAGCCTGTTGGCTGAGTTCCGTGCAGCCCTCGATAAATAATGATCGGGCCCTGAAAATCATGCATGATCGACTCGATCCCTCTGTAATAAGAGTGTGGATTGTTATATTTAACTGTTCGGAGAGCAGGCCAGCAGGATGGAAATAATTTTTCTTTTTGCCTTAAGATGGCCAGGAAGCTATATTGAGAAGTAAGGACCAATTGTCACAGGAAAATGCCTGTCTTGGACCTTGAGAGCAGTCTGCCCTGACCCAGGAGGAACAACGAATGCCTCTGCTCGAATGGAAAGAAGACTATGCATTACATATCAGCGAGATCGATGAGCAACATAAAAGGCTGCTGCAACTGATCAACGAATTCTATGCAGCCATTATCGAACAGGATGTTCCTCCCCTGGGGCAACTCATCAGCGGCATGCTCGAGTATTCCAGCTATCATTTTGCTACGGAACAGAGGTACATGGAGCAGAATAAGTATCCCGAGCTGGAGGCTCATCGCCGGGAACATGACCTGTTCATTGCCCGGACCCAGGGTTTTTATGAGCGCTATAAAGAAGGCCGTTTCATGTCTTCCCTCGAGATCACGAATTTTCTCAAAGAATGGATCGCGGACCATCTGGCCAATGTCGATCAAAAACTTGGGAAATTTCTGGTCAAAAAGGGCTTGTCCTGATCGGCAATCCGGCAACTTGACTTTTACAATCCGACGAGGTATTTTCCCCCTAATTGTTATGCATGTGGCTAGTATCGAATAGAGCTCTGACAAAGGATGAGAAGCGAACATGAAGATTGAAATCCCGACTGTCTATGATTTTCAGGAAGTACAACAGCGTATTGACGCGATCTGGCTTGAAAGGGGCGCTTTTGCCGCTTTTCCGGATCAGCGCGAAAAGCGATATGTGATCATGATGCCCCTGCCCAATGTGACCGGGGCCTTGCACATGGGTCATGCCATGGACAATGTCATGCAGGACCTGTTGGTCCGCTGGCACAGGATGATGGGCGATAATACGCTCTGGATGCCCGGCATCGACCATGCCGGTATCGCTACGCAGGCTGTGGTCGAAAAGAGACTGTTCGAGCTCGAGGGTAAAACACGGCATGACATCGGTCGGGAGGCTCTCGTCGCGAGAATCTGGCAATGGAAGGACCAGTATCAACAGCGAATAGTCAAGCAATTACAGCGGATGGGTTGCTCGTGCGATTGGCACAGGGTCCGTTTCACCATGGACCGGGTTTGTTCGCGGGCCGTGCGGGAGACTTTTTTCAACATGTTTCAAGACGGGCTGATCTATCGGGGCTATCGTCTGGTCAACTGGGACGTTCAACTGCAGACCGCCGTCTCCGATGATGAGATCGTGTATGAGACCGTCCAGGGTCATTTCTGGCATATCCGTTATCCGGTGATCGGTCCGCAATCCGGTGAACCAGCCTTCATAACCGTAGCCACGACCCGACCGGAGACCATGCTCGGCGATACGGCCGTGGCCTGTCATCCCGACCCTGCCCGGGCTTTGAACGAGACCATTCTCAAAATGCAGGACCGCCTGAAAACGGTACCCGCCAAGGAGCGGTCCCGTCTCGAACAGGAACTCGCCCAGCTCGAACAAAGGAAAACGAGCCATTTGCCCTTGTTGCTGGCCCTGGTCGATATGGCTCGGGCCGGACGAAAGATACTGTTACCGCTCATGGACCGGGAAATCCCCCTGATCACCGATGAATGGGCTAAACCCGAGCTTGGCTCGGGCTGCGTCAAGATAACACCCGGTCACGATCCCAACGATTACGATGTCTGGCTGCGGCATCAGGCGGAGATTGACCTGATCAACATTCTCCATGAGGACGGGCGGCTTAATGACAATGCCGGTCCGTACGCCGGTCAGGACAGGTTGAAGGCCCGGGACCGGGTCGTTGCCGATTTGCAGGACCGGGACCTGCTCGAATTGATCGAGGACCGGGAGATTGAGATCGGTCACTCCGACCGTTCGAAGACGCCCATCGAACCGTTTTTATCCAAGCAATGGTTCGTGAATATGAGCGATCTCGATGGTGGGATCGTGTTCGGACGCGGGACCAAGAACGAATTCCGGGCGGACGGTCTGGCCCAGGCCGCCATCGATGCGGTTGCCGGAGCATGGCGATCGCCGACCGGACGAAAACTGGTCTTTCATCCCGACCCGGTCCGCTACGGGGATACGTATGTCAAATGGCTCTCGGAAAAGAGGGACTGGTGCATCAGTCGCCAGTTGTGGTGGGGCCATCGCCTACCCATATGGCGCCAATCAGCGGCCGGCCCCGAACTTGATAAGATCCTGCAGGAACTAACGGCACTAATGGCGAAGACGGACCAGCTCTGTGCCTGGTGTGTTTCACCCGAGGGTCAATCCGTCACGCTCGATCAGGTCCGCTCAATCCTCGAACAAGACTGCGAGACCAGTTACGAAACCCTGGTCTGCCTTCGCTCGGAACAGGCAGATGACCTGTTCGCAAGCGATCTCGAAAGCCGCGGTTTCGTGCACGATCCCGATGTGCTCGACACCTGGTTCTCGAGCGCACTCTGGCCGCACAGCACCTTGGGCTGGCCCGATCCAAACACCGCCGAAATCGAGCCGGGCCAGTCAGCCATGACTGCTCCGGACCAGGGAACGGATACATTATCATACTATTACCCGGGCTCCTGCCTGGTCACCGGTCGGGATATCATCACCCTCTGGGTCGCCCGCATGGTCATTACCGGGCTCTACAATCTGGGCGATCTCCCCTTCACCGACAGCTTCATCCACGCCAATATTCTGGACGGTAAAGGTGAGCGGATGAGTAAATCCAAGGGGAACGGTATCGATCCGGTCGATATTCTCGACAACTATGGCGTGGATGCCATGCGTTATGTCCTGTGCGACATGCAGACCGGCACCCAGGACATCAGACTGCCGGTCCAGGCCATCTCGCCTCACTCGGGTGAGGTCGTGGACCTGGCCACGGCCAAACACGGTCGCAGTATTTTTACCTATATCTGTCCCAAAAGCGGTAAGGAATTCGACGTGTTGGGCACTATGCCCGACCTGCCCGCCGCCCGAATTGTCAGCGACCGCTTCGATGTCGGCAAACATTTCTGCAATAAAATCTGGAACGCTTCACGTTTTGCCCTGCTCAATCTCGAGAGCCAACCGTTCCGCGCCCTCGAAACCGCTGAGCTTCTGAGCGAAGACCGCTGGGTCCTGTCCCGGCTCAACGCTGCCATCACCGACGTGACGCAAAACCTCGAAAGCTACAACCCATCAGCGGCCATAGCTGCCGCCCGCCACTTTTTCTGGGACGAGTTTTGTGACTGGTATCTCGAACTGATCAAACCGCGCTTCAGAAACGCGGACCAGGCTTTCGTGGCCCGCCAAATGCTGGCAGCCGTGCTCGATCAGGTCCTCCGCCTGTTCCATCCTTTCATGCCCTTTATCAGCGAAGCGATCTGGGAACAGCTCAATCGGATCATGCCTGAACGTGGTGTAAATGCCGCATTCGGACCTTCTGAACTGCTCGCTCTGGCCTCCTGGCCCAAAACCAATCAGCACTGGCAGCAGATCGAGCTCGAACAAAAACTGAATCTCATGCAGGATGTGATCCGGGCTATCCGCAATGTCCGCAGCAAACATAATGTTCAGCCCGGCGCAAGGTTGAAAGCCTCGATCAAAGCCCCGAGCCCCGAGGCCGACATCCTGCAGGACTTGAAAGCGCATATCAGCAATCTGGCCCTGCTCGACGAGTTGACAATCAGGCCCGATATTGAAAGGCCCCAAGCCGCCACCATGACCGTGTTCGGCGAGATGGAAATCTACCTCGAAGGCGTGATCGACCCCGAGACCGAACGCCAACGGCTGCTCGGGCAACATAAAAAAACTTTGGAACAACTCGAAAAAGTCCGGCAGAAACTCGATAATGAAAACTTCATCAGCAGAGCACCAGCCGACGTGGTCCAACAGACTCGGGCCAAAACTGAAGAACTCGAAGCCCAACTCAAAACCATCGAACACAACCTGGCGGGTCTGACCGACTAATTATTCGAAAATTTACTTGCCTGTTCTCTCAGTTATCTGGTGTGAACGAACAGGAATTTTATTCGGTTCAAGTCTGTTCTGCGTTTGTTTAACCGGTTTTTTACCCGAAGCGGGACCAGGTTTCTCGCTCACAGGCCAGATGACGACATCATCGAACTGGATGGGAGTAGGGCTGGAAGCGGCCAACGCAACCTGGCCCACGACTGCCCCGTTGAAACCATGGCTCAATTCATGCTGATTATTGACCAGGACCTTGATATCGCTGCCCGATATCTGGATGGAAACCTTGTATGTTTTGTTGGGGGCGAGCGGGTAATCTGTACTGACGTACCAGACATCGTCCCAATCATTCAGCTGGTGCAGGCAGAGTGAACCATAATTAAACGTCACATGAAACCAGGTCCCCTGACTCTTCATGCCGAAAATAATGATGGCCTCATAATTGTCGGGATCCCCGGTAAAATTACTGAGAGTCACATCGAAACTGGCCAGATTCCAATCGGAAGAGCCATTGCGGATAATGTCCCAGGTCCAGTCCACATAGTTATCGATATGGACCAGCTTCTTATTCTGGACCTTCCAGAACGGGGCCGAGTCGCCCAATGGCACCCAACCCTTGTAATCGCCGTCATCGAAATTGTCCTCGAGCAGCGGTTCGTCCTCTTCCTCATCTTCTTTCGAGGAAGAAGCGGCCGCGATCCCGACCGCACCCGCTCCAATCAAGGTCCAGAACCACCATTTCTTGTAATATGGCTTTTTGGCGGGCGCCGGCTCGGAGGGCGTCTCCCCGGCAGTTTCGAGCGCGGCTTGTTCCGTTTGGCGTTGGGAAACGACCTGGCTCAGATATTCCGCCTTTGCCTCATTAAATAGCGAGACCACTTTCTGTGAATAGGCACCGCTATCCAGAGTGTAATCCGGTTCGAGCCTGACTATTTCCTTGAACTGGTTCTTGGCTTCAGTGTTATTATTGACACCGATATAAGCCAGACCAAGATGGAGATGAGCATTGACCAGTTCCTTGGCTGCCTTGATCGAACTGATCGATTTCTCCAGGATTTCGAGACCACTGTTCAGTTCAACGATCGCCTGATTGAAATCGCTCTCCTGATAGAGCTCGATCCCTTTCTTGATATGCTGGGCCGCTTGCTCGAGGGCCTGCTCGGACACTTCCTCCGCCCCCGAGATGACCGTGGATGCTAGCAGCATGAAAACGACAACACAAGGCACCAACAACATTGAAACGCTTTTCGGGAATGATGGGCTGAACATATTCGCCTCCCCCACATCAGAATACTCTGATCGGATAAAGGTTAAGGACCATATCTTTGCCTGACGACCTGATTGAAGACTATACATAAACATGTCCTGCAAACTAACACACTTTCAACTTACAATAATCTGGCGATTTTGTCCAGAATCTTTTAATCCGGAGTTTATATGAAATGGTAAGAAATCAAGGAAACCTTTGGATTTTGGGCTGGTGCACCCAACAATAATATGCCTTTACACTGGAATAGTTTCCGGTTATGATGATTGTATGGACCAAGCATACCTTTCAGAAATTTTTTTAATATACAACGAGCAGCATCAATCGAAGAATACAAAGGAGTGAGTATGAATTTCGACATTCCGAGTGAATTAAAGATTGTGCAGCGGAGCGCCCGCGAATTTGCTGAACAGGTCGTGGCCAAGTATGTCACGGGTATGGAGGAAACGGGTGAGTATCCCAAAGCGTTGATTCCCGCGTTGGCTGAAGCAGGCATATTGGGTTTGATTGCCCCGCTGGAGTATGGTGGTTCGGACCTGGGCTATCTGGCCCGGACCCTGGCCCTCGAGGAAATTTCTCGGGTATCGGCCGCAATCGGCTTGAGTATGCAGTGTCATCATATGCAGATCGCCGCTTTGGTGGACTGGGGCACAGCCAAACAAAAAAAGAAATATATACCGGCCCTGTGCAGGGGAGACTATCTCGGTGTGGTGGCGGTGACGGAACCGACCGGAGGTTCGGACCTGATGGGCATGACCAGTGTGGCCACACCCACATCCACGGGCTATGTGCTCAACGGTCGCAAATGTTTCATAACCAACTCGCATCTGGCCGGGGCCCCGCTGGTCGTCGCCAAGACCGGCGAAGGTCCGCGCGGTCTGAGCGCTTTTGTGATCGAGCGTGAACTCAAGGGTTACTCGACCGGACGTCAGGAGCACAAGATGGGCCTGCGCGGCGCCAATACCGGGGAACTAATTTTCAAAGACTGCAAAGTCCCCCGGTCAAACATGATCGGCGATGAAGGAGCTGGTTTGAAGGTGGGTCTGAAAGCGATCAGTGAAACCGGTCGGCCCGGGATGGCCGCCATTGCCCTGGGTATTCTCGATGCCAGTCTTGATGAGGCCGTCAAGTTTGCCCGGGAGCGGGTCCTGTATAAAAAACCTATCTCGAATCTGCAGGCCATTCAGTGGGGCCTGGCCGAAATCTACGCTGACCGGGAAGCCTGCAAATTGCTGTGCTATCGGGCTTCCTGGCTGAAGGACCAGGGCCGGGAATGCGCCACCGAAATGACCCTGGCCAAGGTCGTCACCACCGAAGCGGCGGTCAGGGCTTCGCGAAAAGCCCTCGAAATTCACGGTGGTTGCGGGACTATGCTGGAATATCCAGTCCAACGCCTGTATCGTGATGCCATGGTCTGCGTTTCGGCCGGCGGCACGACCGAAATCGGGAAAATTGTCATGTCACGGGCCGTCCTTGACTAAATCCGGACCTGTCGCACCGCATCATGGTGAGAGAAAGGAAAAAAAATGACACCAGTTCATATAATTGTTTGCATCAAGCCGGTCCCGGATCCGAGACGATGGAGCAAGCTCAAACTCGATCCGGAAACCATGTTACTCGAACGGTCCGACCTCGAGCCGGTCATCAATCCCTTGGACCGGAACGCCCTCGAGCAGGCTCTTGTTCTGAAGAAAGCTCAAAAAGCCACAATCACGGCCCTGACCATGGCCCCGCCTTCAGCCGAGGAGCAACTCAAGGAAGCCCTGGCCACCGGTTGCGATCAGGCTTTTCTCTTGACCGACCGTGCATTTGCCGGGGCCGACACCCTGGCGACCGCCCGCTGCCTGGCCGCTGCCATCAGAAAAATCGGAATTTTCGATTTGATTTTCTGCGGCGGTTATTCGCTCGATGGCTCGACGGCTCAATTGGGTCCGCAGATCGCAGCCCTGCTCGAGTTGCCTGACCTGACCCATACGCTCGAACTCGAGCTGCATAAAAAAACTATCAAGGCACGTTGCAGGCGAGACAGAGGCCAGGTCCGCCTCGAGTGTGATCTACCCGCCCTGGTGACCTTCGATCAGCAGATCAACCAGCCACGGGTCCCGGGCATGGTCGGGATCAAACGGGCGATGACCATCTCGATTACCTGTTGGGACCGGAAAGCACTCGAGCTCGAAGCGGACCAGGTCGGCTTGAAAGGCTCACCCACTCGCATGCTCAGTATTTTCAGTCCGGACCGGACCAAAAAAGGAGAATTCCTCAAGGGACCGGCCAGTCAAATCGCCGCCGAACTGGTCCAGAAACTGCAACAGAAGCATCTGCTCGAACCGGAAGGAGGCCGCTCATGAAGCCTCGAGTCCCCAAGAGATTCTGGGTGTATGCCTCCCACCATGATGGTCAGATCGACGATGCAGCCCTCGAACTGCTGGGCAAAGGTCGTGATATGGCTGAAATCGGCGGAGCCCGGCTCGAAGCAGTCGTTATCGGCCCCAAGACCAAAGCTTTGGCTGAATACTTGCTCGACTACGGTCCCGAATGTGTCTATTATGTTGAAAACAAAGCCCTCGAACATTTTATGTCACCGGCATATGCTCATGTGCTGGCCGCTTTGGTCGAAAAATACAAACCCGAGGTCCTACTCTTTGGCAGTTCGCCTCAGAACGCCTCCCTGTCCGGACGAGTGGCCGTACTATGTAACGCGGGCTTGAGTGCCCATTGCATCGACCTGAAATACGACGGCAACAATCTCATCCAGACCGTACCGGGCTTCGGCGGTAACATCATAGCCAATATCATCTGCCCGGAAAAACGTCCCCAGATGGCCACCATTACCGCTGGTGTCTTCAAGATCAATAAGGGCCGTCAACCGGGAGCCAAGCTGAGCAAGGAAAACGTTTCATTACCCACGGCCCTGCGGTTGCCGCGAATGGTCGAAGAATGCCTGGAAAAGGAATCAGCCGGAACCGGTCTGATCAATGCGGATATCGTTGTGACCGGCGGTTTCGGCGTCGGCTCGAAAGAGAACTGGCGATTGGTCGAGCAATTGGCCACGGTCCTGGGCGCCGCGGTCGGAGCTACCCGCCCGCCCGTGGACCAGGGTTGGTGCAAACCCGAACTCATGATCGGAGCCAGCGGCGTTGTAGTCAAACCGAAACTCTATATCGGTATCGGTGTGTCCGGGATGATGCACCATACCGTTGGCATCAACGACCAGGCCTTCATCGTGGCCATTAACAACGATCCCCATGCCCCGATCTTCGATCGGGCCGATCTTGGACTGGTGGGCGATCTCCGCGAAATCGTGCCCGCCCTGATCAAACGTATCAAAACGGGTGAGGACCTGCTGGCCCAACTCAAACCCGTCGATTGGACCATTTCACCCGAACAGTATAAACAGAATCTCCGCCAGATGAAAGTCAACATGTATAAATTCGGGCGGAAGATCGAGGACCCGGTCGAAGACCCTCTGATCAAGCGGACTGTGGAAGGCCATGCCCAGATTTTTCAAGCGGCCCACGATCCGCGTTACCAGGATATAGTCACCACCATTTCGCACCTGACCGGGAAACGTGTCTCGCGTTACCTATCCGTTATCCGCAGCCTCGAAGACCAGATCGCCAATTCCCGGATGAAAAGGTTGATATTCAACCTGACCGGGACCTGTACCGGCGGTCGCTGTGCCGGGTGGACCGCACTCAACGCCATGTGGTCCATCACCTGGGAAATGGACCGCGATCTGGGCACCGACTATCACGAACGGCTCAAAAAATGGCTTATTTCGGCCCAGGAACGTGATATCACCTTGAGCGGTGCTCTGACCGACCCAAAAGGCAATCGCAAACTACCCCCCTCGAAACAACCCGACCCGGATATGTACCTCCGTATCGTTCAGAAAAGGGATGACGGGATCGTGGTCCGGGGAGCTAAAGTCATGATCTGCGGCACGGCAGCCGCCAGAGAAATCTTCATCATGCCCGGGACCAGCCTGCGCCAATCCGATGCGGATTACGCGGTCAGTTTCGCTATCCCAAAGGATACTCCCGGCTTGACCATCGTCGAAGCACGCCACCCCTCGGACGACCGGGAACTCGAGGAGGGCTTCGATAACCCGGTTACGCACGGCGGGATCACCCAGGCCTACATCTTTTTCGAAGATGTTTTTGTGCCCAACGATCGCGTGTTCATGTGCCGTGAATACGCGTATACCGGTGATGCCATCTTCCGCTTCACCCTGCCCTATCGCTCCGCCATCGGCGGGTGCGTGGCCGGACAGGGCGATATCATGGTCGGTGCTGCTATCCTGATCGCCCGAGCCCATGGGCTCCAGGAAAAAGTGTTCCGGGAGAAACTGGTCCAGATGATCGTCAATAACGAAACCACGTTCGGGATGGGTCTTGCCGCTGCGGTCATGGGCACACAGCACCCCTCGGGTTCCTGGATTTGCGATCCGATCATCGCCAATGTCAATAAAATCCACGTCGCCACACTGCCCTATGAAACAAAACGCCTGACCCAGGAAATTGTCGGAGGCATCGGTGAGACCGGTTGCATGCCCTCATACAAAGACTTCCTCGATAGCCGCTACGGTCACCTGGTCCGCAAGTATCTCAAGTCACATTCACCCGCGGAAACCCGGGTCCGGATCGCCCGATTGATCGAATGGCTCACCCTGGGCGCCGGCGTACCTGGCTGCATGCACGGCGGCGGTTCTCCGGACGGGGCCCGTATGGTCGTCTTCGCTCAGGCTAACTTCGAGGCCATGATGGACCTGGCTAAACGACTCGGTCATATCTCGGATATCTCCCTGGGCTGACCGGAAAGAGGACTAGTGCTTGATTGCATAATTGCCTGATGTATTTTTGACAGGATAACAGGATGTTCTGGATATTTATTAATCCTGTTCATCCGAATTCATGTCTTGTACCTTTCGTTGCACCTCTATCTTTTCTTGTCCACAATTGAGGAGTAATCCGACATTAATATTAACATCCGTGTTATCCTGTAATCCAGATTCAGCAGCTATTATACTCATCGTTTGTTCTTTTCGTTTTTCCGTAAACGTAATCGTAAACGTGAACGTGAACGACCATTACTGAAGACATCTTGTTGCTTTGATCCTGACAATGCCGCCGTCGCGTCGAAGTGCTGCTTTGGCGTGCCACGGAGACGGAAATTGCCAGGCTCTTATCAAACCGTCCCGCTGAGACTGGAGTCAATCATATTGGTTTCAAATGACTCCATGTTCTTTGGGCTTACGTTAATCAGCTCGGCCAGCAAATCAGGAGCGGACTGGATGTGGACGGCAGCGGTGCGCTTATGGTCAGTTCCAACTATCGCATCTTAGAAACGGATACGAGCTACATTTCGGACAACGGCGCCTGGTGGTTACGGACTATCGAAAAAGTCTATGCCCAGAACGGGGGAGCCAACGCCACCGTGACTGGGACCAGGAAGCAACGCTTGACCGGACTCGGTTCGAATGGTATGATTCAAGAAGAGATTTCGAGCGATATGCACGGCATCTGAATATTTTGAGAGATAGTATCTCTAGATCATTCGATGGGACCCACACTTATGAAGATGGAGGATATGAGAATGATTCACCAGGGCCTCGTTAAATCAATTTTTGTAATAGCATTAATGTTTATATTCGGGAATGTTTTATCGTGTGAAAGCTTGGGTTCATCAGAGATTTCAGAGAATACGGAAAAAATATTCAGTTGTGAAATGCAAATGCTTAAAACATGTTATAGCAATATTGGAGATGCAGAATTACTTATAACAGTTGTCAATATCAGTGATAAAATTCAGACGCTTAACTATCCTTATGATGAGGAGTCTTGGTGGCCACAATTCGTTTGGGTTTTTCATAATGCCATACGACTAAAATCTAAACCTGACCATGATTATATGTTCAAGCCAAGTAAGCTTAATCCAATGGAAAAGATAAGCCTAATGGTAAATTTAAACCGATTTTATTCTGACACTATCGGGGACGGTGAAGGTCTGTATTATGTATATTGGAAATGTCCAGCGTCAGTAAATAGAACAGATAATGCGCACACTACATTTCTTGTTTCAAAGGATTGTGAACCTGAAGAAAATGATCATGTAATGGACGAACATTTTCAGGATAAGCTGTTCAAAGAAATTTTAAGGGATCCCAATAATCCAAAAATCTTAAAATATCTACATAGTAAAACTGGGATATTGGATGATCAGGATATTTTGTTTCAGATTATTAATTCAACAATTGATCTAGGTATAAGGCGATCTTGTGCTCTACAATTAACAAAGGTTAAAAGGAGTGAAGAAATAGTGTCTTTTGTAAAAGAAAAATTAAAAAATGAGATTGATGTTCCAACACGTGATCTATACTTTAACATTTTATTTGATGGAGATTAGAAGGATACGGTATTTGTAACCATTCAAGATAAATGATGCCTGTCCTATACAGAAACTCATCCGTGGTTGAGATGTTGAAAAATGAATAGTTTTGGCTTAAAAGGTGGGTGAAATTTCATCCGAATTGAGTGAGTCGGTTGAAAACTGAACTCAAGATCTTGCTCTTATCTTTGTATTCAGTAGATTTTCACCTGTTATGAGCAGATTTCAGGCAGACTGGTGTTGTTCATTGATACAGGAAGAAAAAAGGAAACATCGATTGTCGATTACCCGGATTCGAGCATAAACGAGATGTCGGTCCGAGTGAACGGCTTGACCATGGCTACCCGGAGCACATCGAACATCGAACTGCTCTATTTCTACAACGGTTTGGGCCGTCAGACCGGCCTGGTCGACCCGCGGCTGGGCTCCAGCCAGACCCATTACAACGCCTTGGGCCAGGTGGATTATGTCCAGGATCCGGCCGGGAACACGACTTCGTTCGGCTACGACCCCGATACGGGCCGTAAAGTGTCCGAAACCAATGCGACCGGTAAGACAACCCGATTCGAATACGACGATCTGGGGCGTCTGGTCCATACCTGGGGCGATGTGCCCTACCCGGTCGAATATGTCTACGATCAGTACGGCCAGATGACCGAGATGCACACTTTTCGTGACGGTCCTGACCGGAACGGCGGGACCTGACCGGACACTTCCGGCCTGAGCAGTGATGCACCCTCTGGCACTATCATGAGGCGTCGGGCCTGCTCGCAACCAAGGAAGACGTCCAGGGCTCGCAGACATGCCTGGATTTTTACCACAGAGCTCACCGAGAGCACAGAGGAAAGATAGACCTGAATACAGCATTGATCTGATGTCGCCGAGATGGAATACTTGATTTATGAAGCACGATCGTCTGAACGGGTTGTTGACAGACAATAGACCGGTCCCATTTGGGACAGTCCGACAATAGCCCGGCAATTTCCGTTTACGTGGCACACCATAGCGGCGCTTAGAGGCGACGGTGGTATGTAATGTCAGAGAAGCCCGTGATGTACCATACAAGCACTCATCACACATCCATCCAGTCCCATTGGGGACGGTCCGATAATAGCCCGGCAATTCATTGCCGGGATTCCCGAACGTCGAAACACCTGCGTCCCATGGGGACGCCTGAAACGCAAAACCATAACAAGAGAACAGCAAGAGATGAACAAATGTGCACCATTGATGCAATGTTTTTGCCGTGGTATTCAATCGTCCCTCTGGGACGAGTGTTCTTTTTTCACGCTTAACCCGGCGTTGAAACACCAGGCTATTGTCAATTGTCCCTCTGGGACAAGCCTGGTCGGGGTGGAGACAGGAGACAGAAGATAAAAGACAGGATGATGCTGTGAAAAAAGAATGATGGAAGCAGACAAGTTCATTGCGTAGAATGTGTTCGGGTAAGGACATCTTTTTCATGTTGATCGAGGCGCTGTCCAATCCGGACCAGATTCGTTCCGATCAGCACACAGACCGAAACCTTATTCTTGTTCACGGAAAACTGCTTGTGTTGCTCGATCAAAGAATGATTCGCATGACATCTGACCAATACATCCCGTCCATCCTGTTATCCCCTCAAAATTGAATCCAGGCCATACAGGCCTGACCGATCTACCCACCTACGATGATCGGGCCGTCGAGCAGATCGGAAATAGAGGATGGAACGGTACACGGAAGCTGGATTTGAAGAGCCACCCAAATGTTTTTCGGGATGGGGAAAGCTACAAGTCATATACGCTGAGAAAAGCTTTATTTTGGACGTAGAATCCGTAATCGGCGGGGAGAACCTATTATGAAGCATCCGGTCCATGACTCGGCTTCAGATGTGGTCAGCCAGGCAGTGATATATTCTACCAGATTCACCTGTTTATCATCGGGAATACGAACAAGAAGAATACCGGCATGTGTTCCGGGACTGAATATTCTGATATCAGAAAAATCAAGATCCTGGGTGATCAAAAAACGCTTGTTGGTCTGAGCTGCTTGCCAGACAACAGAATCAACAGCTCCCTGAAGACCTTCATCGAGAACCGAATCACAATCATGTCCTAACCCAATAAGGACTTCTCTCAGCCTCACTGGAATATTTTCATCAAGTTTGATGCGCATTACTGACTCTGGATCACAGGAACCGGTTGTGGTGATGGTACGTCTTCAGCCGCGGCAGATGCAGCGAATGCAATGGCAGCCCAAATATCATCATGTGTGAGTGAAGGAAATTCCTTTATGATCTGCTCGGGTGACTTACCATTGGCCAGGTAAGCCAAAACTGTTCTTAATAACACTCTTGTTCCTTTAAAGACGGGTTGTCCACCACAGATCAAAGGATTTCTTGTGATTTTTTCAAGAGCACCCATTATCAACCTCCTTTATTATCTACTATAGTATTGTAAGCCCTTTTCAAAAAAAAAGGAAGGGATACTCGAGAAGAGTGACCATTCTTGACCTGAACTCGTGCAAAAAGGTCAGGCGTTTGCCCATGATATATACATTACAGGCCTGACCGATTAGCCTGCCTACGGATGACACGTAACTCGAACAAATGGAATTAGATTTGCCCAAACAATTGATGTCTCATATTGGTTGGATAGTAGGAATCCTTATGGTAATTTGAATGGGTCAATTTCAAGTTTCGAAAATTCAATACGTTCAACTGGTGATTCACCTATGTTTAGCCGAGGAATAGCTGTTAGCCTTTTTTTTGTAATCGAAAATTTCAAGACATATGTTATGTATAGACCTGTGGGTGATGATTCAATATGGATTCCAATCGGTTTATTAGTGTGGGGATTTAGAGCTGTAGCTGATAGCAGTGATAATGGACTAAATTGGGAGCATACTGAGAAGGCAGCTTTACCTTATCCAGAGCCAAGAGGATTCCAAACAATTGATTTCCCTGTTTGGCATTGTAAAGTTGATAATAACAATCCATATTTTGTTCAGGTACAATAATGCTCAAAAATCGTTATCGAAAGGAGAACGAGATGTCCATAATTCTTTCAGCTCTGTTAATTTTGATTATTTCATTAGCCCCTGCTTTTAGAGCCCCTGCTTATAGTGAATCAGATTTTGAGCCGGTTTCTCCGATTGTTTCTAGTAGTGAATATCCAGGATTAAAATGGACTATTTCACTAGATAGTCCGAAATTCGTGGTTGGTGAGAAAATATGTATTAAAACTGAATTAAAGAACGAAGGTAAAGATGATGTAAAGATATGCTCATCAAACATTAATGATGATTACAAAATTATTGTATATGATAAAAATAATGATATTGTAAAAGATTTTAAAAAATCTAAAAAAATTGTTAGATAAGTAAATATAGAAAGAATGTCAAGATCAATTACATATTTTGAACCTCACTCCGCCATAATGAATGATGTTGTAATTGAATTGACAGATTACTATGATTTTGACAAGCCAGGCAAGTTCAAGATAGTTGTTTTGCGAGTAATATGTGCATCGTGGGACAAAGGAGCTTTGCGGTCGGCAACTTTGAAGACAAGCAGGAAATCGTGGTCCATGGCTCCGATTCGCTCCCGGAATGCAAATATCAAGAATCGCTCAACATTCCATTATTGTTTAAGATAGGGTCGAAAACCATAGCCATAAATCCGTTTACGATCACGTTTACGGTTACGTTCACGATCACGACACGTGGACCAACCTTTGACTGTAAAATAGAGCAACAATATCTGAAGAATATCTCGATCTATGTGAACCTGCGACCATTTTATTGTGCTTCCCTTTGTCCAATGTGGTCAAGTTCTTTTATCTGAGCAAGCAGTTCTTCTTTCGAAATTGCATAATCATCATGGCAAAGAAGCTTCATTGTGTGAATATACTTTTCATATTCAATATCTGCTGAAGTGAAATCACCCTTGTTCTGATAAATTTTAAATAAACGAGCATGACATATCGCGATGTCATTGATAGCTCTTTCTTGAAAATCGTCATCGTGCTCTGAATCTTCTCGATATTGCTGTAATCGATCAATCAGATAATTGAGTGCGATGATTGCAGATTGATCATCTCCAGAAATATATATTTGAAAGACAAGTTTTCCGACATCAGCAAAATATGTGAGTGTGTTCATATAAGCCAACATGTTTGCTGCTTTTGATTGAAAGAAACACAGGCATACGACACCGATGATAACTCCAAGCAGTAGAAAACAAATGGCTTGTGAGTATTTTTTCATGATATCGGGCCTGCGGCCGAGTAGTCGGCGAGCTGACAGAGAATCAAATCCGGTGATAGCTTTCCTTCTTTGATAAACATAAAATCAGGCACTCCCAATTTCTGCCTCCTGCCTCCCTCTCGTCTGTGCTCGGAGCTGCCTCCTGTCCTTTTAGTTCATCTGTCGATCATCGGTATTTGAACTAGATCGTTCCTTGAGAATTCCACCCCCTGACCCCCGCCAGCGGGGGACAGGGCCGGTTTACGGCCCAAAAGACAATACTCATCATGTTCAAAGCCTGATCTCCGCCCATCTACTCAAATTCAGAGGTATTACTCCCTTCCTGTCCCCCTTCGGAGGGGGTCGGGGGGAGGACTTCCCGGAGCTGTCAACTCTTCAATGATTTTTGTTTCCCCTCGACTGGGCTCGGGCCAGGCTGACTCCTGTCTCCTGCTTTTCACTCTCCTGCCTCCTTACTCCCCCTCGACCGGGCTCGGGGCAGGCTGTCCCTTTTCCCCTATCTTTTTCTTACTCTCCTGACTCCTGCTTTTCACTCTCCTGTCTCCTGCCTCCTGTCTCCTGCCTCCTGTCTCCTTACTCCTGCCTCTAAAGCCCAGCGTGAGCAGTACGATCAGGACGAGCAGGCCGGGTAGAGCCAGGTCCGGCACGGGCTGTGACGGGTCCGGCCATTGATAATTGTAATTGTTGGTATGGGCCGGATCGTGCCGGTCCTGCGGCCAGGGCATGGCGCGAGCATGAT
>JAFGSJ010000137.1 GCA_016934675.1 bacterium | reverse complement strand
TGACACCCACACCCATTCCTTTCGAGCCGGGCGAAATCATATACACCGATACTATTGTCGGTCACCTGCGTTACATCCCAGCCGGTGATTTTATTCAAGGCTCGCCTGAAAGTGAGAAATGTCATTATGAGTATAGTGAGACTCAATTTCACCATTATTTAACACTTTCCTATGCGGTCATGGAAACCGAGGTGACGCGACAGATGTGGGCCGATTTAAAGGCAGTTCAGGCTTGTTTACCCGACGATCCAACCAATACGATCCATGGGGAAGGCAGTAATAACCCCGTCCAGATGGTCACCTGGTTCGATGCGGTCCTGTTTGCCAATCTGCTTTCCCTCCAGAATGGCTTCACGGTATGTTACTATAAAGATGCTGACTATACAATTCCGCTCGATGTGGTGAACTATTTATCTGGAAAAAAGGTATTTTGCAATTTTGAGTCGACCGGGTTCCGTCTTCTGAGCGAGGGCGAATGGGAGTATGCCTGCCGGGCTGGCACAATGACCGCCTACAACAACGGTCAGGACAATACTTCATGTGAGGAGGACCCGGTCCTAGCGCCGCTGGCCTGGTACAAGTTCACTTCCTTCGAGACAACACATCCCGTTGCTTTGAAAGAGCCCAATGCCTGGAACCTGTGGGACATGCATGGAAATGTCTTGGAAATCTGTTGGGATTGGGATTCTGATTATCCGGAAGAAGCGACCGATTATCGCGGTCCCGTCACAGGCAGCTTAAAGATGGTGCGCGGAGGAAGTTGGTACGCCGAAGCCCAACACTGCCGTTCGGCATTTCGCGGTATCTTCGATCCCAAGCGTAATATCAGAACCATTGGTTTCCGTTTGGCCCGAACAATTAAGTAGTCCTGACCCACGAGCATTGAGGTGGGCCTCTTCGAGCCGAATACGTGCAGATTCGGAGAGGGCAGGTTTTTTCCACCGCGGTTAAGGGGGAATTGTGTTACGGGATTCTCTCAATTGCTGATACACCGTAAACGCGGAACTCATACCATTGTAATAGGCAGAGTGGGGCAGCAATGTTCTACATCTTATATTCATCGCATAGCGACGATCACCACTAGTTCGAAGCACTGCCTTTCAAGGTGCCTCAGCAATTCATCATCTCTTTGCCAGCGGGGGATAGGGCCGGAAAAGAACGATTAACCTTCGCTGATGTTTCGGATTGACATTTCCGGGCCTGATCGCTAGACTGGCGATGGAAATTGATCGGACAAGTGTCACGCATTATCGGCGGTCGAAGAAGGAGGTGTCGGCATGGCAGTCGAGAACAAACTGGCCAAGATAAAGAAACGGACCGGTGTGCTGGTCCCCTTTGAACAAGCCCGGATCGGTGAAGCCATTTTTAAGGCGGCCCAATCCAATGGCGGATTCAAGCAGGATATCATCAGTGATTCCATCTATAACGAGTTCAAGGGGAAGACCGATCAGGAAATCGCCAATTTACTGAGTGACGATGTGGTCATGTGTCTGAACGCGAATGCCTCATCGAACTCCAGAGATAATCCACCGGATATCGAGACGATCCAGAGCATGGTCGTTCATGTTTTACGCAGTCGTGGCTTCATTGATACGGCGGACGTGTATGAGGTCTATCGTTGGGGCAAGACCAAGGTCCGTGAAGGCGATATCGCCGAGGAACAATTTGCCCGCAACGGCTATCCCGATGCGACCATGAAGAAAATCCAGGCTTGGAATGTGGCCCATAATTGCGAAACGATCCAGAAATTGAACTCGTGGGTGCTGAGTGGGCGGTTCCACGATCTGGTCCGGCTCTGCATCGAAGAATATGATCGTATGCTTGATGAAGCGGCCGAGCGTTTCCTGAACAAGGGCCAGGTCCGCTTGTTGATCGTGGCCGGTCCTTCATCGTCGGGCAAGACCACGACCACGAACAAGCTCGAGCAGCGACTGAACAAGCACGGTATAACATTCAAAACGCTCAACCTGGACAACTATTTTCTCGGCTTGTCGGAATATCCCCAGGACATGTTCGGAGACTGGGATTTCGAAACGCCGCACGCTCTCCGGCTCGACTTGATCAACGAGCATCTCAAGCGGCTGTTGGCCGGTGAAACGGTCAAGGCCCCGGTCTATGATTTCAAGCGGGGGACCAGTATTCCCGAGGCCATGGACGTCTCGATCAAGCCGACCGACGTGTTACTGCTCGACAGTCTGCACGGTCTCTATCCGCCCATGACCGACGGTTTGCCCGAGGAGCTCAAATTCAAAATCTTCTTCGAGGCCATGCCCATGCAAATGGTTGGTGATGGTTCAAGCAAGGTCGCGATCAAATGGACGGATGTCCGGATGCTGCGGCGGATGCTGCGAGACCGTGAGCATCGTAATCATAACCCGGCCATGACCCTCGGCCACTGGCATTTTGTCCGTAAAGCCGAGTTACGGGACATGTTCCCGTACATTTTCACGACTGATTTGATCATCAACGGCGCGCTCGCCTTCGAGCTGCCCGTACTCAAGACCTGCATGGCCAACGACTTCCCCGATCCGCAGGAGTTTCTTAAAAGAGGAAGACTCGATGCCTACACACGCGGTGAACGTGTCCAACGGGTCCTGGATTCACTGGTGGCCCAACCGGATATTTCGACGGAGATCATCCCCGCGGACTGCCATCTCAGAGAATTCATCGGAGGACTCAATATCAGGTAGTCAACCGCTTCAGCTTTTCTTCGAGAAAGGTTTTGAAATTCTGGAAGTTGTAATAATCGGTTTTGTGAGTCAGATTTTTGCGGGAAAGCTGGCGTTCAGGGTCCGCAATACCGGTGATGACAATAGTCTGACCCTGGTCCAGGTAGCTTGACAATCCGCCAAAAACCACGCTCAATTCACCACCTGCAGGCAGGTTCCAGCGGGTCAGGAATTCACGGTCCCGGAGCAGGCCCCAGAAATGGACCAGATAGGAAATGTCATTGGTCCGCTTCGGGTCGCGGATGAAGGTCAAAAATGTGTTGTGCATTTTCTTGCGAAACGTCCTGTTATAAGCTTTATCACGCTCCGAAACCTCCTGGGCCACGATCTGAACCGGCGTTAATGTGGTGTCGCGATAGTATTCCTGCTGCAGGAACAATCTGGTGAAAAGCGTTTCGTAACAATCGCCGTGATAGAGATAAAGGTATCGATGCTGTCCCTCTTTCTGGAGCTTACGGTATTCACCGGGTAATAATTCCGCCAGATAGAAGAAATCAGAACTGCCCAGGACGTGTTTCGGATTGGGACAGCCCGAACTGCACGTTTCGACCAGGATTTTCTTGGAAGCCTGTTTGTCCTTGGATTTCTTGGAGGTCGTTGCACCGCTTTCCTTGAGTTCACGCTCGAGCTGATGCACTTCCTGAAGCGCTGATTTATACTTGCCGCCTCGGGACTTCTCACGTTCATTCGTTATCAGAAACGAAGTCTCATAAAAAGCGGACCAGAGCCGTTCGTCGATCTTGCTGTGACCGAAGCTGAACCGCTGCTTATTCACAAACTCCTTCTTGAAATCAGTGGCGAAAAGCTCCTCGACGAAAAAAAGGTAATCGTTGATCGCAATCGAATCCGGAACATGGTAGGTCCCGGTCGTTTGACTGTCCGCGATCTCGAGACTGAAATGGGGGCAGCGCCGGATGATGGTCTCGAACTGCGGAAAATCGAGATATTGACGGGCCGTATTGATCAATGAGGCCGTCAACTCACTGTTCACATCCTGCATGGTGAACAGTATCTTGATGTTGTCCACGATCTTCTCGTCGACCCGGCATAACTCGAGACTGGTCACCTCGAGACCCGACAGCGACTCGATCGAACCGAACGGAAAAATAATCAGGTCCGAAGCCACGCAGGCTGAAAAATAAAGATTACTCGAATTGGCCGGACAGTCGATCATGATCTTGTAATAATCATTCTTGACTTCGTCCAGAGCATGCTTCAAACGATACAGATCGAACCGTTCCAGACCCTCAAGACGTGAAATGGGACGATGTGAACAGATGTAATCGATCACCACCCCTGACTTGAGATCAGACCAGGCGTCACGCTGAATGACCTCGGAAATGGGCCTGTTCTTCTGGAGCACGGGCAGAAGCGTTTGATCATCCAGGACTTTGGTCCTTCTACTGATGATCATCTTGGTCATGATACCCAACGGGTCCGTATCGATCAGCAGGATACGCTTACCCATGAAAGCCTGATGATCTTTGATGATCCGAGCAACACTGATCGTCGTCGCTGTCTTACCAACCCCGCCTTTCGGATTACCAATGGCAATGATCCGGGCGCTATTGAAGTCCCTTGAAACCCTTCGAGCCATGTGCTTCTTCCATCCCAACCGCAAGATCGACTCAGTGCAATGTTCACGTTCAATTGAGAAGATTATACTTTGCTTTACAGCCATTGTCAACCGTCAGTCAGGAGAAAATTTCCCGTCGTTTGTTTCTGACCGTAATCAAAGAGCAGTCACCTGTAAGAGAGCCATGATCTGAAATAATGCTGGTTAAAATGGGGGACAGTCAAACCCCAACTGCTCCCTCTCCCTGAGAGTACCTACGGCATGTGACGGGGTGAACTTGGTTTTTTAACGCAGAGTCCGCTGAGACGCAGAGAGGCATGGGGTGAGTGTCACTGTGGAACAGTCAAACTACAACTTCTCAAAATCTGAAAATATCCTGTCCCCCCTTTGAAACCATAACTCCCTTCCTGTCCCCCTTTGGAGGGGGGCGGGGGGAGGACTCTACAGGATGATATCAGTTCTTTAATGTCTAAGAGGGACAGTCAAACACCAATTGCTGCGAAGCAGCACGCACCGCAGGTCCGAAGAACCAGGCTTCAGCCTGGTTTCAGGCAGAAGTAAGAATCATAGGCTGCGAAGCTGCCTTCCTGCTACCATAATAATTTTTCTTCACCGTATTGACCTGAAAATTTTCAGGCCTGTGGTAATTCTGCACTGAAAGAAATATATTCAGTAGGAGTTTCATGGGTCAGGTTTTAAACATTTCAAGGAACATTAACTTATAAGCACATTCAATACACGTTTCGATCAGCCCAGGCGTCTTGGTTTGTGTGCGGAGAGGCAGTTGGAAAGGAGTAGGCTATGTCGCTTGTCAATTTTTTGAGATTCAGTGATACCATGGGAGCTATCATTTCGGACGAGGAATTCTGGACGCCCCGTTTTCGACGCAGGCTCCACACCGATAATCTGCATTCATTGCTCGATGATGAAATGAGTGAGGCCTGGAAGATGGAAGTTGCGTATGGCGGTGTGGGCTATCCTTCGGTCCATCGCGAGGTGGTCAATCAGGTCCGGGCCCTCTTGAAACAGCGTTTACACGAGAACAATGAAGCCACGCCAGCACCGACCCAGGTCAAGCATGTGGCCCGGCTCGCCTTCGAGTGTATGCAACAGGTCATTCGCCGCCGGATCGACCAGAAATTGCGGTTCAAATTCGGGTTTACGACCGATGATCTCAATCGCGGTTACTACGAGGAGAACGGCAAGAAAGTCGAGATCAAGAACAAGGAGATCAAGCAGGCAGCCCAGAAAATTGCCGCGGCCAAGGAGAAAGACGCCCTGCTCAAACCGGCCATGGAAGCCAAAGCTGCCATTTTCGGCTATGACTCGACCTACGGCATGACCGGGTTCTTCCTCGATAGTGAAGCCGGGGTCCTGGCCTATAACTATGAAGGCTTCGAAGCGATCGGCACCGGCAAATACGCTTCGGGCATGATCTTCGGACTCATGTTCGGCGCCAAGACCCTGGCCATGCGCCAGGCCGGGTTCGATCCGGCCGAGGGCGTGCTCGAACTGATCAATTCCGCCCTGGCTGCCAAATATCATTTCAAGGAAGTCGGCGGTAACCTGAATTTCGTCATTATCAAGGCGGATGAGAAGAAGCACGCCCTGCGTTATCGCGAAATTTTCGATAACGACGCCCGTCTCTCGGCGGAAATCGTGCAAGCCTATAAATGGGAGGAACTGACCCGGGCTGCCGCCATCAACCTGCTCAACCAATTGCTCTTCTCCCGCAAAAAATGGGAAACGGTCGAGAAGGAGCTGTTCGCATCCGTGAAGAACGGCATCCGTTTCGAGTTGCTGCTGCGTCATTACAAGAAAGACGAAGTCGATCAGCTCATGGCCCAGGCCCGCTAACAACACGAACGAACAGGAGACACAGCTCATGACTTCAATCAATGCGTTACGTCTCAGTCACGAGAGCGGACTGCTCGTTTGTGATGAAGCACGTTACTGGAACCCGGAGTGGTTGATTATCCTGACTCCCGAGAAAATCAGGACCCTGATCGAGCCCGAAATAAGCCGCGAAACAGGCGTGTTTATGTTTATCGGCTCGACCGGCACATCATCGTACGGCGATGAGATCATGGAGTCGATCAAACAGGAGATCAGCCGACGTTTTGGTGAGGCCCACCGGAACGGTGCCCCCATTCCCGAGGACATCAAAACCGTGGGCTCCATCGCCCAACTGGCTTTTGATGTGGTCGAACACCTGCATCACACTCACGTGGATGATTTCCTGCGCGGACGCTACGGCTTCATCGGCCGGGAACTGGTCCAGGGCCAGAAACAGAAAAACGGCACCCCTTCCAGTATCGATAACGAGGAAATCGTCAAAGATGCCGTGAAAATGATGTCCTTCGAGAACAACCCGTCCGAACTGAGCGGTTTGCTCAATAATGCCCAGGTTATGGCCGGTTATGATCCGGTCGACGGTTTCAGGATTTTCTTCATGGAGGAACGCAGCACGGTGCTCGAAGAAGTATCGGACATCTACCTGGCCGAAGGGTCGGGCACGATCACCTGCGATCTGACCTTGAGTGCTCTGGCTGCCGCTCGCACGACCCGCGACCGGCGATTGAAGATCGATCGGGTCGAGGGCCTGATCACCATGCTTGAAGGACTCGATGAAGCCAATCGCCTGGTGGCCGGAATCAAAGGTTACCCCAAAATTATCTATATTGATGGGTCGCAAGCTCGGCCCGAGGACCGATGTTTCGAGATTTCGGATTGCCGCTCCCAGCTTGCCTGGGAAATCATCAAGGCCGGGGCCAAGGACCTGCTCGATAATGACAAGGTCTACCACCTGGTCGACCAGCTCATTTTCCGGAAAGTGCCCTTTGCCGATGTATTCAAACAATTCCAAGCCCTGGACCGCGATAAAAACATCTCCCATTTTCTGAGAGGTTTCCGCATTCCCGCTTTACCTGGTTCACCAACTTCCCGGAAAGGAGGCTCGAAATGACCTCCGTCAACGCACTTCGCATCAATCGTGATACCGGTATTCTGCTCTGCGACGAAGCAAGTTACTGGAATGAAGAATGGATGATCCTCTACACGCCCGATAAAATCCAGAGCGTGGTCAAACAGGACCTGATCGACCGCTACCGCCTGGCCTTTTTCGTGGGCATGTCCGGCTCGACCATGATGGGCGACCGGGTCATGGACGGCATGACCCAGCATATTCAACGCCTGTTCGATGAGCGTAATCTGACCGTGACCAACCGTCTGCCCCGGAAAATTACCATCGAACAACTGGCCTGGGACGCTTTCGAAGTCCTCAAGCAGGTCAAGGTCGAATACGTCAACGATTACCTGATCAGTCGTTTCGGCTTCACCACCGCCGAACTCATCGCGGGTAAGTACGAACGGAACGGCAAAACCATCTCGATCGAGGACGATGAGGTCAAAAAAGAGGCCCTCCGCTTCGTTACCGGCGACGATCAGCCCCAGGAAATCGGCTATGTCTTCAGAAATACGCTCTTTCTGGCAGGCTATACCCCGGATGAGGGTTTTCGCATCTATTTCATGAATACCATGAACTCGATCTGTGAAGACGCCGCCGAAATCTTCGTCAATGGAGGCTCGGGCACGGACACGAATGAGCTGGTCTATACCGATTTCGCCATGCATGTGCCCCTGGTTGACCGTCGTGAAGGCATAGACCTGCTGGACGGCACCATCGCCGCCTTCCAGGGCGTGACCACCGCCTTCAGGATTACGGCCGGCGTTGCTCCCTATCCCAATTTTACCCATATCGACGGCAATTCGAAAACGCTGGTCCGCAAAATTTTCGACAAACGGACCCAACTGGTGGCCGAGATCATCGCCTCATTCAACCGGGGCCTGATCGAACGGGCCGCTGTCCGTGAATTGGTCGACCTGGTCCTGTTCAAGGATCTGCCTTTCGAGAAAGCCGATAAGCTTTTCTGGGAACGGGTCAAGGACAAACGCGAGACCCAGCTCTTTCTGAGGGGCTATGCCTTGGAACGACCGATTCAACCGCATTCGGCGCCCATGCCCAACGCCGTTAAATGAAATGTTCAGTCTTGAACGTCGATTGAAGAGACATATCTGGGCCGGTGACCATCGGTTCTCCGTGATCGTGGCTCCCGGCCTGGAACATGTCTGTAAGATCGAATTGAGCCGCCGGGGCGCCCGGAATATCACGGCTTTCCCCGGTCGGATCGAATGCGAGGGCCCATTCGAACTGCTCTATAAGCTGAATCTGCAGTTACGCTCCGCTGACCGCGTCTTCTTCATGGTCCGTGAATTCAGGGTCAAACGCCCGGAAAAAATATACGAGACATTCCGGGCCCTGCCTTGGGAGCTTTACCTGCATCCTGCCAGCCCGCGTGTTTTCCGCTTCCATACCCGGGAAACGTTTGTCCGGACCGATCGCACCTTCGAGCAGCGTTTGGACCATATCATCAGTGAATATTTTGGGTCGTTGCCCGCGGAATACAGCGAGTCTTTAGCGGGACTGGACCGGCCCGAACGCCAGACCATATCGTTGAGCATCGAACAGGAACATGCCCAGATCAGTCTCGACTCATCGGGAGACCCGCTCTACAAGAGAGGTTACCGCCGGGACGGCGGTGAGGCGCCGATCCGGGAGACCCTGGCCGCCGGCATACTGCGCCATATCGGCTGGAAGCCCTCGCAACCACTGGTCGATGCCATGACCGGCTCGGGCACATTCGCCATCGAAGCCGCTCTGATCGCTACCAAAAAGGCCGCGGGTGTCATGCGCACGTTTCCCTTCAGCCAATGGCCCTCCTTTCGACCGCAACGCTTTGCCTATGTGCACAAGACCGCCGTGACTACCCAATCAAAGAGCGCACCCGCTCCTATTATTGCCATCGATAAGGATGAACACCAGATCAAGCGGGGGCAACTCAATGCCGAACGTGCCGGTATGGACCGAATGATCACTTTCCGCACCGAGGACTTCTTTCAGGTCACACCCGAGACACTCGGGCTGGCTTCCGGGTGCCTGCTCATGAACCTGCCCTATGGCAAACGACTGTCCAAGACGAAGCTCCGCCCTTTTTACTACAATATCGGCAACTACCTGAAACAGAAGTTTGGAGGCTGGGACATCGCCCTGCTCTATCCGGCCACGGACCTCGAGCCGGTCCTGGGTATTCCCAAGGCCCGCTATCTGACCCTGACCACCGGTGGGACCAAGATCAGATTACTGACGGCCAGACTGTCCCGAAAACAGTTGACTAAACCGGGTCAGGGCCGCTCTCGCTCCGGTCCAGGGCCCGCTCCATGATGATCGACATCCGGTCGATCATGGCCCGTGACTGGACCGAGTAACCCGCACTGAACGCCGCCTGGTCCAGCAATTGCTCGACGATCGTTTCCGCGAAACGGGCATCCTGGCCCCGGACCGCTTCGAGTCGTCGAATCAAATGATGGGACGGATTGTACTCGAGCGTCAATTTACTCAGCGTCGGCACGTCCTTGTTCATGACTTCGAGTAAACGCTGCATGGATCCGGTCATGCGGGCATCAGGCGTTACCAGCAGGACCGGACTGCCGACCAGACGATGCGAGACCCGCACCTCGGCGACTTTGTCCTTGAGCACCTTCCTGATCCAGTCGGTCAGGGACTTCTGTTCCTTGCTGCTCAAGGCATCGTCATCGGTTTCGGCCCGATCAGTTCCGTCGGTCTTGGGCAGATCGAGTCGGGCCGACTCGACCGAAACCAGTTTCTTCTCGCTGAAGTTCTCGAGATGGGTCATCACAAAATCATCGGCGGCGTCGAAACACAGCAGCACCTCGATGCTGCGTTCCTTGAACACCTCGAGATAGGGACTGGCTTCGAGCGTTCTCCGGTCAGGACCGGTCATGAAGTAGATTTCCTTCTGGTCCGGCTTCATCCGGGCGATGTATTCATCGAGCGAACTGAGTGTCCCGCTTTCGGTCGTGCTGGTCTCGTAACGCAGCAAGCCGGCCAGCTTGGTCCGATGATCGTAATCCGAGATGATACCCTCCTTTATGAAGCTCCCGAACGTCTTCCAGAACGCTTCATAACCCGTGCGGTCCGAGGCGGATTTGTCCTCGAGAAACTTGAGAAAACGACTGGTCAAAGCGCGGTTGATCTTGCGGATCAGGGCCGTGTCCTGCATGGTCTCACGCGAAATGTTCAAGGGCAGGTCCTCGCTGTCGACCACGCCTTTGACGAAGCGTAACCAGGGCGGCAACAGGTCCTGTGCTCCCTTCTCGATCAGTATTTTGCGACAATGAAGGTCCACGCCGGGCTCGGTCTTGCCGAAACCGAACCGCTCGAAATTATCGCGGGGAATAAACAGGAGCGCCTGAAGCGACAGGGGCGCATCCGTACTGAAATGCAGCGTGTCCAGAGGCCCATCAACCGCACCAGCAATGTATTTGTAGAATTCTGTGTATTCCTCGGGACTGATTTCCTGTTTGGTCCGGGCCCAGATGGCCTGGATCGTGTTGACCTTCTCACCGTCCAGCCTGATCGGAAACGATACGAAATTCGAGTATTTCCTGATGATTTGCTGGATCGTGTTCTTCTGAGCGAATTCAGCGGCGTCGTCCCGCAATTCGAGCGTGATACTGGTCCCACGCGGCAGGCCTTCCATCTCCCGGATATGGAAGCCCGAAGCCCCACTGCTGGTCCACTCATAGCCCGAGGACATGGCCAGATACGATTTCGTCCGGACCGTGACCTGCCTGGCTACCATGAATACCGAATAAAAGCCCACCCCGAACTGACCGATCAAATGAACGTCCTTGGAAAGCTGATCGGCCATCTTTTCGAGAAATTCACGCGATCCGGAAAAAGCGATCCGACCGAGGTCTGTGACCAGCTCATCACGGATCATACCTATACCCGTATCGGTTATGGTGAAGCTCTTGTCCTTTTCATTCAACTCGATCCGGACCTCGAGTGGCACATCCTCCACCGCGCTCCCGTGCTCGGTCAAACTCACATGCCGCATCTTCTCGAGTGCATCGGCCGCATTCGAGATAAGTTCACGCACGAAAATCTCCCGGTCCGTATAGAGCGAGTTGATTACGATATCCATGACCCGGCTGACTTCGGCCTGGAATTCATAAAAGGTCTTGTCTTTCTCTGTATCGTTTGTCTCGACCATGGCATTTCCTCCATTCCCGACGTGTTCTTTAACATCAATATTCACAAATTCATTAATTCTGTCCTGAAAAAAATCAATATGCCCACCCGGCTCGACCGACTTTTTTCTGAAAGAGCAAAACATACCCCCTGGAACGGCGTTGTTCTTCAGCGCTACCCCGTCCCGCCTGGTACAATGGTATGAGTTCCGCGTTCACGCAGCTTCTCGAATTATTCTGGAGGATCATGTACCTGCTCTGTCCCCCGCTGGCGCTGGTGCAGGGGGTGGCGTTCGTCAAAAGCCATTAATGTTATGAGGCCTCGAGGCAGTCTTTAAAGAACTGACATCATCCTGTTGAGTCCTCCCCTCGGCCCCATAGGTGTTAACATAAGCCCAAAGAAAGGGAGTAATGTTACACCAATATAATAAAAGCCAGTCCCAGAGGGACGGTTTGATAATAGCCTGGCAATTTATTGCCAGGATTAAAGCAGAGAATAATTCACGTCCCAGCGGGACGTCTGAAGGTGTGGCTTTTCAATCGTCAGGCTGGGATAATCGCTCCTCTGGGAAAAACGGATGAGCTCATTTATCATCTTGATCAATTTGATTTTTTCTCTCAGTAAACACCTATGCTCCCGGCCCCTCCGAGGAAGACGGCACATTTTCAGATTTTACAGAAGGGCAGCGTCGCAGCCCATGATTTGTGATCTACCCGAAACCAGGCTGAAGCCTGGTTCTTCGGACCTGCGGTGCGTGCTGCTTCGCAGCAGTTGGCGTTTGACTGTACCCAGGAGACACATCTCCGGGAGACATATCTGTCGGGGCACGTCTGCTTTGAAAGAGTAAAAACATACCATCAGGAAAGGCGTTGTGCTTCAGCAGCGCCTCATCCCGCCTGGTACAATAGTATGACTTCCGCGTTTAGGGGCTGTCGATTTCATCAGCACGAAGCAATGTAAAAATAGGGAAAGAGAAAAACAGTCGCTGCTTCCACAACATATTGTATATTCCTGGGAATATCACAAGTTACGTAGTTGCGGCTTCACTCGATTTTTTTAAACTTATTATATTTTTAAGACGAACGCCTGAATGCGTTACGACGTATCAACATTAAATCGACAACCCCTAAACGTGGGACTACGAACAATTGTACCAGGCGGAACGAGTCACTGTTGAAGAGCGGCATCCTCCAGGAGGGAGATTCTGTAGAAGAGTTGACAACTTCGGGAAGTCCTCCCCCCAGCCCCCTCCAGGGCTGGTGATTGCACATTCTGCTTGACATGATGGGCCGGATACGGTAAAAACTGACAGGATATCTCGTCAGATTTCAGATTCGAAGGTTATTCTCACAGTTTTTCGAGGTTCTACCGAAGAGTATGGGACTTTCATATTTTGCGATCATTGTCATGATAATCCTTGCCCTGGGTGTGGCTGGTTTTATGCTTTTCGTCGCCTTCTTCCTGGGACCGCGCCGGCCCGGTATCCAAAAAATGTCCGTGTATGAATGTGGCATTGAACCGAAGGAAGAAGCCCGGACACGTATTCCGGTCAAGTTTTTTCTGATCGCCATTCTCTTCATTCTCTTTGACATCGAGGTCATTTTCCTGTATCCCTGGGCGGTCCTGTTTCAGCGATTGGGCTGGTTCGGTCTGATTGAAATGCTTTTTTTCCTGATGATATTAGGCTTGGGCTATATCTATCTCTATAAGAAAGGCGCCTTTGAATGGGATTAGAGAGCCAGATTGGCCAGACGGCTTTGACGACCAAGCTCGATGCCCTGATCAATTGGGCCAGGAAGTATTCGTTATACCCCATGCCCTTTGGCACGGCATGTTGTGCGATCGAGTTCATGGGCCTGGTTTCATCCGTGTTCGATATCTCCCGCTTCGGAGCGGAAATAGTCCGCTTTTCACCACGCCAGGCCGATCTGCTTATCGTGGCCGGTACGGTCAGTTACAAGCAAGCCCCCATACTCAAGAAAATCTATGACCAGATGCCTGAGCCCAAGTGGGTCATTTCCATGGGAGCATGCGCTTCATCGGGTGGTTTCTACAGGAACTATGCCACTGTCCAGGGCATCGATATGATCATCCCGGTCGATGTTTACATCCCGGGCTGCTCGCCTCGTCCGGAGGCGATCATCGGTGCGCTCATCAAGATCCAGGAAAAGATCGATCGGGAAAGCGTGCTCGATTGGTCTGAAAATAATACAACCACAACCACGTAAGGTCCGATATGGCCTATTCAGTCTTGGAACGGCTCAAAAAGAGTTTTGCGGATAAAGTCCTGTCGCTCGAAAACGAACGGGGTGATGATACTGCCGTTATTTCCAAGGAAATACTTGTTCCGGTGATCGAATTATTGAAAACCGATCCTGATCTCGATTTCGATCTGTTGGCCGATCTGTGTGGCGTGGATTATCTTGGACGGGCCGAACGCTTCGAGGTCGTCTATAATCTGTATTCGATCAAGAAAAAGCACCGGATCAGATTGCGTGTCCCTGTTCAGGAAAGTGACGGCAGTATTCCCACGGTCCAACACATGTACCGGGCAGCGAACTGGGCCGAGCGCGAGGTTTACGACCTGTTCGGTCTCAGATTCGAAGGCCATCCGGACCTGCGCCGGATTCTGACTCATGATGAGTTTCAGGGGCATGCTCTGCGCAAGGACTATCCGGTCGAGCGTGGCCAGGAATTAAAGACCCCGACGGAATTGACCGATTTCCGGGAAACCGAAGAAATGCGTCAGCGTTGTGGCGACCAGGACGCCTGTGAACTGCTGCCACTCAACATCGGGCCTTCACACCCGGCCATGCACGGGACCTTGCGGGTCAAAGTCCTGCTCGAAGGCGAGACCATTGTCAGTTCAAAGACCGAAATCGGTTATCTGCACCGGGCCTTCGAAAAATCGGCCGAGACACATACCTATACTCAGGTCATCCCCTATACGGACCGCTTGAATTATTGCTCGGCCATGCTGAATAATGTGGGCTACTGTTACACGGTCGAGAAACTGATGGGAATCGTATTGACCCCGCGGGCCGTGGTAACCCGGGTGATCGTTTCCGAGATGGCCCGGATCATGGACCATTTGGTCTGCATCGGGGCCCAGGCCGTGGACGTGGGTGCATTGACCAACTTCTGGTATTTTTTCAATGTCCGCGAGAAATTCTATGATCTGATCGAAGCCATGTGCGGGGCCCGTCTGACCACTTCGATCACCCGGATCGGGGGTTTCTATCGCGATCTGCCGCCCGATTTCAGCGATCAGTTGAGGAGCGTAATACGAGTCGATCTCGAACAGGCCATCAAGGACGTGGCCGGCCTCCTCGAAAAGAACCGGATTTTCGTGGACCGGACCCGCAATGTCGGCTCGATCTCGGCCCAAGATGCCCTCGATTTCGGTTATACCGGTCCGTGTCTGCGGGCGTGCGGCGTGAATTATGACGTTCGCAAAGCCCATCCATACTATGATTATCAGAGCTATGATTTCGACATTCCGCTGGGGACCAGCGGCGATACCTATGATCGTCTTATGGTCAGATTCGAAGAAATGAGACAAAGCGCCCGGATCATCCTACAAGCCCTCGATAGGCTGCCGGATGGCCCTATCAATATCGCCGATCCTAAAGTCGTTCTGCCGCCGAAACAGGAGGTCTACGAGACCATCGAAGGCATGATGAACCATTTCAAACTTATCTATGAAGGTATTCTGCCTCCCAAGGGTCAGACCTACGGTTATATCGAGGGGGCCAATGGCGAATTGGGTTTTTACATTATCAGTGACGGCTCGGGCAAGCCCTACCGGATCAAAGTCCGACCGCCCTGTTTTTATATTTTTTCGTCCTACAATCACTTGATCAAGAACCATATGGTCGCTGACGCTATCTCGATTCTGGGCAGCTTGAACATAATCGCCGGCGAACTGGACCGGTAATAACGCTCGGGGAAAGGTTGAGCATGGAACTCATTCTCACGAAAAGAATGAAAATCAAGGATGCCCATACTCTGAAAGTGTATCAGAAGCATCAGGGCTATCAGGCCCTGAAAAAAGCCCTGGGCATGAAGCCCGAAGAGATAATCGAGCACGTCAAACGGGCCAAATTAAACGGTCGGGGCGGGGCCGGATTCCCGGCCGGGACCAAATGGGGTTTTGTGCCCAGGGTCTCCGATAAGCCGAAGTATCTCTGTGTCAATGCGGATGAGAGTGAACCGGGCACATTCAAGGACCGGGCCATAATGGAGCTCGACCCGCACCTGCTGATCGAGGGCATCATCATCACCTGCTACGCCATAGGGATACATCAGGCCTATATCTATATCCGTGGCGAATTCGTTTTTCCGGCCCAACGGGTCCAGGGTGCGGTAGATGAAGCTTATCAGGCCGGTTTACTGGGCCGTGATATCCTGAAATCGGGGTTTGATCTCGAGCTGACCCTCCACATCGGAGCAGGAGCCTATATATGTGGCGAAGAAACCGCATTGCTCGAATCCCTCGAGGGACGACCGGGCAAACCGAGATTGAAACCGCCTTTCCCGGCGACGGTCGGTCTTTTCCAGGGACCGACCCTGGTCAATAACGTCGAGACCCTGGCCAACGTGCCTGCTATCGTCGAACATGGCGGTCAATGGTTTGCCGATTTGGGCACATCTGAAAACGGTGGTACGAAATTATATGCCCTGAGCGGTCATGTCAATAAGCCCGGTCTCTATGAATTGCCCATGGGCACACCACTCCGGGTTTTGATTGAAATCCATGGCGGAGGAATACTCGATGGCCGTGAACTGAAAGCCGTGATCCCGGGAGGAAGTTCGACACCTGTCCTGACTGCCGCGGATATCGATGTAAACCTGGATTTCAAGTCGCTGCTAAAGGTCGGCTCGCTTCTCGGCTCGGCAGGCGTGATCGTCATCGCCGAACCAACCTGTATGGTCTGGGTCCTGTCCAAATTGACCGGTTTTTATGCCCATGAATCCTGCGGGCAATGCACCCCTTGTCGCGAAGGCACCGGCTGGGTCAATAAAATTGTCCGGCGGATCGAGGCCGGGCAGGGCCAAAGTGATGATCTCGACCTGCTCGAACATATCTGCGCGAATATGACCGGGACCGCAATCTGCCCACTTGCCGAGGCATGTGCCATGCCTGTTACCAGCATTATCCGGAAATTCAGGAGTGAATTCGAAGAACATATCAAACAGAGGCGCTGCCCCTATACAAGCGATGCTCGAGCAGATCAGAAGTGAAAACATGAAAGATATGATACAACCATCTGGAGCAATGATATGATCACCTTGGAAATTGACCATAAAACAGTCCAGGCCGAGGAAGGTCAATCAATTATCGAGGTCGCCTGGGCTAACGGCATCGAGATTCCCCATTTTTGCTGGCACCCCGGCCTCTCTGTCGCTGGTAACTGCAGAATGTGCCTGGTCGAAATCGACCAGGTCCCCAAACTTCAGATTGCATGTGCTACGCCTGTCTGTCAGGGTATGAAAGTGTTCACTAAGACGGAACGTGTCATCGAGGCACGTCGGGGTATACTCGAGTTTCTGTTGATCAATCATCCGGTCGATTGCCCGATCTGTGACCAGGCCGGTGAATGCTTCCTTCAGGATTACTACCAGGAGCATGGCCTTTATAAGAGCCGATTCAAGGAAAGCAAAGTCAAGAAGGGCAAAGTGATCGATCTCGGATCGGATGTGGTCCTGGACCAGGAACGCTGCGTACTGTGCAGTCGCTGTGTCCGTTTTCTCCAGGAAATCGCTCATGACGAACAATTGGCCATCTTCGAGCGGGGCGATCGTTCCGAGATCCGGACTGTCACCCAGACGAAACTGGACTCGCTTTACGCCGGCAATCTCTATGAAATCTGCCCGGTCGGGGCCTTGACCAGTCGGGATTTCCGTTTTCAATGCCGGGTCTGGTACCTCGATTCTACACCCTCGGTCTGTCCCGGCTGCAGTCGGGGCTGTTCCATTTTTCTTGATCACTATCAGAACAAGGTCTATCGCGTCCGAGCCCGTTTCAATCCTCAGGTCAATCAATACTGGCTCTGCGACCTGGGCCGTGCCTCCTATAAACAGATTTCAAGCCCAGATCGGCTTCGGACTTGTCTCCTGAAAAGGGACCAGGGTCTGATCGAGGCGGATTATGAAACAGTCCTGAACGAAGCCGCCGCACGGCTGAACGATGTCCTGACACGATCTGAACCGAAAAGCATCGCGGTCATGGGAAGCCCTCAATTATCGAACGAAGAAGCCTACCTGCTCAAGACTTTCACCCGGGATGTTCTGAAGACCCGCAATATCGATTGTTACTATCAACCGGACGACCTACCCCTTTCAGACGATATCTTGCTCACTTCGGACCGGAATCCAAATATGCAGGGATGCTTAGCCTTAGGGCTCAAACCAACCCCGCCAGGTATGACAATTCGAGATATGCTGGCCGCTGCCCGACGAGGTGCACTCCAGGCCCTTCTCATTGCAGACCTCGATCTGTTTATCAAAGATACGCACGAGAAAGCAATTATTTCCGCCCTCGAAGAAATACCCCTGATTATCGCCTTCCAGAAGCAACGGAACAAAGTGACTCCCTACGCCCATTATATTTTTCCCGTGACCTGTTGGGCCGAAATGGAAGGCACCTTTACCAACTTCGAGGGACGGGTCCAGAAATTCGAACGAGCCCTCGAACCACCTCAACCTGTTTTTCCACTTTTTAGAATCCTGAACGATTTGGCCAGAGCATGCGGTCTCGAACGACAAGCTCTCGAAGCCAGGCAGATTTTCAGTCAAATCACGGAAAATAGAGCAGAATATAATGGATTATCCTGGGACACACTGGGGGAAACCGGGACGAAGATCGAGCCGGAAGCCCTCCCAATCGAGGAGTAACCTGGAAAGGGACCTTTGAAGCATGGATTATCTTATTACTTTGATAAAAATAATCCTGATCCTGTCGTTCCAGTTCGGTTTGTTGCCCCTGTTCATCTGGCTGGAACGCAAAGGAAGCGCCTATATCCAGGATAGACGCGGCCCCAACCGGGCCGCTGTCCTGGGCTTCACCCTGGGGGGACTGTTTCATGTCGTGGCCGATGTGATCAAAATGTTCTTCAAGGAGGATATCGTTCCAGCCAAGGCCAATAGCGTCCTCCATACCCTCGCCCCGGTAATGGTCATTATCCCGGCCCTGCTGACCTTCGCCGTCATTCCCTTCGGCGATATGATCAGATTGGGGAACAGAGTGATCAATCTGCAGGTGGCCCCCCTGAATGTGGGCATACTCTTTATTTTTGCGATCAGTTCACTCGGGGTCTATGGCATTTTCTTGGCCGGTTGGGCCTCGAATAACAAGTATTCACTCCTGGGAGGCCTACGGTCCGCGGCCCAGATGATCAGTTATGAACTCACCCTGGGCTTGTCCGTCATCGGACTGCTGATGATCTATCAGGCCGTTGACCTGCAGGTTATCGTCCAGAAACAGGGCACCCTGCTCGGCGGCTTCCTCCCGGCCTGGGGAATCGTGCTCCAACCACTCGCCTTCATTCTCTTTATCGTCTCAGGCCTCGCCGAAGTCAACCGCAATCCCTTTGACTTGCCTGAAGGCGAATCCGAACTCGTGGCCGGATACCATACCGAATATAGCGGACTCAAATTCGCCATGTTCTATACTGCCGAATACCTGAACATGATCGTCATGGCCGCTCTGATCACCACCCTGTTCTTTGGCGGTTGGCAGGTCCCCTTTCTGTTCCGTGACGGTTTCCGGATGTTCTCGCATTTTCTGCCCCTGCCGTCCCTGCTGATCAGCCTCATCCAGATTGCCGCTTTCTCACTGAAAGTTATGTTCTTCTGCTGGTGCTTCATCTGGACACGCTGGACACTGCCCCGTTTCCGCTACGATCAACTCATGAAACTCGGCTGGAAAGTCATGCTTCCACTTGCCCTGATCAATATTCTCATTACCGGGATTGCACTCATGTTTCTGAGTTAGGAGTGTACAATGACTTCGAAAAACAACCAGAAAATGAGCTTTCACGAAAAAATCTATCTGGTCGAGATCGTCAAAGGCCTCTTTATCACCTTGAAACACGCCCTCACGAACCTGTTTCATCGTTCCGGTCCCGGCGGTATACGTACCGTCGAATACCCCGAACAAGTCAAAACGGTCACCACCGGCTTCCGCGGACAACACCGCCTGACCAGAAGAGACGATGGCAGCCCGCGCTGCACCGCCTGTATGCTTTGCGCCACAAGCTGCCCCGCAGATTGCATCACCATAGTTGCTGCAGAACATGAGGACCCGACCATCGAAAAATACCCCCTGATCTATGAAATTGACGAATTGCGCTGCGTTTTCTGCGGACTCTGTGTCGAGGCCTGCCCCTGTGATGCCATCAGAATGGATACCTGCATCTACGATATGGCTGACTTTACCCGGGAAAGCCTGATCTATAAAAAAGACCTGCTCTTGAATTCTTGAGACCATTCGGGCCGATCATGTCCAATTCGAGGCGAGTTCAAGGCGAGACATACCCTACAATTGAATAACTCTCGTCAACCCAGTGTATTTTGCTGTCCTAATGAAATGATATCAAACGGTCTTGGATATAGTCTGTAATGAGCCCATACATTTCAAGACTATTTCTATTTGCCTATTTGAGGAAGATCACCCGAAAACGCTCACACAGAAGTAGCATTGTTTCGGAAGGCTCTCGTCCGATGGAAGTACATTCTCTTGAAAAGACGTTCCAATGTGCTTCCCGCCATGACGCTAACGATCGATCTCCCTCCCCCTCGTCGAAAGCGAACCTATCATCAACATCATTGAACGCCTTGATTTGAACCTCTGTGATTTCTATGATGCAGAGAGGCTCCCCCTGCCAGTTCGTGATAATGCTGCGATCTCCCACTGTCGGCAGTTGCTCCTTATCCGCTTCGTATGCCCAAACCAGACTACAGGTGGCGGTTTTGATGCCAGCTTTCACCAAATCACCAAGTTCATTTGCATCCTGTTCATTGTCACAGAATGACCAGGCTTCAATGGAGATTGGGGGCAACTCTGACTCCTCAGATAAAGAAGCCAAATAGGACTGCCAAAATGCCTCTACTTCACTTTGCTTCTTCATGAACCACTCGCTCTGTTGGGTGTGCTAACGAAAGTTTTAATGGTCTCCAGATAATCCTTCTATCAGGCAAAATCATCATATCACACTCAGAGTATAATGACTCAAATCTTGCGTGGTGTTGACCCGGATGTCTTGGGACCATTGTTCGAATTACTCGGCTTCTTTCGCTTCGGACGCTTGCCTCGAACTCAGCAGATCAGCAGGTGTTTCGTCGACCGCATTATTGAATCAATAAATACGAATACGGGACACACGAACACATCTCTACTACATCCACATTTGACCACACCCTTACAGTCACTGTTCACAGTATGTTCACTCTTAGAGCAGATGTCCAGAATGTTGACAGTGATCAGCACAACTATTGAGCTAATAATAACGAAATTTTTGAATGAGCCATTGTTGTCATGAGTAAGTCGATTGTCTCCAGAGTGTTACTGTGATGGTGATTGGGACGTTCAGCGTTATTCATCAGGGTCGTGTCTCATCATTATCACATAATCAGGTAACTGATCATATTCAGTTGGCATAAGATTTGCTATCTTGATAAGGAAAATGATTATGTGTCAGCAAATCTGAAAGGAGTAACTCATGAGACGAGAAATAACAATTCTGTTCACAGCCATAAGCCTCGTTTTTGCGGGCTGTTCGGTATTCGATTCCGACGACGAGATTGAGAAACAACACGAGCCGGTGATTATCGAGTTTACAATCGATCCAGGCCTTGGTTATCGTGGAGATATGTTTCTGTTTTCCTGGAAGACCGAGGGTGCAGACCGGGTCAGGATCGAACCGTCCATAAGCGATCCGGGAGAGGACCTCCCTGTTTCAGGTCAGGTGTCCAGGGAGTTATTGTACTCGAGCTGGTATACCTTGACCGCGGAGAACGATTTGGGTTCGGTCAGTACGAACACCTGGGTCGAGGTCCGCTATAGGGAAGGCAGCAACTGGCCGTTACCGAGAGCCGATAGAATGAATACCGGGCGTTCCTCGTATCCCGGTCCGATGACCAACACACTCAAATGGGTATATGATTTCGATAAAGAGCCATCAGGAACTCCCATTATCAACCACGACGGTTCAGTTATCGTTGGCGGAAAAGTCTTGACGGTTATCAATCCGGATGGTTCCTTGAAATGGCGTGTCGAGACGAAAACTCATCAGGTCTATCTTTCCGAAGACGGGACGATCCATGGTGTCCTCGCATATCAGGAGGGATATGTGGTTCCGGGGACTATCACAGCCATTCATCCAGACGGAACGGAGCGATGGCATTATACAAACCCCGATGGTCATCGGCTAGCGACATTATCTTACGGACCTGATGGGTGTTTAATAGTTGGTTCCAGTCATCAAACAGGATATGATAGAATTGACGGCTACATTTATTATCTCAATAAAGAGGGTGATCTTGAATCCCGTGTTTCTACAGAATTTGGCGTAAGTTCGATAGGTATGAACCAGGATTATGATATCATCACCATGGAAAACACGACCAAGGGATATTACAGCTATCTCGAGCGTTTTACATATAAAGGTGAGGAGAACATTTGGCAGGATTTAATTCTTAGTACGGGGTATTACGCACCTGTCTTTGACCCGAATGATGCTTTTTATATGTTCAGAGATTATGGCTACCTCTCTTGCTTTGGCCAAACACCATGGTATCTCGATTTACCGCCGGACTGTAATGCGTGCAATCATTCACCACTGGCCTTGGGACCGTCGGGAATTCTGTATACGCTTGGTTGCCTTGGATGCACTGATGATGGCGGCTACGGGACAGGTCAGGTACTCTATGCCATTCATCCTCAGGGCTGGATTCAATGGCACACTGTTCTAGCAGAAACAGACAGACTTTACGGCTTTGGGTCGGCTGTTGACAGTGAGGAACATATTTATGTCTCTGGAACAAGCAACATCTATGCTGTGAATGCCGATGGTTCTCTGCTCTGGACTTATGACGATCCCGCTCAACGATTCAATAGTTTAGCACTTAGTCTGGACGGGACACTCTATGCCCTGGCCTATGATCTTCAGACAGGAAGAAAATATCGTCTTTACGCGTTTCACGATTGAGGTAACCGTTTCGCAGTAATTGGCTCGTGCATCATTGTCAATGAAGCTAGTTTGGCATATCAGGAAGTGAAGTATTCTGATGAAGCCGATTCAGACGTTTTTGATGTCTGCGGTGCAAGTGTGACCAGATCCCCAGACGGTTAAGCTGTCGATTGATGTTTGGAATGTGGACCCAGTTGTGTTCGGGAGTATTGATCGGGAAGAAGGTTTCGGTCAGATATTTTAATGTATCGTACAATTCCATGTCGAAGTAGGTAATGATATTGGTCTGTTTGCGACCCCGGGCATGTATGCGGCTGAGAATATCCCGGGCGTTGACGTGCGGCGAGACATAGAAAGTGGGTCGAAGCAGTGACTGCCCATCAGTGAGCAGTCCCTCTCGGCGCATGATCCGGGCCAGTTCCGTCTGTCCGAAGACGCGGAAACCGATGGTCAAATGGATAACATCTCGAGGATCAATCGAGTTCTGGCAGAAGTCGAGAGTATCCTCGAGCGTGGCCGTTGTCTCGCCCGGACCGCCCAGGACGAAGAACCAGAATGTCCTCAAATCATGTTTTTGAAAGAGTTTGACAGCTTTTTCGAGGTCGGTCCGATCGAAATTTTTATGCAATCGTTCGAGTACGGTTTGTGAGGCTGAATCCGGTGAACACATGAACTGGTCGAAACCGGCTGCTTTCATGGCGATCATCAAATCATCGGACAGACAGCCTGGATTGAGTCCCATGGTCGTGTAGCGCATCTTCAGGTTTTTGCGGACCAATTCCTCACAAATGGCCAGGGCGTGGTGTTGCGGGGCATTGAAGGTGCTGTCCACAAATTCGAGACAACGCGGGTGAGCATGACGGACCCACTTTTCAACTTCATCGGCTATATCTGACGGTTCGCGTAAGCGATAGTGCTTGCCCTCGATCAGGTTATAGGAGCAATAGATGCACTGAAAGGCACAGCCTCTCTTTGCCTGAATATTTGCGGTCGCTCCCCGCTTTTCGTACAGCCTGTAATCGATCCAGCGATACGGTTCCGGATGGACCAGATCCGCCAGGTTACAGCGGCTCAATTCGGGCGGGCTGATGATCTGCCCCATACGATCGCGGGCATAGACCCCGGCCGTGGGTTGAGCACAGCCGCCGTTATTGTTCTGGAGCTGTTCGAGTAAAGCCAGCACGGGTTGCTCGCCATCGCCGGCTATGGCATAATCCGCAGCCAGAAAGTCGAGTATTTCTTCAGGGGCGATCCCAATGGCCGAACCGCCCAGGAGAAGAGGTGCGGAACTTGTTTCCCGGCACATATCGACGATATTTGTCTTAATCGCATCGAGATAGAAAAAGGGCTGACACATATTGACATTGTCGATATTACGAATCGAAATCCCGATGCAATCGGGTCTGAATGACTGGATAATCTGCCGCAGGCGCCGTTCCCTGCGGTGACCGAATGTCAGGTCAAGCAGGCGGACTTCATAGCCGGCATGTTCGAGTGTGCTGGCCAGGTAACACAATCCGAGCGGGACTACGGGCCACGGGTTGACTTCCAGATTTGTATTTATCAGCAGGACGCGCACGATGATCCTTTACTATCTTTCATTATTCGACTTTCAGGCAGGAGAACACTCTCAACTCGATCATCCATATCTGTGGGGCAAATGATCATGAATCCTTTTTGTGCATAGTCTGAATTTCCTTTTTCAATTCAGTCATGAGTCTGACCAGTTCAGCCTGATTTTGCTTGAGTTCCAGATTTTCCTGACGCAATTGGTCCACTTCGTTCTTGAGCGAGTTTTCTTGATTCTGAAGGTGTTGAACAGGTATGGGAGGCAAGGGTTCCCCGGCAGGTGGTTGAACGGTTTTGATAGGGTCGATGGATGTTGGTTTGGTTTCTGACGATTGAACGGGATGTTGACTAGGCTTTTGCTTGGGTTTCAGTCCGGCAAGAGGCGTCGAGCGGGAATCACCTTCCTCACGTTTGAGTGTATCACCATCAATTGAAAACCAGGAGAGTTTCTGGCTATGAAGGACAACCTCTTCTTTGGCAACCGGTAGAGCCTCTGTGTTGAGGGCCTCGGATAGTTCTTCCGTGACAATCGGGCTGTCCTCTGGACTGATCAATTCAGCCAGTTCATCCTGGGTCTGAAGATGTGGCTGCGGGGCAGGGGTGGATGTAAGCGCGACCGGTTCCTCGACCCGGATTTCGGGTTTCTCGACCGGCTTTTCTTTGATCGCGGGCCGCTGCTCCTTTTGTTCGGGTTCATCCTGGTCGGTTTGTTTCAGCTTGGTTTTCAAGTGGTAGTTCTTTTTCAAATCGACCATCAACATCTTCCCGATACTGGTGAAGGTCTCCATCACGCCATGGCCTTGAGTGGCAATTGAACCGAAGTATGGAACATTGCGGAGATTGAGTTGTTTATTAAGCTCTTCCAGGGGGACGATCCGCTTTACATCGCGTTTATTATATTGGAAGACAAGAGGGATTGTATCAGGATTAATGCCGTTCAGGACGAGGTTTTCTTTCATGTTCTCGAAACTCTCGATATTCGCATCAGCCCGATCAACCTGAGAATCAGCCACGAAAACAATGGCGTCAGCACCGCGCATAACCACTTTGCGAGTTTCATTGTAAAAAACCTGTCCAGGCACGGTATACAACATGAATCGCGTCCGCATGCCTCTGACCCGCCCCAGATCAATCGGTAAAAAATCAAAGAAAAGGGTCCGGTCTTCATCGGTGGCCAAAGAAATGAAATGCCCTTTAATCCGGGGGGCAAGATTTTTGTAAATATATTGAAGGTTCGTGGTTTTGCCGCACAAACCCGGTCCATAATAAACAATCTTGCCGGTAAGCTCTTTTGCGGAAAAGTTGATTAAAACCATGATGGCACCCTTTTGGTTGAAGTTTTAACCTGAGCGCTGAGCATATATGCCAAACCGACTATTCATTCCGAAAAAATGGACAGCCGGTCCTGTCCCTGTTATACACTATCTGACCGATCAATTGCAAGGATGTAAAGTCTGTTTTATCCGGGCAACAAAGAAACGGGGTGGTTCTGATTTACTGATAAAACCGTCAATCCCGAGTTGTCGGAAGATAAAGATTTCATCAGGGTCCTGTTTAAAACCGGTCATAATCAGGATGGGGAACTGGAGTTTGATATTCTGATCACGCAGGTTTTCCAGGACCTCCCGACCGGTCATTTCCGGCATGACCACATCCATGATCAACATACAGATTTCATGTTTGTGGGCAATGATCTGTTCGAGTGTCTCGCGACCATCCTTGGCATAAAGAATCTGATAGCCCTCGGCTTTCAGGACATCGCCCAGGACCAATCTGAAAAATTCGGTATCATCCGCGATGAGGATATATCCCGTCCGATTCCCAGCCTCGTGTTCAGATGGTTTACTTTCAGTCATAGTCTCCAGTCCGTTTGCTTACTTCAGTTTTTTTAGCTCGAGAGCGGCGATTTTATTGGAATGATCGAGTTGGACCGCTTTCTCGAGAGCTTTTTTTGCTTCCGGAATACGGTTTTGTTCGACGAGTATCTTTCCTAAGATGATATACAATTTCGGATTATCAGGCGTCAGTGTCAGGGCCCGGCGGCAGTTAGTCTCGGCAGAGGGCAGGTCATTCAGGTGCCTGTATTCGAGCTGGGCCAGCATACCGAGATAGATCGCATTGTCTGGACTGGCCTGATTGGCCTCCTTGAAATATTTATACGCTGTTTCGTAATCCTTGTTTTTGAACGAATTCTGGCCCAATTTGAAGAAATTCTTGGCATCTTCCGCATTTAAGGCACCCGCGGCTTCCTTGAGATCAGGCGTAATCGGAGTCCCACCCGGGGTCATGGCCTGTTTCAGGCTCCGATCATATAATCCTTTCTCGGACGGGTCCGCCAAAGTCTCGAACGCCCGTCTGATCTGGTTATGGATTTTCTCGATTTTATCGAGCATGGGCTTGCTGGCTTTATTGATATACTGGTCTGGCTGAAATACTTTGCTGATGTCGTAATAGGTATTTCGAATCTTATTAGTGTCTGCATCTTCCGGTACACCCAGAATCTCATAATAGGTGCCCAACATGCAGACCTTGTACTTGTCATTGATTGTTTGGGTAAGCTCCGGAGAAAGAGCCGACTCGGCCTGTTTTTGTGCCGTTGAGACATCTTCAGCAAACGAAGTATCAAAAATAATGGTCTCGTGCTCCTTGCCCCCCTTAACGGTCGATTGAGTCGTCTTGACTGTCGGCCTAATCGTTTTCTTGGTCGAATCGATCAATTCGATCACATTCAAGACCACGAGCCGGTAGAGCGCGAAATGGATTTCCTTTTTCGAGAAACCGCTGATCAGCCTGATCTCTTTGACAGTCATCTGTCCATCGATCCGCGAAAGGAGGAATCCCTCTTCACCACTGATATTGAGCCTGGTCAGTGCACCCAGATCATTACTGTAACTGGGCTTTGGGATTATGTCTTCCGAATATATCAATTTGGCAATTTCCTGCTCAACTTTCTGAGAGACTTGCTCGCCGATCTGCTTGACCTGCTCGTTTTCCGGATACTGAGCCCGCAGTTTCTCGGTCAAGTCCTGGGCTTGAATTAAATTGTCCAATTCAAGTAAATCGTTTATTTTTATACATTCACGCTCGATCCTCTCATTCTGTTCGGCATCCTCATCCTTGACACCTCTCACTTCAAGAATACCATCCGATTTCAGACTATGCAGGAGAGTATAGGTTTCATAATCACTCAGGGAGGAATGAAGGCATAACTCGGCAATACTTTTGGTCCCGTCGATCATGTGGACAATGGCTTTCTGCTCCGGTGTGAGATTATGAGTCAATAAGGAAATATGACCATCTTCTGAAAAATCGAGAATCATGGCCGGATTAGGCAGGGCTTTAATAATGCGGGACCAATCGTCCTGACGCTTGGTCCCCTCCATGATCAACGAGACAACCTTGAGTGAGATCGGAATGATTTCACTTTCGGGGATTTCACATTCCATAAATTCAAAAGTGGCTTCCTGCCAATTGAACAAAGAAAAGATGATCTCCTCACTCTGGACACGCAGGAAATGCGTCAATTCCTCTTCATCAATGATTTTATCCTCGATAAGCAATCGGCCGAAAAGAACGCCACTCTGTTTCTGTTTGGCTAACAATCTCTCGATGGTTGTCTCATCGATTCGACGCGAACGCAGGAGAATCTGGCCCAGGACATCCTTCTTGTCACTGGATTTGGCCGAAATGATCGTCCCGTCTCGAAAGTATATTTTTTTAAACTGCTCGTCCTGTCTGAATTCCAATATACCGGTCTTGAAACCCATACTTAACCATTGCAGTATATCCGCAAGGGCCATCGTCGAGAGCGTCCCAGAAATCCCCATGGTCTTTCAACCTCATCCCGCCAAATATCACGCCAGAAGCATGAACAAGAAATAGTACACCCTTTAGAGTAATGTTTTTCACTTATTTAGTCAAACGATATGGTCAACCAGGGGCAGAACTCAATTCGGATAGACCATCCGACTATTGTTCTCTCTGTATCGATGCGGTTTTCCGGTTATTTGACCCAAAGCTATAGCGGCAGCCTTCCGGTTCAAGACAGATGTCTTGTCGTTCAGACCATGAGCTTCTATGATCGGGATAGCACTCTCGGCTTTAAGTTTGCCCAATGCTTCGATGATATATATTTTGACGCGACCGTCTTTCTCGGCAATGAGTGAATCAATTAACAGCGGAATAACCATGGGATTATCAAGTTCAGACATGATATGAGCACACTCGATTCGTTGCTGAGAATCTCCACCCAGCAATAAGTTTTTCAGGGTTTCTAAGGCGATTTCATTTTCAAACGATACCAATATTTTCACAATAGGTATGTAATGCGGTGACATAACATCCAAGTGAGTCAAATATTCACCAAGCTGTTTATCAATTACTTTGGGCTTTAATTGTTCGAAAATTCTGACTATTTCGGTCCGGACCTCTTCATTTTCCGTTTTCAGCAATTCCATCATATTCAGAAAGGCCGGCTGTCCGATTTTTTCCAGAATTAAAGTAAATTCGCTTTTGACAATACCCTGCTTACCGGGCATGCTTTTCACGAGAAAAGGAACTGCTAACTCACCGTATTTCAAGACCTTATCCCGCAATTCGGGTGCCGTATCGGGATTATAATTTTCGAGGGCCGCCGTGAACTCTTCCACAGTAAGCCTGGCCTTTTCCCGTGGAGGAGTACAGCCGAGCTGAAAGAGAAGAAAATTCAGGACCAATAGTGGGACAAGACATTTTTTCAGGTTAAGGACCATATCGTTCTCTCCCCTTTAGTTGAGATTAGGTTTTCACTATCATGAAACAGTGGCCTGATCATGAGAGCACGGCCATCAGGTGCAAAAAAAAGCACTCTTCTAATACTTGTACCAGAAGAGTGCTGTATAGTCAATTCCGGATAGACCAACCCAGGTCAATTGAATAGAACAGACTTTATTTTGTAGGCTTGGTCGGAGTAGTTTTCCCCTTCTCAGCATCTCTGGGTAACTGCGAAAAAGCATGATAGTAGAGTGTAACAGTTTCCTGGGCTTTATCATCCGTCTTTATGACGACTTTACCCTGAACACGTTCACCGGCGTTGAGTCCCTTTTTAAATTTCAATGAGACCCTCTTGTTGCCATTCACATCAGGCTCAAGTTCGGCAATTTCCAGATCGTCCTTGGAGGCCTCGATGTATTTGACGAGAGAGCGTTGACGGGCAGATGAATTCGGGATTGGCTCCGGTTCAATGTTCATCGAAAGAATCTTGAATTGCTTCTTGTCCGTGTTCATGATAGAAACAATACGCTCTTCAGGTTCCTGTCCCGGGATCAACCTGAAATAAATCCGTTCCGGTTGGATCTGGATATGTCCCAACACCACGGCATTGATGTTAATCATAGTGGTCGGGTATTTGGGATGGTTCGAATGGACAACCAGATCACTGCGGAAATTGCCAACAGCGATGTCCGATTTCAATTTGACGGAGATACGCTGTCCTTCACCTTCTTTTTCTGGCGGTAGAATCTGGGCATCATAACCCGGACCCTTGGGCTCGAGCTTGGTGATAGTAAATTTCGTGCTATCGTCACCGACAACCTTCACTATTCGCTCTGTACCCAGATCTTTTTTGCTGACACGCCCAAAACTGAGATATGCCGGTTCAAGGCTGAAATCGACTTGAACGTTAGCGGCCAGAAAAATGGTCACATTACTGTTTTTGGGATCATTTGTCTCGACCCGAATAGATTTTTTCATGGGACCACTTCGTTTACCCGCAGACAATGTAGCTTTAATTTCGCCTTCTCCACCCGGGAGAATGGTGTCCTTGTTCACAAGGGCAGCCGAGCAGCCTCAGCCAGCCTTCACTTGGTGGATCTTCAATTCGGCTTTACCGATATTCTTGAACTTGATGATGATTTCACCTTTGCCCATCTGCTGGATATTGCCCATATCGTAGGTCAGGTCTTCGCGATCGAACTTGATCTCCGGCTGCGGACCAGACGGGGTCTGGGTCATTGCTTGAGATTTCGTACTCTTGGTCGAAGATTCAAGCTGTTCCTGGGCCTGGGCCAGACATACCAGACCCATAAAACAAACCATCAGCAGGAGCAGCAATGTGCTTCGCCATGCCCGTTTGTTCTTCATGCACCACACTCCTTTGTTATAAGGGTTGTCACATTGATCATTAACCTTCCCGGTTCCACTTTTCGAATGAGATCACCTCCTCTGTGCTGGTTCTAAAGTATTCAATTTTAACTTTCTTGTCAACAGTACAGCGTATTTTCTCCTCCTCATTCTTTTGGAACCTTCGTTAATGGGGTCGTTGCCAGGAAAGGAATGTCCACGTGGGGCTGGTCCGGATCGTCGGTCAAGAGACGGAGAGTGCCTCGACTGCGCTGATTCGGTTGCAGTCTCTTTAAATAGATGAGTTTAATGAGGCACTGGCCCTGCGGATCAGGTTGACCGACTTTCAGCTCGAGATCGTCTTCCCTGGGTTCGATATAGTCGATTCTGCTGCTTGAAAAAGCTTCTTTTTGGGCCTCGGATAACTCTTCAGGCAGAATTTGAGACGATAGAATTGTAAAGTCCCTCTTTTGGGGATTATAAAGGGATATTTCCTGTTCCACTGGTTTCTGTGGCTGAGCAGCAGATACCCGGAAAAAGACCTGGGCAGGTTTCACGATGATATGTCCCATGATATAGGCCGATACCTGAATGCTCATTTCCGGAAAGTCCGGATTGTCGGTTGCAACTGTGATTTCTTCCTGAAATCTGCCGAGCGGGACTGCTTCATTCAACCTGACCAATAACCTTTGGACCGGAAAATATTCATTCGCTTCAAGTATCCGAGCGTTCATGAACGGACTCGATGAAACCACTTGTTTCAAGGAATATGTATGGGCACTGTCACCTTTGACCCGTGCGTATTTCTCCCCGTTCAACTCCGTTCGCGTCAGGCGACCGAAGGCAATGTGATTGGGCACAAGAACATAATCGACGACGACCTGGGCCCTGATGGCCAAGGTCACCCGGGCATGTTTCGGATCATTGGTCCTCATAGAGACATTGCGCATGAGTTGGCCAACCTTTTTGTCCGAGGTGACGATCACCTTGATTTCCCCCATTTCACCGGGCATGATGATATCACTGGACAGAAGTGAAGCCGTGCAACCGCTACTGCCCTGCACGTCCCACACACGCAACATATCCGCGCCTTGATTATCATAGATGATCGATATCTCAATCGTCTGATCGGGTAGAATCAAACCAAGATCGTAGATCATGTCCTTCTGTTCGAAACTGATGATCGGTCCAGGTGAGGTTTCTGCTTCCGATATCTCATCTGCGACTGATATCATCGCTCCCGGTCCTAAAATCAAACATAACATTCCCAGGAAGCACACTATCGTTTTGACCATTCGATTCATAGACATCTCCTCCTGACCGTTCCTTTATCAGCTCCGTAATACGCTATATATAACAAATTGCTGCGAGTGTAGTTCCAAAAATGATATTGTTCCAGTATACATGAAAAAAGCGGGTGTGACAATTCCGCCGACTATTTATTTTTCAATGGAGAATGGTATCGTTTGACGGATCAACTGTTGTTGAGTCCGGTGATTCGCACAAAGACCGCTCTAACCTTGACTGGAGTAAGAAATGATGCAGAAAATAGCACTGATCTCGGGCTTCACTCCCTTTGCCAATTTCCGCTATAACCCATCCGCCGAACTATTGCCGGTCCTGCACGGCCTCATCATTAATCAATGGCGAGTCGAAACGGTCCGACTCATGACCAGTTTTGAAACGAGTTTCCCTATACTCGGCGCAGCAATCGAACGATTGAAACCGTCCGCTCTGTTCTGTTTGGGACTCAAAGCCAACCTCGACCAGATTCAAATCGAGATTCGGGCCCGCAATATCATGACAATAAACCAAAGACGAGTTGATGGCACAAGCCAAGTCCTGAAACAACCAATAGTGACAGAGGCGGACAACTTCCTCCGGACGAACTGGCCCTTGACTGCAACCATGCAAGCCCTGGACCGGTCCGGTTTTCCTTATCGCGTCTCCTTCAATGCCGGCAGCTTTGTCTGCAATTTTCTCTATTTTCAAGCACTCCTGAACTATGCAGACTCATGTCCCTGCCTGTTCATCCATATCCCCGCTTTCCCAAGCGATGCCGCCCGAACCCGCATACCGGTGCATGGCCTGACTTTTCCCCAATTATATCAGCGGGTCTTTACCTTACTCCGACTATCACTTCCGATCCTGCTATCTTTTGGGACCGAGTCCGCAGGTGTCATTCGCACCCGCAACTAAATAATATACAATACTCTCGGTCGGCATGGCCACGGTCAAACCCACTGACCCGGAAGATGAACCCGCCAGCTCGGTCTCGAAGGAGCCTGCTGGATTTGAGTCATTGAAAACAACGTAGAATTCACCACCGCTGACATCCTGCCAAGTCATCGTGATCTCGGAACCATCAGTGCTTTTTTCGAGCATGAATGAGTCCTCGGGAACTTCGCTCGGCATTTCCACGACCAAGACCTCAACCGGCTCGGATGTTTCCGATTGGAAAGGCGAAGCACAGGACACACCGAAGGTGTAGGTAAACAGACCGGGAGCATGACCGGGCGGGATGCTGTACTGCAAAAAAGTCGCTCCATCAAGAGCCGACCCGTCTTCAAACCATTGATAACTGATACTGTCACAACCCAAGACAAAGGTCCCGGTCCCATCAAGCAGGTAGCTCTCAGTTTCACAGACAGGAGTGGGACGAGCATAAGCGTAAGCTTTCATGGCCTTCCCGCCAAATACTTCACATCCCAGGACCTCGATATTATCGAGCATCCAACCCAGATATTCGTTTCCATATGTATCAACGGTATCGAAGAAGAAACCAAGAGCCAGGTCATGATTTGAATGAGATGAAATATCGACCCGGTCGGGTTCCCACGCATTCTTTACGTTAAATATCTGATCAATATCCGTAAATGCGCCCCCATCTTCTGAGACCTGGATATAACTCAGATCAAAATTTGAAACCGCTTCTGTCTCACGACGCTGCCAATAATACAACTGACTGTAAAAATCTGCGGAAATGGTCGGAGTATTCAGCAAACCGGTTTCTCGAACACCGGTCTCGTAACTGCAGGGCGGGGTGGCCACCGAATCACCAAAGTACCAGGAGGTTGTGGTCGAGCGATAAAATGGTTCACAGGATGCGGCTTCCTGGTGCCAGAGCCCTGATGAGGTCCAACCGTTCGTTCCGCTTTCCATATCATCATAGAAAATAGAGTATGTCCCGAAGGGAACAGCTCGCCAAGCCGAACCGGCAGTCAGATCATCTTCGTAACAACTGTACGAATGACCGTTGGTCCCGGTCATGTTTTCCAGACCTGCAGTCGAACTCAAGCCACTGTCAAACGAACTCCCATACTGAACCAAAATCTGGTTGCTGCCCTCGAACAGGGTCAGTTCAAAGGTTGCCATCGAAGCCAGGCTATAATAGGGCACAGCCGACCATTCAACCGTGAAACGCCTGTTTGGTTCGGTCCCTTCGAGCAGGGCGTATACCGCGCCGCTTTCTTCCAGGCTGAAATCATTCCAGTTTACCGCTATCATGGATTGCGGCAAATATTTGGACGGCAGGCAGAAATTGAACGAATGAGGCATGGTCACCTCAGCGAATGAAATGTAGCCGTCATCACAGACCCAGATCGAGGAATAACTGTCGCCATAAAATTCGAAGCTAAAACCCATCTCGACTTCCTGACAGCACGAGTCGCAGTCGAGTCCGATATTCTGCCCGGTCATGGCGTCAATCCAGGAATAGGTGTCAGCTCTGAGATAATAAGCCCAGGAGGGGCGACCGGTGATCAGGATGATCTCACCAGCGTATGAGAGTGATTCGTCAGCACCATCGCCATTATCGTTTCCAAGCAGGATATCTTCATAACCATCGCTATCCAGATCGGCAACATCAATAGAATTCGCCAGACCATCACTTTCACTCATGCCGTAGAAAACAGTAGCCTGGAAGGGTGGAGAAGACAGGTCTACTACCATGGGGGGTACGGCCTGACCATAAATCAGCCAGATATCCCCGGCATTGGCTGTGGCATTGTTCAATCCATCACCATGTACGGCTGCCAGGACAAGGTCATCATAACCGTCTCCGTTGACATCGCCGCACCCAAGAGTGTCACCCAAAAGATCGCCTTCTTCACCGCCAAAAATGGCTGTTGTGTTCGGGGGCTGGGCATCGAGATTGATACTGGTCGGTAAGGTCGCCGCTCCGTAAATAACCCAGACATCGCCGGCATTACTGCGTGTATTGCCCGGACCATCACCCCACCAAGCTCCGGCTACCACATCGTCATATCCGTCATGGTTGATGTCGCCTGATGCCAGGGCCATACCCAGATTGTCAGTCGCATCGTCGCCATAGATTACGGTCGAAGCCTGGGCAGGAGTAGCTAAATCAATCACCGCAGGGAATGTCTCAGCACCATAAATGATCCATACTTCACCCGCTCCCGATTCATCGTTATTGAACCCATCAGAAGCCCGAGCCGCGATGATGCAATCAACCTTACCGTCTCCATTGATATCACCTGAAGAAATGTCTTCACCACAAAAATCATTGCTATCAGCTCCATAAATGACTGTGGCGTATGCTGGAGGTGAAACCAGATCGATCGTGCTCTTTATAATTGGTCCCGGGATGAACCAGACCTCTCCCGCCTGATTGCGTCCGTTTCCGGGACCGTCAGCATTCCACGCACCCAGAAGGACATCATCAAATCCATCACCGTTGAAATCATCAACACTGATGTCAGAAGCGAGATAATCTGAGGCATCAGCACCATAAATCACCCGTGAACCGGTCGGAGGAGAGGTCAGATCGATCGTCGTTCCCGAGAGTGCACTCGAGCCGGGAATTATCCACACTTCACCGCATTGTGCCCGAAGATTGTCTTCACCATCAGCACTTCGTGCGCTCATGACCAAATCGTCGAAACCATCCCCGTTAAGATCGCCGACACCGACCCCAAACCCCAGTTCATCGCCAGATCCTGCACCATAAATCAACGTTGCTGAAGCGGGGGGTGTGTTTAAATCCAATGTAAAATCAGGATTCGTTGATCCATATATCACCCAGACTTCACCACAACTCGACCTGACATCTCCTGGACCGTCCGCTTGATATGCTCCGAAAACAATGTCTTCGAGCCCGTCACCATTGATGTCACCATGACCGACACTCGTTCCGACATGATCACCCGCTGCTGCACCATAAATAATTTCATCATACTCGGATGCAGCCAAATTATGTTCCCGACTCCCTCTCATCGGTACCGTGAAAGAAAATTCGCTCGAACCGGTCAGATAAATGGCTTGGAACTGAAAAGTCACATCCTTGCCACAGGAGACTGATGTCCCCAGCGAAACAGTGAAATAGGGTGAGACTGCAGTCACGCTCGAACCGGGCATGATGTCCCCAAACGTGGCGTTCCGGTCCGTGACTGTCACTCCTATATCCTGGGACTCTAACATGCCCATCACGCCAAAAGCAGTCGCGGTCCCGGCATTATAGAGCGCAACCTGAAGCTGGACCGTCTCGCCCGGCTCCATGACCCCATTACCATTCCCGACAATGGTATCATCCACAACTGTGGCAATATATGTGAGATTTGGCTGAGGCGTCTTCTGCTCACAATCCTCCGCCCAGATGATAATATTTGAAAAAAAGCACAAACTGATCGCTAGTACTACTGATACGACGGCTCGCACAGCCACTCTCCTTGTTGAATGTTGGACAAGTGAATTCTCCAATTGCATATTGACTCTAATATCTGGCCGCTTTCATGACATGTCAACTCCATGGACCGAAAAATTATCACCTGATCTCTTTTGATTAGATAGATTCTGTTGACAGATTCTGTTGACTGTCCCCGTTTTCATGTTTTCAACCGGAAATCAGATCTGCTGTGCAGAATTTTGATAACCCTTGAAAAACCAAAGTGAGCGACTATGGTATGCCTTATCACGATAATCCTTTGTTCCTTTATCTGTAAAAAATATGAAACTATTCATTGAAGAAGAAAAACTGGACGCACTCAAGCAATGGTTCAGCCATTATGTTCAATCATTTCAAGGCTACCAATCGAAAATCCGCCGCAATATAGATTTGAAGGAACAACATACCCGACGCGTCGTCCTTGAAATTATCGCTATCGGGAAGAAGTTGAGCTTGACTCGGGACGAGTTACGCTTGGCCGAAATAATAGCCCTGCTCCATGATCTCGGCCGTTTCGAGCAATTTGCACGCTATCAAACCTTCAAGGACCAGGCCTCAGAAAACCATGCGGCCTTGGGTATTACCATAATCAAGAAACAGGGCGTCCTCGAATCGTTCGAACCCATGTATCAGGATATCATTCTGCAGGCAATCAAAAACCATAATCAACCTTACCTGCCCCCGGACATGACAGGACCAATCCTGTTTTATAGTAAATTGATCCGCGACGCCGATAAACTGGACATCTGGAGAGTGGTTATCGAATATTATTACCGGAAAAATTCGCCCAAGAATGAAGCCCTTGAGCTGGATTTACCCGATACCCCAGGTTTCTCTACCGAAGTCATGCAGGATATGCTTCTGAAAAAAAACGTTTCAATCAACCATGTCAAAAACCTGAATGATTTTAAATTACTGCAGATGAGCTGGGCCTTTGATATAAATTTTCAACCGACCCGCGAAACCATCCAACAACGGGGCTATATTGAAATGCTCCGCGGAGTCTTACCGGCATCACCAGACATCGATGCCTTGCTCCAGACCATCAACTCGTCATTGTTTCAGGAACCTACGCTCGCTTTAGAAACTGTCCGGAAATGGTGAAGTCGTAATCACCGATTTTCATGCTCAAGGATTAAACTGATCATGTCTTCGAGTAACGGCAGGGAAGATCATCGTCTCATCCGGCCTTGAGACTGGCATTGAAAGCAATCACTGAATTTTTTCTATTTCAGCAAATATTTCCTTGACAATATATTCACATGAAGTTATATAAAGAAAAAGATATATTAAGTCAATTGCTATATTAGAAATAATTAATATAGCATGAAACGGTTGATTGATGCTGTATGAGGAAGAGAATATGAAGAGCATAGAATCAAGAGAATGGAAAGAACAATCTGCATTACTCAGAACAATCGCTCACCCAGTCCGATTATTGCTTCTGGCCACACTCAACCAGAGGAGTCACTGTGTCAAGGATCTAAACGCTCTGCTCCCAGACCTGCCTCAACCGCAAGTGTCTCAGCATATGGGTGCGCTGCGTCGTATCGGTTTGGTAGCGAGTCATCGTGATGGTCCGTTGCGCTGTTATTATATTTTGAAGCCGACATTAGTTAAACGATTGCTGACCTTACTGCGGGCAGATCATCCTGAGCGTCCTCGAGCCAAGTCCAGCGTTCAGCGTGAGGCTCTCCGACATGATATCCCGCCAAAAAAGGTCAAATCATCCTCACAAGGAGGAAAGTGATGGCCAAGAAAGTGGTAATTTTTTGTGGTTCGGATAATCCGGAAAAGGCGTTCCCTCCGTTTATGTTGGGGTCGGGAGTATTGGCCTGTGATATGGAACTCGCGCTGTTTTTTACCATGAGCGGATTAAATATCGTGCGTAAGGGCGGTGCGGAGAAGATTACGCTTCAGGGGGCTCCCAAGACGCTCCAGGAGTTTATCAAGGTCATCAAAGACCTGGGTGCGAAGTTCATCGCATGCTCAGCGGCATTTCCTATCGTCGGGATGACCGAGTCCGACCTGATCGAGGGTGTGGAGTGCGGAGGCGTGGCCACATTCGTTGATCTTGCCGAACACGCTGACATTGTCTTGACATTCTAAACAATAAAGGGGGTTTATTATGGCAGATTTAGATATTAGCAAACTGACAATATCCAAAGTGGTGGATGCACGCGGTAGTGCGTGTCCGGGTCCGCTTCTGGAGGCCAAAAAGGCGATTGGGGCTGTGGCCAAGGGTGAAATCATCGAAGTGCTCAGTGGTGATGCCTCAACTAAGAACGATTTGCCTTTATGGGCACAGAAAGTGGGTCATGAATTTTTGGGCGTGATCGAGGCTGACGGTTATAGTCGCCTCTTTATGAAACGTGGTCGTTAGTCAACATTGATCGTGGGGGGATTGTCTGGAAAAGGAAGAGCAGCAGTCTGAAGTTTCTCTTCATTCAATGATGGCTGGAATAGTTGAGGGCAAGGTGTGCTGGATTGTCTGGCACAAAGGGTCGTTTGTTTAAACCAAGTGACAAGGGAATGGAGACATGATGTATGCCCAACGATAAACCAAAGATTTTGATATTTGCGACAGACTCATGTGCCTATCGGGGTGCTGACTATATTGGTCAAATTCATGGCGCCTACCCGGCGAACATCTATATTATTCGAGTACCCGCGCCGGTCATTTTCCCGGATATGTTTTATATTCATTGTTTTGAGAAGGGCATAGACGGGATTATTGTGATGGCCTGCGGTCATGAATGTCCTTATGAGGGTGCTTATGATAGGTTAACCAAACGTATCATGGCTGTGCATGCACTCATGAAGGACAGGGATATGGATTACAAACGCCTGCGACTCTGCTCGATCTGCACGGTTTGTGCTCGGCCATTCTTCAAGGAGATCGATGAAATGAACGATTACCTGAGTCGGGTAGCAAGTTAAGCGAGGACCCTCATGGAAACACGCACAGATGCCATAGTCATTGGTGGTGGTATAGCTGGCCTGCAAGCGGCGATCGATCTGGCGGATCAAGACTTTAGGGTTATTGTTGTCGAAAAGGAACCTTCGATCGGTGGAAAGATGATAGCCTTGAGTAAGGTTTTCCCGACATTGGATTGTTCGAGTTGCATCTGTACCCCGCGAATGGCAGCGGCAGCACATCATGAACTGATCACCATTTTAACCTATTCTGAAGTTGAGGCGATTCGTCGGAATGGGGCTCACTTTTCGGTTACGGTCCGCTCAAAGCCTCGCTATGTCATTGAAAAGGATTGCATCGGTTGCCGGAAATGCGAGTATGTCTGTCCCGTTTATGTACCTGATGAATTTGAGGGGGGACTGGGAGCACGCCGGGCTATTTACCTGCCCTTTACCAATGCAATTCCTCAAGTTGCTTTACTCGATGTTGACAATTGTACCTTCTGCGGGGCATGTGCCAAAGCATGTCCGACGAATGCGATTGATTATCTGCAGGAGGCTCAAGTGACTGATATTGAGGCGGGTGCTATTATTGTGACTACAGGATATGCCTTGACGCCGACTCATCTTATCGACCGTTACGGCAATGGCAAGTTAGCTAATGTTATCAACGGCTTACAGGTGGAGCGATTACTTGCGCCTCATGGCCCCTACGGTCGCGTTCTTCGTCCTTCTGATGGACGTATTCCTGGCTCGGTTGCTTTCATCCAATGTGCCGGTTCTCGCGATCAAAGCCTGAAAAACGGCAGTGGTGTTTCGTGGTGTTCGAGGGTGTGCTGCATGTATGCCATAAAACAAGCCATGCTTCTATCCGGGTCATTACCCCTGGTCGATATCACGATTTACTATATGGATATCAGGGCTTTTGGTAAAGGGTTTGAGCAATTCTACCAGAATGCGAAAGCCATGGGTATCGAATTCGTTAAAGCACGGGTTGCCCGAATCACCGAGGGAGAAAACGAGAATCCCCGGCTGCGAATCGAACGTCTCGAAGAGGATGGTCGTATTGAAGAGCGTGAGTATGATCTGGTCATTATCACGCCGGGTATTGTGCCCGCATGGGAGTCGAAGGATATCCTACCGATTGGGATCGGGTCTGATCGTTTCATCAAGTGCGAACATCCTTTATTGGCACCGTGTCGGACAACAGAACGTGGTGTTTTTGTGGCTGGAACAGCTTCAGGTCCAAAAGATATTCCCGATTCCATCGTTGAAGCGGGAGCTGCAGCGATGGAGTCGGCCAATTATCTACGTCAGACAGGGTACGTTACCACAGGAAATAACCATTCGAATATGAGGTGATTATGGTCAATCCAAAGCGACGAGTTGGTGTTTACATCTGTCATTGTGGTGGGAACATCTCCGATGTGGTCGATGTCCAAAAAGTGGTTGAAGCTGCTGCCCAAATAGATGACGTCGTTGTGGCCCGCCGTGAAATGTTCATGTGCTCGGATCCGGGCCAAAAACTCATCTCGGATGACATTGAACAACAGAAACTGGACCGGGTCGTGGTGGCGGCTTGTTCGCCCTCTTTGCATGAGTTGACCTTCCGTGATACTCTGAAACGATCGGGACTCAATCCCTTTCTGTATGAACACGTGAATATTCGTGAGCAGGTCAGTTGGTGCCATAAGGATGATCCTTTAGGCGCAACGCAGAAAGCAACACGTCTTGTGGCTGCAGCCATAGCCAAAGCGAAATTGCTGCATGCGTTGGAGCCAATAAACGTCGATTCGGAGTCAAGTGTGGCGATTATTGGCGGTGGTTGTGCCGGTCTACGGACTGCAATCGAGTTGGCACGCAGCGGCTTCAAGGTCCATATCGTGGAGCGTGCCCCCGAACTCGGAGGGCATTTGGCTCGATCAGGAAAGGTCTATCCGACTGATGAACGCTCACGAGATATATTGGCTGAACTCATCCGTGAAGTCCAGGCATATGGCACGGTAACTCTTCATACAGAAACAGAGGTTGTGGCCAGAGCAGGCTACCTGGGCAATTTCCGGATCACCATTCGGACTAAGTCAGGTCAAACACAAGAGCTGCGGGTCGGGGCCGTCGTGGTCGCCACAGGTTTCGACGATTATCAACCGGTCGAGGGTGAATTTGGTTGGGGATTATCTGAACGTGTGATCACTTTACCGGATTTGCTCGAACGTCTGGACCAGACCGGCCCTACCGGGGGTAAGCTAACCAAAGATGGACAGCCCGTGCATAATGTTGCCTTTATTCATTGTGTCGGGAGCCGACAGGTGGAGGGGATTCACACACCCGCTGAAGGCAAGCAACTCAACCAACACTGCTCGCGTGTATGCTGCACGGCTGCATTACGGACCGCCTCCGAACTTCACCTGAAATTTCCAGATATCAACATTTATGATGTCTACCAAGATATCCGAACGTATGGCCGGGGTCATGAGGATATCTATGAAGCCGCGAGCCGGGCCGGTGTGATTTTCTTACGTTATAGACCTGAAACACCCCCTCAGATACATATCGAACAAGACGGTGGGTTGTCCATGAGCGTCGTCGATACACTCTCATTTGGCGAGGAACTGACCTGTCTGGTCGATCTTGTTGTGCTTGTCACCGGTTTGGTCCCCCGTAGCATAGATTCCCTGATCGAGATGTTAAAACTTCCACGAAGTTCCGATGGTTTCCTTCAGGAAATCCATCCTAAACTGCGACCGGTGGAAGTAAACGTTCCGGGTGTGTTTATTGCCGGAACATGCCAGGCACCTATGGACATTGCTGAAACCTCGGCTGCCGCCTCGGCTGCCGCGACCAAGGTCTCCTGCTTGATCTCGAGGGGCCAGATTTCATTACCGCCCTTCGTTGCGACCATCAATGACGAACGTTGCGACGGTTGTGAAAATTGCATTGTTGAATGTGCTTTTGTCAAGGCCATTGCCTTGACCATGCCCTATAATAAAAAGGTCCCTGTGGTCAATACCGCGATCTGCAAAGGGTGCGGCATGTGTGTCGCCGCCTGCCCCCATCGTGCCATTGACGTCAACGGTTGGCAGATTGATCAATTCGAAGCAATGATCGATGCCCTCGCAACTCAGGAGGTGTCCAATGTCTAATCCTCACCTGGAAGCTGTTCATAAAATGGCCGAACGTTTCGGAGGTGCCTCGGCCAAACTGAAAGAACGACTCAAACATCAGCAAACTCAGATGAAAGCAATCCGCAAGGCATTGGCCGATGGACCTAAAACCGTAGTCGAACTCGCTGAAATCATGAAAATCCATAGTAATGAGGCCTTATGGTTACTCATGGCCCTTAAAAAGTACGGGAAGGTTGTTGAGCACGAACAGCAGGGTGAGGCCTACACGTACGCTCTGAAAGCATAAGGAGTTACACATGCCCATTTCCCTCGACCCAACTTTAAGTAAAGAAATCAAAACATATGGTGGTGACGAGATTTCTACGTGTATCAATTGTGGCAATTGCAGCGCGACATGCTCTTTGGTGAATGAACATTCTGTCTTCCCACGCAACACAATCCGTAATCTTCAAATCGGCAGAAGGGATAAGCTGCGCTCATCTCTCGAACCCTGGCTGTGCTACTATTGCGGTGAATGTACCGAAAATTGCCCCCGCACAGCTTATCCAGGCGAACTCATGATGGCAGCCCGCCGCTGGTTGATTGCCCAATATGATTGGACCGGTCTCAGTACATTGATGTACCGTTCACCTGTTTTCGAATTCTTTATGCTGCTGGTGGTCGCCCTCTTGACTGCCGCACTCTTTCTTGTTCCGAGTAATTTCGGTTTTCATACTCTGGCCGGGAACCATCAGGCTCTTCAAACCGTCCGTCTCGATATCTTTGCTCCAAGGCATATCGTTCATTGGGGCGATGTTGTCCTGGCTGTGATCCTTTCGGTGTTTTTGCTCAGCAATGCTGCTCGCATGGTCTATTTCAACATGCGTTCTTATCGCGTACCCGGCTCAGCATGGCTGAAACCAATAACAGATTTCGTGGTCCATGGACTGACCCAGAAACGCTGGCGCGATTGCGATAGCCAGGATTCCAATCTGCTCTGGTTACGTCATATTCTTTTAGTGAGTGGCTATGGAACGATGTTCATGCTGGTCATGGTTTTTCTTAATCCCTTTCAGGTCGAAGATACGGCCTGGCATTGGACGAGCCTCTTCGGTTACTATGCCACGCTTGCTCTTATGGGGGCATCGATTACCATCCTGACAGACCGAATGTCCAAACGTACCCAAATGCATCATCATAGTCATTTCTCTGATTGGCTCTTTCCTATACTCTTATTTCTCACTGCCCTCACTGGTATCGTGATGCATGCTCTTCGACTCATGGATTTGCCCTTGGCGACTTATGTGGCCTTTGTGGTGCATCTCGCGATTGCGGTGCCCATGTTGGTCGTCGAAGTCCCCTTCGGTAAGTGGGCCCACTTACTTTACCGACCGATTGCCCATTACCTGCATGAAGTAAAACTTCATGCAGAATGAGAAGGGACAATCAATAAACTTATTGCTAAAAGGGGGAAGCTGTCTCAGGTCTATTTCGTCAAGGTGGTCTCCTTTGCGATCATGAGCAATCACGTGCATCTGATCGTGCGGATGCTCCCGC
>JAFGSJ010000136.1 GCA_016934675.1 bacterium | reverse complement strand
CTGTAACTATCTGAATTTATTGATTTTAACGATAATCCTCCCCCCGACCCCCTCCAAAGGGGGACAGAGAAAAGGCACTTTTTTCGACTTAATGGCAATGGGGCTTCGCCCCGGGTGAAGCGGTAAGAAGAGTCAGAGCCCTGTACAGGGCGAAACATTTCATCCAAACTGTGAACACAATCAACTGTGCAAAGAGGTGGCATAGGTCACAATCTCAAGCCAAAATTTGCATTCACCTCTCTCAAGCCCACACGACCTGATCGGAAAATGACCGAACCCAGCACAGTACCCGCTCTTGAAGTGAAAATACTTGTCTTACGCAAGAAAAGAATTATATTGTACCATGATTTTCCATTCGACTCACCATCTCAGAGGAGGTCAGCCGCATGACTCAAACAAGGATGCACATTTTAAATCGAATATCTGGATCTATAACGAATAAAGTTTCCATAACGCTGGTCCCGATACTGGTAATGACGGTCGGTCTCATGTCATTCACTCTTGAGCAGGCCTGGGCCAGTGATGGGCGGGTCCCTCTGTATCAACATACAACCATCACTTCTTCAGGTCATTACTACTTGACCAACGATATCGCGATCAGTTCGGGTAGTGTGCTGAACATAGAAGCCGACAATGTAACCATTGATTTGAATCAGCATATTATCGGCAGCTATGCCAGCACAGGTGATATCATTTATATCGCTGGCGGTCACACCAATATCACCATTAAAAACGGTCGGATTATCGGAGGAGGACATGGCATTTACTATAATTCCACTACCGATCAGATCCGGCTCCATATCCACAATGTGACGATATCGGATTCGGTCGGGGCCATCTATTGCAACGGCGCAGATGAAATCATCGTCAGCGACTGTATCTTTCAATCACTGTCAGGTGATGCCCTGTATCTTTCGGCCGGTGAGGCGATCTTTTCCGGAAAAGTGAGCCATAATTCCTTTCAGGATATAGACGGCAGTGCTTTGGTCATCGTGAACATGAATCCGGGACAGATCATGGGCAATGTGTTCAAGGGCTTTGGCTACACCAGCCAGGGCTATGGTATCAGCATTTCCGGAACCGGGACCGCCTTCGCAGGCGGCAATTTGATAGAAGGAAATACCGTATCGGGTGGCACAACCGTCGGCAGCGCCGGAATGTTCATCTGGAATTCAAACGGAAATACAATCAGGAATAACGTCATCAGCAATAATAATGCGGATGGATTGACCATCAATTCAAACGGCAACACATTATTCGGAAATACTGTTAACGGTAACTTTCTGGGTAATGGCATCACCTTCTCAGCATCCGCAACCTATAATCTGATCGATGCGAACCATTGCCAGGGTAATTCCGGTTATGGTTTGTTGTTCGGTGCGACCGGACTCAATGCCTATCGTAATAATATGCTCCGCGGTAATGCCATCGGACCGCTCCAAGACCCCGGCAACACCGATGCAGGCGGCAATATTTATTGAGTTCTATTGGAGGTGAAATATGACGTCTCGAAGTCTGCTGTTTCTGATGACCATGTTTGGGATGATACTCATCTTTTTTCACGGTTCGCCAGGGGCTGAACCGGTGAACATGCTCTCATTACAGGAAGGGGCTTTACCCGTGATCGTACCGGCCCATTACACGGGCTGGAACCCCGAGTTTCTGCTCGATGACAGCCCGGAATCGGGCTGGGCCTGCACGTCCGGCTCAATCAAGGACAATGTCTTCGTGTTTGAATTGATCGAATCCGTCGCCCTCGAACGCTTCGAATTTGACAACACCAACGTTGATGATGAGGGAGCCGGAGCCCGGGACATCCTGGTCGAACTATCCGAGACCTCGGCCCAAGACGGTTTTAGCCCTGCACTCGAAACCAGCCTGGCCGCTGGCCGGGACGGACAAAGCTTCGAGCTCAATCCGCCCAAAAAGGCCCGCTGGGTCCGCCTGACCATCAAAAATAATCACGGCAATGCAGAATGGACCGAATTGCTGTCCATACGTGCTTTCGGACCAAGACCAGCCAGCACAACTCCCAATAATATCTCCGGTACATTTGACAGCAGCTATGCCCAGTTCCATGTCCGTCAGCAGGGCACGGCCCTGACCGGCTGCTACGAATATGATCAAGGACTGATCGACGGTACCATCGAAGGCCGGATCATGAAACTGACCTGGCGTGAAGCCGGCGGCCCTGACGACCAAGGACCGGCGATTATGGTTTTTCCCCCGGATGGCCAATCCTTCCGCGGCTATTACTGGCATAACTCCGCTGAAAAAAAACCACCCGCCGGGACCTGGGACGGGAAAAAAACCAGCGACCAGGTCGGCGGTTGCCCCCATTGGACCGGCTCCCTGAGTGGCGAACTGCACAAACAGCTCAGCACAACCAAAAGGGCCCGACTCTACGGTATTCTGTTCGATTTCAATGCCGCCCAGATCAAAGCCGAATCAAAAGCCGTGCTCGATGAAGTCCTGACACTGCTCAACAAAGAACCGACCTGGACCCTGACCATCGAAGGTCATACCGACTCCATCGGCTCCGATCAACAAAACCTGGACCTGTCCCAGAAAAGGGCCGAAGCTGTCAAGGCCTATCTTACGAGCGCCGGTATTCCGGATAACCGCCTGAAAACAGTGGGCTTGGGCGAAACACAACCGGTCGCGGACAACGCCAGTGAACTCGGTCGAGCCCAGAACCGCCGCGTCGAACTGGTCCGCGATTGAAAGACCGATCCCGGCCTCGTCCGACACTATTTTAGCTAGTATTTTAAATAATAATTTTTGTAATATATAAAGTACTATTTAATAGAAAAACATCGATCGGACCGGGCATTCGGCCGGACCGTGAAATGCAGGTATGGTCGTGTGAAACTGTTTCTGGTCTATCCGCCGGCATGTGATCCGACGGCACCATATTTAGCGCTGGCGAGTCTTGCTGCCTTCCTCCGGGGACATGGTATCGAAGTGGAGTTGATCGATGCTAATCTCGAAGGATTCCTCTGGTTGTTGAGCCCGTCGAAAGTGGCATATTATGGGGAGTTGGTCCGCGAGCGACTGTGGTTTCTCAATCGTAAGCCGTCGCTTACGCATGCCGAGCAGGTCCAGTATCTCAGACTGTATCAGGCTTGGCAGGCCATGGTTGATCGGCCCGTTTCGGTAGCACAAGCTCTGAGAACGTTCAGGGACAAGGAATTGTTCTATGATCCGCTCCGGTATCAGCAAGCCGTCGTCGGTATTGAAGCGGCCCTTGGACTTGTTTCCGCGGCCTATGCTCCGCTCGAGTTGAGTTTTGCCGGGTATCGCACCCCTTTTTCATTACTGAATATGCATGAAGTGGCGCATGATGCTCGAGCCGAGCACAATCCGTTTCATGACTATTTTACCGGGGAATTAGTCAGTCGCTTTGCTCGGGACAAGGCCCAATTGGTCGGTTTGTCAGTCTGTTTTCCCGGTCAGATTCAGCCGGCCTATAGTCTGGCCATGGCCATCAAGGCCCAGTTACCGGAATGTCAAGTGCTGGGAGGAGGACCTGCTCTGACCCAATTGTTTGATCGTCTCGGTCCTGATGCTCAAAAGCTTATCCTGGGGCCATTTGATGCGATCGTATTGAACGAGGGCGAACGGGCCTTGCTCCGGATCATCGGGCAAAGGGAAAAGGGGGTTAGGGTCCGGGGCGTCATCCGGGGAGAGGCGGAATCCTTCGAGCATCTGCCAGCTCCGGATTTCGAGGGCCTGCCGCTCGAACGTTATCTGTCGCCGGAATTGGTTGTGCCGTATGATCCGAGCCGGGGCTGTTATTGGGGGCGCTGCGCTTTTTGTCACTATGGTTTGAGCACGTGCGGACCGGCCGGTTATCGTGGCCGGACAATCGACCAGGTCCTCGAACATCTGCAACGGCTTCAGACTCGTTATCACAACCGGGTCTTTTATTTTTCGCAGGACATGCTGGCACCGGCCGCAGCGGTCGAATTGGCCCAGGCCCTTATTAAAAGCGGTCTGGCTATCCGTTGGAGTGGCGACATGCGGGCCGAGCCATTTTTCACGAGCCAACGCAGTCGGATACTCTATGAGGGTGGGGCCTTAAGTTTCGCTCTGGGTGTGGAATCGGCCGCGCCCAGGGTCTTGAAGCGGATCGACAAGGGTATAACCGTCGCTCATCTGTCCCGGGTTATAACAGATTTGAGTCAAGCCGGTCTGGCCGTGGAGGTCATGGCTTTCCGCGATTTTCCGGGTGAGACCTATGCTGAGGCCCGGCAGACAATCGCCTTCATCCGAGACAGGACCGCTCGGATCGCCCTGTTTCATCTCGGGACATTTGGTTTGGTTTCTGGTTCACGTGTGGCCCAGGATCCAAGGAGATACGGTTTATCTGAAATCTGGCAGGTCAAGGGTGATGAACTCGGGCTCGGTTTGTTCTATCGGGAACGGTCCCGGTCCAAATCGTCTCTCGAACAGGACCGACTCGACCATGAAATCCAAATACTCTCTGAAGCGTGGTGGCTCAACCACTATCCCTGGGCTGGAGCGGTCTCGACCGCTCACTCCTTACTCTATTACCAGTACTTCGGACCAGCTGCTTTCAAAACAATGAATCCCGGCCAGAGACCTGTCCCGCCCAAGCACCGCAAACAGGACCACTTTGTGCCCCGATTCGATCCGGTCCGTCTGGAGGACACTGTTGCTGCGAACGAAGCCAAAATCTGGCAGACCATGATCCAACAGGAACGTGAAGTCAGTCGGGACCTCTATCAAAGACTCCTGGCCCGGTTTGTAAAGGAAGAACGACAGGACAAATCCACGGGATAAAGCGTTCCTGTATCGAAATTTCAGAGTGTTAGATGAAAAACAAAAGATCACCACAGATTTCACGGATTACTCAGATTTTTTTTCGAAATCTGCGGTGCATTTCTTTTCATTAATCAACGTGTGAAGCTCTGTTCTTTTTTATGTGGGCTGAATGTCCTGTTCAGGTGATGGCGGTGTCGTTTGGGTAAACTCGATGGTTCGAGTCGGGAAGGCGAATTGAATATTGGCATCGGCAAAGCGGCGCATGATCTCGAGATTGACTTGCTGCCTGACGGTCAGATATTCACGCCAGATCGTGCTGGACACGAAATAATAGACCATGAGATTCAGGGAACTGTCGTTAAAATCGTCGAAGAAAATATAATGACCTTCCTTGACCCGGGGATGATCGTCGAGTACCTGCCGAATGATGGTGACGGCTTTGTCCGCGCCTTCGGCCCCGGCACTATAGGTTATACCGAGTTTGAGATAGACCCGCCGGTTTCTGAACGCGGATATGTTTTCGATGCGTTGATTGGCGACTTCACTATTGGGAATGGTGATCAAAGTATCGGCAAAGGTTCGGATTTTGGTGGATCGGACCCCCACTTCCTCGATCACGCCTTCTGAGGAGCCAATCACGACCCAATCGCCGATCTGAAAGGGTTGATCGGCAAAAATGACTACCGAACCGAACAGGTTGGCGACCGTATCCTTGGCAGCCAGAGCAAAGGCCAGACCACCGATACCCAAACCGGCTATGATCGAAGTCACCGGATAACCCAACCGTTCGATCAGAATGACCGACGTCATGATCACGATACAGATTTTAGCTGCTTTGCGAATGATCGGCACGAGCTGATCATCGAGTTTCGTTTCCGTTCTGGCCACGATAGGTTTGATCAGCGAGGTCAGATAATCCATGGTTTTGACCAGTATAAAGGCAATATTGATGATGATCAGCGTATCAAAAAGTTTGGATACAAAGAGCCCAATCTGACCGTGGAGCCCCAATACTTTGGTCGAGAGGTAAAGACCGATCGTGATAACCAGAAAGCGAAACGGCTTCTCGAAAAGGGAAACCAGCGTTTCATTCGTGGTCCAACTCGCTATCTTGGTTCGAGTGAAATAGAGGATGGCCTGAGCAAAAATCAGAGTGATCAGAATGGCACCAAAGAACTGGACCATCTGGATAACGGTCAGCTCCGTTCCCAGGACCTTGATGTCGCCCCAGGTCAAACTACATGAATGGACCTGCCGGGTAAGATCGCCCAGCTTCATGAGTTGGGCTCCTAGTATCGAAGTCAATTTATGCACCTGCACTTTCTGATTGATAACTGAACTCAAGGTCATTATTATGATCGGGAAACCAGAGCGTCAAGAGGACCAGGACCAGCGAGGAGACGGCAATACCGTAAAAACTGGGATCGAGTCCGAACGGCATCGAGGTCCGGCTGATCATAAGGGACAGGGTGAGTGTACCACCCGAAATCATGCTCCAGAAAGCTGCCCGGGCCGATGTCCGCTTCCAGAAATAGGCAGCCAGAGTAGGCGCGGTCAGCCCCGAGACCATGAAGGCATAAGCATACAGAATCGCATCGAGGACCATGGTGAACGATGCGGCGATAATGACGGCGATCACACCAATGAACAGCGTTATGATCTGCGATAATCGGACCAGGGTTTTGGTCGTCGCTTCTGGCATGAAATAGTGCTGGATGATGTCGTTGACAAAATTCCCCGAAGAGGCCATCAAGCAACTGTCCGCTGTGGACATGATCGCCGAAAAATACGCCGCCACAACCACTCCGGCAACGCCCACGGGCAAAACCTCGCTGATAAGAAGGGGTAAGCCCATTTCCGGGTCGACCTGGCTGTAGAGGACCCGGGCGCACATGCCCAGCAGCACTCCCATGAAGGCCATAATCGGATATTCAAAAATGCCGGCAATGAACCAGGCTTTGCGGGCATCTCTGGTATCCCGACAGGCATATACCCGCTGATACAGGGTCATGCCAACCAGCCAAATCGGAATGATTGTCACCATCCAGTTCAGAAAAATCACCCCGCTGATATTGCCCAATGAGAAATATCGTCGAGGTAATGAGCCGACCAGGGCCTGAAACCCGCCGATTTCTTTCAAGGCGTAGGGAAATGCCAGGAAAATCAAACCGATCATCAGGATAGCCCACTGGACCGAATCCGTATAGATGACTGCTTTGAGTCCGCCCAGCACCGTATAAATCAGGATCACCATTGCGATGACAAACAACGAAAAAAACAGAGGTGACATACCAAACGGCGCCTGCTTGATGATCGTACTCGAGGCCAGTTTTGCCCCGGCCAGGACCTGGGCTCCGGTAAAACCCAGATAGCCGATCCCTGAAATAAGTGCCGCCACCAGGGCCACGTTTCCATCGTAGCGCTGCCGTAAAAAATCCGGGTAGGTCAAAAAAGAGTGCCGGTCATCCAGCATCTTTATTCGGGGGATGATGAAAACAGCGGACAACCAGGCCCCCACCAGACCGGTGAACAGAAGCCAACTTCCCGCGAGCCCCATGGTAAAACCGAGTCCGCCCAGACCGATCGAGAAACCGCCACCGACATCCGTGGCAACAATCGAAATCCCGACATGCTCGGCACTCATCCGCCTGCCGCCGACATAGTAATCCTCGATGTCTCTGTTACGAATAAAAAAATAGTAACCTATCCCCAACATGCAGGCCATGTATATGCCGAAGATACAATAATCGATGGCGGCCATAGGTTGTGCACCATCAATCAGCGACGTGTTGAACCCGTTGCGGTGGCATCATCCGCAGATAATGGGTCCGCCACCCGAGCTTCTCATAAAAAGAAATAGCCCGGGAATTGGTTTTGCCCACATGCAGGGCGACATTACCCCTGGTCACCTTTTCGACTTCCTGTAACAGTTTTTTACCCAGACCGACACCTCGACAGGTTGCGTCAACAGCAATATAAGCCAGATGATAATGAGGCTGAAAACGATCGAAACGGGTCCGGGTTAACACGGCAATGCCGACCCGTTGTCCCTCCCGGACCGCTTCAAGAACAATGCCGTTCTGGAGCGCAATCGTGACTGCTTCATGTGTTTCCGGCTTCGAGTCACGATATTGGCCCATGAAGGTCTCAATATCCGTGCAAAGACTGTCCACGATATCAGTACCGGGTGTCTCAATCCGCTTGATGACAACTTTCTCGTTTTGTATGTTCATACGCTTAACCCGCTTTCTTCATCGCCCGGCTGTCCTCCACTCCGGTCTCGTGTTCGTTCGAATTCTGTAAATCGTCCAGTTGTGTCTTGATCTCGGATGGATACATCTCGATCGGATGGACCTGGTCAACCGCCATCAGTTTCTCGGGCGACTTCTCCACACCGTCTTCATACATCTTTAACTGACCGTCCGGGGCCTCGACGATGATATTGCCCTGACCATCGCTATTCAGATAATGATACTGCAAGGGCACCTTGCCATAACCACCCGGAATATCCAGAATGTAGTGCGGAATGGCATAACCCGGTATCGTCCCACGTAACTCCCGCAATATATTCACACCTTTGCGAATACCGACCCGAAAATGTGAAATCCCCCGGGCTTTGTCCAGTTGATGCAGATAATACGGCTTGACCCGATTGCGTATCAGCTTCCAGAATAATTCGGTCAAAGTCTCCTGATTATCATTGACACCCTTGAGCAGGACCGCCTGATTCAAGACATTGATCCCACGATCGATCAAGGCGGCCAGACGCTCCTCGGCCAGAGGAGACAATTCACGCGGATGATTGAAATGGGTGACGATCCAGACGGGATGATAAGCACGCAAGCCCTCAGCAAGTTCATCCGTTATGCGATAAGGATTCCACACCGGCATGCGCGAGTGAATCCGGATTGTCCATACATGCTCAATAGACCGGATGCCTTCGATCAGACCGAACAGCTTCTTGTCACCTAACATCAACGGATCACCACCGGTCAGGATGACCTCATGAATGGAAGGCTGGCTCCTGATATAATCCAGGGCCCTGTCCAACTGGGCCGAGGTCAGCGAAAACTCACGCCGGCCCGCCAGGCGTTTGCGGAAACAGAAACGACAATACCCGCCACACATCGGCGTCGGATATAATAAGACCCGGTCCGGATAACGATGCGTGATCGCCATGACCGGCTGATTGTTCAGACTCTCATTGGTATCACCGATCGGGTCCTCCAATTCTCCCCGCTTGATCCGCAACTCACGCGGATCAGGTATGCACATCCGACGTATCGGATCATCCGGATCATCTCCGTCTATCAAACTGAGATAATAAGGCGGGACCTTCATCTGGAATTGAGCACAGGTCTGGGCCAAATGACGCTGCTCATTGGCACTGAGACGAATATGCTTCTCGAGTGACTGCCCATCACATAGAGAATTCCTATCTTCAATTAACCATCGTTCCATGGGGTTTACCCCCTTTCTTTTCAGGTTGTTTTTATGTGCTTTACTGCACATAAAACCCCACACCATGACCGATCAACATGACCCGGCCTGACCCGCCAACGCGGACTTAACCTTTGATTAGCAAAGATCATGCCATCCCTCTTTGCGGCCTGATTACCAACGTTTCAGCCACATCCCAATCAAGTCTCGATCCGATCGTCAACCATCCCCAGGCAATATCTTTACAGATTATTCGACCTCCTCGAACATATGTAAAATTTTTACACAGCTCCACCGGCAGCTCTATGTAGATACAGGTCGGGCCAGACTGCCCCCGAACCCCACAAACCATGCTTTGAGGTATTTGAGAAGGCCAGGGGAGACACATCCGAACAAAACGGACCCAGCATTCCTGCCCAAAAGCATACTCCGCATGATCTATCGTTTCTGACCCGGATTGTGTGTAAAAAATTTACATTCGCTGGAGGAGTTAGCTCGAGCACGAGGTTATGAGTGAATTTCTGATCGGATCAACGGGGAGAGGTGGTCATGAAATCTGGTATTCCGCGAGTTTATTATAGAGGGTCCGTCGGCTGATCCCGAGAATCTGGGCTGTCTTAAGGCGATTGTTGCCCGTATGTTCGAGGGTAAGGACGATGACCTGGCGTTCGATTTCTTTGAGGGTGTCGCCCAATTGGATAGTGAGGATGGGTTGATTGCTCAAAGCTTTTTTGAATCGTCGCGGAGAAAGGTGTTCAGGTTTGATTTCGCTGCCATCACACATCATAACGGCTCTTTGGACGACATTTTTCAGTTCTCTGACATTGCCGGGCCAGGAGTAGCTTTCGAGTATCTGGAGGCTGAGTGGGGAGAAGGTATGGATGTCTTTGTGATGGATATGATTGTATTGGGCCAGGAATTCGAGGGCCAGGAGGCTGATATCTCCTTGTCTGTCCCTGAGTGGCGGCATGACGATTCTGAAGACATCGAGCCGGAAAAGCAAGTCCTGTCTGAATGTATGAGCTTTGACCAATTCGTCGAGATTCTGGTTCGAGGCGGCGATGAGTCGGGCATTGTTTTTTATCGGGCGTTTTCCGCCCAGGCGTTGGAATCTGTTGTGCTCGATCAGTCGCAGCAGGCTGATCTGGACTTTTTCCTCGATCGTTCCGATTTCATCGAGAAAGATGGTGCCCTCGCGGGCCTGCTCGAATTTGCCCTGATATTGGGCGATAGCACCGGTGTAAGCTCCTTTTTCGTAACCGAACAGTTCGCTGCCGATCAACTCGGCCGGTAATGCTCCGAGATTGACGGCCACGAAGGGGCCTTCGGCCCGGTTGCTTAACTCGTGGATGAGTTGGGCGGCCAGGTCCTTGCCTGTTCCGGTCTCGCCCATAATCAGAATGGGAACAACGGTTTGGGCGGCCTGCTGAATCTGCTTATAGACCTGCTGCATGGCCATCGAGCTGCCGACGATGTCACCCAGGCGTGAATGGCTTGCTCTTTTCTCCGGCCTGATCAGGTAGCCCCGTTTTCTGGCCCGATCAATCGAGGCTTCGAGTAGCAGCAGCAATTCCTCCTCCTTGACCGGAAGTCTCGCATAATGGTATGTCCCGACCTTGAGTGCCGGGATGGCGATTTCGAGTTCTTCAGGCTTGATCAGCAGGAGCAGGACGCTGCGCGGGCTTTTGTCCTTGATGTTTCGGACCAGTTCGGTAACAACTCCAGCCGTCCCGAATCCTGTCGAACCATCGACCAGGATGACATCGAAATTGTCTGATGTGATCAGACGGTATAATTTTCCCTGACTTTTGGTCGAGGTAAGCCTGATATCACGAGAACCGATCAGGGTATTCAAGCGGTCCTGCATCGAGGGCCGTTTTGTTAATAGGACCACTCGGGCCGGATCCGGACCTGGTATAGTCACACTTTTCCCCCTCGATAGTATCTTTCAAATACGTTCATGGACTGTTCTGGTTTCTTATTACTTGAAGTTATAGTCCTGTAATTCAGTGGTCAGTGTGGTCCCGTTATAAGCTGTCACCATTTTGATATCACCGGTCCCGACTGCCCACCAATGATCGGCTTGTGATGACGAACCCTCACTGATGCCCCGGGTATGGATACACGTAAATGTGCCCAGACCCAATGATCGTTAGTATTGTATGAACCCTATCACCTTTGAACCTGAAATGCAAGGAAATCTTATAGGCCTGATTATTCCTATAATCACTTAAAATTGTTAACATTGGATCTATTCAGGGTTGATGGTCCGGTCTGTCCCCCGAAAGTGTTCCCGTTACTCCTGCATTTGTTGAAAACTGCATCGGTGAGTTCGACTGTCGTTGAGTCGGATGGTCGAATCGAGGTTCTGTTCCAATTTAGCTTGCATTTGTCGATCATTTCGGATATTTCTAGTTCATCACGTGAAATAATCAGTCAGGCTAGAGTGTCGGTCGATACTGAGCCATAATCTTGATGGAGAGGATACTGGGATACTGACCATGGGAGTATTGGGCTTTTTTCTGGGTATTTTTTTTGTAGGACTCTTTATTTTCATCCTCGCGCTTCCCTTTATCGTTTCCGGGCATAGGAAGCGTCTGGTCAAGCTCGAGACACAACTTCGATCAGCCGAACGGACCTTGAAAGAACTCCTGATGCGTTTGGACCGAAATGAAGGTGTGCACACTTCTCCGGTCGAGCCGATTGTTCCCGACGTGAGAGACAGGCAGACCGAAGAGAAACGAGGACCCGGTCCGGAACATGTGCAGGAGCACAAACAGGCTGCAGCCCGGGTAACAGGAGAGGGGTCTTTGGGGTCCCGGTCACCTCGACCGCCTCGACCGCCTCGACCGCCTCGCGTCCCGGTCGGTCCCAGTCCCTTTGATGTTTATCTCGAACGCTTTAAAAAATGGTTGTTCGGGGGAAACATGGTGGCCCGGATTGGTATCATTGTGATCTTTTTCGGGGTATCGTTCTCGTTGAAGTATGTGGCGGAGCACGGTTGGTTCCCGATCGAGCTGCGTTTGGCCGGGACGGCTTTGAGCGGCATAATCATGGTTGTGCTGGGCTGGCGGTTACAGAACGTACGGCGAGGTTACGGTCTGGTCCTGCAGGGTGGTGGCGTGGGAGTGATCTACCTGACCGTTTTCGGAGCGGTCATGTTTTACAAGTTGCTTCATCCGGGCCTGGGTCTGGTAATCATGGTGGTCCTGGTCCTGTTGGCCAGCCTGCTGGCCATACTTCAGGATGCCCGCAGCCTGGCCATCCTGGCTGCGACTGGTGGTTTCCTGGCGCCCGTGCTCATATCGCGGGGCGGCAGTCATGTCCATCTTTTTCTGTATTATCTGGTTCTTGACCTGGGCATTCTGGGCATCGCCTGGTTTAAAACCTGGCGTGGTCTCAACCTGATCGGCTTCACTTTTACCTTCGTGATTTGTTCGATCTGGGGATACAGATATTATCAACCGGCCTTTTTTGCGACGACTGAGCCGTTTCTGATTCTCTTCGCTCTTGTCTACGTGGCTGTCCCGGTTTTGTTTGCCTTGAAACAAAGTCCGGGCCGTATGGGACTGGTGGACGGTTCACTTATTTTTGGCGTACCTTTGATTGCCTTCGGACTGCAAAGCGGCCTGGTCCGTGATTTTGAATACGGTTTGGCTTTTACGGCCCTGAGCGCGGGTTTGTTCTATGCTGCTCTTGCCTGGGTGCTCGTGCAGTCAAAACTGGTCCCACTCAGATTTCTGACCGAGGTCTTTCTTGCTTTGGCAGTCGCATTCGGGACCGTAGCCATTCCTTTGGCGGTTGACGGCCGTTGGACCGGTTCCGCTTGGGCCCTCGAAGGTGCAGCCCTGGTCTGGGTCGGTTTGAGGCAGTGGCGTTTGCTGGCCCGTTGTTCGGGTCTCCTGGTCCAGCTTGGTGCGGGTGTGGCCTATCTGGCTGCAGTGGATAATCCGACTGCACCGATCGCGGCCATGAACAGCCTCTATTTAGGCGCAGTCATGATCAGTCTGGCCGGTTTTCTGACGGCTTACCTTTACTTTCGAAGCGTCGAGTTACGTCCGAATGAACGGGACCCGGCCAAGCTGTGCACTCTGATCTGGGCACTGCTCTGGTGGTTCCCGGCTGGTTTTCATGAGATCGAGATCCATGCCGGCCACGGAGATGTCCCGGGTTTTATTCTTCTATTCGTTACTCTGAGTGTGGTCGCACTGTTCGGACTGCGCCTGCGGTTACCGTGGTCCGATCTCGATTTTCCGGTCATGTTGTTTACTCCGGCCCTGGTCATGATTGCCGCGATTCAATATTTGGGATACGACGCTGAACATCCCCTGCAAAGGTGGGCGGGCCTGGCCTGGCCGATCAGTATCATCGGTTTGTTCTGGCACTTGAAAAAGGCGGATAAACACTGGCCCGGTAAGGTAATCGAAGTCATGCATACACTCACGCTCTGGTTGCCTGCTTTTCTGCTGACCTGGGAATTGTCCTGGCTGGTTCAGCGACTCATCAGCGAAACCGAGACCTGGGCCCTGGTGATCTGGGGCATCATACCCACATTCATCCTCATCGCCCTGCCCTGGTTAAAGGAACGTCTTGACTGGCCTCTTGGCCGGTTTCACCGAGCGTATCTCGAATGGGGGGCCAGACCCTTGGCCATTGTTGCCGGACTGTGGGTCCTGATCAGCAGTTTTGGCCGGGGCAATCCCTCTCCATTACCATTCTGCCCTCTCCTCAACCCGCTCGAATTGTCCCAGCTTGTCATCGTGCTTGTCCTGTTGATCTGGTCCAGGCAGCACTGGAAAACATTAACCAGGACCCGGTTCTGGACGGGCTGGTCAATAATAACTTTTGTCGCCGTTAATGGGATCATTGCCCGTGGGATCCACTATTGGGGCCACATTTCTTTTACTATGGAAGCATTGTGGGCCTCAGCCATATATCAGACGGCCCTGTCGATTGTCTGGACCGGTGTGGCCCTGATCGTCATGGCTTGGGCAAACAAGCTCAAACAAAGGACCACGTGGATGGTTGGAGCCACTCTGCTCGGCGCAGTCGTCCTGAAACTTTTCCTGGTCGATTTATCCGGGGCCCAGACCGTAGCCCGGATCATCTCATTCCTGGTGGTCGGTGCTCTGACCCTACTGATCGGATACCTATCACCACTGCCACCCCGGACACGCTTTCCAGTCACCGAACAGGCCCTGAACGATCCAAACGAACACTTGTCTGAAAAGGATACCTGATACGTATGTGGAGAAGACGCCAAGTAAAAGGAAGAATACGTGTTTTCGGTCCGGTCATGGTCAGCCTGATCATGATGATCGAACACAGTCAGGCAGACGAAACCGTGAAGCTCACACCTGCTGATTTCGGTTATGGTTACTCGATCACAACTTCAGAGGAAGCGGCCTTATTCGAAGTGGTCCTGCCCCAGGAATTTTACGGCAAAGTGACCCGACCCGATCTGGGCGACCTCAGGATTTTCAACGGGAGCGGTGATGTCATTCCGCATGCCCTGATCGGACCGGATCAATCCGTAGTAAAAGAATTGCCATCTCAGCCCGTATCCTTCTTCCCGTTGTATGGCCAGAGGACAGATGACATCAGCAGACAGACAATCCGGATCAGGACGGACCCACAGGGGACCCTGATCGATTCCTGGCAGGGCCAGGACACGAAAGCGGCTGGTGAACATGTTCTGGCCTATCTTATTGATGCAAGCCCTCTCGAGAACATGCCGGACAAGTTGGAATTACAATGGTCTGCCGTGCCGGCCCAGGGTTTCATGACCACGTTGACGGTCCGGGGCAGCGATGATCTGACCGACTGGCAAACCCTGGTCGAAAAGGTTGCGATCGCTGATCTGCAACTCGGCCAGGCTGTCCTGCAGCACCGAATAATTGATCTGCCTCCAATTCGCAAGAAATATCTGCACATTTCCTGGCCTCAGGAGCTCGAGGCCCTTCATCTGCAAGCTATTCGGGTGCATTTTTCCGCTGAGCAGGTCCCTGGCTTTCAACCCGTTTCTTTGCGGACCAAGGGGTCCCGCCTGAATTCCGACCGGGGCCCGATCTTCAGCTTCGACTCAGGGGGCTTCATGCAACTCAATCAGGTCCGGCTCCATTCCCCACTAAAAAGTTATATGGTCCAAGCCAGGTTATCATCCCGTAACTTTCCCGACCAAGATTGGCAGACCCGATGGCAGGGATACCTGTATCGATTGGAACAGGGAGAACTGGGGCTCGAGAACACCCCAGTCGCTTTGCCGGGCGTGGTCGGTCGTTACTGGCAACTTGAAGTGCTGAACACAGAAAACGTGCTAACCGGCTTCGAGCCTGTCCTCGAATTCAATTGGGTCCCCTTGAAAGTGACTTTCGTGCCCCAGGGCGAACAGCCGTATACCATCGCTTTCGGTTCAGCAGGACTCAAGTCGGCTCCCGAACCTTTAGCGGACTTGATGTCCCAGCTTCGTCAACGAAACATACCCGAACTCATCAAAACAATCCCAGCCGGCCCCATGCTTACCTTGGGAGGATCGCAGAAATTACAGCCCGGCTCACCTAACTTCCCCTGGAGGAAAGCCGTGTTATGGTTGACCCTGATCATGGGCGTGCTGGTCTTGGCCGGATTGGTCGTACACCTGTATCGCCAGAACAGGGCCGAAACGCCTGCATAGGAATGGTTTCTCTGCTTTAACCGGTCAGGCGACCCAGAATGTTTTTTATCCCGTAATCGACTATGTCCGGATTGGCGATCAGGCGACGACGACTGTATTCGGTGGAATCCTTCTTGTTCACGGCAAAGGGGACATACAGGCGGACAGGGATCGCTCTCCCGGCAGTGAAAGAACCATCGATGATTTTCTGCTGTATCTCTGAACGTGGCACACCCAGCAGCATCTGAACCTCGATCCTGTTCTCCGGAAAGGGGACTTTCGGTAAAATTTCCTCGAAGAATCGCCTGAGATAGGATTCATCGTGTGTGGCTAATTCGAGGTATACGTTCTTCTCGAGCAGAATCTGGGCGTACCTCATCAATTTTTCTTTCATTTCCTTTTTATCGGTGAAAGCAATGCGGGATGATTCTTTATAGATGCCGATACAGAGCCTTATTCGGCATTGTTCCGGCAATTCCTCGATGTCTTTTTCGGTCCGGAACAGCCGGGTCTGAATCACAGTTCCCAGCGTCGAGAAACCCGATTTCAGCAATTTTTTGTATAAGGCCAGGGTCAGATCGGTCCAGTGATAATCTTCCATATCAATCGTTAGTTCGACCTTCCGTTCACGTGCCAGGGTTAATATCTCCGTGTAGTTTTTCTCGAGTATGTCCTGGTCCAGTTCGAGCTTATCCTGCACGATCCGTGAAGTGACCAGCGAAGAGGGTTTCAAAGAGACGGTCGGGCGGGTAGACAAATCCTCGAACGCTTTATGTTCGCTGATAAGCGTGATCAGGTCCTTGTAAACCTTCATGCCCAGCTCGACCTGTTCCTGGGTCTGCGCTTCCTCTCCCAGCAGATCGATCGTGGACAACAGTCTGGATTTCAACAGGAGCTCGGCTTTATCCAGACCAGCCTGTACGTTGTATCCCGCGACATAAGGTTGGGCCAGAAAACAGATCATCGGGCCGGGCATGATCTTCAACATATTTTCCTTGAGCGTATTGAACATATTTTTTCCCTTCCGATACGGATAACTGTTGAATAACTGTTTGTGTATCAGCTCTTGTCACCTCTGCTAGTGCCAGTGATACGTCCAAAACATCTAGGCCGTACTGTATTAAATTTCTGAAAAATATCAATAGTTTTTCAGGCACATGCGATTTTTTTTCAACTATATGAGTTGTTGGAGCCACCGTTCCAATTCGTGGCCGAGCAAAGACCAGTTGTCCCACCATTCAGGCACACTGACCGGAGCGGGCATAAAGATCAAGACCAGGACCACGATTGTCATCAAGCCAATCCGACGTTGCAAGGGGGCCAATTCGACCTGATCAAAGAGGGTGGGAGGATGTTTGAGGCCGGTCATGAACCGGGTCAACAGGACCCAGACTAACCAGCCGGGCCAGAGGACCGTGAACAGGAGCAGGACAATCGTGACCCAACGAGCAATCTGCTCCTGTTTGTGTCCGAAAAGAGCGTAACAGATATGACCGCCATCGAGTTGACCTACCGGCATCAGGTTCATCATGGTTACCAGGAAACCGAACCAGCCTGCGAATGCCACACTGTTGAGCATGAGGTCGCTCCCCTCGGCCAAACCTGGTCGGAACATCAGCTCGAGCAGGTGCATTAAGAGTGGTTCGCCCAGATAGACTACTCCCACCGTATCATGGGAAAGGGTGCCTGGTGTCGAGGTAACCAGGCCGGCGATGTAGATCGGAACAGCCATGATCAGACCGGCTAAAGGACCACCGGCTCCCACTTCGAGCAGGGCCCTTCGATCCGGAATGGGTTCTTTTATCTTGATGAAAGCCCCCAATGTCCCCGGTATAAAAGTCATAGGGCTTGGGGGAAAAGGAATAAAAAAAGGCGGCGTCGCCCGAATCCCGTGATAACGACACATCAGATAATGACCCAATTCATGGGCCAGCAGGATCATTATGAGCGGCACGGAAAAAAACAGCCCCTGACTGAAATCCGACCAACTGTGAAAGGGATCGATCTGGGCATAATATGCTCCGGCGGCGGTCGTGCTGAGCAGAGTGATCAACAGCAATCCCGTTGCCCGAAACCACTCGGGCACATGAAAAACCGGACGGAAAAGCAACCCCAATATCTTTCTCGGGAATAATCCCATCATGGCCACCTTTCGACACAGCGCCGACATTATGAGGGACAATACTGTCATTACTTTCACCTATCTATATGTCGCTGAGGCTTACATGGCAATGCTTGAGATGCATGGAGAATGCTCTGGTCCTCCTGTTCGACCCCACTTGCTTTCAGACCGTGCACACTATATAATAATGAACGGTATAGAAAGTAAGGATATCTGGGAAGAATAGCCAAACCGGAGGATAGCTGATGCAACGGAAACAATTCATTATTGCGGGACTATTTGTACTATTGACTCTTTCTCTTGCCGGAGCACAAACGGTCCTGGATGTGTTTATCAGTGACGATGATATCGAGTTGGATTGGACACCGGCCAATTCGTGCCGGATCGATTATACGCTGATCATACCTCCCGATTACCAGACCCTGGTTGCCAATGCCGGTCCGCCCTATTATCACGAAGATGTGTTGCATGACGGCATTGATTACTTTTATTCCGTGTACTGCGGACCGGATGATGATTCTGAAGCACTGGAAGATGTGGCCGACGAGTAAAGTCCGGACATGCACTTCGGGACCAGGTAACGATCTTCTCTTTCAGTAAATCTGTGGTTGGACCAATTCCATCAATTCCGGTCGGTCCGGCCAGACGGTCGGGTACGTGTCCTCGATGATGAGTGCATTCTGATACTTTGAACGTTGCCGATGGGCTTTTATCCGAGCGATAAGATGGGCCGGCAGAATGACGCCATAGGAGACGGCATAGATCACGGCATGATCGACCCGGGTGAAGTCAAGGATATCGGCAATCTCGGAGCCAATATAGGTTGAATAAGCCGGATACAGGATCTTATAGGCTTCGGCTTCCTGATTATTGTCCTGAGTATGTCTCAGGTAGCCGATCGCATCGCCAGTCGCCTGGGCTTCATGATAGAGAGACACCAGCGGTATTTGACCGGCCGCCGCATAGGTCCCCTTCCATTTTCGCTCGGCAAAATCCTTGGCGTGAGCAGCCTCATGAAGCACGACCGCCGGATGGTCCGAATAAATATTGATCGTATCTGTATAGGGATTGTAATTGTCTCCGCCAAAAAAACGGCCGGGAAGAATGGTGTAAACAATACAGGAAAACAAGCCCGCGGTCCAGCGCCAACCGCCACCGACGTCACGATTTCGGACCAGGCGGCGCCACTCATCCCGGACATCGTAGTCGTTGATCCTGACCCGGACTTTATCCAGACCGTTTTCCTGCAGATAACGCTCGATATATGCGACGGTCTCGGCTGAGACCTGATGACTGTCCACCTTCTTGTTCCAAAGCAATAACTTGCTCAATAAACTCTCGGGCCAGAACCAGTCCGACGCATCGAGAAAACGGTGCGATCGGCCATAAGTGATCTGAGGTGTATCATCAGATTCAACGCTACTTTCATCCGGGGCATGATATTGCTGGGCGGGAGAATACGGTTTATGAGGCACACTGGAACAAGCCCCTCCCCAAAGAAGTAACCCACTCATTACCAGGATAATGGCGGGCTCGATCACTTTTTTCTGCAACATGCTACCTCCTCCTCGCTTTCATAAATCCTGATGTTTGAGGACCGGCAGGATCTTGCTCAGCCGGACCCCCTTGCCTCGAATTGCACTCAGCAGACCTTTGAGTATTCTGCCCGGAGTTAGATAATAACGTCGATAAGCCAGGGCATGCAAATGCTGGGCGCGTTCGACGCTGATTGACGGATGCCGGTATACCAGATGGGTGCAGTCATAGAGTGACCAATTTTGGTGCAGCAGATGTGGGGCCAATCGTTCGTAGAGCACGGTCCCGGGAAAGGGTGTCACAATGGAGAACTGGGCGGCCCCAGCCGGTAATGATCGGGCGAATGAAATGGTCTTCCGCACGCTTGCTTCATTTTCCTCACTGTCACACAGCATGAAACTGGCCATGGTCTCGATGCCGTGACGCCGCAACAAATCAATGGCTGCGACACCATTCGATCGTTTTACCCCCTTTTTCAACCTGTTCAGGACCGCATCATCACCACTCTCGATACCCATGAAGACGTAACGTGCTCCGGCAGCAGCCATCTCCTTGACCACATCTTCATGGTCCAGGAGCAGGTCCGGACGTGAAAAACACCACCACCTGATATCCAGACCGGCTGCTGTGATTGCCCGTGCTAAAGCCCGGACCCGTTGCATATCGATCGTGAAGGTATCATCGATGAAGGCAATGGCCCCAAAGTCATATTCATTGACCAACAGCTCAATCTCGGTTAATGTCCGTTCAAGTGAATGTGTGCGCCACTTCGGACCGGCAAATTCGGACGAACAGCAGAAAGGACAGCGAAAGGGACAGCCCCGGCTGGTCACGATCGGCGAAATCTTTCGCCGACGCAGTTCGAGGTTACGATACTTGGCCATGGGCAGTAATTCCCGGGCCGGCAACGGCAATTCATCCAAGTTCTCGATGAAAGGCCGATCTGCAGTCTGAAAGACCGAACCGCTCGATGAACGGGCTGTCAGGCCGGCGACCCCCTCGACAGAGCCTGAACCGTCCAGCGCTTTGATCAGCTCAAGTAGGGTATATTCGCCCTCGCGCCTGATGATATAATCGATATTGTTTTCCTGTTCGAGGATGGTCCGGTCGTTATAGGTAGCGTGTGGACCGCCTAACACGGTTATACAGCCGTGTTTTTTGGCCTCTCCGGCTATTTCAAGCACGTGCCGGTGCCGGGAGGTGTCGCCCGTGATACCGACGAGATCATATTTCCCGGTTTCAAGGCAATCGAGACTGCTCGAATCGACTGCCAGGTCCACAATCTCGACGGTAATGCCGTTCTGTTTTAAAACTGCCGCGAGATAAGCCAGTCCCAGGGGAGGAAAAACGAAGCCCAGCTTGTAGTAAATGCCAGTCTGAGGAGGATTGACCAGTAAAATGTTCATCGTTCCAGGCGATAGGTCTCGCGCGCGAGACTCACTCGTCGTCCTCTTTCAGCGACTTGTCCTTGCTGTCCTGAATGGGATAATTGATGGTCGTCCCGTCAGGCAGGACATAGTCAAAGAGCGTGTCTTCGACCGGGCCATTGACCCTGGTCTTGGTTACCTTGATCTTGGTCGTATCACCATTGGGCTCGAGGTAATCCAACCGCTCAGGCAAATAGCTCTCCCGGTTTAACCAGATTTCCAATCGTTCGATTTTTTGCTTGATCCGCCGACGTTTGGGGATCAGTTCAAGCATATATGCGGTTTGCCCTTCTTCGATCACACGGATATCATAATAACGTTTCAATTTGGTCATCGATTCCGTAAATCCAAGATACTTCGCGACCCGGTCCTTGTACTTCTCGATCTCGAGCACATCTGCCTGCTTCAAATCCGGGTAGTGTATGATCAATTGCGTCCCTTTGACGACCATGACCGTCTGGTCCGGATTGTAAAACTTCCAGAAAAATTTGTCCGGACGTTGAATGATCAGAATACCTTCAGACTGGACCGGTTGCGCCATCAACATCATGACCTTGGTCTGCTTGAAAGTCAACTCGATCGATTCGATTTTCTGATATCGCTCGTCCATCGTGCGCAAGATTTCATCCAGAAGCGGTTCCTTCTGCAGCTTTCTCAGTCGTTCATCAAGATTGTTCTTCTCCTGACCGTTGACGCAATCAACCCCGGATAACATCCCCAGAAATACACAAAAACCAAGTATCGTCACCTTTCGGCGATTGATCCATCCCATCATCGAATATACTCCAGTATTATCGGCCAGATTCATGAATATCTGACCGGTCTAATCTGATTAAGGGCCAAAGCTGAACTCGACTAAATTGCAGTCTAAGTTAGTTCACCTGAATTGTTAATACAAATCAACCCGGTGAAAACTGATTTCCCTTGCAATTTCCAAAGCGAATATTATAGTAAGAGTTCGGGCTGTCTTGAGTAACTCCCACATACATGGATGTGGCTCAATCTTAAAGGAACATTGTATGCTTGATGAACTCGAATTGTATCGCCGGAATACACTCTTTTGCGACTCTGAGCATGCTTCCATGTTGGAATTGGCCGATGGGATCAAGCAGCAGCATAGCCGGACCGTAGATCGGGCCATCGCCGGCTTTTATCTTGTCCGCGATCAGATCAAATCAGGTATGGACCGTTTTGATGTCAAAGCCTCGGAAACTCTGGCCAAAGGTTTCGGCGGTTGTGTCGGTAAGAACAATCTCCTGATTGCTCTGATGAGGGCCCTCGATATCCCGGCACGTTATGCGGCCAATTGGATGGATCGGGAAGTCTTGCGACCTCTCGATACATTCGGTCTTTCTCACCTTGCTTTCGCACGTATTCCCCCCAAATTGCCCCATGTCGTCTGTTCCGTATTTCTTGAACATGACTGGCTCATGGCCGATTGCTCCTTCGATCGTGAAATGTTCAATATGTTTTTTGTCGACAAACATAATTGGACTATTGATTGGGACGGACGGTCCGATCTCTTGGTCGCCCGTGAATTCCTGTGCGGCGACTTCGAATTTTTTGCGTCCATGGACGAGCAGTTTGCCCGGAACTTTAACGTATTACCTCCCCTTTTTCTGACCCGGCCCATGTTCGGCATCGCCAGGATCTATAGCTGCGGACTTCGGCATCAGCACCGTCGCTCGAAAAAGGACCAGAAACATGATCGCGAACTACCCTGACTTTTTTTTTTCAGTTTCATACTGTTTTTCCTTGACATTATTTTGTGCTTTTGTTACTTAGTATGATGTAACAACTTATGAACATTCATCACAGAAATTTAACCAATTGTCGTCTTTGTATACAGAGAGGGAGGTATCGATGAAAAAAGTACTTGGTACTGTAATTGTTATTGTCTCGGTGATGTTAATGCAGACCCCCGTGGTCCAAGCCCATCCCACTTACTCTGGTGAAACCGGTCTGTTCGGTATCCTGAATTCGGACACGCTCGATGGGGGAGATTACTCATTCGGTTTTTATTTGAATAACTGGGACCGCGAGCTGGGGGACGATAAGGATGCCATGGACCTGGATATTACTACGGCCTCCGGTTCTTTCTTTTATGGAATTACAAGCCGCTTGGAAGTCGGATTTCAGGTCAATTATCTTGATCTGTATAGCAAAGAAGAGGGCGAGGATGGTTCCTACAACGGCGATTCCTATATGAATAAAGTCGATGAGAGCGGTTTCGGCGACGTTCATATCGGGCTCAAGTTTAACATCCTCAATTCTCTCGAAAAGGCGGTCGGATTGGGCGTAGCGGCATTTGCCAAGCTGCCCACGGCCGATGATGAGAAGGGTCTGGGTACGGGTGAAACAGATTATGGTTTAGTCCTGGCTCTGACCAAAACATTGGCCCAGATGTCCGTTCATGCCAATGTCGGCTATACGGTCATGGGCGAACCCGATGAGGTTGATGATTGGCAGAATGTCGTCAACTACGGTGTTGGTGTGAACTTCCCCAATGATGCTCATGATAGTAATTTCCTGCAGTTTATCGGCGAATTGTCCGGCGGTCAGGACCCGAACCCTGATTTACCGGATTACCTTGACTTGACCATGGGCGTTCGCTACTTTTTCAATAAACAGTTCAATGCTGACCAACCCAGGTATCGCAATGGTTGGGCCTTGTCAGCCGGTATCCGTTACAACGTCATGATGGAATTTGATGATTGTCCGATCGGCGGAATTCTGGGCTTGTCGTTCGTGCCGCCTTATCTGCCACCGGCACCGCCACCTCCCGCCGGACCGCCTAAAATTACCGGTATCGAAGGTTTGTTGGATTCCATCAAGGCATGTGAAGTGATGGACCTTAAAGTCAACGCGACTGATCCGGATGATGATATTACCGAATATCGTTGGTCAAGCTCATGCGGGACCATTGTCGGGACCGGTCCGGCCATCAAGTGGGAAGCTCCCTGCCCCTGCACAGACGATACTCCGAAATCCTGTACCATTTCGGTAACCGTGCTTGACAGCAAGGGCCAGTCGGATATGTACACACATACGGTCGCCATTATCTGTCCGAAGACAACGGTCGCCGAAGCACCCAAACCGCCTGCGTTTGATAATGTCTTTTTTGCCCCCGGCTCGGCTCGGGTCGATAACATTGCCAAGGCCATCCTCGATGAAATTGCCCAGCAGCTAAAGAGTGATAGCCGCCTGTTTGTCATCATTCAGGGCCACACCGATAACCTCGGCTCTGAAAATGCAAACATGAAGATGGGCCTGCAGCGGGCTGAAAATGTGAAAAAGTATCTGGTCGAACGCCATAATATCGATGCCAGCAGATTGGAAACCCTCAGTTTCGGTTCCGCGCGCCCCATTGGCGACAATAATACAGCCGAAGGCCGCAAAATGAACAGAAGGGTCGATTTTAACGTGGAAATCCGCTAAGTCAAGCGTGAGAAAGGTCTAGAATATTTTTCACAAGTGATGAAGCGGACTAGAGCAGTATAACGGGACCCCTTGCAGTTTCTGCAAGGGGTCTTTTTCTATATGATTATTCTTCGAATCTGCCCACAGCCAGAACCAGGACGATGAATATGAAACAAGTGCTCAAAACCATTCCTCCAACCCTCTGCTTTTTGTTTAGCTTATGCTGTCTACTTTTGAATTATCAGAATAGATGCGAATGTACATCTCTTGAACAGGACCGTTCCTGGGACAAAACCATGTATGGCTTATCAGGTGGTGATATTAAAACGATTTGTCCGTTTCAAGACCCACCCGGCTCGCTTCTGGTCGGCACCAAAGAAGGCAAGATTTTTTTCTCGGATAACGCCGGTGAGCAGTGGCAAGCTGCCCAATTACCGCTATTACCACCGGGCAATGTGATCGAAATCATCATACCCGGCTTTAAAAAGGGTGAATTCTTTGCCGGGATTCGTCACGAAGAAGGATATGGTTTGATTTTTCGCAGCGAAGATGCGGGCCGGACTTGGATAGTGATCGAAACCAAACCGGCTTTGCCACCCATTCGGGCACTGGCCCTCGTTTCGACTGCTACTCCGCTGCTTCTGGCCGGGACAACCACCGGTCTTTGGGCATCAAGCGATCAGGGGCAAAACTGGCAGCAGAGTTTCGTTCCAGCTTCGAGTCCATCGGTTGCCTCCCTGCTCGTCGATCCGATCGAACCCCAACGGGTCTATCTAGGGACCTGGCGACGGGCCTTTCGGTCCGATGATGGAGCAAAGACTTTTCAACCAATCTGGTCGGGCATGGTCGAGGATTCACACGTATTCTCCTTTGCTTCCTCTCCGAATAAGAACCAGACTGTCTATGCCTCGACCTGCGGTTGGGTTTATCGTAGCAATCATTATGGCGAAGCCTGGTCTATCAGAAAAGCGGGCCTCTCGGACCGAAGGATCCATGCTGTGGCCACCTCGAGTCTGGACCCGAAAACCTTGTTTGCCGCTACGCCCTCCGGATTATTTGTCTCGGCTGATGAAGGCAATACCTGGAAAAAAGGTTCCATTATGGGCATGGTCATCAACACCCTGTCGGTCGACCCGATCTCAGGGGCGGTTTACCTCGGGCTTGAAGGCCAGGGACTCATGAAGAGTGCGGATAATGGGCTTAACTTTCACCCAATCAACCAAGGACTATTCAGTAACAGTGTCCAGAACATTATCGCCCAGGGACCGACCGTTTTTTCAGTCGTCTCTTACGGTGACAATGCTGGCAGGATTTATTACGGGCCCGAGCACGATCCATTACAGCATTTTGTGGCCTTGCATAACGGCTTTGGAAAAATCACTTCGGTCCAACCACTTCACCAGACAGAACCGGCTTTTCTGATCGGAACATATAAGGGCCTGTTCCATGTCAAAAACGCCGTGGTGACCCAACGCGATCCCGAGCATATTATCGGTCCGGTCCGTCGGATCGCGATCCATCCCCGGCAACCCGAGCTCCTCTTTAGCACCACGGGAAAAGGCTTGTTCTTTTCAGATGATCAGGGCGAAACCTGGCTCGAACGGAGCCCCGAACAATACCATGGCGAGTGTTTCGACCTGATCTTTGACCTGCTTCAGCCTGACACTGTCTATCTGGCCAGTCTTATCGGCGTGTTTAAATCCGACGATCTGGGCCTGCATTGGCAATACGCTTCATTCCAGTTGCCCAAGATGAAGATTTCTGTCTTGATTCAAGACCCGCATCAACCCTCGACTTTACTGGCAATGACCCCGAAAGGTCTCTATCGCAGCCAGGATGCGGCCCAAACCTGGGAAAGCTATATCTGCTACGACTTACCGGAACACCTCTCCTTTGTAATATATGATCCGGACCGCGCAGGCGTCCTTTATGCCAACGATCTCAAAAACGGAGGCCTTTATCAAACCACCAACAGCGGACGGACCTGGACCAACCTGCCCGCTTACAAAAAACTTCGCTTTCTTGATGCCTGTTTCGGCTCGACCACCTCGGCCAACCCACAACCCGTTCATCCGCTTTTTCTCGGAACATTCGGTTCAGGTCTGCTCCGGGTCGGACACTATTCAAATACAAGTAGTTCAGATAATGAATTATTTTCGGGCTACAATCCGGCTGGTCAGGTTGTTGAAGAGAGTATTCCTTCTCTGTCCACTTCTGGAGGATTTACTCCCTTCCTGTCCCCCTTCATAGCGGACCGGGGGGAGGAATTCCCGGAGCTGTCAACTCTTCAACAGAATGTCGCTCCCGGATGATGCCGCTCTTTAACAGCGACTCGCTCCGCCTGGTACAATTGTTCGTAGTTCCACGTTTACGTGGGCTCTTTCCCGTTCAATACCAAAAAGCCCCACTG
>JAFGSJ010000135.1 GCA_016934675.1 bacterium | reverse complement strand
TCATGGTGCGCATTTTGGGGAAAATGTTTTTTTCTGATCGACCAAAATCGCTCCGCTCTTTGGTCTATAGACATCGCACATGGCTCGCACAAAGCTCTTTGTTAGGCATGAGCTCTCCTTGATCGGGATTAATTCGGCTTGACATACAAGGGGATCGTGTCTAAGATCTGGACGATATATCGAACGCATTTCAGGACATTTTTCGGTCAGTACTATGACTTTTTAACCCGGAGAAAACATGGAAAAACCGACAAGACGTCAATTTTTGAGAAAGGCCGGAGCCGGCCTTTTAACGGTATCAGCAACCTCACCCTTACTAGAATTATTACTGTCAGACCAGGGCATTTGCCTGGCCGGGGAACTGGCTGAGACGGAATCCGCCTCGTTCTGGCCGAATGCTGAGAGTTTGCAACGAGTGTTGAGTGTTGCCTTGGAACGTGGAGCCGGCTTCGCTGATATTTATCTCGAATATACAATCAAGCGGTTTTTTGATTTACGGAGTGGTAAAATCAGCACGGTCCATTTCAGTATTGATCAGGGAGCCGGCATACGGACGCTGTATGGGGAGCGGACCGGATATTGCTATTGCGAGGAGGTATCGCCCCGGACCTTGGAAGAGACGGCCAGGACCGCGGCCTCTCTGGGAAAATCGACAACGCACAGCCTGGTCCAGCCCCTGAAAAACCTGAGTTTCAATCCGGCCATCACCTCACAGAAAGCGGAGCTGGGGCAATTACCGGAAAACAGACGGATCGAGCTGATGCGTCGGGCCGAGGACGCTGCCAGGGCTTACAATCCTGCCATAACCGATGTGACCGTGGAATATGAAGAACGACTCAAGGAAATCATGATCGTCAACAGTGAAGGGACTTTTGTCCGTGATGTGCAGCCGCTTCTTTATTTCCGGGTCAATGCTCTGGCCCGCAAGGGAGATCAGCGTCATATGGGCCGAAGCAGATTGTGCGGTAATTGCGGCTTCGAACTGTTCGATCAGAACACAGTCGAAGAACAGGCCCTGATTGCTGCCCGAGAAGCTGTAGTCATGTTGACAGCCCAGGATTCACCTGCCGGTGAAATGCCGGTTGTGGTCAATGGTGGCTGGGGCGGGGTCATGTTTCATGAAGCGGTCGGGCATGGTCTCGAAGGTGACGCGGTCGCCAAAAACGCTTCGTTTTTTGCCGATAAAATCGGTCAGAAAATTGCTTCGGATATCGTGACTTTTGTCGATGACGCCACCCTTCCTCATTTGCGCGGTACGTACAATTACGATGATGAAGGCGTGCCCGCCCAACGCAAGGTCCTGATCGAGAAGGGTATTCTTAAGGGGTATATGCACGATCGCCGTTCCGCTCAGAAACTGGGCGCGCAGTCCACCGGCAACGGTCGGCGACAGTCCTACTGTTTTCCGCCCCTGGTCAGAATGAGCAACACATTCATTCTCGAAGGCAGCTCGAGCCCGGAAGAGATCATCGAAGCCACCCCCAAAGGCCTTTTTGCCAAAAGTTTCGATGGTGGGGTGGTCGATACCACCACCGGCAACTTTACTTTTACCGTTCGGGAAGCGTACCTGATCGAAGCCGGCAAGCTGACCAGGCCTGTCAGGCGGGCGACATTAATCGGCAAGGGTTCCGACGCCCTGCTCTCGATTGACCTGGTCGGCAACGACCTTGGCTTTGGCTGTGGCACCTGCGGCAAGGGCCAGTGGGTCCCCGTAACCAGCGGTCAACCCACCCTGCGGCTCAGTAAAATCGTTGTCGGCGGAACGCGAGGTTAATCATGAAAACACTGACAGAACAAACAGCCAACATCCTAAAGATGGCCCGTCAAGCGGGAGCGGACCAGGCTGAAGTGTATGCGCAGCAGTCGCGAAATACCGTGATCGGTATGAGTGAATCCCGGCTGGAAGAGGCCAATGTGGCGACCACCCGAGGCTTCGGTTTGAAATTTATCCGGAAGAATCGACTGGTTTTTATCGATTCTTCGGACTTTTCACCAGCGTCTGTTCGAGCGACCATAGACAGGGCCGCCCAACTGGTCGCCCTTGCCGACGAAGACCCCTATGTGACCATTGCCCCGGCTATGTCTGTTAAGAGGTTGGTTGACCTGAACGATCCGACTTTGCTCGAGCTGGACTTTGATCAGAAAGTTGCCTATTTGCACAAAATCGACCGGGCGATCCTCGAATACGATCCGAAGATCGAGAAGGCCTCGGGAATTAGTTATCAGGAAAGTATATCGGAGATCGTTATCGCCAATACAAACGGCCTGCTCTGTTCCTATCCGATCAGCAGGCTCGAGATCGAGGCCGGAGCCATGGCCCATGTGGGAAATGAGCGGCAGGAAGGTGACGCTTCACGCACGGTCCATTTCTTCCGGGACCTGCCCAAACCGGTTGATCTGGCCCGTGAAGCGGCGGCAATGGCAGTCGAATTGATCGGGGGGAAGCCGGTCGAAACCCAACAAGTGCCGGTCGTTTTTGACGCCAACGCTACCTGGAGCATCATCCGTTATGGCATCTTCGAAGCAATCAAAGGCGACCGGATCCTGCAGAAGTCGTCCTATCTCGACGGTCGGCTCGGACAATGCATTGCCTCACCACTGGTGACGATCATCGATGACGGGACCATGATCGGTGGCATCAAATCTGTCCCCTGTGATGATGAAGGTACGCCAACCGAGCGTAAAATCCTGGTCGATAAGGGTATCCTGAAACAGTATGTCTACGATCTCTCTTCTGCAAAAAGGGCGGGCACACAACCGACCGGCAATGCGTTCAGACGATCGTATCGCAATCCTGCTGAGATTCACAGCACCAATTTGTATCTCGAGAAAGGCGATCTCGAGCCGAAACAAATCATTGCAGCAGTCCCCAACGGTCTCTGGGTCAGAAACACCATCGGCTTCGGCGTTGACAGCATCACGGGCACCTACTCGATGGGAGCGGCCGGCCGCTGGATCAAAGACGGCGTTCTCACCAGCCCTGTCAGTGGCGTGACGATCGCAGCATCACTTGACGAAATTTTGCTCGGCATCGAGGCCGTTGGCAACGATTTGATTTTCCGACACGAAACCGCCTCACCCACATTTCGAGTCAAAGCCATGACAGTCAGTGGAATTTCGGGCTAAGTTTCCTGGGTGATGTCGGTATAAACGATGGCTTGCGAGGGGCAGAATTTGGCACACATTGGGTCGCCGGAACAGAGATCGCATTTGTGCACGGTCTTGGTGATTGCTTCGAGGTGGATATTGCCGAACGGACAGGCATTAAAACAGGCCTGGCAACGAATGCAGCGTTTCTCGTCGAGTTCGATCGCCCCAGTTTCCGGGTTGCGGGTTAGGGCTTGGATCAGGCAGGCTTTGACACAAGCCGGTTCGACACACTGGAAACAGGTGAACGGAACGAAGAGGGTCTCCGAACATTGCACAACACTGATCCGGGGTTGGCCCGGCTTGGTCCTGTCCTCACTGTGAAAGAAAGCACAGGCCAGTTCACAGGTTTTACATCCGGTGCAGCGATACGGTATTATTTCAAGTCTCTTCTTCACGGTCAACTTCCTTGGTTCCAGTTGAGGAGTTTCTCAACAGTCGCAATAGTATCGGCTTTTTTACATTCATCACACAGTGTGAAAGTGTTGTCAGGCAAATCCTGTCGTTTCTTTAACGCCTCGGCAAAATCAACGGTAAGCATGACTTTACCACATCGTTCACAATGGAGCAGTTCGAATTCCCGTCCCCAGATCAGCCGCTTACCCTGCTCGTCCTTGTAACGGATGTTATGGGTCGGGCAAATCCGGACACAACTCAGACAACCCACGCAATCGACCGGTGCCTGGAGGAGCGGTGGTGCAATCACTTTATTATGTCCGCGTCCGGTGGTCGAAATCGCAGCGAAGCCCATTTCGGCGCAAATCCTGGCACAGGAACCACACAGGATACAGTTATCACGGAGCTCCGGCTTATCAGACGACTGATAAGCTGATTCTTTCAAACCGTATTCGGCTCCCATGGTTTTTATCTTTTTGGAATCCGGACAGCGAGCCATCAGCAGTTCGATGATGGATTTTCTGATATTGATGACCTCGGGTGAGTGCGTGGTCACTTGAATACCGTCAGCGATCGGATAGATACAGCTAACCACGAAATCCTTGCCGCCATGCCATTCTTCCCGAGTAACCTCGACGATACAGAGTCGGCACGCCCCATTCGGTTCCAGGGCGGGGTGATGGCACAGGGTCGGAATCTCGAAACCATTCCGCCGAGCAACAGTAAGGACCGTTTCACCCTCGTTTCCGGTTACGACACGTCCATTGATCTGAAAAGTTATCGTCATAGTGTCACAGCACCATTCGTTTGAAGTTTTCTGTTTGCACGGATGTTTTGCTGATGATGGAGCATTTAGATGACCTCGATTGCGTCATATTGACAGGTAGTAAAACAGGCACCGCACTTGGTACACAGTTCCTGATCGATCACATGCTTTTCTTTCTTTTCACCCGAAATCGCCTTGGTCGGGCAGATCATGGCACATAAAGTGCACCCGTTACATTTATCATTGATCACATACTTGATCAATCCCTTGCAGACCCCGGCCGGGCAGCGCTTATGCTCGATATGCTCGACCCATTCGTCCCGAAAATACTGGAGAGTGCTCAGGACCGGATTGGGACCGGACTTGCCCAGAGCACAGAGTGATCCCTTGACAATGGCATCAGACAAACTTTCAATGAGCTCGAGATCGCCTTTTTTGCCCTTACCCGCCGCTATATTTTCGAGCAATTGATGGATCTGGAACAAACCTTCGCGGCAGGGCACGCATTTGCCGCAGGATTCATCGACCAGGAATTTGAGAAAATATTTGGCCACATCGACCATACAGGTCCGATCATCCATGACAATCATACCACCGGACCCCATCATGGAGCCGGCTTCAGTCAAGGTATCAAAATCCACGGGCAGGTCAAGCATGGATTCGGGCAGACATCCTCCAGACGGACCGCCGGTTTGGACAGCCTTGAATTGACGATCGTTGGGGATACCACCCCCGATATCGAAAATGATTTCGCGCAGGGTTGTGCCCATGGGAATTTCGATGATACCGACATTCTTGACCTTACCGACCAGGGAGAAAGCTTTGGTCCCCGGACTTTTCTCGGTCCCGAAGCCTCGGAACCATTGCTGACCGTTGTTGATAATAACCGGGACCGTGGCCCAGGTTTCAACATTGTTGAGTACCGTCGGTTTATCGAATAAGCCTTTTACAACCGAACGGGTATATTTCGCCCGTGGTTCTCCGACTTCGCCGGCCACTGATTTCATCAAGGCGGTCGACTCGCCGCAGACGAATGCGCCGCCACCGCGTGAAATTTTTATATCGAAGCTGAAATCAGTACCGAGGATGTTCTGGCCTAACAGACCATATTCACGGGCCTGATCTATGGCTTGACCGAGGTACTGGACCGCGAGCGGGTATTCTTCCCGCACATAAATATAGCCCTGGTTCGCGCCGACCGCATATGCTCCGATGATCATGCCTTCAATAACGGAATGAGGATCACCTTCCATGATAGCCCGATCCATAAACGCGCCGGGATCGCCTTCGTCACCGTTGGCCAGGATATAGCGGGTATCGGCATCAACGCGGGCACATGTTTCCCACTTGCGGCCCGTGGCAAAACCAGCCCCACCCTTGCCCCGCAAGCCCGATTTCTTGATTTCTTCGATTATCTGGTCCGGTTTCATTTCTGACAGGGCTTTGACTAACCCGGCATAACCGCCATGAGCGATACTGTCATCGATACTCTCAGGATTGACTACACCATTGTTCCGCAGGACCATCTTGTGCTGTTTGCGATAAAAATCGATATCCGTAAATTTTTCGATCCGCTTATGACTGACCTGGTCCTCATAAAGCAGTTCGGGGATGATCTCACCCTTGGCCAGCGTCTTCTCGACTATCTTTTTGACATGACTGATCTTGACCTGGCAATAAAAAATGTCGCCGGGCTGAATGACCACGACCGGCCCCATGGCGCAGAAACCCTGACAACCGATTTTCTTCAAGGCCTGCACATCGACATCTGGGATTTTCTGAGACTCGATTTCTTTTCGCAGGGCCTCGATCAGGGGTAATGATCCGTTGGCTACACAACCGGTCCCGATGCAGACCATGATCGTCCGTTTCCGCTCGGATAACTGTTTCTCGAGTTTTGCTTTCAGTTCCCGGAATTTTTTCACAGAATCAATTCTCATCTGTCTTTTTCCCTTTAAACAATGACTTGATCTTGGTCGGCTTGATGTTTCCGTAGTATTTCTGATTGAGCACAACCAGTGGCGCGAGTGAGCAGGCCCCAACACAATTCACCGTTTCGATCGAATACTTCAGGTCTTGACTGGTTTGACCGCATTTGATGCCCAGTTCATGCTCGATGTTTTCGAGGATGATCGGAGCGCCCTTGATATGGCAGGCTGTCCCCATGCAAACCCGGACATGCGTTTCACCGCGTGGTTTCAGACTGAAAATCTTGTAGAAGGTCGCCACGGCATAGATTTTACTCAAAGGCACATCAAGCCTCTGGGCAATTGTTTTCAACGCAGCTTCGGGCAAATAGCGGAATTCCTTATTGACATCCTGAAGCACCATGATCAGCGAGGTCTGGTCCTGCGGATAGTGGGCAATGATCCGATCCAATGTACCGTTGAACTTGTCTTGATCAGTCACGTTACACCCTTCGTTATTTTTGAGAGGTCCCAAGGTTAAACCCGTGTTCGAGGGTCTGATAATTCATGGCCAGATATTCCTTTTTTGTCGCCATTTTCTCTGCCACGACCGCTTTGACGGTGTCGAGCTTGACGATATTCAGCCGCCCGACCAATGCACCCAGAATGACCATATTGGCGGCCTTGGCATTACCGGCACCGATCGCAATGTCATTGGCGGGCACATAGAGTCCATCGATATCATCCCGGTCCGAGGTGATATCGATCAAGGACGAGTTGACGACCAGCAAACCACCCTTTTTCACTTTCTTCTCGAACTTGTCCATGGAGGGGCGATTGAAGACAGCGATCGCCTTCGGGTTCTCGATGATCGGTGAAGCGATCGGTTTGTCCGAGATGACCACGGTGCAATAGGCTGTGCCGCCTCGCATGTCCGGACCATACGAAGGCAACCAGACCACCATTTTGCCCTCAGCCATACCGGAGTAGGCCAGCAACTGCCCCGCGGTCATGATCCCTTGGCCTCCGAAACCGGCAAATGTGACTTCGTGTTGCATCATTACTCTCCCTGTTCTGGAGTTTTAAAGATACCCAGCGGATAATAGGGCAGCATGTTCTGCTCGAGCCATTTCAGACTCTCGCGCGGTGTAAAACCCCAGTTGGTCGGACAAGTCGATAGAAACTCGACCAGAGCGAAACAGCGGTTTTCCACCTGATACTGGAAAGCCCTGGTCAGTAATTTTTTGGCATTGATGATTTGCTCGGGATTGTGGACGGAGACCCGGGCGATAAATGAGGGGGTCTTCAGGGTGGCTAACAGCTCGGACATGCGGATGGGATAGCCCGCCAGGTCCGTATCGCGACCAAAGGGCGAGGTCGTGGTGACCTGCTTGGGCATGGTCGTGGGCGCCATCTGACCACCGGTCATACCGTAAATGGCATTGTTCACAAACACCGTCGTGAACTTTTCACCCCGGTTGGCGGCATGAATGATCTCGGCGATCCCGATCGAGGCCATATCACCATCACCCTGATAGGTAAAGGCAATCAAATCCGGTCGAGATCGTTTGATACCCGTCGCGAAAGCCGGTGCTCGCCCGTGGGCCGCTTCCAGAAAATCGCAATTAATATAGTTATAAGCGAAGACGGCACAGCCGACCGGGGCCACACCAACCGCCCGATCCAGGAGATTCAGTTCCTCGAGGACCTCACCGACCAGGCGATGAATGATGCCATGCGTACATCCGGGACAATAATGGGTGATAACATCCTTAAGTCCCTTGGTCCGCTTAAAAATGATCTTTTCTGCATCGGTTTTGTGCTCAACCATAGTCATGCGGTTTACCTTCCAGGATGACAGATCATCCAGCCAGTGTTTTCTTGATGACGTTTACCACTTCTTCCGGAGCCGGCACAACCCCACCGGTCCGACCATAAAACTTGATTTCTTTTCTGCCGTTCATGGCCAATCGAACATCTTCTACCATCTGACCCAAACTCATCTCCACGGTAAGATACAATTTGACCTTGTTCAGGTCCGCCAGGGCCGCTATTTCGGCTTCGGGAAAAGGAAAGAGTGTGATCGGGCGGAACAATCCTGCGCTGATACCTTCTTCTGCCAACTGTTCGATCACGGTCTTGCAGATGCGGGCCATGGTCCCGTATGAAAATAAAATAACCTCGTTATCCGGATTGATCTGATAGTGCTCGCAGCGAACTTCCGTTTTCTTGGCCTGTTCATACTTTTCCGCCAAGACCAAGCTGTTCTTTTCAAGGGCCAGCGGATCGAGAAAGAGTGATTTTACGATTTGAGGCGGGCGACCTTTTGCCCCGGTTGCCGCCCAGGTCTTGGGGGGCAGGGGCGGTTCTTCATACTTGTCCGGGAACTCGACCGCCTCCATCATCTGTCCGATCATGCCGTCTGCCAGGATCATAACCGGATTGCGATACTTGTCCGCGAGATGGAAGGCAAGCATGGTCAAGTCAACCGCTTCCTGGACTGTCGAGGGAGCGAGCACGAGCAAACGATAATCACCGTGTCCCCCGCCTTTGACTGTCTGAAAGTAGTCCGATTGGGCCGGCAGAATACCTCCCAGACCCGGACCGCCCCGGACGATATTGACCAGGACCACCGGTAATTGGGCCCCGGCCAAATATGAAATTGCCTCCTGCATCAGACTGATCCCGGGAGACGAGGAAGTCGTGAAGACACGCACACCTGTTGAGGCCGAACCGAATAACATGTTTCCCACCGCGACCTCACTCTCGGCCTGAACAAACGAACCACCGACCTCGGGCATTCGCTTCGAGAGATACTCCGCCACTTCGGATTGGGGCGTGATCGGATAACAGAAATAATTATAGGCGCCTGCCCGTAAAGCAGCTTCGGCTATTGCCTCATTCCCTTTCATCAATTTTTTGGCCATAAGCGACTACTCTATTCTTGATGTCAGCGATTAAGGGAGCAGGCTCCTCGATAATGAAGCTCGCCCCGGCTCGTTAATACTTGAAGTATTGATAGACCGTCCCTTCGACCTCGACTTGTATAGCGACGTCAGGACAGGTCACGGCACAGACCCGGCAGCCCAGACAGCGACCCGGATCAAAACAGGTAGCATAAAAATAACCCTTGACATTGATGTCTTTCGACATCCTGATGATCTGCTGAGGGCAAGCGTTGACACACAACTCACAACCCTTGCACCTGTCTTTTTCGACCAGAATTCTCGGCATTGAGCACCTTATCGTATTCTTATAAACCTGACCGGGTCCTCTTGATCTTCAACCCGCTCATCACTTCCCACGGCTTGAGCATTAACCGCTCCAAAAAAAGGACCGGCACTGGAAAATCATGGACCTGTATTTGAGCTTGTAACGAATAATCCGCCGTGACAAATTTTACGGGAATTCCTGTTTCCTCTGTCACTTTTTTGACCAGATAGAACCCCTCACGAATGATGTCAAGTGTTGTTTCATTAATAAGATGAGTATTTGAGATCAAACCGGTCACTTTCAAGCGTGACGCTGCCTCGATCTCTTTGATCATTTTCAGACAGCCCGCAGGATCACTGGTAAAGGGTCGATTTTTATTCAAAACCACCCAGAGTTCATACTCGCCCTCAATAAAGGCATCATTGAGCGAGGAGAGGACCCGGGCCCCCAGATCATCACCGCCGACATCCAGGATGACCGTCGACTGACGGGCGATTAGCTCAGTCTTGATCTGGGGCGATATGATCGGGGATTCATTGTAAAAATCCTCGTTGACCGGAGCAATGACCTCGATCCCCAGGGCTTCGAGTGCTTGACGCGCCTCGCGACTGCGAAAATACGGATTGACAACGTCCAGATCGACCAGCTTCAGATCGGTCCGCCCCTGTTCGGCCAGAAACCGGACAAAATTCACGGCCACTTCCGTCTTGCCGCTCCCGAAATGACCGACAATGATAATCACCTTCGCCTGAATCGTCTGAAGTTCAGCCATGATACAATCCCCGCATAGTTTCCATATTCAAAACACACGTCGCTGTGCATATTTTCCCTAATGCAGCTCGAATCCGATGTCAAGGAAAGCTCGACACCAAAATCCAGCACCTGTTTTTCAAGAGAGATTACCCATGCAATTTTTCGAGAGAAAAGTGACCCACATGAAGAAGGTCTCCGGTCAATGACAGCGACTGATTCGAAACTCGATGGCTTGAACTCCATGACTCCACTCATGTTTTACATAACCCAAGCGTAGACCTGATTCATTATACCCGGGCCAAACAAACAGGCCACGTCTAATGATCAACATCCACGAAGTCAACGATTGCCTGTCAATTCTGGTTCGATACATTTGCGGTTGAGCTTCAGTTCAACGTATTCGTTAGGCAGGTCAAAAAATCTATGAGTAGTATACTACGGGAAATATCTGTAAATGTCTTTCCTATTCAATATTCGAACAAAAATCATTGTATCTTCTTTGATTTCTATACCAATTCTGTGATCTGAAATTCGTATTCGATAATAATTTTCATATCCCTTCAATTTTTTTAGGCCTGAAATAGAAGCAATGTCTTTTGTTTTTTTAATAGACTCAATCTTGTTTTTTACTATATTTTTAATAGATTTATTTTTTATTTTCTTAAGATCCTTTTCAAAGCTTAGTTCATACTTTATATTCACGCTAATCCTCAAGTATCTTCATTATTTTTTCTTCATCAACAAATTCATTCTTTCTGCCCTCTGCAATCGCTTTTCCCAGTGCAATATCTTCAATTGCTTCAACGATAATTTCATGAAAAAGATCTTTTCTTTCAAGAATGAGTTCAATCATTAATTCCTTGAACATTTCTCTTGTTTTTTCATCGTCTAATGCTATTTTCATGTCCTTTTCCTTTGTTAAATCAAAAATGCCTCATATAAAATCTATATCATAATTCTTTTTAAAATGCGAATAATCTCTGAAGTATTGAACTAACTACCAACTGATCCTTTGAATCTATAGTGCCAAGATTCTTAATAAGACGTGCCTTATCTATTGTGCGTAACTGATCTAAAACAATCTGTCCCTTTTTCTTTTGAAATGTGAATGAAACACGGGTGGGATATTCTTTTCGGGCTGACATCATCGGGGCAATAATTACTGTTCGTATGTTACGATTCATTTCATCAGGAGAGATTACCAAACAGGGCCTGGTCTTTTGAATCTCTGAACCGATAGTAGGATCAAGATTTACCAGATAAACATCAAATCGTTTCACTACCATTGCCATTCTTCTTCATCCCATGAATGTGAAATGTTATCGTCACATAAAGGTTCGTCGTGCCCCTTTTCCCCCATGGCTTTGAAAGCCGCATCCCATCCATCACGAACATCTTTAACAGGTCGAATGATAATTTGATCATTTTCAACCTCAATTTCAACATCATCCATAATGCCTGTTTGATCAAGGATGGGTTTCGGGATACGCAACCCTTGGGAATTACCAATTTTTATTATATGTGCGCGCATTAGATTTCTCCTTGCCACTTGATGTAATTACATTATAATTACATTGCCGGTCAAAGTCAAGGCCCAACTTTTAAAGGCTCAATGGGTCCGCGACTGAACTGAAAGCGGTTCGTCAGTTCGAGCCGCGGGTTCGGTCGCCCCAGGCGGTCCAGGCAACGATTCAGCCTAGGCACCGTTCAGTCTGACCGCCTGCGGTCGGACTGAACGGTGCTGATAAACGGTTTGGCAGGGTTTTAGTCAAATCCGGTTGATTAGCGGGTTAGAGTTAGAGTTTTCCCTTGAATTTTAGTCGATAAAATACTCCAGAAAAAAGTACTCCTATTAAAAGCCCTATACCGGATGCAATGAAGAAAAAGGTTGCCGGATTAAAATCAGTGTGAATTATCCCTGTTATTATTGCCCCAATACCTGTGCCTACCACAATATTCTACAAATTCAGGCCAAAATAACTCAATAAATCCGATTGCATGTTCGAAATTGCACACACAACCTATCCAATCCTCGATACTAATACCCTTTCCATGATTCCACTCTCTCAATTCGGGTATTAATTCTCCAAATTTTCCTTCAGGTCTTTCCATATTTTTCAACTAACAAGGATATTAACAGTATTTTCTCCTGTTTTTGAGACCATATGTGTATTCAAATCCATGTCTCCATGAACCATTTGATAATCAGATTCTCGACCCGCTAAAATGGGAACTCATACAATTGTACCGGAGTGTGTGATGGCCAGCATTCGAGTCAGAATCGCCAGGAGTATGTCTTTCTTTTGAGAGTAAAGACATGCGCCGAGGACCGGCGATGGTCTTCAGCAGTGCCTCGATCCACCTGGTACAATGGTATGAGTTCCGCGTTCACGCGGCTTCACGAGACTATGACAGAATCCTGAGACTCCATTTCATTTCAGAAGCTACAATTCTTTCTCTCGACCTCCTGAAGGTGTTTTCGGTTTATTATTGTTTTATGCTGCGTAGCAGCAAGCACCGCAGGTCCGAAGAACCAGGCTTCAGCCTGGTTTCGGTCAGAACAGGAATCATGGGCTGCGAAGCTGCCCTTCTCTACATCTGAAATGTTGGCTGGCAGTCCTTGGCCTTCTACTATGCAAGATGGCAGCTACGCAGCCTGGGGCTTTTGGCTGGGTCACCGCCTTGAAAGGCGGTGCTTCGGACCTGCGGTGATCGTCGCTACGCGACGAAAATAGTGGTGGATCATTTTTGAGAGATCATG
>JAFGSJ010000134.1 GCA_016934675.1 bacterium | reverse complement strand
AGATTGAAACAGGAACATCCTGTCAGATGAATTCATCGTGTTAACAGGTGTTGACGCAGTACAAAAATGCCCTGATTTACTGCGGAGTATTGTCGTGTGGGACGACGAACAAGAACGTGAGATTGTCCTGTTGACCAATCATCTCGATTTTGGTGCGACCACGATTGCCGACATTTCTAAGGAGGAAAAACAGTGCCCATTCAGATGAATATGAGATTACCCCTCACTCTAAAGAAAGAAAATGATTGGTTTATCGCCGATTGTATTCCACTTGATGTTTTTTCCCAGGGAAAAACTGCCTAAAAGCAAAGGATAATCTTGTTGAGGCATTGACTCTTTTTTTTATTTCATGTTTTGAACGAGGTAGTCTCGATGCAGTTATGAAACAATGCGGATTCAATAAGATCGAGCGTGTCAACCGCAGAAAATCAATGAAACAAGATTTTATCGATGTACCTCTTTCACTTCTTTCCACTGAACAGAGTTCAAGAATGTGCCACGCATCACTCCTCTCCATTAAAAAAGTAAATTCAAATTAGGACACTACCCTTTTGTTTTTCATCCAAGACTATGATATTCCGATACACTAAAATATTGTCTTCGTGTTGAAAATATGTATAATGGGAAGGGTCCGACAATCGGTCTCAGCGGGTCGGTCCGGAAGGGAAGGCAACTATGCCACAGCCGATCATCGATGCTCATGTTCATCTGGACGTGGCCACATACGGGGATGTGGACCGGGCGTTCGCGGCACTCTGTCAGGAACGCGAGCAGACCAACATCAGTCATTGTGTTGTACTGGCGCTCGAACAGCTTGGTCTGGATAATCGGGACCTGGCCCATCTGGCGGAGGGCCATGATTGGATCATCCCGTTCATGAGCCTTAATCCGCTCGAACCCGATGTCGTCGATCAGTTGAAGAACCTTCTTGGAAGTTATCCCTACCGCGGTCTCAAGTTACACCCGCGCTTTCAGAAATTCGGATTGAGTGATGAGCGGGTGGTGGGCTTGGTCCGATCCGCCGCCGAACATGGGCTCCCGGTCCTGATCGATTCTTTTCCCTATTATCCGGACTATTATCCTGAGATCAGTCCGGCTGCGTTTCACGAGTTGGCCCGGCATGCGCCCGAAGCGACGATCATCATCGCTCATGCCTGTGCACATCGGGTGATCGAGGCCATGTTTGTAGCCAAGGCCAACCCGAACGTGTATCTTGATATGTCCTTTTCATTACTCTATTTTCGGGGCAGTTCCGTGATCGATGATCTAGTCTATGTTCTGCGGGGATTGCAGGGTAATAAGGTCCTATACGGTTCGGATTATCCGGACCGTGGACTGGCCCGGAGCCTCGAATTGACTCTCGAGGTCCTCGAGCCTTATCATCTGGATAAAGTGATCATCGACAAGTTCCTGCATGACAATGCAGCCTCTCTTTACACTATTCGAGCATAAAAAGGAGTAGATATGACCAGAAAACCTCTGTTCTGGGTAGTATTCGGTCTTTTCGCCGTGTTGTGTCTCGTCTTTAGTCTGCACTATTTCAAGGAAGCCTTTTCGATCCTGAATCTCGAGATCGAGCTGGACCGGGAAACCGCCCTGCTCAAAGCAAGCACGCTTATGGACCGGTATGGTTTCGGACCTTCGGATTATACTCAAGCCGTTGTTTTCGGGGATGATAGCGAATTTCAATGTTATGTCGAGCTCGAGGCGGGTGGTAAGGAGGCCTATCAGAAGATCATCGATGCCCGGATTTTCAGGCCGTTCACCTGGGTGGTCCGCCATTTCCGGGAGGGACAGACCAATGAAACGTCGATCTCGTTCACGCCCGAGGGGCAAGTTTACGAGTTCGTGGAAAAGCTGCCCGAGGACCAGGCCGGAGCTGCTTTGGATGCCGAACAGGCCCGGACGATAGCCGAAAGAACGGCCGGTGAACACTGGTCTGTTGTCCTGTCCGATTACATTCAAGTCGAGGCTTCACAAAAGACCCAACCATCCGGACGAATCGACCATACCTTTGAATACGAACGTCCGGACCAGAAGGTCGGTGATGCACCGTATCGTTTGAAACTGGTGGTCGGCGGCGATCGGCTCATCGAGCTCGACCATTATTATCGGGTCCCGGAGTCATTTCAGCGGAAATACAGCGAGATGAGGTCCGCTAACAACACGATCACTCTGTTGGCCAGTGTCGCGTTGGGAATACTCTATATTCTCGGGGGTTGTTTGATCGGGGTTTTTCTGTTGATGAAAAAACGTTATATTCTGTGGAAGCAGCCACTTTTCTGGGGTTTTCTGGTCTCGTTCGTGTCCGTACTCGGCCAGATCAATCTGCTCCCTCTGGAATGGATGCAGTACGATACGGCCTTGTCAGCCCAGACCTTTCTTATGCGGACCCTTGTCCAATATCTCAGTGTTTTCATCTTTGACGGATTACTGCTGGTCATCTCATTTATGGCCGCGGAGAGTTTGACGCGTCTGGCCTTTCCCCGACACATCCAGTTCTGGCGGGCCTGGTCGGGCGAGGCCGCTCCTTCAAAAGCGGTCCTGGGCCGGACCGTGAGTGCCTATCTGCTTATTATCTGTTTCATTGCGTATGAAGTGGCTTTACAGTTTTTCGGCAAGGCAATTCCGGGCTGGTGGAGCCCTGCCTCGGCTTTGACGGACCCGAATATTCTGGCCAGCTACCTGCCCTGGTTCACGCCCATCAGCATTTCATTTCATGCCGGGTTCTGGGAGGAGTGTCTGTTCCGAGCCGTGCCATTGGCCGGAGCTGCCCTGATCGGCCAGCGTCTCGGCCAACGTCGCCTGTTCATCATCCTGGCCATGATTGTCCAGGCCCTTATCTTCGGCGGCGGTCATGCCAATTATCCGGCCCAACCCTCGTTCGCCCGTGTGCTCGAACTGATCATCCCTTCTCTGACCTTCGGTTTTCTCTATCTCGAGTTTGGATTGTTACCGGCGATTATCATGCACTATGCCTTCGACGTGGTCATGATGTCCATTCCGCTTATGGCAGCCAATGGTCTGTGGTTTGACAAAACCATGGCCCTTATCTTTGTCCTGGTACCGCTCTGGGTCGTGTTGGGGCGAAGGCTTCAATCCAAATCGTGGCACGAAGTGCCTCGGGAACTGTACAATGAAAGTTGGGCTCCCGGGCCCGTGCTGGAGAAGTCCACTCGGACCGTCAGCATTTCCGCCGATGTTCTCCCGAAAAAGGCCTTGGTCAGTATTGTTCTTATCGGTTTGTGTGGTTTTCTGCTCTTTCTGTTATGCGCGGATTTTCGGAAAGACTTTCCAACTGTTCAGCCCGATCGGCGCACAGCCCGAGAACAAGCCATCGCGAGTATGTCCGCCCGTCCGGATTTCAAGCCGGCTGATTGGCAGGTCCTGACCAGGCTCGATGCCTTCCAGGAGAGTCAACATCGGTTCATCTGGCAGGAGGGTGGGCCGGAACTCTATCAGAATTTGCTCGGGACCTATCTTGAAGCCCCGCATTGGACCGTGCGCTTTGCCCGTTTTCAGGGTGATGTAGCCGAACGGGCCGAGGAATACTCAGTCGTATTCAGGAATGACGGCTCGATTCAGGGTATCAGGCATATTCTCCCCCAGGCCAGAGCCGGAGCGGACCTTTCCCAGGAAACCGCCACGGAACTGGCCCTGACGTATATCAAGCGGCAGTATGGTCTGGACCGCACTCAACTCGAACCAATTTCGGCCGTTTCGACCAAACAGCCCGCGCGGCGTGACTGGACTTTTACCTATGCCGTGCCCGAGGCCCTTCCTCGAACCGAGGGACAGGCCAGAATCGAGATTGTGCTCAGTGGCGATACAATGACCTCCTTCAACGAGTATGTCTTTGTGCCCGAGGACTGGAAACGTCAGGAACGCCAGCAGCAACAGACTCATCGCTTGGTACAGGCCCCTTTTCAAATCGCAGGTCTTCTGGGACTGGTCAGTTTGTTCGTGATCAGTTTGATACAATGGAGTAAGAAACGCTATTCCAGGCCGACATTTCTCTATTTTTACAGCATTCTGATTACACTGACACTTTTGTCCTTTATCAATAGATGGCCGACAAATGCAGCGTATTTTTCGACTACCGAACCGTTGACCCATCAGATTATGGCCCGGATTGCCTCTTTGCTGGCCCCTCTGATCGGTTTTGCTTTTCTGGCTATTATTATGGGTTATGTCCATCGGGCCCGTCGACAACAAGGCCTCGTGTCGGCCGGCACGACCTGGTTGACCGCTGTAGCTTTTGCGGTCCTGGCGGCCGGTTTTGCAGCCTTGATCGATCGTTCAATCCCCACACTCGAGGCATTCTGGCCCGCTTTTGAACCGGCCAATTGTTATCTGTCCATGCTCCAGCCCCTGTTCAGGCAAGTACAGGCCATGATCATCGCCACTGCTTTTTTCCTGGCCCTGATCGTATGTGTCGATCAATTGTCGCAGGGTTGGACACAACGTCGCCCGCTGGTTATTATTATCTTTTTGTGTACGGGCTTCATTCTTCAGACAACACAGGGTATCGAGTCGCTTCCCGCCTTCTGTGCCGGGGGATTATTATATTTTATACTGACTCTACTGGCCTATTTGTTGGTGTTCAGGTATCATCTGGCTGTTCTTCCTTTGACCGTGGCCGTTATTTTTGTGCTTCGAACCGCCGCTGAACTCAGGGCTGATGCCTATCCGGGTGCTCCGATCGCCAACGCTCTGGCCATTATTGCCCTCATTATTTTGGGCCAGATCTGGGCCAATTGGCTTAACAGGCCCGAACCGGCACATGAGCTGAATCCCGGAAACATATCACCATCTTGATGAAATGATGACTAACTCACCTGTATGAATACACGCCAGATGTCAGCTATTTCATGGCGTATTTCATGTGCACCGGATTGATGTGGGAATAGTAGGGCAAGAATGACCAGGCCTGTCCGTCATGAAAATATGGTTGCTCTGGTTGAACCGATTTGATACAATGGAGATGTTGTCTTATTCTTTGTAACGATGAGTGCGAGGTAACCATGTTTTTAATCAATAAGGACATCAGCGGAATCAATCTGGGCAAGCAGGAGGTGCGTCGGGTAAAATACTCGAAGAATATCGTGTCCGTATCGACTCCGAATGATGTCGTGGCTCCGGGCCGGGCATATGTGATCACGACCCAGTCCGGTGAAGGGTGCTCAGTCTACATCGTTTTGCTTTTCACGGGCAAGGACCAACCGCCCATTTTTTTTGAATTTCACAAGAACCCCGTTTCGGAACAGCAATCCATTTCGATTGAGGATGATGCTCTAGGTTTTGTTGAGGACATGGGTTTCGAGATGCAGGACATGGTCATTCCTCAGGAGGGTCGACAAACCATTGATGAACGGTTGAATAAGTTAGGGATTTTCTATAAGCCGCACCCGGCGGGTCAGATCGAATTGATGTTAACAGCCGAAAGTATGGTTGCTGATGGCAAGAGCCGCCTTCTGATCGAGAGTAAACCTCTATTTGACAATGTCGGCGAAGCGGTAGCGGATGGGACGGTTTACGAGGTCAAGACCTCCCAAGGCTTGATTTTGCATCCGATGAGTGAGGAGCGTGGCAATCCGCTCGAGATCGAATCGAGGTCCGGTTTTATAGCTTTTGCTCTGCAATCTTCGATTGAGGTCGGGCTGGCGACTGTTCAGGTCCGGAGCAAGAGTGGCAATGCTCGAGGCGTGACCCGGGTTATCTTCATCCCGGGTGGACCGACTGGCACGATCAGGTTTGAGTTGTCTGAAACGAGTCTGATTGCGGACGGGAGCGGGACCCTTTCGATCGAATCCGCAACCCTGACGGATGAGCAGGGTAACTTTATTGCGGACGGGACTGAATTCCTGATCGGTTGCTCTGAAGGTTCGGTTCTGGACCCGGTTAGCCGACAAGGAGGCCTGGAGACAGTTCTGCTCAGTCAAGGCTCGAAAATCCGTTTTCTGTACCGAGCGGGTAAGCAGGCAGGCGAAGTCACGATAAAAGCCCGGAGTCAGATAGGCGACGCGTATGGTACCGTCTCAGTCACGCTGTTACCGGGCCCCCCGACGGGCAAAATTGAACTCCTGCCATCGTCTGCTGTGCTTCAGGCAGGTGATAGTCGGGATGTGGCCATTTGCACGAAACCGATCGTGGATGCCAAGAACAACATTATCTCCGATGAGTCCGTGCTGACGGCGACCGCAACCAGGGGTCAACTCATGGGCCCGGATGGACAGAAGGGTCCCAAGCTCGAATTATATCCGCGCGGTGGCATACTCAAGTTTTCCTATATTCCTGAAAAATCTTCAGGACCGGTAACCATCGAGGTCAAGTCGGCCGATGACAAGGCCCAGGGTTCATGTACGCTCAAGATAGCAACCGGAGAACCATTCGGTGAGATCGTCTTGAAGGCGGAACCTGCAGAATTGCAAGCTGATGGAAAGGACATCGCCCGCATCTGCACACAGAGGCCGATCACCGATGCAAGTGGCAACATCGTCGATGATGATACGCCTTTATCGGTCCAGGTCGATCGTGGCAAGCTCCTGGGCTTACCTGCAGGCGATATTGCCTTGACCAGTCGGGGCCATATTTCGTTCGAATTCCTGTCGCCCTCATCGGGTGATTACGCGACCATAACAGTCAAGGGCTCGAAAAATAAGGCTGAGGGCAGTTTGGACATACCACTGATCGCGCTCGAACCGGTGGGTCAGATTGTTTTGTCATCATCGGTCATGAGTTTGAGTGCGAACGAGATGGACGAGACCGAAATCAGCAGCGAGATCATCTACAACAGTGCAGGTAACCCTGTTTCTGATGGTACAATCATCGAGCTCGAGGTGACCCTGGCTGAATTCATTTCCTTTGATGGTACCCGCGAGGGAAAAAATCTGGAGATCAGGACCGTGGATGGTGCTTTCAGGTGCCGGGTCCGGGTTGGGAGCAAGCGTGGAACTATGACCATCACGGCCCGCACAACGACGGGCACGGCCAGCGGTTCTCTTAGTGTCCCGGTCCTGGCTGAAGCACCAGAGGGTTCGATCGAACTCAAGACGGAGCAGGACGCCATTGTGGCCGATGGCAAGTCGCGGGTTTGGATCGTCTCCGAAGTCATCACCGATTCACACGAGAACCCGGTCGATGATGACACCTTGATTGCTCTCGAGACTGACCATGGTTCGCTGCATGGTCCCGGCCTGATTGAAACCGAGGATGGTTGCCAGATACCGACCCGAGATGGGGTCATTCGTTTTCAACTGCAATCCGAAAATCAGGTCGGGCATGCTCAAGTGACCGCTCTCAGTGTAGACGGTTTCGCTATGGGAGCGATCGATATTGAATTCATCAGTGGTCAGCCACATGGTGACATTAAACTTGAATGCGATCGTCCCGATTCAATCCGGACCGATAGCGGTTGCGTCAGAATAACCTCACAGCCCCTCACCGATAACCAGGGCAATACCATCAGTGTTGAGCACCGTTTTGTGGCCAAGGTCGAACAGGGTTCTCTCTTTCTCAATCCCGAAGATGATGGTGTGCGTGAGATCGAATTTGTATCTCAGCGTGGTATTGTGGGTTTTTATTTCAAGGGTGGAAGTCGGATTGGCCCGGTCGCAATTACGATCCGAGCCGTGGAGTATGACGATTGTCAGGGACAGCTCATTCTGAATGTCAAACCCGGCCTGCCCGCGAGTTACTTCACTCTTGAAGCCGAAAGCACGGTCTTGTATGCCGGGAACGAACAACCCTATAAAATTGTTACAACTCCAATAACGGATGCGTTTGATAATTGCATCGACGATGGGACTGATTTCCTGATTCGACCTCGAGGCGAGGTCCTGCTTTACAACGATCCGGAAGTTGAAGCGAAACACGATGAGTTGATTGCCCAGTCGGTCGCAGGCATTGTCTCTTTTTGGGTCAAACGCGAAAAACCAGGTCAACTGACACTCAATGTCCAGTCTTTTCAGGGCGATGCCAATGGCGAACTGGAATTGGATTTCATCGTCCTGCCCCCCAGCGGGACCATAACACTCCGTCCGGAAAATGGCTCTTTACGAGCCGATGGTGAGTCCTCGCTTGAGGTCGAAAGCGATGCCATTCTTGATGGTGCCGGGCAACTCATCCCGGATGGGACTGAGTTCAGATTGTTAGTTGAAAACGGTTTTGCATATTATGATGATTTGGAACAGGCAGCCAATGAAATCGTTTTGACCAGTGAACTGGGCCGAGTCCGTTTTCACGTGATTTCATCGTTACAGATTGGGACTTTGAGCTGTACTCTTTCGAGTCAGACAGGTACGGCCGAAGGGACATGCAGCATTGAACTGGTTCCTGGGCCTCCTTTTGGAGAAATCCAACTGACCGCCAATCGTGAATCGCTTATGGCCGGTGATCCTGAACCGATAGCTCTTGAATCCGGATTGATCAAAGACCGTCATGGACATGTTGTTTCAGATGGGACAGAGTGCATGGTCCGGTCTGAAGGCGGTCTGGTAGCGGCCGAGCTTGATGGTGACCGGTCTGAAAACCTGACGGTATCTGTCCGGGAAGGACATGTACTCGTCTATGCCTGGGCCCGGTCCGACGCAGATCGTTTGATTGTCTCGATCGACAGTGCAAACCAGGAAGCAAACGGCCAGATCGAATTTCCTATCGAACAAGCACCATTACAATCGGATTGCATTCTTTTGGTTGAGCGGGAAACGCACCCCGCCGATGGGACAACAAAGGTCCCAGTCATCTCCGAGACGATAACCGATATATACGGTCGGCAAGTGGAAAACGGTCTGCTTTTTCATGTCAGGGTAGAGGGCAGTTCCGGACAGACGGAAGAAATGGATGGACCCAGTCCTGAGTTTGATGTCCGAACTCGGAATGGGGCCATCTCTTTCGAGATTGTGCCTGTGCGTGTAACGGATACGGTCCTGGTCTCGGTTATATCAGATAATGAACAATCACGGGGTACTCTTACTCTTTCTTTTCAACGTCCCCTGCCGACAGGCCCGATCGGCTTTTCCGAACCCATGCAGCGTGAAATTGGAGCCGACGCCAGCAGTCAGGTCCATATTGAGACAGAGGATATCCGGACTGATCTGGGCATGTCCGTTCTCGATGACGAACCTTTCACCATGAAAGTCACGGCAGGTTCGCTTTTACTCGAAGGCGATCATCCCGAACCGGGAACGGAGATAGAGGTCAAATCCAGAAACGGACGGGTCAGTTGTTTGTATCAGGTCCCTTCAGAACCGGGTCCGGTCACAATCAGTCTGCGTTCTATCCATGGAGATGCTTCGGGTTCACTCGATTTACAGCTCATGTCGGTTGATCCGACCGGGACTATCGTTCTCGAATCGGACAGTCTCGAGTTGAGTGCTGATGGCAAATCAACTCTGACGATCACAAGTTCGCCTATTTTGACCGGTCGGGACACTGTCGTCAAAGATGGTACGATGTTCCTGGTCAGCTCTGACAAGGGAAGCATAGCTGCCCCCCAGGGTGAAGTCCGCGAAACCGGCGTCATGATTCCAAGTGTCGAGGGCCGGATTTCCTTTGCCTTGCGCGCATCGAAGAAAGCCGGGCAAGCCCATATTCAGGTGAAGAGCCTGACTGGGGATGCCAGCGGTCAGCTCGCGATTACATTCCTGCCCGGTGAAGCGGCCCGGAATATAAAACTGAAGGCTGAGCCCATGTTAATTGAAGCCGATGGTGTCTCGGTAACCACGATCACCTGTCTGCCGATTACCGACGCTTATGGAAATGTGGTTGCTGAAGGAACATTGGTCCAGCTTGAAACAGACCTGGGCACTTTTCTCGATGAGCAGGATGCTGTCGTGACCGAGAAACCCTTCAGTCTCAGTCTGATAGACGGGTCTTTTCAAGCCAGATTACAGGCCTCGAAACAAGCTGGCATAGCCACAATAATCGCCTGGACCAAACCGGGCAATGCCATAGGCAACCTGGAAATCTCGTTGACACCCGGTCAACCTCACGGTGAAATCACTCTGTTGCCTTCGCACCATGACATCATCATCGGGGAACAACGCGCCGTTACCATTACCACCCTACCGATCAAGGACTCGCTTGGAAATTATATCAGTGATAAAGAACAGTTTTATGTGGCCATGATCGCGCCGGATGGCAGACCGTTCGAACTGTACGTTTTCCCCCGGAATGCCAAACTCGAATTCGAGTTGCCTCACCAAACCAAATCGGGTACCATGTTCGTCACCATAACCAGCGAACGCGGTTCCGCGGAAGGCTCATGCGAGCTTAACTATTCGCTGGTGCCAACTGAGGACCAGGTCGAAGAATGGTTCTTTGCCGAAAGCGAAGACGATATTCTGGCCACTCCAGAAGATGAATCCAGCCCGAGTGATGACGAGGATCTGCAAATGTCAATCGAAGACTCGTTCTCGAGAATCGTCTCACCCTCAGCCAGCACTAATATCGATGATTTCGCCGACGAACAGACCGAGTCCGAAGTGATTTTCACCAAAGCGACCCTGCAGATTTTTTACAGGTTCATGGCCGGCTTCTAACTATTCGTTGATTTTCTCGAGTATGACCTCCGTGAAAAAGGCTACATACTTCTGGCCACCATGAAGCAAATCATCCAGATTCTGATAATCATATTCGATGTGAGGATACACGCCCACGTTTTCGATGTAGAATGATCCGGGGAAATCAGAACCGCTCTCTGATTGTGATCTGACCATCAGTGATCCGGTCAGGCTGATCGATGCTTCAGTATAGGGTAACTCATATTCATAGCCAACGATATGGCCGCCGCCTCCGGCAGTGCGTTTTCCGACCAGGGTCGCCCGACCGCTGTCCTTGATGGTCGCCGGAAAATAGTCGCCACCACTGATGGAAAGTTCATTGATCAGGACGACAATGGGTTTTGAATAACCGATCGGATTGCCCTGATCATCCCGGGCAGGCTCCATCATCAGCCCCAAGGCGTTATAATCGAGTGAGATCGGATCGGTCAGTGTCTTATCGGTCGTGAAAGCTTCATAGATTTGATCATAGAGATATTCATAATAAGCTCGAATCTCATCAGGCATATCCGTCTCGAGAGCGTCTTGAATACTCAAGAGTATCTCCATGGTGGGCCGAAGAGCGAACAGGACCTGGGCAAACTGTTCCCGATGTAAATAACGGGATAGATAGTTACAGAAATCGACTTCGCCACCAGGATTATCCATGATATCGATGACCAGACCATCCGTGATCTGATCGAGTTCTACTATTTCTGTCGCCAAGGTCTCGAGCGAAGAAGAACGGTTCACGTACATTTTGGGAACACGAAGAAGGCCGATGGTCTTACCCCCGGCCGGATATGTCCCGGAAAAAAATTCGTCTGTGCCCGATCCGAGTCTCTGGTTGAAACCTGCCGGCAAGTCAAAACTGGGTGCTCGATGACCGTATTTGTAAAGATTGATCAGGAAGTCCCGTCTGGTTTGTGGCAGCTCAATCCTTTGCAGACGGTCACGCAGATCATCATACCCGGATGCGCCGGTCTGATCGAACGGATTGTCGTAATGTCCCGAAAAGTAAGGCGTACCACTTGTTTTCCAGGTCATAGTCACTGTCTTTTCACCCCCGTCCAGGTTTCTGACCAGGATTTGTACATCTCCCGATGTGATCTCTGGCAACATCTGCTGGGCCCTATGGGTCACAAGCGTTGTCGCCCAACGGCGTGTACAGAGATCGGACCCGCTGGGCATGTACATTTTGAACCGGTCAATCATCTCTTCTGCACTTTCACCGTCCATGGTCACTATTTCTGAGCCGATTTCCAGAGGCAAGCTCTGATCATAGATCGTATCGACCAGCAGTTTGCCCTCATACAGGTCTACATTGAAATCGAGACTGGCCCGGTAGTCTGACGGCAGAGAAAAGCTCGTATGCCCGTCCTGAAAATTCGCGATATAATCGAACACAATCTCCAAGAATTCGAGATCGTTCTGCGTATCGAAGATTCGATTCTGAAAGTCCGATGCCGAACCTAAAATGTCGAACCCGATCCCCTCCTCTTTCCAAGCGATGGGACCATAGTATTTGTTGACCATGTGAACCAGATGTTCGAAATCAGCCAGTCGCTGCTCGATCGTCAAGCCAGTATTTGGTCCATTATCGTTGTTGTCGTCATCATCATCGCTGCAACAGCAAGCCGTCAGATAGATGCCTGACACCAAACAAACGAATACAACTATTGTACTTAGTACTTTACGCAACATGATGGCCTCCTTTGGTCCTGAATGAACATGTGCACAACATTTTCTAAAGACTTCTTACATATAAAGCAAATCTTTGAAAGAGCGATTGATGCAAAGGCGTGACATAGATCGTCCCCTGATAATCAGTACCGGCAATCAAGGCATGCTGTCCGTTGTTGATCGGCCAGAAACCCAAAACATGGGTAATGATATTGGCCTGCTTGACAGGAAAACCCCTATTCATTTCCAACCAGCTCTGACCACCGTTCGTGCTCACATAGATCCCATCATATACTGTAGCCAGGTAAATCGTTTCGGGTCTGTAAGGATCGATAGTCAAGTAGCGCGGATGAAATTCAGCGGGCAGACCTTTTCGGCCGCAAAGCTGCCAGGTTAGACCGGTATCATGAGACTGCCAGATCAGGGTTTTTGGTCCTTGTGGCCGCTCGAGGGCATAAACATAAGCAGGGTTGCTGGGATGGCATACAACCAGCAGACACATCATCGCCCGAGATGAGTCTGACAATGGACAGAAATGCCATGAAGCCGCCCGGTCATTCGACCTGAACAGGCCAACGTTTGTGGCTGCAAAAACGAGGTCCGGGTTGAGCGGATTAACTGCCACATGCTGGATCGACAGAGAAGTCAGACCGCTATTCCTACTAGTCCAGGTCAGGCCCCGGTCCTGTGATACAAAGACGCCCTGTCTGACTGTCCCGGCCAGAATATGGTCTGCTTTTCCCGGAAAATAAGCGAGGGAACGGACATCTGTCAGCTCTTCGAGGAAGCAGGTCCTGGTCCAGGTGTTGCCCAAATCCTCGCTGCAATACACCCCCCCCTTACCGTTGAGATCATTATTGAACATTGAAAGAAACAAACGCGGGCCTTGTTTGTCGGGACGAATAATGGCTGTGACTTGATTCGTCGAAGGAATCTGGGGCTGGCGTTGCCAGCTTTTACCTCGATCAGACGTCTTTATGAGGCCACCGGAATTTTCCCTCATAACCTGCAAACCGGCCAGAATGGTGTTGTGGTCAAGTGCGATGAATGTCCTGACAGAGGTCGGGCCAATCGGAGTCAAAGCCTGCCAGCCCCCAGGTTGGCCCACTTCAGGAAAAACCAGGAGCGAGATACCTAAGCCGATGCCTAAACTCACAGAAACGACACTTGTGATCAAAAGAAAATAGAATAGAAAAGCCAGGTTTTTTTTAGGCTTCATGGTTGGTCCTCATCGAAGCAAAACTCATTCCTGAAAATGCTGGTGCCAGCTCGTTCTGAACACACGTCTCAGGCGTTGGAGAGCACCGTGAGGATTCTTCAGGGCACGTTTGAGAAGTTTAATTGGTTCGGTACTGAGCCCTTGGACAAAGCGATGGTGCTCCCAGGTAGACAAGGCCCGATGCAGGGCTTGTTCAAGGTCCTGTTTCGTCAAGGTATCTGTCCTGATCACAGCCGTGTTATAACCATCATACTCTTCCCAATTTTTACTGAGCAGGTGGCCTTTTTGTTCGAGTTCGCGATAGAGTTTACTGCCGGGAAAGGGTGTTATGATCGAAAACTGAAGGCTGTCAGGATTGAGTTCACAGGCAAGTTTTATGGTTTTCTCAATCGTTTCTTTGGTCTCACCGGGCAAACCAAAGGTAAAGGTAAGGTGTATGAAAATCCCCAGTTTTTGAGTGGCACGCACAATTTTTCTTACTTTTTCAAGGTCGAGTTTTTTTCCGGCCCGGTCGACCAGTGACTGCTCAGCCGACTCGACACCATATTTAAGGGCATGCAGTCCAGCCCGTTTTAAAGCCAACAGCATTTCCTGGTCCATGGTGTCAGCTCGGGCCATGATTGCCCAGGGAACATTGAGCCGACGTTTCTCGATCTCAGAACACATGCTTAGGATTCTCGGTTTACCGATATTAAAGGTATCGTCATCGAAGTAGACCGAGCGAAATCCCTTTTCTTTAACGAGCCATTCCATTTCATCGATGACATCGATCGGATCGCGTGTCCGATAGTGATGTCCGCCGTACATGATCTGGGGCCAGGCACAAAAAATGCACTGGAATGGACAACCTCGTGAAGCCCACATCTGCACGCTGGGCCGCGGGATTTGGCCTGGCGTATCACAGTAATTGGCCATGGGCACACTGTCCCGGTCGGGCCAGGGAAGCTGATCGAGGTCAGTCATAATCGGACGCGGTCCGGTCAGATGGGGTTGCCCGGCCCGATCGCGATAGACAATGCCAGGGACGGACCTCAATGTTTCCCGGTCAAGTCCCGAACGGACGAGCTCCAAGAGGGTCTGTTCGTATTCCCCGATCAAGATGAGATCGATCTCGGGATTCTGTTCCAGGAAAGCGGGTTGATACATCTCGGTATGCAGGCCACAAAAGACGATCGTGCAATCGGAACCGAGCAATGTCCGGACCTGATGAGCATAGTCAAGGTCGGTCTTGATCGAGATCGTTGATACTTCCAGCACCAGTACCTCCGGTTTGAACCGGACGATATCATCCAAAAATTCCTGAGAGGTGAGTTTTGCTGCGATCGCATCGACCAGTCTCACCTCGAACCCCTCCCTCTTCAGCAAAGCCGACGAATACGCCAGGAAAAAAGGAAAGGGCATGTATTCAGATTGAGCATGCTCGAAATGGGGCCAACGCGAGCCGGCCCGGACTCCATAAAAACCAGACTTATTCCACGGGGCATTGCCAAGAAATATCTTCACGCTCATCATCCTTTATGAACTGTTTAAGTGTGTTATAGGACGTATTAGACGCATTGTCAGCGCGGCCACAAAAGTCGACGACCCGTACGGTCAAACATGGCCCTTATTCGGACCCCGAACAGATACAGTAAAAAGAAAAACCTTCCCAGGCTTGACTCGAATTGGGTCTTCACGACAAAATTCCGGACAAAGGTGCTGCGGGTAAATTGATGCAGATCGCCTTGCACCGAATGGCCCATGATGATGTGGTCCGCACAACAGAGGCTGAGGCATTCCGCTCGTCTGTTCCCTCGCCGTTCAGGATCATGATACAGCAGGAGCACATGCTCGAAACGCTGTTGTCTCAGCTCACGGACCAGGGTCCAGGTCCATTTGAAACTGAGGGGACCCCAGGCAGGGAGAGCTGTGTAATCAAGATCGTCCAGTTGTAATGCAATACGTGGGACAAGTTTGTCTGAAATCAGGAGTTTGATATTCTCTCTGGGCAGGACCTGCTCGAGGCAGGAAAGGACATGCTCGATATGACTGGGGAAACTCGTGCCAATCAGGAGAAGACGTCCGTGTTTCAAGGTGTGCCTGAGGCGTAAGAACATGTTCAAGGGCTTGTGTTCAGACTCGAATACGTTTTGGGCTTGTGTCATGATTATTTTCCACTGAAGACCGACTCAATTGAAAAGAGGTTGATAATATGTCTTGACCAGATGGTCCCAGGTATAGCCGAGGACCACTTTTTGGCGAGCTGTTCGTCCCATGAGCTCGACCGATCTTCCGTCAGTCAGCAAGCGGTCCATGGCCGCTGACAGGGCAATCACATCTCCATCGGACACGACAAGACCGCTTTTTTCATGTTCAACCAAACCGGCCAAATTACCCCGATTGAAAATGATGACCGGTTTCTCGCAGGCCATGGCTTCAAGTGTAATAATTCCGAATGGTTCGGCCCATATCGAGGGTATGACACAAAAATGAGAGGCGTTATACAGCTCAGGCAGCGAATCATGGCTCAGCCAGCCTACGTTTTTGATATAGGATTCTTCGGGTTCAACCGGACTGAGAGCAGTAAACCGGATTTCAAAATCCTGCCGTTTGGTGCGGAGTATCTGGGCTGCCTGCTGCAGTAAGGCGAAACCTTTGACCGGGTCCTCGGCCCGGCCCGGCATGAAGATTATTTGTGGTTTCGAGCCAGTTCCTCCTTGTGGGTCCGAAGTCCGAGCACAATGGTCCGGTTTGAAAAGATCGCAGTCAACACCTGAGGGGACTATTCTGACATCAGGATTGTACCGCCTGACCCGTTCCCCGATCAATTCATTGTAACAGATGATGGTTCGGGCAGCTTGTAAAGCCCTGATCACTGTTGTACGATATGCCGGCTTGTGGGCCAGGGCGCTGTAAAATTCCTGTCCATAATGATGATTGTGCTGACGATGGAAAAGTTCCTGGCCGCAGTTAATACATTGACGGACCTCAGCCTTGGAACCTGCCAGAAAATCGACGGGGCAATACTGGTTGTTGACAAAAAGAATGCCGTGTGATCGTAGACAGAGAGACTCATAGGCATAGAACCTGAGAATCGGGGCATAATCAGCCAGGGCAATAGCCAGATACGGCTTGAGATACCAACCATCGGCCAGCAGCACATGGTCCGGTCTGTACCTCTGCATTTCCCTGAGAAACGTCTTGGCGACCTGATAAAAATTGAAACTGTAGTGGTCAAAAGGAATGGTCCGGACCTCGAAATCGAGCTCCTCCCTGATATCGCCTCGACGACACCGCGTTTGAAAATCAGGGACGAACATGGTCACCGTCATGTCTCTTCGCAGACGACTGGCTATTTCCTTGATATCGATCCGGGCTCCCCCATCGGGAGGCCAATTGAACAACAGGTCAATGACAGCCAGGCGTTTCATGGTCTCTTTCAGCCCAATCCGGTTTTCTGATTATGACATGTTTCATTCCACAAAGTAACAATAACTCGTCCTGATAGTAGTATTTCCACTGCCCAGTTTCCAGAAGCAAATGGTCATTTGACCCGAAAACGAAGATCACTGCCCACATAGAGTTCATTGATGCCTATTTGTCCCCGAGCATAGATATCTTTAACTTTGAGCCAAAGATAGACCGGTTCCCTGGCATGAGGCGGAACCGCTTTCAGGACCACGCGAAACCTTCGTTGCCCGGCCCTCTCGATCGGGTCGAATTGATAGGTCAGCCAATCGGCGTCTTTGATGTGCTCATAAGTCTGCTTGGTTGAATGCAGGAGCACGACATGATCATCCACGATCTCATACAGTTTCAGATGAAGGACCAGCGTTACCGTTTTCATACGGGTCGCCACCTGAAAACTGAAACTGCTGATCGTATCGCAGATGGCTTCAAAATCCTGGCTGATCGACTGAATGGACTGCAGGGAAGGACTGAGTGAGTCAAACTGCCATTGTTCCGGACAATAACCCGTTTCTGGTGGAGGTAATTGAGAAAACCCATCGGGATCAAAATATTCTATCTTGAGTCTTTTATTCTTCTGTAGTTTCTGTTGATTGGCCTGCTCGATAAATCGCCAGACATCGATTTGGTCCGGGTCCAATCTCAGCGCTTTAGCAAAATAGTAAAAAGCCTGATTATAGTCTTTATTCTGCAGGGCCACATCGCCAAGATTAAGATAGGCTGTAACTTGGTCCGGAGCGATCTCGATCTCCCGTAAAAAATTCTGCTCGGCCTGATCCAGTTTGTTCTCACGAAGCAAAATCTGACCGTATAAATCCTCGATCTGCCAGGAATTGGGGCGCCAGGTCCGGGCTTCATCAAGATAAATCCGGGCCTTGACCAGATCACCCTGGATATATTTGACCAGGCCAAGATAATAATGGGTCAACGGATAATGCGGATTGACCGTCAGGACCTGTTCGAACATGGACAGTGCCTCGTCATATTTCTGTTGTTTGATCAAAGCAAAACCCAAAGAATGGAGGATATCAAGTGAGTAAGGATTTTTTTTCAATGCTCGTTGGAGCAGAATCACTGATTGCTGGGTATCACCCCGAAGATCATGTTTCTGGGATTTGGCCAGTAATTCGTCGGCCTGGTATGTTTTCAAGGTGAAGGGTACGACCATTACGGCCATACAGATAAGCAGGAGCGTGAAAACAATTATAAAAGAAAATTGCCAGCGCTTCGTTGGGAAGAGCAGGTGCCGTGCGGGTTGCAGTGAGACCGATCTGCTCAGAACAATCGCCAGACCGCTCCAGAAAATAATCTGTGTACTCAGAAACCGCAGACTGACACTGGTCAGAGCCTGGACCAGCAGTGCGAACAGACCAAGCATGATTCCTAAAGTTATAGACAGATTGCCCGGCGTATCGTCCCGATAAATGTGCCGGAAAGAGAACAGGGCCACGCCCATACAGGCCAGAAACAATAAAAATCCGATCAAGCCCGATTCGAGCAGGATTTCAATATACTCGGAGTGGGCATGATGGAGCATGGTCATTGTGGTAAAGGGTGGGATCAGGTAGAGCTCGGCTGTTTGATATTGCGGAAATACGGCTGAAAAAGTGCCGATACCTTTGCCCCAGAACGGATCGGTCATGACCCCGGGAAAAAGGTTTTTATAGATGACCAAACGCGATTGTATGCTTGGATCATGCAGGTCCAAGGCCGACACAATGCGGGCACCAATTTCCCGGTGCTGAATGATCCACAGAGCGAAGACCATGAACATGATGACAAGGACCAACAGTGCCATGCGACTTTTCTGAAAATACATCCTGACCCGTCGCAAGAAAAATAACGGGACAAGAGCAATTATCAGTCCAATCCAGGCACTTCGACTCCGGGCAAATAAAACATTCGAGCATGATATCGCCAGAATGATCACGCCGATAATTTTCGGACCGGGTCTCTGAAATGACAGAATACTGAGTACAATAATCGGGATGGTAAAGATGAGAAAACTGGCATAAAAATCGGGATGACCGAAGGTCGAGAAGACCCGGCCTTGAAAACCTTGCCATGAAATTGGATCATACCCCCAAAACTGAATAAAACCATAGATGCCCGTGATAAAAGAAACGATATAGATCAAAGACAGAAATATCCTCAAGTTTTTTTCCGATATTTCCAGAGAGAGCAGCGACACGAAGAAGAGCAGGAGGGCCAGCATACTATACATTGTCCCGATGCTGAGGCGCGGGTAATCCGAATACAAGAATGAAATCAGGAGCAAGGCGAAGTAGAGCAGAAAGGGCAGGTGCCGGAACGACAAGCCGGTCAGTCGACCACGGTTGGCCGGGCAGAGCAACACGCTCAGACCGATAACGATCACACCGATGTAGAAAACCAGGTGTTTCATAATGACGGGTTGATATGCCTCGATGGAAAAACAGAACATGACCAGGGCATAAAGAATGACACACGCGAGCAGAACCATAGTTTCAAACATTGTCTTTTTTGTTTTTTGGGTGTTCATGTGATTCTCCTTCTGAACTGATATGTTTGTCCGACAGACGAGCCGATCAGCTGAAAAGAAGTGTTAACTCATTTTTCCCAGAATTTTGGTGACAATATCACGCAATTCATTATCCGAAAGGGTCGGAATAGAAGATGGGCCGGTATCCGATTGTTCCGGCTTTTCAGGGGGCTGTAAGGCAATCGGTGGCGGTGAGTGTGTGATTGAAGTGTCAGAACTGCGGTCAGGCTCCGCCACTGGACCGCTTTGAACGTCTCGTAGTCCATAGGCCAGCCTCTTTCTGTTTATCAGGTGAAGCGGCGACACATTGTCCGAAGTGGCATTACCACCCCATGTTCCGCAACCGAGGGTCAGCGCTGGGGGCAAACCGGTCGAGAACCCGACCGCCCCGTGCGTCGTGGGCGAATTAGCAATAATTCTGAATACCGGTTTATGCAAAGCAAATTCCATGATGATTTCATCATCACGCGAATGAATGCCCATCGTATGCCCCAAACCGCCGAACCTGATCAATTCGAGGCATCGCTCACAGGCCTTTCGCCAACCATCTTCTTTGTATAGGGCCAAAACAGGTGATAGTTTCTCTCGCGAGAGTGGATAATCCGGCCCAACACCATCGGGTTGGGCAACCAGAACACTCGTTTCCGGAGGAAGAGTCAGAGCACAGTATTGAGCGATCGTCCAGGCGGATTGACCGACCAGTTTGGGATTGATCGAGCCATCGGGCCTGACCAGTTCACACCCCACAATTTTCTCCTGTTCGGGCGTGAGAAAATGAGCACCCTTCCGGCCAAGTTCGTCAACGACACGCTGATAAACCGCAGCATCGGCCACAATTGCCTGTTCTGAGGCACAAACCGTACCATTATCAAATGTTTTCGAAACCAGAATATCGGCTATCGCTTTTCTGATATCGGCAGTCCGTTCAATGAATACAGGCACATTGCCGGGCCCGACCCCAAAAGCCGGTTTCCCCGAACTATAGGCTGCCTTGACCAGACCCGTTCCACCCGTGGCCAGAATGACCGAAACCAGGGCATTGGTCATCAACTCATCGGTAGCCGAGCGGGTCGGCATGCTCAGACAGCCGATCAAGCCTGGAGGAGCACCCGCGGCTTCCGCGGCCTCACGCATTACTTTCGTGGTCTCCCAGGTACAGGACCGGGCCGAGGGGTGAGGTGAAAGAATGATACCATTCCGGGCCTTCAATGAGATCAGAATTTTGTATAATGTGGTCGAGGTCGGATTGGTGCTGGGGACGATAGCGGCTACAATGCCCATGGGCTCTGCGATCTCGATGACCCGCTTTTCATGATCGCGTTGAATCACACCCGCTGTTTTCATGTTTTGAATGAAGGCATAAACGTGCTCAGTCGCCACAATATTTTTTAGGGCCTTGTCAGCAGCCTTCCCGAACCCGGTCTCTTCGACGGCCAGGCGGGCCAGGGTTTCGGCCTGGGCACGACCGGCCCGAGCCATGGCTCCGCAGATGTGATCGACCTGCTCCTGGGAAAAGCGACTATATGCCTGCTGGGCCTTCTGACATGCCCGAACAAGTTCCCGAACCTCCTGAATCGATTCTAAATCCCGATCAAACTTCATGCAGAGCATCCTCGATGATACTACTTTACCATGAACACAGTCCTGCCCGGTTGCCCGAGAAATCGATGATCAGATTATCCCCGGACCCGTGTTAACGTGATGATCGCTTTCTCTTGGCTTTAGTCATTTCGGCCAGTTTTTCTTCAAGCTCAACGATCTTTTGCTTGAGGTCTTTAACCTCAGATTGCGAAGGAATATTAAGCGTATGCAGGACCTTACGTATATTTTCTTCAATTTTATGGTCCAATGTGTTCTTGCTTTTCTCGATCGATATAAGAAAATCCCTGATAATTCCCCGTGCTTCCTCTTCCGAAACCAATCCCTTTTCAGCAAAACGTCTGACCACCTTCTCGATCTCGCCCTCGGCTGTTGAAAGTACGCCCAATCCAGCCATGATCGATCTCTTCGTATATTCGAGGACCGAATCACCACTCTTTTGGATCAGCTCTTTGAACAGGGGAAAAGGTAAAGAACTTTTTTGCTTTTTTTCGAGATTGACCAGGACCTGGGCCAAGGTCTTACCACTGATATCTTCTCCGGTTTCGTTATCAATGATCCGAACATCAAGACCCTGCTCGACCATCTTGCCCAGCTCTTCGAGAGTGACATAACGACTCGATTCTACATCATACAGTTTGCGATTTGCATATTTTTTTATCACTCGTGGCATTCCAATATGCCTTTCGGTGCAAGACCGGTATAAGCTTTTGATTGGAGCGATGCATCTGTCATTTTTTAGCATGATCGGAGAGTCAGGTCAAGAAAATTAATGCCCTACTTGCCATTTCTCGTAGAATATGGTAATGTATGACATAATAAAGGACACGATCACGATCAATTTAGCATGTAATCATGCCCGCAAGCGGAAGACAAGCCATGGACAAAGAGAATAAATCGCAGCCTCTCGAAATATACGACATGTCAGTCAATAACCCGTCTGCCCAGGGCTTCCTCGAGAAGTCGGCCTTTTTAAAATTCCTGATCCAACAGATTCGCCAACTACTTGATGAAACCGGCCGGGTCAAAGGGAACGTCTCGAAATATAACAGCTTCGTCAATCAGATGAACAGGGTCCGAACAGAAATGTTTCGGGACAAGAAACAGTTTAACGAGCACATTCTTGAGTTTAAGGCTCTCCTGGAAGAGATCAATCAGCGTAAACGGCAGATTACGCAGGCCATTATGCAACTCACCCGGGACCGAGGTCAGGGCACTATTGATCAGGATGAATACCATCATAAAAAATACGAAATGGAAATGAAGCGGAAAAGCCTCGGCAATCAAGCCCAGATACTCAATAAAAATATTTCGATCTACAATAATTTACTCAATCTCGCCATTAACCCCGATGTTTTCGAACCGGTCGAGGAAGAATATGAAGCTGTGGAAGAGGAAAGTCCCGAGACAGAAGAAGGGTTGAGTGATGATGAATTGTTATTGGATAACACCAGTGACGGTATCACTTATATGGGCGTTCTCAGTGCTGAGGATATTGAAAAAGCAATCGCAAAGAAAACCGATCCCGCTAAACCCAAAGATGCTCTCACCGGATCGGAGCAGGATGACGGTTCCAGATTGGAGCCCCGACTCAATATCATTACCGAAACGGGGAAACAGTTTTTTTATACCTTGTCACCAGACCATACTGTTCGCATAGGACGATCAGCCGAGACGGATATTCAGATTCCTTCGCCAGCCGTGTCAAGAGTCCATGCGGAAATTCTTCATGAAAACGGGGCCTTTTATATCGTTGATCTCGAAAGTAGTAATGGCACATTTGTGAACGATAAAATGGTCATCAGACGAAGACTTGAACTGAACGATACCATCTGTATCGGCGGAACTCGTCTTATTTTTCTGACTTGAACTATGCATACTCGATCTGTTACTATTTTGAAAATCTTCGGGACCTCGGGCCTGAGTATCGCAATATTGCTGATACTTGAGACTTGTCTCTGGGCCCTTTCAGCCGAAGTCTCACCTGATATGGCCGGTATTCCCCACTTTTCAGTCTCTGATCAAGAAAGGACCCGATTCGAACCGGATCACATCTCTTTCGAAAACCAGCTTTTAATCGATATGACAACGGATAAAGCTGATGAAGGTTTGGTTTGGGGTGGGGCGTTTCTGCTGCTGGGCACCGGAATAACTGTCTATGGTTTTCTCGAACGGGATATTTATTATTCACAGAAGGATATCGAGCGAACAATTATGAGTGGTGACGGTCTCGAACACGAACTTCATTTCACTCTGTATAAAAAAACGCATGCCAATCCTCATACGGCCCTGTTTACCAGTATCGGCCTTTTTCTGAACGGCTCATATTGGTTGCTTAAGGAGCGAGTGGATGGCGTCGATCTCGAAGAGTACTCGACCCTTTTTTCAGAACGGAATATGGCCTATTATTCGATCATCCTGGGTACTATAATTACAACGGCCGCCTTCTTGGTGCCCGAATATTCTGACGAAGTGCGTCGGGGATACCTCATCCAGACCGATAGTGCCGGAGAGGTCCAATACTACCCCGTTCAGGATGAACGTCGCCTGTACAGTTATCGTCAAGCCAGTGTCAATGCTGCCGCCGGACTCGTTTATCTCGGCTTCGGGCTCTGGAAACTTATCTGGGACGAAAGTCCGACCGGTAATGGTCTCAATCGGACCGGCCAGCAGCATGTAACCACATCTTTTTCCTGCCAGCCACTCCTTACCCCGAATAGTCTGTGGTTGCACTTCCGTTTCTGATCCCGTCTCGGGGGTATTGTTATTTTTTCATCTTTCTGTTACCATCATAAAGGTTATCATTGCTTATTAACCGGCGAGACCTAGCTGGACCAGCACTGGAGGAAAAACTATGACCCACGCTTATGAAAAACTCGGCGTTTTTTACCTGGGCAGGGAATATAATGAACAGACCCAGTCTCTTGGTGAAGAAGTACTCCTCTACGATGCCAAAGATCTGACCACGCATGCAGTCATTGTCGGTATGACCGGCAGCGGGAAGACAGGTCTGGGAATAGGTCTCATCGAAGAAGCCCTGATCGACAAAATACCGGTTATCGCTCTTGATCCCAAAGGTGACTTGACCAACCTCTTGCTGACATTTCCATCCCTATCCGTCGAAGAATTCCGGCCCTGGATCAACCAACAGGAAGCACTGAAAAAAGGCCAGGACCTTGATCAATACGCTCGGACCCAGGCCGAAACCTGGAAAAATGGTCTGGCCGATTGGGACCAGGGCGAGGATCGTATCGAGCTGTTGAAGAACGCAGCCGAATGCGTCATTTATACTCCGGGCAGCAATGCCGGTATTCCGGTCAGCGTCCTGAAATCGTTTGCAGCACCGGCCCCTGAAATCCTCGAAGATCTTGATTTTTTGCGGGAACGAATCCAAACTACCACAACCAGTCTTCTGACCTTATTGCGCATCGATGCTGATCCCATTACCAGTAGAGAACATATCGTCATTGCCAATATTTTCGAATTTTTCTGGGCGCAGGGCAAAGGACTTGACCTGGGCGGTTTGATCCAAACCCTGCAAAATCCGCCCTTCGAACGGATCGGGGTCATGGATCTCGAACAATTTTATCCTGCCAAGGAACGTTTCGAGCTGGCAATGAAACTGAACAACCTGCTGGCCGCTCCCGGCTTCGAAGCCTGGTTGAACGGTGTTCCCCTGTCCATTCCGGACCTGCTCTACTCGAAACAGGGTAAACCAAAAGCCTCGATTTTTACGATCAGTCACCTCGGCGATGAGGAACGCATGTTTTTCGTAACCATACTACTCAATGAAATCCTGGGTTGGATGCGAATGCAATCCGGTACAACCAGCTTGCGGGCCCTTTTATATATCGACGAGCTCTTCGGTTATATGCCACCTGTTCAAAACCCTCCATCCAAAACACCGCTCCTGACACTGCTGAAGCAAGCCCGCGCCTTCGGACTCGGACTCGTTCTCTCGACCCAGAATCCCGTGGACCTTGATTATAAAGGCCTGTCTAATACGGGGACCTGGTTTATCGGACGATTACAGACCGAACGTGATAAGGAAAGACTCCTGGCAGGGCTCGAAGGCGTATCACTCGGACCCGCTTTCGAGAGGAATGCCGTCGAACAAACGCTGTCAAGTCTCGCTAAAAGGGTTTTTTACCTGCACAATGTGCATGAAACAAAACCGGTCCTTTTTCAGACGCGTTGGGCCCTGTCCTATCTGGCCGGCCCCCTGTCCCGTGATCAGATCAAACTGCTCATGTCCGAGCAGGCCCAGTCCAAGACCTTACCCGGCCAGAAACCGACCAAGTCCGGCGATTTATCTCAAACAGGACCATCCGAACGCGTCCCACCATTGACCCCTCCCGGTATCGAAACATACTATCTCCGGCCATCGGGGGCAGGTCATGACCTTGTCTATTTTCCAGGCATGCTGGCTCGAGTCGATATCCAATACTCGCACCCGAAATACTCGGTCAACGAGCGTAGGACTAAAGCTTTCGTGACCGTATTCAACGAGGGAACGATCATACTCGACTGGGATGATGCCTTTCCGGTCGATCCGGCCCGGATTGATGCTTCACCCGTTTCAGATGCAGCCTATTCCGAATTGCCTGCTCCCGCCCGTTCCGTTCAAAACCACCAGAAATGGAATAAAGACCTGTTCAAGTGGATTTCTGCTACTCAACCTCTCACCCTTTTTTCTTCAAAACGCTTCAAGGAAATGAGTTCCGCCTATGAAACTGAAGCTGAATTCAGGAACCGGCTTACCTTGAGGGCCCGTGAACAGAGGGACCTCGAAGTCGAAAAAATCAGACAAAAATATGCACCCAAATTCGCTTCTCTCAAAGAGCGATTATTACGGGCCGAACAAACGACCACACGCCAACTGCAACAATCCCAATCCCGTAAAATAAACACCGCCGTCTCCTTTGGAACAGCCATCTTGTCTGCATTCCTGGGCAGAAAAACCATCAGTATCTCATCTGCCTCACGCTTCGGAAACGCCCTGAAATCAGCCAGCCAAATCCAAAAGGAGCGTCTCGATGTCGATCGAGCCCAGGAACGTGCCGAATTGATCCAGCAACAACTCAACGAACTCGAACAAAAATTCCAGGAAGACATTACCCGAATCGAAATCACCCTCGACCCGGCTACCGAACCATTACAGGAAATCCAGATCAAACCAAAAACCAACCAGATCACACTAGAACTTTTCGGGATTTGCTGGCTACCTTATCGTACGGATATCAGTGGAAAAATAAATCCTGATTGGCAATAGCAAAAACCGAGAAGGAAAAAAACTCCTTCCGGACACATATACAGTTTTACACAGCCGCGAGCGCCGATTATGTCCAGAAAATGAACAGATGTATGTTCACATTGTGAACACTTTCTCCCGCTCTCTCCCCGGCTCGACTCTGATAATAACTGGACCAGGTCTTTTAAAGCATTGTGAGTGTTCATTTTTCTCCTCAAGTCTATTGGATCAGATGCGGATCGAAAACGCTCGAATAGTTGGCATAAAAATTGCTGCTATAACAATCATTTCAGGGTGTGGCACTGAGTGATTGGATGTAAGCTTAAGCCGGAAGAGAAAAGGGGGAGTATTATCAGAGTATAAACCACAAAACGGGGAGGACTATCGTGGCCAGAAAGAGGATGGTACAACTAATTCCGTATATTCAGATGTCCGTTCTACTTGTGTTTTTGGTCTATCTCTATTTTTTCTTTTCAACAAGCCTGGAAATATCGGCCCACATTTGGAACAGGCAGCAATCGATCGGCCAACGGATTATAGCCGATTCGATGAGTGGTCAGGCCGGGCTTGCCCGGAAGGTTATTGCGCGGACAGATCTGCCTTCTCAGGTATCGCAGAGTTGGTGGCAGCTTGTTCGGGGAAATATCCAGGACCTCGAGTATCACGTGAGTTGGCAGGAATCCATCGGGTTACCTGGCCTCGAAGCAGCCTGGCATGCGCCCAATCGTCGTCATGATCTGCGGACCTTTTTTTCGGATTCTGGCTTGACGATTGTACCTCGCACAGAAAAGGCAGACCGGTGGCGTTTCGAGCTCAGTCTACAACGACTGGGTCGGGGCAGACAACATTTTCCCTTATCAGGTCCTGTATTACAGCCAATCGCGAACCGTATGGAATATAGCCGTAACGGTTTAGTGGAATGGTATGAAAACAGTGAATATGGTTTGAAACAGGGCTTTGAAATCGAGGCTGGGGCTACTGGAACGGGTCGGGGCAAGCTCTTTCTCGAGTTGGAGATTGGAGGTACCTTGCATGGCAGACTCGATCAGGCCGATCAGACCATTGATTTTATTGATACCCAGGGTGGCGTTCAGTTATGTTACACGGGATTGAAGGTCAAAGACAACAGAGATCGGGAACTGCCGTGTTGGCTCGAACACGAAGGGCAGGGCCGACAGCAGCTTATCAGAATCGTGATCGATGACAGCCGGGCCGAGTATCCCCTCCAGGTCGACCCATTCATTCTGAATCCGGACTGGACCTCACCCGGCTCGCAAAATGATGCGGCGTATGTTTATTGCGTGGCAACGGCCGGCGATGTGAATGGTGATGGTTACAGCGATTTTCTGCTGGGCGCCCCGGCATATGACAATGGCCAGACCGATGAAGGTTTGTTGTTTCTGTATTATGGCTCAGCAACCGGTCCGGGTGCAGATGCCGATTGGATATACGAGTCTGATCAGGCCGGTGCTCAATTGGGCTGGGCCTTGAATACAGCCGGTGATGTCAATGGTGATGGTTACACGGATATTATCATCGGCGCCCCGTTTTATGACAGTACTCACGTTGATGGAGGGCGTGTCTATGTTTTTCATGGTTCAGCAAGCGGTCTCGGTCCCGTAGCCGATTGGACCTCGGAACTCGATCAAACTGAAGCGCATCTGGGCTGGTCGGTTGCACCGGCGGGTGATGTGAATGGCGATGGTTATAGCGATATCATTACCGGAGCACCCTGGTATTCGAATGGTCAGGAGCTCGAAGGGGCAGTCCTTGTTTTTAACGGTTCACCGAGTGGATTATCCAGTTCCGCTGATTGGCTGGTCGAGGGTGAACAAGCCGGGATCGAGTTTGGCCATGCGGTATGCACTGCGGGCGATGTGAACGGCGACGGGTTTGCCGAGGTCATCATCGGAGCACCCAATTATAGTAACGGTCAATTATATGAGGGACAGGTCTCGGGTTATTACGGTTCATCGAGTGGCCTCGAAGTATCGGCGGGCTGGACCTATGAAAGTGACCAGGCCACATCCTATTTCGGTTCGACCCTGAGTACGGCCGGCGATATCAATGGTGACGGTTACTGCGATGTCATCGTGGGCGCACCGGATTATGACAATGTGTACGCCGACGAGGGTCGGGTGTATCTGTTTTTCGGTTCGGTCAATGGATTCGCGGAGATGCCGAGCTGGTTTAGCGAAGGGAATCAAATCGATGCCCATCTGGGCACATCGGTTTCCCTGGCCGGTGATGTCAACGGTGACGGTTACAGTGACATTATCGTCGGTGCGCCGGCTTATTCCGATGGTGAGTCCCGTGAGGGTGCCGCGTTTATCTTTTTCGGTTCCGCCTCCGGTTTTAGCACCATTTCGCAATGGTCGGCCCAGAGTGATCAGGTAGGCGCTCAATTCGGTCAAACGGTAGCCACGGCCGGCGATGTGAATGGCGATGGTTTCAGCGATATCGTCATCGGTGCGCCCTGGTACGACACCGGTCTGGCCAATGTCGGGCAGGCTTTTCTGTATTTCGGTGCTGCGTCCAGCGTCAGTTCGGTTGCCTGGACCAGTCACGGGGGCCAATCTTACTGTTATTTTGGCTATTCCGTGGCTTCAGCCGGTGATGTCAACGGTGACGGTTTCAGCGATGTCGTGGTTGGGGCACCCTATTACGATAACGGTCAGAGTTCCGAAGGTAAAACGTTCGTTTTTCACGGTGCGGCTACGGGCATCAGTCCGGTCTGGAATTGGTCGTTCGAGAGCAACAAATCTTCAACCTATTCAGGCTCTTCGGTCTCTACGGCCGGTGATGTCAATGGTGATGGCTATGCCGATCTCTTGATCGGTGCTCCCCGCTATAACAATGGTCAATACAACGAAGGTATCACTTATTGTTTTTATGGTTCGATGACCGGTTTAAGTTCGACCGCCAACTGGAGCTATGAAAGCAATATGAGCTACAGCTATTTCGGGCAATCGGTCGCGACTGCTGGCGATTTTAACGGTGACGGTTTCAGCGATGTCATTATCGGAGCACCGCAATATTCTAATCCCGAGAGTTATGAGGGTGCAGCTTTCATTTTTCTGGGATCGCTGACCGGTCTCCTGCCCATTCCCGAGCTGGTCCTGGATTGTGATCAAACATATGCATATTTCGGTACTTCCGTCTCGACCGCCGGCGATCTCAATCGGGACGGTTATAGTGAGATTATTGTCGGTGCACCGGATTATGATAAGGGATACTCGAATGAAGGCGCGGTTTTTGCCTATTGGGGTGCGGCGACCGGTTTCAGTCCGAGCGCGTTCTGGATAACGAACGGTAACATGGCCAACGCCTATTATGGTCAATCGGTTGCCGCTGCCGGTGATGTCACGGGCACTGGATACAGTAGCGTTATTATCGGAGCACCGAATTACAAGAACACCCAAAACAACGAAGGTGCGGCATATTTGTATCTGGCCTCGGCCACTGGTTTCAGTAAAATACCGGCCTGGATTTACGAGAGCAATAAAGCCGGTGCTAATCTGGGAACCACCGTTGCCGGAGCAGGAGATATCAATGGTGACGGTTTTGCTGATGTTATGGTAAGCGCACCATTATATAATATGACAAACTCGCATGGCATGGTCTTTGGATTTATGGGAGCAGCCACCGGTTTCAGTCCGTCTGCCAACTGGCTCGTGGCCAGCCCGAATAGTACTTTCTATGAGTTCGGTTATTCGCTCGCTGCGGCCGGCGATGTCAATGGCGATGGTTTTGGCGATATCATCATCGGAACGCCGGAAGCGAGTATTGACTATAATGGTGAAGGAGTAGCTCTGCTCTATTATGGCAATGAACGCCAGGGAGTCGCTGTGCAGCCACGTCAACTCCGTCATGCTGCCTATGGACCTCTTGCCCCGCTCGGCTTATCGGACCGAACGGATTCGTTCGTCCTGTCTGTCCTGGGCCGGACACCCTATGGATCGGGTGAGGTCAAACTTGAATGGGAAGTCAAATCACTCGATACGGTTTTTGACGGCAACGATACGGTCACGACCCAGGATTGGACCTATCTGCCTCCCGAGGGGACTGAAATAATCGAGATCGTTGATGGTTTGACCGAGGAGACGATGTATCACTGGCGGACTCGCTTGCACTACAACCAGGTGATCTACCCGTATCAACCCTGTTCACGATGGTTTACCATGCCCCTGAACGGCTGGAATGAGAGCGACTTACGCATCGTCACTACTGATAGCGACAGCGATGATGTGGTCGATCCTCTGGATAACTGTGTGGACACACCCAATCCCGGCCAGGAGAATTCGGATACGGACGGTTTTGGCGATGCCTGCGATAATTGTATTCTGGTCGCCAATCCCGATCAGGCCAACAATGATCAGGACAGCTTCGGCAACGCCTGCGATAATTGCCCCGATCTCGACAATGAAGACCAACTGGAAAGCGATGGCGACGGACTGGGTGATGACTGTGATCCCTGCCCGTACGATCCGGACAACGACATTGATAATGATACTGTTTGCGGCGATATTGACAATTGTCCGACCACCCCGAATCCGGATCAGGAGAATGCAGACACGGACAGTCACGGCGATCTGTGTGACAACTGCCCGACCGTTGATAATGAAGACCAACTGGAAAGCGATGGCGACGGACTGGGTGATGCCTGCGACATCTGTCCGTATGATCCGGACAATGATATTGATAATGATACTATCTGCGGCGATGTGGACAATTGCCCGACTGTGTTCAACGCCGGTCAAAAAAACAGCGACACGGACAGTCATGGCGATGCCTGCGATAACTGCCCCTTTGCCGATAACGAGGACCAGGCTGATAGCGACACTGACGGTCTGGGTGATGCCTGCGACAATTGCCCCAACGATCCGGACAATGACAGCGACGCAGACGGATACTGTGCCGATGCGGATAACTGTCCGACTGTTTACAATCCCTGGCAAATGAACAACGACACGGACAGTCACGGTAATGCTTGTGACAACTGTCCCGATCTTGATAACGAGGACCAGCTCAATTCTGATGAAGATATCTATGGCGATGTCTGCGACAACTGTCCGTTGATCAGCAATCCCGAACAACTCGATGTCGATGGAGATACCGTGGGCAATCTCTGTGATAATTGTCCCAAAAGTGCTAATACCGACCAGCTAGACAGTGATTTGGACGGACTCGGAAATGTGTGCGATATCTGCCCGTACGATCCGGATAACGATCTGGATAGTGACACGGTCTGTGGTGATATCGATAACTGTCCGACCATACCGAACCTGGGCCAGGAAGACGCCGACAGTGACGGTCTCGGCGATATCTGTGATGATTGCCCCCTGGATGTCAATTGGATTCTTGATTATTCACTCGGTCCGGCCCGGTTCGGCTATATCAGTTGCTTCACCGGAACGACGGCCATAGATAACGGCATCAATGAGTCTGTCGTTATCCCGATCGGTTTCAGTTTCGAGTTTTTTGAACATACGTACGATCAGGTCATGGTCAATAGTAACGGCTATATATCGTTCAGTACGAGCGATAGCATTCCGGATAATGTCTGTATCCCGGATGCCACTACTCCTAACGATATGATCGCAGCTTTCTGGGATGATCTGTCCGGTGGGGTCACAGTCAAATACCTGCTGCAGGGCACCTCTCCCAATCAACGTTTGGTGATCGAATGGATCGATGCGGTCCATGGCGAAGCAGTCGGAAGCATTACCTTCGAACTGATTCTCTACGAAAGTTCGAATGAAATCAAGTTTCAGTATCAGGATACTGTCTTCGGAGACACTTCGCTCGATAATGGTCTATCGGCCACGGTCGGGCTCGAAAATGCCGCGGGTGATTACGGCATTCAAGCCTCATGTGATGAAGAAGTCGTACTCGCCGGACTGGCTCTTCGATTCAAACCGGTCCGGCTCAATCGGGACTCTGATAGTGATACTATAGGTGATGCCTGCGATAACTGCCCCTATCTTCCCAATCCGGACCAGCAGGACAGTGATACCGATCAGGTCGGCAATGTCTGCGACAACTGCCCGAATGATTATAATCCAGGTCAGGAGGACGCCGATCTCGATGGCATTGGTGATGTGTGCGATCCCGATGATGATAATGACAGCTATAATGACGAGACGGATTGTGCACCCATGGATGGTGAGGTATGGGACGTGCCGCAACTGCCGGTCTCGACCCTGGTCCTGACCGGGGGCACGATCGCCAATCTGACCTGGTCTCAACCCGACTCGATCGGTTGCAATCAACCCGTCTATGACCTTATCAGAAGTACGAATCCGGCTGATTTCTCGGCAGCACAATGCCTCGTAACAGATGAAATCGAAACCACTGCCAGTGACGACGCGGTCCCTCCCGTAGGAACGGCCTATTTCTATCTGGTCAGAATAGAGGATTGCTGTGGAAATCTCTTGGGACCAGACTCGAATGGGACCCCCCGAACCGCTGTTCTCTGCCAGAACTGAATGAAAAATACAGGAGATTGGTTAACTACACATTTAAGGTGTCCGTTGAATAAACAGAGTAACCACGGACTGCAAGGATAACGCAGATTGGTTAAGACACTCATCTTTTTGATGGACGTTTTGCTTTTTTGGGCATATTCTGTAGTCTTTAGACTGACCCGGCAAGGACCCGGCAAGAACATGCTCAGCTTAAGGGGTGAATACTATGATAAAAGATATTCTGTTGAGGCAGCGCGAATACTATGGACGACAGGAAACACGGTCACATTCCTCAAGAATAGCCGCATTGAAGAGTTTGAAGCAACTGGTCCGGAATAATGAGGTTTCTCTGCTGGATGCTTTGCATGCGGACCTTGGTAAATCTGCACTCGAGGCCTATGCTGCTGAACTGAGTCTGGTACTCATGGAACTCGATCATGCCCTGCGCTACTTGCACCGCTGGATGAGACCAAAGCGGGTCCGAACACCTCTTATCCTCAAACCCGGTTCAAGTTTTATCAGGCCCGAACCATTAGGTTCAGTGCTGATCCTGGGTCCCTGGAATTATCCGGTCATGTTGCTGTTGGCCCCGCTCGTCGGGGCCCTTGCTGCCGGTAATACCGTGGTTTTGAAACCTTCTGAATATGCTCCCCGCGTCGCCGCGGTCCTGGCTGAGATTGTGGGTAATTACTTCAAACCGGACCAGGTCGCTGTCTGCACCGGGGACGCCTCTGTGGCGAACGAACTGGTCCAGCAACCCTTTGATCATATCTTTTTCACCGGCAGTACCACGATTGGCCGAAAAGTCATGCAAGCCGCCGCAGCGAATCTTACCCCGGTTACACTCGAACTGGGTGGCAAGAGTCCTTGCATCGTCTGGGATGATGTCGAACTCGATGTTACCTGTCGCCGGGTAATCTGGGGAAAATTTCTGAACGCCGGGCAGACCTGTATAGCTCCTGATTATATTCTCGTCCAGCGGCGGATTATGGAGCGGTTTGTCGAACAATGTATCCGGACCCTGCAAAATTTCTATGGCAATTCAGCCCGAAACTCGAAAGATTATGCCCGGATTGTTAACCAAAACCACTTCGATAGATTGATCGGATTACTCGAACACGGCACCATCCTGCACGGCGGAGACTCGGATCGTGAGAATCTTTTTATCGGTCCAACCCTGATCCATCAGATCCAACAATCGAGTCCTCTCCTGCACGATGAAATATTCGGTCCCATTCTCCCGATCATCCCGGTGTATGAATTCTCCGAAGCGCTCACTTTTATTCAGAAACGGCCAAAACCCCTGACCATGTATCTGTTCAGCAGGAACGAAACCTTGCACAATACAGTTTTGGAGCAGGTATCGTCCGGTTCGGTCTGCTTCAACGACACCATCAGCCAGATCGTCGGGCCCTATCTGCCCTTTGGAGGCGTCGGACACAGCGGCATGGGCCGCTATCATGGCCAGGCCGGTTTCGACTGCTTTTCGAACCATAAAAGTGTGCTTAAACGCCGCCTGATCTTCGATCTCAAACAGAAATACCCGCCTTATACGCATGATTTGAAAACTATCAAACGATTCATGAATTGGCTGGGCTGAGAATTCCACTTACACTTCTAACTGCTTTAAGTTTCTGCTTCTTTTGGGGATGTTATGATCTGATCTGGTTTCGGCCGGCTTGTTTGGCTTCGTACATCAGGCGGTCGCACCGGACCAGGCAGTTATCAGGGCCTTCATCCTCAACCAGTTCAGAAACACCGGCACTTAAAGTAATATGATGTTTGACACCCATGTGGACAAAAGGCTCGCGCTCGAAAGCACTTCGCAGTTCTTCGGCAAACTTGACTCCTCCCGTCACGGGGGTGCCAGGTAAAACGATCAGGAACTCTTCTCCCCCCCAGCGCCAGATCAGGTCCCCTCGCCGGCAGCGGCGTTTGATAACGCTGGCAACGTGGCATAGGGCTTCATCACCTGCTTGGTGACCGAGCGTATCGTTCACATCCTTGAAACGATCCAGGTCCAGAAGAATGAAAGACATGGTCTGTCGCGACAGTCGCTCTTTGGCCTGAATGCTCGGGATAAGCTTATCGAATGTACGTCTGTTCATTAATCCGGTCAGAGGGTCAGTGCCTGCGGCCCGCTCCAACTGTAGGGAAAGTTTTGATACTCTGGTCAGTGCTTCTCTCAACTCCGCATTGTTGAATATGAGTGCCAGATGACTCTCGAGGAGTTCCTTGAATTCCAGCATGAGCTCCTCGATATCCGGATAAAAGGAATTTTCTTTGTTGTCGAGGACACAGAGCGTGCCGAAGATATGCCCATTCGGCTTCATGATGGGAAAGCCAAGGTAGGAGATGAGCCCCTTTTTGATATCCGGATTGTACTTCCATTTCAGGTCTTCGAGTGCATTCGGCACCATCAGTTTCGCCCGCGTTTTGATGACCGTCTCGCAGTAAAGCCCGGAGTTGGGCAGATACTCGTTCTCACCGACATGATAGGGATTGCCCTCGGTCCTGCTCGATACGAACACCTCTATATTGGGATTGGCTACCCTCATAATCAGGGCCACCGGAACACCGGCGATTCGGCAGAGCAGATCGACCATATGCTGCCATTTCGCCACGACTTCCTCGGGCACGGTCGTGGCCTCGCTGAGCGAATACTGCATGGGCATTCCTCTCTTGGATGCAAGGCTTTGATTATCAGGTCTTACCGATAAATATATTCTTATTCGACACCATAGCACAGGATTGAATGAAAAACGAACGTAAGCGGATCACCAGACCTCGGCTCCTGAAATTGAGGAGGACCCAGGAACACACGAGTGTCACTACCCGATTCAGATACGTCCCAGCATGCAGTATACGAATTTTTTCCTCAAATAATGGAGAATGTGCCGCAGATATTGGGGGATAGTGAAGGTTTCGGAGACATAAATCTTCTGCTGAAACACCCGCCGGGAAAAAGCAGTCAGACGACAGGAGAGTTGGAAAAGGTCTATATTGGGTATATATTTGAAGTGCTCGTTTCTGGCCAGCCAAAGAATCCAATTCGCTGGCAACAATGGTGTGAGCAAGATCAGGTTCCTCACTTTCAGTACTCGCAAGTCCTCTTTCTTGCCAACCATGGTGAAGGGATTGTAATCTTCGGTCTTCTCCAGTTGCTCGATCTCCTCATCGATCAGCAAACCCCTTTGCCGAGCAATCTCTACGATCTCGGTCTTGGGATAGTAGCGTAACAGGAATGGGGTGGCGAAATCAACACCGGGGTGCTCCGCCAGGAAAATAGCGATCTCCTTCATCTCTTCCAGACTCTGATCGGGAAGGTTGAGGATGATATTGATGATCAGAAAAATCCGACTCCGTGAAAACCGATCAATGATATCGGCGAATTTCTGGTTGCTGTACTTGCGATGAAGGACGAGTTTCCGCGTCTCCTCTCTTATCGTCTGCAGACCGAGGACAGCCGTACAACAATTGGCATTCTCCAGTATACTGATTAATTTGTCATCGAGGTTAACCGGATGGACATTGATGTAGAAAGGTAGTGCGATTTCTTCGGCATACCTGGTCATGAATTCCTCGAACCATCTCCTCCGTGCAGTCATTAATTCATCATTGAAGAAAATATCAACGATATCCCAACGCTGTTTGGCCTGAGTCAATTCGCTCATGAGGTTATCAACGCTGCGATAACGCAGGAAGGTCTGCGGGTAATCCTTGTAGAGTGTTTTGATGAAACTGGCATTGCAATAGGTGCACTTGCACGGGCATCCTCGGGACCCCATGACTGTGTAGCGGATTCTCTTCATGGGCCTGGTGGCTTCAAACCAGAGTTCCTTGTCCGGAAAGGGGAGTTCATCAAGATTTTCCAGTGGCGGGCGGACCGGGTTGATGATCAATCGCCCGTTCTTTTTGTAACCAAGGTTAGGAATGGAACAATCCACCGCACCCCGGCTGTAAGACTCGACGAACTCTAGAAAGGCCTGCTCGCCTTCTCCCACTACGATGTAATCGACACAGTCATTTGCCAGGACATACTCAGGTACACTGGTAGTATGAATTCCGCCCCAGATCATGGGAATGTCCAAGCGTTTCTTCAATCGCCGAGCCAGGCGAAGGCTCCAGCCATAGATGTCCGTCATGATGGAGAAGGCAACTATATCGGGATGCGATGCCACGATTCGGTCGAGGACCCAGTCATCCATCTGCAGATACCTCGCCAGAAAGGCGTTTTCTACCTTCATATCATTGAACAAACGGGGATCATACACCATTTCGGTCTGATGCCCAGATCGCTTGAGAACAGCAGATAAATACTGTATGCCGAGATTTTCATAAACCGGTTGTACGAAGGTAACCTTCATCAGTTAATCCAATCTGCTTCATTTATAAATCGAGGCCGTCTGTCAGGAACGATGCCCTCAAAAATGATACGTGCACATACTAGCCCCACATGAGGCGAAAGTCAACGAAATGAGGCATCGAGGACCTGTGACACATTATAAAAGCAGGATTGTTGACAATATATCTTTACAAGTAACATCCAGAAAACCCTGAAAGTCTAATAGTCAGGAAAGGTCGTTTCAGGCCAGGCAAGTGGGTCAAAAGTTGACCCACTTGCCTGAGAAAGTGGTCACATTTTGACCCACTCGAGTAGTGCCAACATTGGAAAACGCGATCATCACAAACATATCAAAATCAAGCCAGAACTCGAGAGGACCTGCTTTGGAACATAATCGGGGAAACAGTGCTGTGTATTGGTATAAGGTTTGCATAGAGAGTATCTGCTGCCCGGATCATTGTTATGAAATCTTGTGAATTGATAAGAATAGATGAAAGAAGCGATTGAATGTGTTTGGCAAGAAAGCGAGTTTAAACAATGTGCAAAAACAGGTATTTTCAAATGATAGCTGTTCTGATCGTCATGTTTCTGGTCGGATTCGGTTTCCTCTGTCAAGATGTCCAATGCCAGGAAAACGATATTCCTGAAGAAGTGGCCGTAACATCGGGAGCGGATGATCGGGTCTCGAGTCCTGAAAATGAGGAGGACCCGGGAACACACGAGTGTCCCCGTATATTTGTCCAGATCGAGCGCATGCATTTCACTTTCAATACCTCCTTTTTGGAGCGGTTGCCCGAGACGGACCGGATGCTGGGCGGTTTCTGCCTGGCTCCGGGCGTGCTGAATGAGGGCGGTTTATTGATCAATGGGGCCGGGCCGGTCGAGAACAAGTATAGTCTGGAAGGATTCGAGCTTACCAATCCCAATACATCACTCTTCAGTTCCCGGCTCATCTTTGATGCTTTCGATCATCTGTCCGTTCAGACCGGTGCCTTCGGGGACGGACGAGGAAAGGCCCAGGGCGGCCTGGTCGATTTCGGTCTGAAACGGGGCGATGATCAATTCCATGGTGGGATCCGGTCAAGCTATGCGAGTAGTGCTCTTTCATCCCCAGCGGGACCTGGTCGTCCCGAGGTCGAGAGCAGTGAGTTTTACCGTCAATCAATCTGGATCAACGGTCCGATCGAACCGGAAAAGAGCTGGCTGGCCTTGGCATATGAATATGAGTATGAACACCTGCCGCGAGAGTTAGCCTATGCCTGGTCACCTGAAAGCGGTGATTACTCGTATACCTCGGTTGAGGCCGATCGCTTATACCAGACCTTGACGGCAGCCCTGACCGCCCATACCGATAAGCATGAATTTCTGTTCCTCTTCCTGGGCAGTGATGGTGTCCGGCACAATCAGGCTGACAGCCAATATACGCCGGATGCCCAGGCCAAGCTCTTCCAACAGGAGTACTTGTTCGGCATGAATTGGAGCAGCACTTATACCGAGGCTGTATCCAATACGACCAGTGTTCACTTTCACTCGTTGGCGAACCGCATTCTGCCCGAGCACTCCTCGAACGAGCATCCGGTTTGGGACAGTAAAGTCATGCTCTGGTTCCACAATCTCAAGGAAAAGGAAAAAGAAAAACTCGACCGATTTTCAGTCTCATCCCAGACGACAATCGAACATATGCTTGGTTCGAATCGCAATGAGATCGTAATCGATCTCAGCTATAACCGCTTGAAATCGAGTCGAGAAACCGAATCAACCACCGGGAAATATTATGAGACGGATTGGTTCGGCACTGACGGGCAACAGCCCCGAAACAGGTGGGAAGCCGTATTCGATTTCCGGCCGGAAATAAAAGCCGAGCAGATCGGAGCCTCGATCACCGATCATTTTCAACCTACCGGCAACCTGCAGGTTGATATCGGGCTCAGCTACGATTATACTATCTACATCAATGAATGGTATATTAGGAATTATATCTTTAACGATACCTGGGGACCGTATCTCGGGTTCGAGTGGCTGGTCGATCCAGCCCGCGATCTCACTCTATTCGGAACATACAACCGCACCTACACGCCCTATGATCTCAGCCTGGTCTACTCTTTATGTTCCGTCCATTATGCTTGGTATCGATATGATCCGGACCATCCCTATGCCGATGATGAAGGGTATTACCGGATGTACCAATCTGATGGCGACTATACTCACTATCTATTCGACCGGGATACCAAAGCCGAATACACCGATGAAATCGTGCTGGGCGGCCAAATCCCCCTTCGAAATCATGCTTTGTCAGGCTTGAACCTGATTTACCGGCATACGGACAATATCATCGAAGATGTAATTTACTTTCTTGATGAGAATGGTGAGTACCACCGTTCGATTGATGTGGACCCCGATAATCAGGATGAAGTCGGAGCGTGGTATGACGAGGTCGATGCCTATCCCGAATATTTGATAACCAATCCGCCCGGAGCGTATCGTGATTATTACGGCCTGCAGTTGTATCAGACCTATCAGGGTCTGCGTAACACAGTTATGTTCTCCTACACCTTTTCCCAAACGCGGGGCACCCAATGGAAATCGCTTTATGACGGTCATCAGGATTATCTCGATCATCAGATGCACTGGGAAAGTGCCTATGATACGCCCTATCTGACCCAGAATATCGATGGCCGGCTGCCCTACGACAGCCCGCATGTGATCAAAATCGTCTCGGCCAGTCAACTGCCGCTGGGCTTCACGTTCGGCAGCTCCCTGCTCTATCGATCGGGTTACACCTACAACCGGCGTGGTGCCCGATTACCCGGACCGGATGGTGTCCTTGGAACAAATGATGATCTCGATCTGACTGATCCGATCTACGGTCAGGGTGTCAGATTTGTCAATCAACGCGGCTCGTATCGACTTCCAAATGTCTTTGTAGCCGATATTTCACTCCAACGCGATTTCCCCCTGGGCCACTTCGGCATCGTCACGGCCATCATCGATATCATCAACCTGTTTGATAACCAGGTCGTGCTCGAACGCACCGAACTGGACGGCCCTGATTTCGGCACGGCAACACGCTGGAATTCACCCCGGACCGTTACTTTCCAACTCAAATTCGCGTTCTGATATGGGACTCGACAGTTGCACTACGGTTGCTGTATAAAAAGTAGTCTTGGTGACCCCTAACCTATCATCTGATGCATCGATGTGTTCCTCTCGATCAACTGTTCATGATCAGAAAAGGGGTCGTTCTTTCAATCAATGATATCAAAGGGAATGTTCCAGATTTTTTCACCGTCCGGGGTCAGGGCGATCAGGCTGTCCCTCCTTCGAATGACCTTCCAGATGATAAAGGATATTAAGGCCGTTTCCCCTTGTACCCAGATGAGTGACAATTCAGGGTTTAAAAAATAGCTAATTATCCCGGTTGATTCTCTTCCAGGAGGTCCGGGAGATCGAGGGGATGATGAATGATGAAACGGGCTCCGCTCGAATGCAGTTCATCAACCGAACGGAAGCCCCAGGCGGCCCCGACGGGGACCATCTCGGCCCGACGAGCCAAGGTCATGTCAACGGCACTGTCTCCGAGATAAATGACCTGTTTTGGGTCGAGCTCGAGGTCGCCCAGCATGCTCAGGACAGCGGTCGGATCGGGTTTCAGCGGGAGATCAGGCCTGGCACCCCGGACAGATTTGAAACGCCCCAAGCCGAAAAAATGGTCGACAACCTCACGGGTCAAAAGATCGGGTTTATTGGACAGGACCAGCATGGGCAGGCCCAGCGTATCGAGCCTGTCCAGCAAATCCATGGTCCCGTCGTACGGTCTAGTTTCAACCGCCCAGTGGGTCTGGTAGCGCTGTTTGAGCTGGGACAGGCACTCGGTGATTATGTCCGGGAGCCGGGCTTGTGTGGGCAAAGCCCGGACCAATAACTGCTCGATACCGTCCCCGACAAAGTAACGATAGCGTTCGGACGAGTGTTCCGGATAGCCGTGTTGTCGTAAAACCCAATTTGTGGCTGCGGCGATGTCAGTCAAGGAATCGACCAGAGTGCCATCCAGGTCAAAAACCACGGCAGAGATACAGTTTTTCATGAACAGGTCTCGACTATTCTCCGCTTAGATGGCATCGATGATGGCATTCAGGGTTGTGCTGGGCCGCATGACTTGTTCCGCCTTGGCCAGGTCCGGCTGGTAATAGCCGCCCAGGTCTACTGGCTGACCTTGTGCTGCCAGCAATTCTTGCACGATTTTAGCTTCACCCTGTTCGAGGGCTTGGGCGATTGTGACAAAACGGTTTTTGTATTCCGGGTCCTCGTTCTGGGCAGCCAGGGTCTGGGCCCAGTACAAGGTGATATAAAACGTGCTGCCCCGATTATCGATTTCATTGACCTTGCGCGAAGGCAAGCGGCCGTTTTCCAGGTAGCGAGCAATGGCCTGGTCCAGGGTCTCGGCCAAGAGTGCGGCCTTCTTGTTACCGGTCTGCTCGGCAATCATCTCGAATGAAGGCACCAGCGAACAGTATTCGCCGAGCGAATCCCAGCGCAGATGGCCTTCCTTGACCAATTGCTGGACATGCTTGGGCGCTGAACCTCCGGCCCCGGTTTCGAACAGACCGCCCCCCTTCAACAGAGGCACAATCGAGAGCATCCGGGCACTGGTCCCCAGTTCGAGAATAGGAAACAGATCGGTCAGATAATCACGTAAAACATTACCGGTCACCGAAATAGTGTCCTGACCGCGACGGATACGTTCGAGTGAAAAACGCATGGCGTCCTGCGGCTTCATGATCCTGATGTCCAGACCTTTGGTATCATGCTCAGGCAAATAGTTCTGCACTTTTTTGATGATCTCCCGATCATGACCGCGCTGCTCGTCCAGCCAGAAAATCGCTGGTGAACCCGTAGCCCGAGCCCGTCTGACCGCCAGTTTGACCCAGTCCCGGACTGCTTCGTCCTTGGCCTGGCACATCCGAAAAATATCGCCGGTCCGCACTGATTGTTCGAGCAGGACCCGGCCGGTCTTGTCCACGACCCGGACCGAGCCTGGGCCGGTCATGATGAAGGTCTTGTCATGAGAACCATATTCCTCGGCTTTTTTGGCCATGAGCCCGACATTGGACACATTGCCCATGGTCGCCGGATCGAATTGGCCGTTCTTCTTGGCGTCTTCGAGGATTTCTTTATACATGGTCGCATAACAGCGGTCCGGGACCATGGCGATACAGTCCTGAAGCTGATCATCCTTGTTCCACATCGTGCCGCCATCGCGGATTATATTGGGCATGGAAGCATCCACGATGATGTTGTTCGGGACATGCAGATTGGTGATACCGTACCGGGAATCAACCATGGCCAAGGCAGGTTGCCTGGTATAGACCGCGTTGATGTCCGCTTCGATCTCAGCCTTCTTGGCCGCAGGTAATTTATTCAGCTTGTCGAGCACATCAGCCAGACCGAAATTCACGTTAGCCCCGATTTCCTTGAGGGTCTGAGCATGCTTGTCCAGGGCTTCCCGATAATAAACCGACACACAGTGCCCGAACATGACCGGGTCCGAAACCTTCATCATGGTCGCCTTGAGATGCAGGGATAGCAGGACATTGTCCCGCCGGGCCTGCTCGATCTGCTCGGCGTAAAAAGCACGTAAGGCCTGCACATCCATGACCGCCGCATCGATCACTTCTCCTTCGAGCAGGGCCAGCTTCTCCTTGAGTACGGTGGTCTGGCCATTCTGACCCACGAATTCGATCCGCACATCAGTGGCCCCGGTCATGGTCAAGGATTTTTCACTGCCATAAAAATCTCCGGTGGTCATATGACTGACCCGGGCCTTGGAACCGGACTCGGGCCAAGGTTTCATCATCTTGTGCGGGTGCTTCTGGGCGAATTTCTTGACTGAAAGGGCTGGACGGCGGTCCGAATTGCCTTCGCGGATGACCGGATTGACCGATGAACCGAGCACCACGGCAAAACGGGCCTGCAACGCCTTCTCCGCCTCGTTCCTGGCCTCCTCGGGATATTCGGGAATGTCATAGCCCTTGGAACGCAGCTCCTTGATCGCTGCTACAAGCTGCGGGACCGTGGCACTGATGTTCGGCAGTTTGATAATATTCGCATCCGGCTCCTGGGTCAATTCACCCAGCATCTTCAGGTAATCCGAGACCTTCTGGTCCGCACTCAATTTCTCGGGAAAATTGGCGATGATCCGACCGGCCAACGATATGTCCGCGACCTCAATCTTGATCCCGCTCCCCTTGGTAAAAGCCTGCAGGACCGGTAAAAACGCCTTCGATGCCAAGGCCGGTGCCTCGTCCGTGTGTGTCCAGGTTATCTGTGCCTCTTTCATGATCTACCCTCTTCGTTCTGGTCCAGCTCACGCTGAACAAATCGTGTCTTTTTTTCCAAAAGCCGGGTCCGGAGCCGTCATGGCTCACCGACACCTGGCCCTATATTCGCTCAATCTAAAATTGAAAAACTGCAAATCCAGACTGATCTGGCTTACATAGTTGAAAACAGTAAAAGTTTCAACCGGGTTAACCTGTTCACAAATTGGACGGCACCTGTTCATTTTATGAACAGATCTGGGCATAGAAAAAAAAGTTAGTCAATAAAATTCATGATCCGGTCTGGAGTTTGCCTTTATTTTGAGAGGGTTGGGAGTGTGTATCGTCATTCGAGTCAGGTCCACTGGTGCACTTGGCATAAAAATTGCTAAGTGATTGAATGATGAATGACCATGTGGTTGCCCATTAGGAATGAAGACTTTTCAAAGAAAGGAGAGTAGTGATGAGAAGGTTCAGTCT
>JAFGSJ010000133.1 GCA_016934675.1 bacterium | reverse complement strand
GATATTTCCGGAGCGACAAACAGTACCTACACTGCCAATTTCACCGATACACATGCGTATAACTGTAAAGTCAGGGGCAGTGGTTGCAGCGATGATGCCACGGATGGTGCCGCGACTTCGATAACCTGGCAATACGAACCGACATTTGGCGGGATCACATCAGCTCTGGACGGTGGAATAGGTGCCTGTACCATTAACCTGGCCTGGAATGCGGCTACCTCAGCCTGTCCGGGACCGATTCGATACAGCGTCTATCGCGATACGGTCTCCCCGGTCGACACAATCCCGGCGAACAGGATCGCTGAAAATCTGAGCGCTACCAGCTATTCGGATACGTATAATTTGGTCAATGGAACTACTTATTATTATGTTGTCCATGCCATCGATCTTTCCAATTCTGCTGAAGATACAAATACGGTCGAATTGTCAGCTACGGCAACATTCACATTCGGAGGTATTACTTCAGCAGTGAGCGGTGGTTTAGATACATGTACCATCGATTTAACCTGGAATGCAGCTACTTCATCCTGTCCCGGTCCATTTCTCTATAGCGTCTATCGAGATACAGTCACGCCGGTTGATACCATTCCGGCAAACAGGATTGTCTCGGGTGTTAGTGGGACCAGTTATGCGGATGATGACACCTTGGTCAATGGCACAACCTATTATTATGTGGTCCATGCCGTAGATCAATCAAGCTTCAATGAAGACACGAATACCGTTGAGGCATCAGCTGCTCCATACGGTCCCGGTGGTGGTACGCAGACCTTCCTTGATGAGGATTTCGATACCGCCGGTATTCCTGGTACCTGGACCATCGTGGACGGAAACAGTGATAGCTGGACCTGGTATGAAGATGACTCGACCGATCCGGCCGGATGCGCGAATACCGATCCGGCCAGTCCCATTGGCGGCATCTGGGCTACAGTCGACTCGGACTGCAACTCGGTTGATATGGACGAGCAACTGATCACTCCAGTTATTAATCTGAGCACCACAGCAACAGTGAGTCTCGAATTCGATCATTACTTCAACCGATATGGAGCAGAGTATGCCGACGTTGATGTCAGATCGACCAATACGGGCGGGGTTTGGACTAATGTTGCTCAATGGACGGCAGATACAGCCAATCCGCTGCATTCAACCATAGATATTACTGCTCAGGCAGCCGGGGCTTCCGATGTCCAGATACGCTGGCATTATTATGATGCCAATTACGAATGGTATTGGTATGTGGACAACATCCTGGTGACCGGTTATGTAGCGGTTGCATGTACCACGGGGAGTGGTTGTACTGACCCGGGCCAGCCGATCATTACCGGGATTACTGATCTGAATGGCTGTGCTCAAAGTGGTATCCAAGTTGCCTATACAGCCGGTTCAGGTGCGACCAGCCACGATCTGTATCGTGACAGCAACCTGGTCGTGACCGGTTATGTTTCAGGAGCGACCTATAATCCGGGTGATACCAGTAGTCACAATTATATCATCCGGGCAATCGATGGTGCTTGTTATACAGATTCGACCGCTGTGGCTGGGACTGATGCGAATAACACCCCGGGCGCTCCGGTAATCAGTTCGGTGACTGATCTGGATGCCTGTGCGGCGACCGGTGTCTCGATTGTGTTCACGGCGGGTTCGGGCGCCACAAGCCACAACCTGTGGGTTGACGGTTCGCAGGCGGTGACGGGCATTACCAGTCCGTACACCTATGTGCCTGGTAATACTTCGAGCCACAGTTACGTGGTCCGGGCGATCAACGGCAGTTGTTATGCCAACTCGAACGCCGTGGCCGGGACCGATGCTAATAACACGCCGGGTGCCCCGGTGATCAGTTCGGTGACCGATCTGGATGCCTGTGCAGCGACCGGTGTCTCGATTGTGTTCACGGCGGGTTCAGGTGCCACGAGCCACAATCTGTGGGTTGACGGTTCCCAGACAGTGACAGGCATCACCAGTCCGTACACCTACGTGCCTGGTAATACTTCGAGCCACAGTTACGTGGTCCGGGCGATCAATGGCAGTTGTTACGCCAACTCGAACGCCATGGCCGGTACCGATGTCAATAATGGTGTGACCACGGCTCCGGTGATCAGTTCGGTGACGGACCTGGATGCCTGTGCGGCGACCGGTGTCTCGGTTGTCTTCACAGCCGGTTCACCCGCATCGAGTCACAATTTGTGGGTTGATGGTTCCCAGGCGGTAACGGGCATCACCAGTCCGTACACCTACGTGCCTGGCGACACGTCGAGCCACAGCTACGTGGTCCGTGCGATCAACGGCAGTTGTTATGCAAATTCGAACGCCGTTGCCGGGACCGATGTCGATGATGCCGTGATCACCACTCCGGTCATTACGGATATTACTGATCCTGATCCCTATACTTATACTGGTCTCATCATTACCTACACTGCCGGATCGCCGTCCACTTCACACGATCTCTGGATGGACGGTGCTTTACTCGTTACGGGTTTCAATTCAGGTGATACGACTCCTGCCGAAGATGGAAATTCTCATAGTTATTTCATTCGGGCCTGGAACAACACCTGTTATGCCGATTCGTTGCCGGAAATGTACTATCCACCAATTCCGCCTATACCCCCGGAAATCACGCCGATCGATTGGACAGACAAGACCACGCTTTCCTGGCCGGAAGAGACAACCTCCACGTTGGGTTACATCCTGTATCGCGGTGAACTTGCCAATTTGGCCGATCTGCTGGATACGGACACCGATTTCTGTACACGGTGGACCGGTTCGAGCTCGAGCGATACATCAGCAACGGGTTTGAGTGAGACCGCAACAGGGGGTGACTGCTACTACTACCTGGTTACCGGTGTGAATTCGAACGGTGAAGGGAGTGCGGGTGAGGCTACCGCAGGTGCACGTATTGTGAATACAACCGGTGCGTGTCCGTAGTAACTGATCTCACGTATATTGAGTTCTGAAAAGGGGGTCGGGTTTTTTGCCGGCCCCCTTTTTTATTAGAGTAATTCTCAAAACCTTATTGTACAATACTTGAGGATCATCGAACAAAATGAAAAAAAGACTTGACAAGCAAATATGCGCTATTGAAAGAGCGTCAGGACTTTCATTACCTATAGTATGGATTACGACGGAAATATGTCTGGGATTGAAACACAATCGGTGACATGATTTCGGAATATTTGCGTAGCTCCCGCTCTTTCAGAGCTCGGTCTTTACCTGTTCATTGACCAGGGGCGGCGCATTTGTCGAGTTTCACTTCGACAAATGGCTCTGCCCCTGGCTGACACCTGTCACCACTTCGTGGTGAAGAGATGTAGGGATGCAGGGACAGTCAAACTCGAATCACCGATTTTCATTCGCGACATCTGCGGACATGTTTTCGATCATTCAGGAATGCCCGATCGAATGAATATCAACTCAGAATAATCATACACCACGAAGTGGTGAAAGAGGTTAGCCTGGGGCACAGTGAGTTGTCACCGCTGTGACAACGAACGTCGCCCCAGGTTCAGGATAAACGTGATCTTAGCCCTGAAGGGGCGATACAGGTCGGCAAGCATTCAGGGCCATCATCTCTCTCAATCATAGACAACGGAAGGAATGATCACCAGTTGCCTGTTTTTGGTACAGGGGACAAGCGGTTGGTCCACGAGCCCGTCGATACCTTTCTGATTAAAGGACCTGATCCAGTGTGTCAGTGTTTGACAGGTGATATCATTGAAATCAGCTACAGCATCTAGTAACTCATTGTGACAACATCAGAACGGAACAGTCGAAAAAGTTGCTGTCGCCCCGGTTCAGTTTGTCCAGGCGGCGCCATGTTTCTGTTGGAGCCAGTAATCGAGACGTGTTTCGATATCGTCTCGAGTTATCGGTTTGGTCAGGTAATCGAGGATACCGAGTTGGCGGCTGTAATGCATGTATTCCTTGTCGCTTTTGGCGGTGATAACCACAATGGGGATTGATTTGGTGATGGGATTGGTCAGGAGTATTTCTGCCACTTCGAGGCCGGACATGCCCGGCATCATGATATCGAGACAGATCAGATCGAGTTGCTCGGACATGGCAATATTGATAGCCTTTTCACCGGTATTGCTGGCTAAGACTTTCAAACCGAAGGATTCGAACATTCTTTTGAATACGTTCAGGACAGCCTGATCATCATCAACAATCAAGATTTGTTTCCGCTGCCGACCTCCCGAGCCATCTTTCTTGTCCGTGAAGGTGCTCATGATTTCTGAAATGACCTCACCGGCGGATTGGTATCTATCTTCCGGCTTTTTTTCCAGGCATTTCATGATGATTTTTTCCAGTTTCTGGTTGAGCTTGGGCATGATCTGTCGAGGTGATGCTGGTTTTTCATTGACATGACTGTAGAGCAACTTGAAATAATTGGTGTCATCGAACGGGTAATAATTGGTGATTAATTCGTAGAAAATCAAACCGAAAGCATACAAATCCGAAAGTTTGTTAGCTCCCTTGCCCACGATCTGTTCGGGGGCCATATAGGCTGGTGTTCCGTAAATGGAATGGTCCGCCGGCGTGATTTTTTTGGTACCGAAGTCACGGGCGAGTCCAAAATCCATGATGACCGGTTCAAGGTTTTTAATGATCATGATATTGCCCGGCTTCAGGTCACGATGGGCGATATCCTCCCTGTGGGCCGCATCAAGTCCCTCTAAAATCCTGATGGCGATAGTCAGTTTTTTATCGTCCGGAATGGCGTCATGGATACGGATAACCGATGAAAGCGGCACTCCTTCAAGGTACTCCATGACAATGTAGGCCAGGTCTTCGAATGTGCCGAAATCATAAATACGACAGATATTACGATGTGAAATGCGCCGAGCGATTTTAATTTCCTGCTTGAAACGTCGCAGCATCTCGCCGACATCGGTCAGATCAGGCTTGAGTATCTTCAGGGCGACCATATCATCCAGTTCGCGGTCCTTGCATTGAAAAACTATGGCCATGCCTCCTTCGCCGATTTTGCGCAGGACGGAATAACGCATATTTTTCAAAAGCTGGGGAAAATGTGTTTGCCAACTGGGCATTTAGCTACCTCTACATATCTTTATTCGGTTGAAGCCAGAAATTGAGTCTGCTTTTCAAGTCGACGAGCTGGATCGGTTTGATTAAATAGTCGCGAATGCCTATTTGGCGGCTGTAGACCATTAATTCATTATCGTCTTTGCAACTGAAAATGACCACGGGAATAGCCTGGGTTTTAGGATTTGAGAGTATTATTTCGGCCGCTTCGATGCCGGACATGTTCGGCATCATAATATCGAGACAAATCAGGTCCGGTTTTTCTTCCAGGGCTTTAAACACTGCTTCATTGCCATCAACGGCCTCGACCACATTCAAGCCCAGGGATTCGAACATTTTAGCCAGCATGGTCCGTAACAGACGCTCATCATCAACGATCAAGACCTTTTTCTTGGTACGCTTATCGGTGCTTTCGCTCAACTGATCGTAGGTCTTGAGCAGGTCAGAAATGATCTGACTGACATTTGGGTAACGTTCGTTCGGGTCCTTGTGCAAACAGCGCATGATGATCTGCTCGATGTTTTTGTCGATTAAGGGGAATATCTGGGTGGGTAAGGGCGGATCGTCATTGACATGACTGTAGAGTAGTTTGAAATAATTCGTATCGTCAAACGGATAGTGCTCGGTCATCAATTCATAAAAAATAAGTCCAAAAGCATAAATATCAGCCCTGTGATCCACACCGACTCCGGTAATCTGTTCGGGAGACATATAGGCCGGCGTACCAAAAATTCGGCTTTCAGGTGTGATTTTCTCATTGATCGCATAGCGGGCCAGGCCGAAATCCATGATAACCGGTTCGAAATTTTTACCGAGAATGATATTGCTGGGTTTCAGATCACGATGCACCACCTTTTCGCCGTGGGCTGCTTCAAGGCCGTTCAGGATTTTCAGGGCGATAAAACTTTTCTTATCAGTGGGGAGTGCGTCTTTCTTTCGGATCAATGAAGACAAGGGTGTTCCGGGTATATACTCCATGACGATATAGTGGAGGGTATCGAATTTTCCAAAGTCGTAGATACGACAGATATTTCGGTGCGTGATTTTCCGGGCAATCTTGATCTCCTGTTTGAACTGGAGAATGGTCTTTCCCTGCTTGACCAGGTCCGGTTTCAGGATTTTCAGAGCGACCTTTTCGTCAAGCTCGTTGTCCAGGCAGAGAAACACGACCGCCATACCGCCCTCACCAATTTTGTCGAGAATCGTATAACGTTGCTGTTCCTGTAATTGTGGAAATTTCGTTTCCCAGTTCATCTTATCTACTCAGCAATTACCTAAAAATGTTCGTTTATATAATGAATCGCGGTATCAAGATTGGGTAGGATGCGGGTCGAGTACCGGATCATCCAGGGTGAGCAATCCTTGAATGGAAAGGGTGAAAAGCAAATTACGAATTTTCCTAAAACATGACTGGCATAAAAAACCTCCATCGATGTCCCGATCGAAGCTTTATGATAATTGACCAGCAACAAGTCTGCCTCACGAATGTCCTGGAGATCGAATTCGACAATTTCGTTCGCCGAGTCAACTTCATTGTCCCTGAAATTACGACGCATCGGATCGAGAAGTATGAAGCGTCCGGCCAGTTTTTCCTTGGCCAGTGTTCTCCATTCGCGGCTTTCAAACTGGGCGGTGTCCATGATTGGCCCGCACAGGTATATTTTCTTTGTCTGGACCATGCCGTCCTCCGAACCATATCTGTCAAATACAGAGGGTAAACCAAATTGATGTTCTATGGGTTTATACTACAACAGATAATCCCGGGATTGCAAGAGGCAACTCTATGACAGCATTAAATTCACACGATGAATCATTGTCCCCTGTTTTCAGTGTTACGACCTACGAGCAGAGGACAGCAAGCGTATTGAACGATCCCCCTTGCTTGCACTTCAACCATGAACGTCATATGAAAAACAAGAAGGGGAACGCTGGAATTAATGCGTGATCGAGGGTTATCATGGTTGATATCATGCTGGTCCATCCAGCGGGGAGTAATTGGCTTCCTGGTTTGGAAAGAACAATCCGTTCCGCCAATCGCATGCCTCCCATTGGCTTAATGGGTATTTCCTCTTACCTGAAGCGAAACGGGAAAGATGTTGGCTTGCTTGATTGCTGTGCCGATCCCCAACCACGCGAATTGATCGTCCAACAGATCATCGCTCAAAGACCCCGATTCATTGGATTTAGCTGCACAACCTCAAGTTTTCATGATGGCCATGACCTGGCCGTCAGAATTAAGGAGTCTCTGCCCGGAGCCACAATTGTATTCGGAGGGGTCCATGTTTCTTCACAAAAGGAAAAAATCCTCGAATCATATCCGGTGATAGACTATGTTGTGGTCGGGGAAGGTGAGGAAACCATGCAACAGCTCCTCGATGGGCAGGCCCCCTCGACGATTCCCGGCCTGGCCTTTCGAGACGGCCCAAAATTCACCTTCAACGGCTACGGTCAGGACCTGCTTGATCTAGACTCCCTACCCTTTCCCGATTATCAGGGCTTGAAAAATTTTCCACGGCTTTACAATCTGCCCATCTTCAATTACCCGACTGCTCCCAACACGACCATGATTACCAGTCGCGGTTGTCCCTATCAATGCCTTTTTTGTGATCGATCAGTCTTTCGACGCCGATACCGTTACAACTCGGCCAAGTATATCTATGAACACATGCTTTTTCTGAAAAGAGAATATGGTATCCGCCATGTCAACATATATGATGATCTTTTTACCTATGATCGGACTCGAATCTTGAATTTTACCGACATGGTCGCCCAAAAACCCCTCAACATGACCTTCAATTGCGCCGTCAGGTTCGATCTGCTCGATGACGAACTCCTGATCGCCCTGAAAAAAGCAGGGTGCTGGATGATCAGTCTCGGTATAGAATCGGGCGATCCCGAGGTCCTCAAACTCAACAAATCAAATGCGGACCTCGATGGGATCAAAGCCTCGGTCCTTAAGATCAAAAAATACGGGCTCAGGGTAAAAGGCCTGTTTATGCTCGGATTACCCGGCGAAACCGAGGAATCCATTCAGAGGACCCGTGATTACCTGCTCGCCTTACCTCTCGATGATATGAATCTGGCGAAGTTTACCCCTTTTCCCGGCGCTCCCGTCTACCGTATTCTCGACAAATATGGGGACCTTGAAGAAAACTGGTCAAAAATGAACTGTATGAATTTCATTTTCAGGCCGAAAGATATCGCTTCTCTGGCACGGCTCGAACACCTGTATAACGATCTGATCAAACACTATTACGAACGTCCGTCTGTCCTGCTCAAATATGCGGCCATGCTCTGGACTTCACCCCATAGTTGGTTCACCCTTCTGAAACAACTGCCAGACTTTCTCGAGGCCCGCCGCCATTTTCATTCCACCAGCCTCGACTGAGCAGCGCAGATCGTGGCACCACTGGGCCCGGTCTCTAATCCAATACGGACTCTGCCAACAGATCAACCACATGACGCACCCTGATCTCCGGTGTTTGCCGATACAACAGATCATTCAGTTGTATTTCACAACCCGGGCACGCGGTCACGACCGTGAAGGATTGCGGAATGACTGAAGCCCTCTCGGCACATTCAGCCAGAATGCCCTCCCGCCACTGGACGATATGCTCACGCTTTCGGGACCCAATTTGTAGAGACATCTGGTACTGTGTCACCGCAAATGACCCCCCCCCACCACAGCAGGTATCTGCCGCTTCCATCTCGCGAAACTGGTCGCCCAGAAACATCTTGAGCAACTCTCGCGGTTGAGAACGGACATTCAACTCACCGGCTAAATGACAGGGATCATGGTAGGTATACCAATCATGGTCCGATACCGACGCTTTCCGTTTGACCAGATCCGGCGCATGAAGGGCTAAAAAACTGAGCGTATCCATGGTCCGCCCCGTAAATGGATTGTGCCTTGGACCCAAACGGGGATAATGCAGCGAGAGCATGGCGACACATGTGGGGCAACCCGAGATTATGTAATCGCAGCCCTGATCCGCAAAAACCTCGATGTTGCTTCGAGCCAACTTTTCGGCAGCTTCGATCATCCCGGAACTGAAATGAGGCAATCCACAGCAGGTCTGCTGCTCCGGAACGATAACAGACATGCCCAGTCTTTGTAGCAATTTGATTGTGGCCACCGCCGTACCGACTTCAAGAAAATTGTGCAGACAGCCTACAAAAAAACCGACCCGCGGTCGACCCGGCTCACCAGGATATTTATGGGGGTGCGATTGGACAAATGAACGAAGGGCTATGTTCGGTAATACACGCGATCTGGGCACCGAGGGTAAGGGAAAACGCAGATGGATCCCCCTGTTTTCGGGAACGCTCGCCGTTAATAACAACTGAAAACGACGGAGATGGTCGGGTAAACGCCGGATGAATTCGGGATCAGACAGTTTCTTGCTCAGTACAGACCGGGTCCATTTCCGAGATCGGGTCCGCTCGCCCTTCATCTGACGCAGGAAGGGAATAAGAAGACCCAGCTCGACATTTTGGGGGCACACAGATTGACAGTTGAGACAATAGAGACATTGGTCGGCGACGTGATCGAGCCGGTTGATCAGGGTTTGATCTTTTTCACACACATGACGAAGCAGGGCGATTTTCCCGCGGGCCCCTCCCTTTTCGTCACGATTTTCACGATAAATGGGGCATTTGGTCAGACATTTGCCACACTTCACACAGCTTTTCAGGGCTTCGTTCAGTTTCTGATGATCAAGCAGAGCCATGGCTGTTTACCCGCAATGATGGGGGGGAAAGTCAATCATGGTGATTATCGTTGAAGATTTTGCCCGGATTGAGAATATCGAGCGGATCGAAAACCCGTTTGATCTTCTTCATGATGGCCAGGGTTACCGGGTCAAGTTCCATGGACAAAAAGGGGGCTTTGGTCAGACCGATGCCATGTTCTCCGGAGATGGTGCCTCCCAGTTCGATCGTGTGGCGAAAGAGTTCGTGGAGGGCCGCATCGACCCTTTCTCTCGTTCCCGGCTGAGCCAGATCGGTTAAAATATTGACATGGATATTGCCGTCACCGGCATGTCCAAAAGAAACAATGGTCAGATTGTGGGTTTGGGAGATGGCCTCAAGCCGACTGACCAGGTCGGGAATTTTTGAGCGGGGCACAACAACGTCTTCGTTAAATTTGTCTGGGGCTATCTGATGTAAAGCGGGGGAGATGGCCCGTCGTGCTTTCCAAAGTGCATCCCGTTCCTCGTCCGAGTGGGACAGAATAATTTCGAGTGAAGTATGCTGGCGGCAGAGTTCGATGAGATTTTGTGCCTGTCGTTCAATGGTTTCATGCGGCCCGTCAATTTCGATGAGCAGCAGGGCCCCGGCTTTTTCGTCGACAGTGATATGGGCAAACTTCTTTACACAATCAATGGAAGAACGGTCCATGAATTCGAGCGTAGTCGGCAAAATGGTGCGTGAGTTTAATGCAGAGACGACCTGTGCGGCGGCATGTACATCGGGGAAAATGGCCAGAATGGTCTTGACTGCTTCGGGACGGGAAACCAAACGCAGGATGAGTTTGGTAAAAACAGCCAGAGTTCCTTCCGAACCCACCAACAGTCGTGTCAAATCGTATCCGACCACACACTTGGCCGTCCGCGAACCCGTCCTGATCAGATCACCGTTCGGCAGGACGGCTTCGAGACCAAGAACATAATCTCGAGTAACACCGTATTTGACCGCCCTTAAACCCCCGGCTGATTCTGCGACATTCCCGCCCAAGGTGCTGAATTCAAAACTGGCAGGATCAGGCGGATAAAAGAGCCCATAGCGGGCCGCGGCCCGGTCAAGATCGGCATTGATCACACCCGGTTCGACTTCAGCCAGCATATTTTCGGGTTCCAGGCTAATGATCCGGTCCATCCGGCTGAGGCTCAGGACAATGCCACCCCGGACCGGCAGCGAGCCCCCGGTTAAACCGCTGCCAGCTCCACGTGGGACCACAGGCACATGATACCGAGTGGCCAATTTCAGGATGGCTGCTACCTGTCCGGCATTATCTGGCCAGACTACCCAATCCGGCCTCGCCTCGATCATGGTGGCATCATAGGCATGACACAACAGGTCCTCCTCGTGACAGGAAACACGCTCGGCCCCGACAATCGACCTCAATCCGGTCGAGATGGCTTTGATTTGGTCCGGTGTGTAGTCCCGCCCCACCGTGCTCCTGTATACCGCATCACTCAATCCCGGCAATCTCCTTGCTCATCCTGAAAACGTTTTCGGTCTGGCTTTTAGCCCGATACGCATCTCGCAGGAGCTCGAGTCCTTGCCGACGCAATCCTTTATCTGTTATTGACGTGAGAATGATTGCCTCAGCCTCGGACAAATCACCCTTCTGAATCAGCACCAAGGCCCGCTGATTTAACAAGTTCGTGTCATCCTTGTACTTCTCCAGAGCTGACATGATTATCTGCTCCGCTTCGATGAGATTACCCCGATCAAATTCACGCTCTATTTGAGAGATGATTTTTCGCACAGCCGGGTCAATATCCTGGTCCGTGGTCTGCTTGCTGAAAAAATAACCGCCCCAAACGGCCACAAGGATAGCGGCAATGCCCCCAACGCCAAAAATGACATATTCCCAAAATCCCAAATGCCCCTTCTTTTTTCCATTTTGTACCCGCTTGACTTTCAGTCGCTGCTTTTTCGCCATACCGCACTCCCCTTGGATCGTTCATCCTTAAACAATGACACAGTTTTCATTACCAGAATGATGTCACCCCACTACAAAACAGTGGAAATATATAAACTATGAAAGCTGTTCATTGAGCCAGGCCCGGGTCATGCTCTCGACCAGATCGTACTGTTCCATCAAACGGTGCGTACCGGATGGTATAACTTCCAGTCTGTGTGGACCCGGGTAATGGCCAGCCAACATATGGGCTTGTGTGAGAGGGACTACTTCATCAGCACCGCCATGTATGATCAGCAACGGGACCGTAACGAGCTTGTCCAGAAAAGAAAGCGGTTGAATCTGTTCGAGTGAATCCAGAAATTCCGGACCGAGTTCGTACAAGCGACCATCGTTTTCAACGGTCACCGTTATGCCTTGCTGCCACTTTTGAAAGTAATGAGCATAACGTTCGCGATAATAGCCGAGCAGGTCAACCGGCGCCGACCATGTTACCAGACCATTCACCCGCCGAGAACACTGTGCTGCTGTACAAAGAATAACCGATCCCCCAAACGAACTGCCGATCAGAAAAAGAGGTGTTTCAGGCTGCAGCTTCCCCTCAGACTCGAGGTAGGCCAGGGTTGTTTCGAGATCGAAAATTCGTTGACCCAGGACCGACTGACGGAACTGGCCCTCGCTCTCGCCACAACCGGTACAATCAAACCGGACCAGGGTCATGCCCTCTGATGCCAAAGCCCGACCCAATCGCGCAAACTTGCTGTGTTCATCACCTTTCCAGCTGAACAGCCCATGACAGCATACCACCACCGCCCGTGCTCCCTGATCATGAATATACCCGCTTCGCCTTAAACCATCATCACCCCCGAATACAATTTTTTTCATCTCGGACACCTCAACATATGCCTGGAGATCAATAATAACACCTGACATCATAGCGTTCCATGGCCCCTTTTGCAAGAATAAAGACCAGAATTACCCCAGCTTGAGAACTCTTAACCCCTACACCCCGCAATACTCCCCCCATGCCGCCTCAAATTCATGCTCTTCCGGAGCCGGGTGGGTCAAGTGCAAAAATTGCCGAGAGGTTGTCTTTTTTTTGCAGTGAAACGGGCGGTCGGGCGCGAAAAATGAGGGCTGACACGTCGGTAAAGGGTGAGATTGACTGCCGGATGATGTGGGCGGGAATGAGTGGCACATATTTTGCAGCAATGTCGAGCGATTTCTGATATTTTTTTTCAAAAAAAACATTGTTTCGGGCGTGAAAATCTGGTATAATTATGTTTCTTACTTCAGCAGGGAGGCACTATTGAAGAGTAAAGCGACATATCTGAGTCAATTACGGGAAATTGACACCAAGATGGTCAGGGTGAGGGATCAACTTCGCAGGATCTCGTCAGACGATCCCCAGAGTCCCCGCAAGGACAAAATGCAGAAGCGATTTGAGAATTTGGAAAAGAGGAAAACACGGATACTGGTCAATTTTGATTGTAGTTTGCGTTCGTATCTCGAGCGATTGGAGAGTCGGTATCAAGATACGAGTGTGGTTCGGGTCAATAATGCGCTGTGTCCGGGGTGTCACATGAAGCTGCCGACCAAGGAAGCGATACTACTGCATGATCCCAATCAGTATGTTATCTGTTCGTTCTGTGGCCGGATCATCGTATCGTGTCCGGTTGATACGGACGGTTCCACGACCCAGTCGCATTAAGACGGGCTCATGATTCAGTTTTTTCCCCATCCACGATGAGTGGAGTGCGGACCAGCCGTAGATAGGGTCATACAGCTGGTCTTATTATGTGTGTCAGCGGTGATCAGCGGATAAGAATTCCGGTGGTCAACAGGACCGAGGACGCATTAAGTTCAATATCGTCATTGTATCTGTTAAAATCGATGATGAGAGACCTGTATTCGCCTTCAAGCATGAATGCCACATGCGGAGTCAATTTAAACTCGAGCCCCGTTCCCGCCTGAAAAGTAACGCCATCGTTTTCCTGGATCAATCGGAGATCATCATCCTCTTCGTCAGAATACCAATGGCTTTCTTCGTCACCTTCAAACAGACCCCAATAGCAGAAACCGAAACCGGCGAAAAAGTAGGGGGAGACAAAGGGGGCCGGGACCCGCACTTTGGCAGAAACAGTCAGGGGTATGATCGTTAAGGTCCGATAATCATTGTAATAATCTTGATTGTAAGGATCACCATATCCATTATCCAAGCGTCTGTTTTGTCGGAAATATTCGAGGGTGAAGCGTAGGCCGAAATAGCGCACGGGGTAGAGGTCCAATTCAAGGCTGTAATTTCTACCATTAAAATACGAGGCATCGTCCCCAAGATAGCCCACATCATCCCAGCCGTCATCACTTCGGAACATGTTATAACCTATCTTGAAGGCGAAACTTGTGTCAGTTGCTTCGCTCTTACCAGGCATTACCAATAATGGCAGTACCAAACAAAATACAATCAGGTAAATGGCGTGTGTTTGAATTTTCATGATCGTCATCTCTCCTTTGTCGAAAATGGGGGTAGGTTTACAATCCTATCCGCTTAGCTAAAACTTCTCTTTATGTTCACCTTTATCACAAAAGCAATATTTATGCCATCAGGGTCTGAATGCGGAGATTGGTCTCGGATTCAAGTGCCGGTATGTCATGGGGCCTTGGTCAATGATCGTTCTCGGTGAAACAATAGAGGCCGGGCTCTGTCCGCTTTTGTGAAAATCTGTCCCCGAATGGTGACAGTGGTCACTGTCCATTGTTGCCGGTTTTCGGAGGTTCGCCCAGATCACGTGAATAGCGATTGACTTCAGGGTATTGGTTTCAGTATCATATGCTGTCGAGAGCCCCAGCGTTCCTTATTTTAACAGTTGAGATACAGAAGACTGGATGGTGATATGTTTAGAGGGCGGTCTCTGTTCTGGAAAGCAATCATCGGATTGTGCATTCTGGGTGGTCATATTTTCGTGACGTTACATGTGACCAAACCGGGGTACTTGTTGATTGATGAAGGCGTTCATCATCTCATGTCCCGGAGCTTTGCCCAAACGAAAGATTTCACGATTATCAATGGTTATCACGAATTTCCGTCGGTGGAATTCGGGCTGCCTCATTTTTTTCCTGCCAAGGGCCGGCTTGTCTCTCAATATCCCGGATTTTATACCGTGTTAGCCCATCCATTCTTTATCTGGTTTGGCTTCAAGGGACTCTATCTCTTGAATGCTCTCTCGTTCCTGATCGTTATGTTTTTCAGTTATATGCTGGCCCAGAAGCTTTTCAAGAATCATGATCTTTCGTTTGGTGCCTGTTTGTTATTATGCCTGGGGACCTTTTGTTGGGAATATTCGCAAGCGGCCTGGCCCCATCAATGCGCTTTGCTGTTCATCATGGTGGGTTTCTACCTGGCCCTGTGCGGTTTGTCCACACCAGAAAAAAGAACATCGAACCTGTATCTTGTGTTATCCGGCCTGACCATTAGTCTCGGAGCAGGTATCAGGGTCGATGTTTTTCTGGTGTTCCCCTGCATTTGTCTGCTTCTCGTATTATTTGGTCAAGGCCCGGCCAGACAAATCGTCGTTCTGCTGGCTGGGGCTTGCCCAGGTTTGATGCTATTATCATTGACAAATCTGAATAAATACGGCGTTTTTTCTCCCTTTTACTATGGTTCCGGCGACACATTTCCCCTCATACCCTTTGTGTATGCGGTCGTGGCGATTGGATTGTTGTGGTTGGCAAAGATTCTGTATTCGAGCATATCCCCGGGACAACGAAAGATATTGGGGTTTGTCATGGTAGCTGGCCTGGCATTACTCGGTTTTCTTGCTCTTGGAACAGATCAGGGCCTTCAGATAGTCAATAATGCTTATAGTTCGGTGGTCGATATCCGAGCGGTCCCGTTACATTTTGATGGTGCGGCCCATATTCGAACACAGGGTCGCGGCTTGGTATATACCGGGGCTCAAAAAAAAGCCTTGCTGCAGAGTATACCCTGGCTGGTCATCCTGACCATTCCGTTTTGGCTGACGATAACCGGATCAGATCACCGAAGGGAATTTCTGATACTTTTGCCCGTGCCCCTTGCCTTCATAAGTTATTACGCGTTCGTAACGCATCAATACGGAGGCCTTTGCCTCAATTATCGTTATCATCTGCCGGTATTGCCATTTGCCTCGATAATGGCCGCCTATGCAATCAGACTTGTCGTGACAGAGTTGTGCCTCCTGTTCACCCGCACAAAACTGGTGATGGTCAGTGCATGTGTCTTGGTCCTGACCATATCGACCCATCTTTTTATGACATATCTGCAGCATCGGACATTGGAGGAACTGGAATTTCCGCTTTTAACCGTCCCGCTTGTCCTGGCGCTTGTTTTGTTTTTTTTCGTGGTCACCGGTTATTGTCATCAGCGTCCCAGGAAAAAAGTGACATTGTGTGCCATCTGGCTGATGTTGGTCATAAGCGCAGGTTGGTCGGCAGGGACCAATTTCAGCTATGATTACCGGATCCATCATCTTCAACGGGTGGCAAATTATCAAACAGGGGAACGCATACTCGAGCTCATTCCTCCGGATTCCATTTTTTCACGGCCCTGCATCTCGATGGTTTCTTGCGTCTCATCGAGCAGGGCACGACTCGTTTCTGTTTTCCCATGATGGATAATTTACGAGATTTTCCGAGGATTCTCGATTTTCACCTGAAAGCAGGTCGGCGTGCTTTTGCTCTGTTCGGCAATGCCCAATGGCAGGAGGTCCGGGTCATTTTTTTAAATGACTATCATGTTGAGCCGGTTTGGGTCTTTCACGATGGCTATATCGCTGAAATTTCAGAATGAACCCCCTTCAAGAGACTGTCGATTTAATCTCAAAAAACGATTTCAGATGCTGTCCCCCGCTGGGGGGATTCAGCGGGTGGAGTTCTCGAAATAGTAACTTGTTGTTTTTATTGAATCTTATTGAAATTCCTCCCCCCGACCCCCTCCAGAGGGGGACATCAAATTTCAAGATTTTCGTCTACAATCTTGATTAATTCGACAGCCCTTTCAAGACGGATCGATCGGGCGATGTTTACTGTGACGCCTGATAGAGACTCCACTGACCAGACTGTTTTATTACGACGAAGTCCTGGAATTCATCGAGATCATCTTCGGGAACAGTACCCCGGATCAGGATATATTCGAGGTGACGGTAGCGACCATCATAGGGGTTATCCCGGGTAATCCACTCATGGTACATGGGTAATTCCTGAAAATCCGTTTTCCGGCTGACAGCCATGAAGGGATATTCAACCAAACGTGTCGTGGCGATGCCTCTGTTCCAGACGATCTGATAATTGGGAAAGTGTATATAAGCCGAACTGGCCCGATAAAGAAAATCGTACATTAAACCGGCCATGCGCTTGCTGGGGTCCGCCGTTAAAAAAGTAGACTGGAAGGAGAGATTTTCCCGATCGAAATCCTGGAGGAAGTCGGCCCAGAGCATCAAGAAACAGAGAGCAATCAGGCAGATCAGAATGACTGAAACCGGTTTCAACCTGGTCTGGTGAAACAGACTACCCAGAACCAGGGTGATTATCAGGCAAAGCACTGAAAAACGGGGATACAGATACCAGCAGATGGGTTCAATACCATGGGGTGCGAACAGGCAAAGCAAAAGCAGCACGATCGTGCTGAGTATCACAAAACGGCGAATCGGCTTTGAACATTGTGTGGGTCGCATCCGTTTGCGGGAAATGAGCGAATGTATGAGTGGTGTCAGGATGACGAGAACGCCCACAAAGCCAATGATTTGCCCGGGCCATCCCTTGAACAGCGAGTAATTATCGGCATAGAGCAGGAGAATTCGTTCTGGCCAGTTGGTCACAAAATCGTTTTGATAATATGCCGTGATCTGCTCCCAGGCATTGAATGAGGGCGGTGAGTGATTCGACCACCAGTACCCGAGCAGGGCCGTTGCGGGTGAGAGGGCTGCCAGCCTGGCCAGCCAGTTTTTCGCTGATCTGACAGAAGGTCCGGCCAGTTGGGCCAGAAGAGAAAAGCCCAGAGCAAGCACAGTTACAATGGTGTGCATGAAAAAAAGAGCGCACAGCAGACACGCAATCCACAATTCGAGCAGTACCGTTTGCTTTTTCATGGCGAGGATAATCAGGCTGAACAACAGGAAAAAGAGTGGCAAGGCCATGGTAAAGCCCGTGAAGCCCCAGATGACGTTATAATTATAGAGCAGAACGAAACCGAGCAGACTGAACCAGTATTGGCCACCCGCCACGCGTATCATCGCCAAGATCGACAATGGAAACAGGATAATATAGATAAGATAGAATATGCGATTGGCCGTCTCGATATCATCCCAAAGGGGACTGATACAGAAAAAGAGATGGAAGCTGTTGGCTTTCAGTGACAACTCGTTTTGAAAATAATGTTGGAACGCGGGTACCTGATCATAATATTTGATGATGGTTGCGGCTGACAGATGATAGGGTAGGTCAACAAAGGGAAACAAACGTTGATTCATGATCAGAACCGCATGGCAGAGAAGCAGAGTCAGCAATATCGTCCAAAAGACCACTTTCTCGTTCAGAGAGGGCCTTTTGTCCGATTTGATTGGAACGAGACGTTTATTTTTCCGGTTGACACCCGGAGACGTTTCAGTGTCCATGGTTTCGGTCTGCGGCGCTACCGGTCAGGGCAACCAGGGTCTGCTGATAGTATTGTTCGACCCTGTCAACCAGTTGTGAGACATCTTCCCAGATCGGCGATGTTGTTTCTTTTGTGCATTGTTCGAGTTGTTTGCAGGTTTCGGCCAGGATTCGGGCACCGATATTGGCGCTGGCACCCTTGAGGCTATGTGCGAGCCGGTTGAGAGTGTGCAAGTCTTGTTGCTCGATCTTGCGCTTCATCTGCCCGATCAGAGCCTCAGATTCCTCGCGAAAAGAATGAATAAGTTCTTTCAAAAAATGCGACCCTGTCTCGGGGCCATCATCGATCTCAATAAGATCATTGAATATGTTGATGTCAAGCAGTGTGTCCCTGTCGGCCGGTCCATCCGGGCCAGATTCTTGCGGAGCAATCTGCTCTATTGGTCCTTTCTGCCGATGCCGGGCCCAGCGTTCGAGTGTATGGACCAATTCCTCGATCCGGATCGGTTTACTGATATAGTCGTCCATACCTGCTTCGAGGCATTTCTCTCGATCGCCTTCAAGTGCATTTGCGGTCATGGCGACAATGATGGGCCTCTTTTCTGGTGGAATGGTCCGAATCAGCAGATCCGTGGTTTGAAAACCGTCCATTTCGGGCATTTGTATGTCCATGAACACCAGATCAAAGTGTGATATTTTTAAAAAATCGAGCACTTCTCGACCATCATTGGCCACGTCCGGGCTATAACCCATACGTCGCAGAATATGGACGGCCAGTTTTTGATTGATCGGATTATCTTCTGCGATCAGGATTTTAAGTGGAAAACGCTGGGCCAGACGATGATCGATGGTGATGGATTTGGGTTTCTCGTCTTGGAGTTTACGGGGCTGATGACTGAGCAGAGTCATGGTGCAATCCAAAAGCTGCGACTGTTTTACCGGTTTGGTGATATAGGCCGCGAACAGGTCGGGATGATCTTCCAGAAGGGCCCTGGGTTTGTTAACAGAGGAACTGAGCATGATCATGGGCAAGGTTTGGCCGACACGTGTTTTTCGTATTTCCAGGGCGAGTTCGACACCGTTCATGTCCGGCATATTGGAATCCAGTAGGGCCAGATCGAACTCCTGACCGCTCCTGAGTAATTCCAAGGCTTCCCGGGCCGAGTCAGCCTCGCTTGGGAGGAGCCCCCATCGTTGGTATTGAATGGTCAGGACCCGGCGATTGGTCGAATTATCATCGACAATCAGCACTCGCCGACCGCTTATCTGGGGAATATCGACCTCATAATAGGCTCTGGTGACTGCTTCGCCAGGGCTGGTCCGAATGGTAAAGAAAAAGGTCGAACCAAGACCGGGCTTGCTTGTGGCCCAGATCTGTCCGGACATGAGCTCGACCAGCCGTTTCGATATGGCCAGACCCAGTCCGGTCCCGCCGTGTCGACGCGTGGTCGAGGAGTCGAGCTGTGTAAAAACGTGAAACAACTTGTCCATTTTTTCCTGGGCGATCCCGATACCTGTATCTCTGACCGAGAACTGCAATTCGAGAGGTCCTTCTTCGGTAGGGGACACTTTGACCTGGACAAATACCTCACCCTTGTCCGTAAACCTGATCGCATTGCTGACCAGGTTGACCAGGATTTGACGCAACCGGGTGACATCGCTCCAAATGAAGGGGGGCACGTCGGGCTCGACTTGATACACAAGCTCGATCCCTTTCTGACTCGCTTTGGCACCTAATAAATGAAAGACATCCTCGATGCACCGGACGATTTCAAAGGTCTGCATTTCCAATTCCATTTTACCCGATTCGATCTTGGAAAAATCGAGAATATCGTTGATAATAGCCAGCAGGCTCTCACCACTCATGCGAATGGTCTCGACGAATTCACGCTGCTGCTCATCGAGCCGGGTGTCCGTGAGCAGGCTGGTCATACCAATGACACCGTTCATCGGCGTCCTGATCTCGTGGCTCATAGTCGCCAGGAAGTCGGATTTGGCTCGGGTCGCCTCCTCAGCTATTTCCTTGGCCTCAACCAATTCGTGTTGATGCCGTTCGAGTATCTGCGTTTTTTCGGCCAACTGCTCATTGATCAGTTTGAGCTCGATCTGTTGGGCCTTGAGCGCTTCAGACTGCCGCTGGGTCTGTTCAAGCAGAGCCCGCTGCGTTGCACGTGATTGGGCCGAATTAAAGGTGATGGCAATGCCATAACGCACCTTGTCCAAAAACTGATGATGATGGGCAGCGATCTTCTGGACAAGCCCCAACTCGATCACCGTAACGACCTCGTCATTATAGACACAGGGCACAATCAGAATGAAGCGGGGCATGGTTTGTCCCAGACCCGAACGGATCAGAACATAATTGTCAGGAACATTGTTGAATTCCAGGATATTTCCACTCCGGATTGCCTCGCTCAACAGACCCTCATGTGCATCGAGCCGGGCGGGTAATTGGTTCGAGTGGCATCCATAACTGCCGAGTAAAACCAGGGTATCACCCTCCTTGAGAAAAATGAGCCCGACCTGGGCAAGCACATTGGCTGCCAGACAGGCAATGATCTGATGTGCCAGATTGTGCGGGTCCTGTTCCCCCCTCATACAGTCATTTAAAGCAGCTTCTGCCAGCCTGACCTGGTCTTGAAGCGAAATCTTCTCCATCATGTCGTTGAAGGCTTGACCCAGCTCACCCATCTCATCCGTACCGACGACCGTAATGCGGGCATCACTGTCGCCTTCGGCAAACCTGTGGGCGGACTGGATCATCTGTCGACCGGCTTTGGTAATAGACCGGCTTAATAACAATGAATAACCGACAAAAATGAGGGCACTGAAAAATATTACGGTTCGAATGACTTCGGCTGCTTTTTTACTTTTGGCCATGGTGCTGGCAAACGAATCGGACACTTGCTGATTCGCGGCTTTGGTCACTGACTCGAGCCGTTCCTTTATCGCATTGAACTGAAGACTCAATTCCTCGAGTTTACTAACCATGCTTTCATCAAAATCCTTGTTCTCGATCAGGTCTCGTGATACATCCCGGGCAAAAGTGAAATACGAACGCAGGGCGGAGTCGATCTGGGCCAACTGTTCCCGATCATAAAACGGATTGATCAAACCCTGTTTGATTTGGTCCATGAATTTCGCATAATGGGTATCGACAGCCCTGAGCTCCTCTTCATCGGTGGCGGCTACAGCATCCTGCATGCCCCGCTGAATAGCCGTCAACGACTGTAACAAATCGCTACTCAGAGCAAGCGTGTCACCATGCAGGATGAGCTGTTCATATCGCAGGCTGAACGAGCGGAACATCATGAACAGCATCGAAAAGACCAGAACGGCTAAAACAGGCACAACCAGCATCTTGTGCTTGAGACTCCAATGACTCAAGGATACATATCGGACCAACTCTCGTTTCATGCCCTTCCTCTAAAAACTGAACTGTGCTCCAATCAAAAACAGGGTCGTTTCTTGATCACCGCTATCGGTTATCGAGTCGAGAATGTAGCTTTCAAGCTTTTCCGGATTGGCGAACCTGTTTCCCGTGACCCAATGGCAGGAGCATTTCAGGACCAGGTTCTGGTTGAACCAGTAATTGAGCCCCAGAGCGGCATCAGTATGCTTGCTGAAATCAAGCCCGCGAATATCGTCACTCTCGACTTCACCTTCCTCCTCTTCAAACTCGAATTCATAGCGGACCGCAACCTGAAAACGATTGGTCAATTTGTAGGCAATTTCCGTATAACCGGTGTTAAAGTGCGTTTCTTCCTCACTGTTTTCGAGTTGTTCGGAACGGATCCACCATGTATCGGATACATACTCGAATGAAAAACCCGTAAAAGTATAGCGACCATGGGAGCCATCCTCGAGGACAATCGAATTGCTTGTCAGTCGGTAGTCAATCAGGCCGGAAAAGACTGAAACCTGAAATGAAAGTCCGGGCACCGGCGTATTGAAGACCAGACGACCACCGAGCACCTCCCTGGCCTCCTGTTCAAGTGAGGCGAACATATACTGTTCATACTCGACACCCTCCTGTTCATACGAGGTCGAGACCTGGACCCGGTAGGGCAGAAAATCGATTTTACCGGCATAGAGGTCATACATGATCTCAAAGCTTCTGATCGTGATCAGATTTCCGGTCAAGCCGATACCCTTGTACGACTCGGCGGCAAAATCATGATAGAGACCCTGCGGTAATGAAAAAAAAGGCCGCAATGTCCCTACATCGTAAATTTCGGTGTAAAGCATGTGGGGCGCTTTGATCTGACCAATACGGAAAATCAGCTTCTCACTGAGATAATATTCGGCAAAAGCATAATCCAGATCAACGGAATTAGCCTCGAAACCCTCGGTGAAAGATGATTGGAACTGGAAACGAAGCCGTTCGCTTACTATGGCATTGATGTTCAGGGTAAAATTGACATAATTATATGATCCATCCTGATCACCGACGAGGTAACGGTTCTCGTTATTGGTCTGACCATAGGCCCAACCGCCGAAACCGTGTATCGAAAAACCCGGGGTGAGCTGGGCCGAGGCGGATAGCGGCAGACCCGACACCAACATCCCGAAGATTACAAACCAGACCAGCTTGAAAAGAGAATGCTTCATCCGGACTATCCGGTCACAGGCATGGTGGATAAACCGATCATTCATCGCGTAATTGAAGCTCCTTGACATTGTAACCGGCTATGGAAGTGGACCGTGAAATATAACCGATCGCACCTTCATTCTCATGAACATATACCAGGATTTCTTTTTCTGACTTGTACTCGGGTGGCGGAACATTCCGGCCCGAAAAGATCTGTTTCTGCCAATAAGCCTTGACTGCCGGAACCTTACGATTCAAAATGCTCTCGGAAAAACGGTTACGGACCGAATGGTCCTGGACCAGGTCCACAACCTGAATACTCGACTTATCGGTCTCCCATTGCTTGATCTTCTTCAGGAAAAGTTTGGCAATATCGTCGCGGGTCAATTCAGTCACGGCATTGGAAGCATGAACAATGATCATGAAACCCTGTTCGGCTCTGACCATCACGCTCATGAACTGCACCAGGACCACAACAACGATTATCAGAATGAGTCCTTTTTTCATGATCAGCTATCCTAAAAGCTAAATTGGGCCCCAAACATAAAGAGCTGGGTCCGCTCGTGAAAACAATCATTGAAAGCATTATAAACCGCATCAACGGCAGTATCCGGATAAGCAAGTACATTACCATCGACCAGATGATAGGAGCATTTTAGCACAAGTTCGGGCGAGAACCAATAATTCAATCCGAGCGCAAGTTCACGGTGTCGGTTGAATTGGTCGGAGGGCTCATTGTGCAATTGAATCTGTTCGTAGCGGACAGCCAGTTGATAGCGGTTTTTAAAGATTCGGGCCAACTCAGCATAGCCAGATCCAGTACAATATTTTTCACCTTCCTCATCCTGGCCCTGTTCCAGAACATATTCACTCCGGACCGTCCAGACATCCGACGAAAATTCGGTAAAAATACCGCCGATATGATGGCGGCCAATATGAATATCCAGGGTTTCATCGAACAGGCCCAGCAGAGACGCATCCTTGATCCGGTAGGTCACATCCGCCGAATAATAGGACAGACCAAAACCCAAACCATGCCGGGGTTTATCCAGGCATATTTTTAGGCCATACAAATCCTGACCCGTGACAACAAGATCGAGATACTGGGCTTGTTCAAAGATCGGTTCGCCGGTTTCGTCGCTGGTGGGGACAACTGCTATTCGCTGTGGCAGCAATTCTCCCCTGCCCCCATAGAGATCGTAGCTCCATTCCCAGATATCACCCGAAAAGAGTGTGCCCGACAGACCGACTCCAGTATAGGCCTTTGCTGACATTTGAGTATAAATACCCGCCGGGAGTGCCAGAAACGGTCGTAATGTTCCCACATCATATATTTCGTTATATATCATGAAGGGTAACTTGATTTTTCCTATGCGGAAAGTCAGGCCCTCATTGAAAAAAAGCTCGGCAAAAGCATAATCGAGACAGGTTTCAGATCGCTCAAAATTCCGACTGAATGCCGGTTGAGCATAGATTTGCACATGTTCATCCAGCCGGGCGCTCACATTAAGGGCAAAATGGACATTATCATAGTTACCGGATTCATTCCCGCTCAGATAACGATTGTCGTTGTCCGTTTGACCGAAAATCCAACTGCCGTAACCGTGAATACTCAGAGGTTCGGTGGTCTGGGACCAGGCCAATTTAGGGCTTAGGACCCCGATGAAGAGCACGATCACGATCAGGATTTGAGATATCACTCCCCAAGCCCCATGCTCTTCCCGATCAAGTGCAGTCATGTTATATTGCATTGGTTACCCAGACCTGTCAGACAGTTGACGTTTATGCTCCGGTCTTTGGTGGAGACCGATCAATCCTGAGCAGACACATCGTAAATTTCGATTTTTCCCTTACCCTTGAGTTCAATAAGACCGGCTGAAGTACCGGGGCAGATATCCCTGATTGTTTCCCAAGCTGCTTTGCTGACAAACACCCCATTTTCGTGGGCCTTTTGTTCGACCCGCTGGGCTGTATTGACCGTATCGCCCCAGACATCGAACAGATACTGGCGATCACCGATAATTCCGGCAATGACCGGCCCCCGATGAATGCCGACCCGGACCCGCCAACACGGTTCTACCCGCACGGTGGCCTTGATCATGTCACGTCCGAGCAAAACGCAGTTGTACACGGGATTCTCCACTTTTTCAAGTAAGCCGGCGACAGCCATGAAAGCGTCACCAATGGTCTTGATCTTCTGAATGGAATAGGTGATGGCTAATTCTTCGAAGTGCTTGACCAACTCTTGAAGATGAGCGACTACTTTTTCAGGTGGATTCCGGTCACAATACGAGGTGAACGAGACTATATCGCAAAAAAGAACGGCGACATCGTCATAACGACGGGGCTTGACCGTGTTCGTCGCCTTCAATTCCTGAACGACTCCCGCCGGCAATATGACATGCAACAACTCATCTGCCCGCTGACGTTCCCGGTTGATCTGCTCGAGATACTCCTGTTCCTTGTCACGCCACCTTTTTTTTCCAGACTGGCACTGACCCGGGCATTCAGCAAAACCTTGTTGAAGGGCTTCTGCAGATAATCTTCGGCCCCCATACCAATACACTTGACCACGCTTTCGATCTCACCGATCGAAGAGATCATAATCACCGGAAGAAAACGGAGTTGCGGGTCTTGTTTCAGCGTCTCGAGCACCCGGTAGCCATCCATTTCAGGCATGACCACATCGAGCAGGACCATGTCGAACGAAATCGACCTGATCTTGTCGAGGGCCTCACGACCATTGGTCGCGTCCTCGACTTCATAACCCTGCTTATGCAACATTTGAGTCAAAATAAGTCGATTGGTCCGATGATCATCAACCACCAAAATTCGGGCGGGCATGGCTGCGTCTGCACTCATGGTCGAACTGCACTCCTGTCTCCAAATCCTCATCATTCACGATGGGTCCACATCCACCTTAAATCTAACGACTTATTCTCAGAAATTCAAGTGAAGCGTTTCCCTTCGACAGAACCAAAATAGGACCAATGGTCAGCAAGCCCTGGAGCCAGCGATGGCCTAGATCGGATAAAAAACGATGCATGGTGTGCCCTCACGCCGCTCCATCGTCATCGTTTTCGTATCATCACGCATTTCACCCATGACATTTGACCGGTCTCTGATCACAAAGGTTATCTTCCCAATCTGTGGCGAAGACATGAGTTTCCCCAAACGATAGTAAAACAAATTTCCTTCACGCCCTTCATAAATAGCCGGCCCGGTTTTAAGCTCGACCCAGGGCTCATGGAACACATCGAACGGTGGCTTGAAATGCACAACCAGATATGCTTTTTCACCACTCTCCATAAGCGTGGCCCGCAGGTCCCAGGCGTCTGGTCGGGCATAGGAAGCACATTCCTCGACCGGATTGACAGCCAGAACATCGGGAGGTATACTGATTTTGGGATTGAGTGAACAGGCACTCACGAAAAATGACAGCACACAACTCATTACGAAACAGACAGATCGCGTTACGGTCATGACGTCTCTCCTTGAAAGAAGTTATTTATCTCGCGTTGATGAACTCAAGATGCAAAGACGGTACCAGCCCGTGGTACATTCGGATTATCGCCGGGCAATGCTATTCGAGACCGCCCTGGCATTGAATGGTCTCCTCAAGTGATGTCGAATAGACCATGATACGGGGATTGTCCTCGTTTGATGACACTGAGTCCTCAGAACAGGTCTGATCCCGGGAACATCGTGACTTGAAAATAGGTCCCTTGTCCTGATATATCGTCCGTAATAGCGTGCCGGTGCCCCTGTTCGAATCGGACTGGCTCATTGGCACAAAATTTGCTCAGTATTCATGTGGAACGCTCTTAGGATTCAGCTATTCCTGACAGAACTGTTACGAGAACGAAAGGAGTCTGACATGAGAAAAATAATCATTATCAGCCTGGTACTCGGCCCGATTTTAATGCTTTTGGGCCTGTCGAGCACTGAATGTGACGCGTGGCCACGTCCTCCACGGCCACCTGTTTTTGTGCCTTGGTTCCCCTTCTGGGCAGGACCGCATGTTGTGATCCTGAATGGCAAATACGGTTACCTTGACCTGGACGTTGTCCCGGAGGAAGCCAAGGTATTTATCAACAACGAATACATTGGAATCTGCGATCAATTTGATGGGTTCCCCGATTTCTTGTATCTCGAAGTGGGGACCTATACCATCCGGTTCAGCCTGGAAAGCTACCTGGACCATGAGCAGCAGATCACGGTGCGACCCGGCCGCGAATTGGAGTTTAATACTCGTCTGATCAAGGGTCCTTCTTCGGATTACGACCGGACACATCATCCTGATCAGACCCAACCGGCCTCGGATGATCAGGAACAACCAGTTTTGATCGAGGGACCGCCTGCCGAACCGGACCGGCCCGAGACAGCTACCGTGCCGGACAAACCTCCATCACCGATCCAACCAGACCAGACCGCGACCCAGGAGACCAAACCCCAACCGGATGGCACGGGTTTCATTCGGTTCAGAATCTTCCCCCGCGAAGCGACGGTGTATCTGGACGGCACTTTTGTCGGGGTTGCCCATGAACTCAACGATAGAGCGGATGCCCTCGAGTTTTCCGCGGGCAGGCATCAACTCGAGATCATGATGCCCGGTCATGAAACAGCCAGTCAGGAGCTCGAGCTCAAACCCGGCGAAACCAGTCAGGTCCGGATTATCCTCATCAAAACTTCCTGAAGAGGTGCCCTTTTTCACAACAATCTGGTAGAGAATGACTCGCTGTTATACATAGAAAAGAGATGGATAAAATCCGAATATTCATAGGCCGGATTGTATCGATGCCGTATTCAGCCTCATGAGGAGGTCGTTTCGTTCATGGGATCGCTCAGGGACCAATTACTCAAAGCCGGATTGGTTGACCCAAAACAGGTCAAAAAGGCCCGCCATGAAGAACGTCAGAAACGTAAAAACGAGGGCGTCCGGCAGCTCGAGCACGAAAAGAAACTCAAGGAACAGGAGTGGCAGGACCGACAAAGCCAACAGAAGGCAGATCAACAGCACCAAGCCAGTGTCCAACAGCAGGTATTGCAGGACCAGCAGGCAGAACATCAGGTCCGAAACCTGATCAAAACCTCGACGATCGGTCCGCATTGGGCCGGTAACAAACGGTTCTACTTCACCACCCGCAATAATACCATCAGCTATCTGGCCGTGTCCGAGCCGGTCGCCGCAAAACTCGAACGGGGTGAAATAGCCATCGTCGAAGCCTTCTCGGACGAGCAGGATAGCTACGTCCCGATTTCTGCTCAAGGCGCCCGTCGTCTCGGTGAGCTCGAATCCGACCGCATCCGCTTCTTTAACACCAAATAAGCCGGCTTGAACAGGAGCATGAGGAGAACACTCGTGTGCCACCTGCAAGCAATGATATGAATGAACAGAAAATACATGCAGCCACCGGTGCGTTCGGCTATTCGGGGAAGTACATCGTCCAGCGACTACTCGATCAGGGCAAGACGGTCATTACTATGATGATCACTCGAGACGAGATTATCGGGCTGATGGAGAACCGCCTCTTTGTCCAGGCACCACCAGCCGGAACGACAAAACTGACCGAGTGGGCCAGACAACGAGCAACCACCCTGGGCCGGCACTATTCCTGGTTAGCGTTCGGTCAGATAGGGGACGCTCAATTTTTTATATGTTGGCATTTTCATTTGAAGTCTTATACAATTGATCTGTGACTAAATACCCAGTTATTGGGTCGAACCAAAGGAGGCGAGATGGTGCTCCCACACTTCATGAAATTCATGGTTGCGGCTTATGGTCAAGGGCCCGGGTCCGCGACCACACTCGCGTTCGAGCCTGTGCAACTGCCGGAACCTGACGTTGAGCAGACCCTCAGCCTGCTCGAAGCCTTGAAAAATCGCAAATCAGACCGAGATTTCAGCCCGACTGATCTCACCCTGAACCAGCTCTCGACCGTGCTTTGGTGTGCGAACGGGCTCAATCGGGAGGATGGTCGACGGACCGCCCCAGCCGCCCTGAACATGCAGGCGGTCGATCTTTACCTCGTCCTGCCTGCCGGCATTTTCGGTTATGAGCCCGCCGGGCATCGCTTACTCCCGATCAGATCGGGTGACCAACGGGCACTGGCTGGAATGCAGGATTTCGTGGCCGTGGCTTCGCTCAACCTGGTCTATGTGGCCGATCTGGATAAACTGGCCAATTTACCGGAGTTCGTCCGCAATGTGCCCGAGGAGATCAAACTCGGCTGGACCCTGGTCTCGGCCGGCTGCCAATGCCAGAACGTCGCCCTGTTCTGTGCGGCGACACATCTGAAATGCGTGGTCCGGGGCTCGATCGACGCCCCCGCCTTCAGCCGAGCGGTCGGCCTGAAATCCTCACAAAGAGTGCTCCTGGCTCAAACCATTGGCTAAATCAGATACGATCTTGAACCGCGGCAAGTCCAAAAATCAGTTGAAGCAGTGATGGAAGAGAATAAATTGGGTTATTTAGAACACAATTATCGAGTGTCCCGGTTCTGTTCATCACAAGGTTCTTGTCCCTGAACGGCCCTTCTCTCTCATGAACAGACGTCTAATGGTCCGCTTTACGGGCGCTCGGCCGCGCGATTGCGCGGTTGGGTGTGCTCGTGCGGGCGGTTGTTATGTGCTTGTTCGAATAGCCTAAGCGCCTTAGCCTCATGGTATTTTATAAACCCGTCTTTTCCAGCACAATATCGCTCACTGTCGTTATTACATGTCTTCGCTAATACTGCTTTTAGATTTGCATATTCAATCCGTATTTCTGCACGAGATTCCAAGTAGTTTCTAAAAGCAATATGTCTGACAATATTTGGATCATTTTCTCGAAATGCATGAATATGATGTGTTCTGTGTAAACGACCTTTTCGAAAATACCGCCGCCCTTTGATTCCAAATTCACCCATTGACTCGTAACCTAACTTTTCAAATACATAATTTGAGGAATCCAATTCTGACAAGCTTGATACTACCAATAAGATATCAATGATTGGTTTTGCTGCCAGTCCTTTCACCGATGTACTACCAATGTGATATACTTCATGAATGAGGGATGGAAGCGCGTGAAGCAAAATCTGCCTCTCCAGCTCAAATATTGAGATCCAATTCGGATCATATGGAACAACTTCAATTTTCATGACAGCCTGTCATCCGTCTTGAGATGCACATAACGCCAGAGCTAACCGGGGCCGCCCCGCACCAAATCTAAATAAGAATTCTATCATTTTCTTTGCCTCGAGGCTACCATTCAAGCGAGTTCGGCGAGGTCCCCGGTTCAGCGATTTGTCATGTGGTTCATTGTTTCTTTTAGGGTTGAGGTTGAAATTATTATACCACAGAGCTCACAGAGAGCACAGAGGTTTTTCATTCAACAACTAAAGTCTGAGGCGTTTGATCCCGTCCTTGAGCAATTTCTGATTGACATTGATCAGTAAACCGATGGTAATTCCTGATAGCTTCATGTTTTCGCTGCTTAACCGGTCGCGGAGCGGCGTCGGACTGCACGCGATTGTTAGGCGGTAAAAGCTCCCTGATTGGCAACCCGGGTGGTGGATGCAAGAAGGAGCAATTAGTCGTCTTCAATGACACAGAGGCAGCCTGCTTTGTATTCATCAACTATAACTGCACCTCGCTGGAATGCATAGGCCGAGTCGCCGAGCCCAATCCCGGTGAAGAACCTGGCATCGGCTCGGAACAGGTTGCGGAATCTCTCCCAGATGGCGGCTGCTTCCATTCGGGGAATGGTGTCCCGCGTATGGCCTACCTCGCGGCCGCCCACTAGCGCTGCCACAACGTGGGTATGAGCCTCAGCTTCATCAACCTCATAATCTACCCAAGACTGAAAGTCAGGGCGCATCTCTGGTGGCTTCCATGGATGATCGTCTAGGGCTTCAAACGCGGTCGTGAGGGAAGTTTCCTCTTCATCACGCCAGCGTGAGGAAAGCTGGACAAGGCTCAGCAGGTAGTACCCATGCATACGTGGGTACTGCTCAAGGATATGTTTGAGCTGCTTTACTGATTCAGCATCCATAGAACCCGCCATTTACCACTGCCCGCCTAACGTAGAGTTAACCGAGACCGACGATACCGCCAGGCCAGGTGTTGTTTTCCACCATACAAAATAGTGAACCGGGGAAACGTTTCAGACCAGCAACGAGTCGGTCTCGCGTTCAACAATTGGTTAGAAAACATCCCGATAAAGCAAATTAACGTGACCTATCATTAATAGTATACACAACTTTCTTGGCATAATATCATGAGTCAGCTGCTATATAATCGTGGATTTTTCGAAGGTCGTCTCTGGCTAGATCGGACCATATTACCATTTCTCAATTTCCTTCTTGAGATCATCAGCGGAAATCACATTGCCTTGTCGAACAGCATTTTGTCCTTTGCGTACCTTATCGATGACATAAAGGCGATACATGATTTCATCGATATCAGCCGTTTCCGGCAATTTGGAAATTGCGTCAAGAGCTTCTTGTTTC
>JAFGSJ010000132.1 GCA_016934675.1 bacterium | reverse complement strand
GACCTCTTCAATACTGCCCCATCAGTTGGGACTATCTTCAATGATATTGACGTGACTGCTGCGGTGTATGAGGATTTATTTGGAGCAGTTCCAGCCCAAAATTACTCCGGTTTTGTTATTGATTGTGATTCTAATTCTGGAAAAGGTACCATTGTTTTTGATAACGATCTTCCTTCGTTGCGGATCATCATTGACGAGCCCGAGGTCCCGACCCTCTCGATCCTGGGCATACTCGTCCTCTGCTGCTTTTTCTCGCTCTTTGCCCTGCTGAGAACGTTGAAGAACGAAAAGAGTTAACCGCAGATTGCGCAGATGACGCAGATTTCACAAACAAGGCAGACACATTCCCTTTTTATCTGCGTCATCGGCGTCATCTGCGGATCATTGGATTGAAAGAATACTGTTCGAGGGTGTGCAGTTCTTTCTTTTTGAGATCGGCTTGATACAAGGAAACCGCGATTTCGATGGGGCGATCTCTCTCGAAGTCGAGTCTGATCAGAGCACAATTGCCGGCTGCGGCGCTGCCGGCATTGACGACCACGGTCGTGCCCAGGAGCTCGGCCCCCCGGGCTTCATGAATATGACCGCACAGGCACAGGATCGGTTGGTGGTGTTCGATAAAATCGCGGACAGCAGTGCTGCCGACATGCCGCCTGAAAAAAGTACGGTCGCAGGTGCCGTGCGGCGGAACATGACTGACCAGAATTCGGCGAAATGTGCTCGAATCGAGTTCACACCAGCCCGTTTCCAGATACTGTTCGAGCTCGGTTTCCTCATATTCGGTCGGCGTGTGGAGCGGTGTCTTGTTGCTCCCGCCCAGACCGGTAAAGGCGAGCGTTTTGAGCAGTTTCGAATGGCCATGTATGGACAGGCCCTCACGTTCGAGAAAGGAAATCGCCTCCGGTCCGTCCATATTGCCATGGACCGAGACGGTTTTGGTCGGATCGAGCTGAAGGGCTTCGAGTACTTTCCTGATGTGCGTTTCCTGGCCTCTGGTGGTCAGATCGCCGGCCAGAACAACGATATCGGCTGTGATCATCAAGGAGCGAAAAATCGGGACACACTCGGTCCGATCGTGAAGATCACTCAATAGCATGATATTCATGGTCTCAGATGTCATGGTTTCTCATTTTCACCCGAGAGGGAGCTATTGTTTCTCACCGCAATGACTGCATTCATCGGAAAAACGGGCGATGGGTTTGCCGCAGTTCCAGCAATTGGTCCGCTTGCGGGGAGTATTACCCTGGCTGGCTGACTGCATCGGAGGCAGCGGTGCCCGGAAAAGTTCCTTGCCTTCGGTCCGGCGAATTTCTTCGAACAAATCCCGCGGGGTAGTATAACGGTTACGGTAATCGCGGGCCATGGCCTTCTGGATGATCTGTTCGATTTCGATGGGGAATGAAGGGACCAATTCATGGGGCAAAGGGAATTTTCCTTTCAGAATCATGCCCTCGATGATCGAGGGATTGGGGTCATAATAGGGCAATTCGCCCGTCATCATTTCGTACATCATGACCCCCAGGGCGTAGACATCGGACTCGAAAACGGCCTTGCCCAGGAGATGTTCCGGGGCCATATACGGCGGCGAACCGATCTTGGTCCGGGCATATCTGGTCTTATCCAGAATGCGGGAGATGCCGAAATCCGCGATTTTAACGAGATAATCCCGGGTCAGCAACACATTCGAGGGTCTCAGATCGCGATGCAGGATTTTCTCGTCATGAGCGTGGGCCAGCCCGAGACATATCTGTTTGGACAGGTCCAGGGCAAAGTCGATGGGCAAGGCGCCCCGGTCTTTGATGACCTGGGCCAGCGAAGCACCCTCGACATATTCCATGACGATATAGAAAGTGTTGCCGTCCTTGCCAGCCGTAATCACGTTCACGATATTGGGGTGATTGAGAGCGGCCAGGAGGCGCGGTTCGACCAGCATTTCTTCGAGGTCCGTGTCCTGATCGTGCGGGACTTTGAGGGCGACCTTTTTCTGGATCCAGGTATCCTCAGCCAGGTACACGGCGGCAAAACCACCGCTGCCCAGTGTATCGAGTATCCTGAATTTGCCGAGCGTTTCACCCTTGAAAAACACGATCACTCTCCGATTGAAAAAAGCAGGTTGTCAATTAAGCGAGTCTGCCCGACATAGACGGCGAGCAGAGCCAGCATTGGGTCGGTCCCGGACCGGGCCGGTGTGAATGTTTCCGGTTCGACCAGTTCGACATAATCGATCCGGGCCAGCGGTTCTGCCTGGATCAGCTCGACCATGGCCCGTTTCAGTTCATCTGGCTTGACCAGGCCGCCGCGGAACAGTTCCCGACCTTGTAAAAGGGCGCGATGAAGCACTCGGGCCGCTTTCCTTTGCTCGGGTGAAAGGTAAGTATTGCGTGAACTCATGGCCAGACCGTCCGCTTCCCGGACGATGGGTAGGACCACTATCTGGACGTCCATGTTCAATTCTCGGACCATTTTCTGGATGATGAAGGCCTGTTGGGCGTCCTTTTGCCCGAAATAAGCCCGGTCAGGACTAACAATATTGAGCAATTTTGCGACAATGGTAGTCACGCCCCGAAAATGGGTCGGGCGACTCTTCCCACAGTAGAGGGCCGAAACACCGGTCACCTCGATATAGGTGCTGTAATCAAGCGGGTAGATGGCCTGGGGCGGAGGAGCAAAAATCAAGCGGCAACCAGCCGCTTCGGCCAGGGCCGAATCCCGGGCCAGGTCACGGGGATAGGTCTCATAATCCTCATCGGGGGCGAACTGGGTCGGATTGACAAAGATGGACAGGACGGGAAAATCATTTTCAGCGGCGGCCTGAAGAATGAGAGATTGATGGCCCGAGTGCAGATAACCCATGGTCGGAACGAAACCGATGGTCTGGCCAGCGTCGCGGACCCGCTTGGACACGTCCCGCATGGCTTCGAGATCCGTAATCACTTCAATCATGCTTCAACCTCTTCCGCAAATCTATGCTGTTCAGGACGAGAGTCTGCTTCATTCCTGATCTGGTTCTGTTTTTTTCCTGACGCTGTAACTTTCTTTCAGGCTGGGAAAGGTCCCGCTTCTCACATCCCGGCAATAAGCCCGGACAGCGTCCTTGATCATTTCACCCGCCTGACAGTATTGCCTGACGAAACGGGGCGTGTTCTCGGGATAATAGCCGATCAGATCATGAAAGACCAGGACCTGCCCGTCACAGTACGGCCCAGCCCCGATGCCGATCGTGGGTATGCTCAGGCGTTCGGTAATCTGCTGAGAAAGTTGCCAGGGTATGCCTTCGAGCACCAGGGCAAAGATGCCAGCCTGTTCGAGGGCCAGGGCATTATCCATGATCCGGTCCGCTTCCTTCTTGGGCTTGCCCTGGACTTTGTAGCCGCCGAACAGATTGATCGACTGGGGGGTGAGCCCGAGATGGCCCATGACCGGGATACGAGCGTGCAACAAAGCGCTGATGACCGGGACCATTTCGCTGCCCCCTTCGAGTTTCACGGCTTCCGCTCCCGCTTCCTGGATGAATCGGCCCGCATTGCGGACTGCATCTTCCTGGGAGACATGGTAGGACAGATAGGGCAGGTCCGCTACCAGTAAGGCCCGCTTCAGGCCACGCCTGACCGCTTTGACATGGTGCAATTGTTCCGTCACGGTCACGGGCAGAGTGCTGTCATACCCCAGAACGACATTGCCCAGCGAATCGCCGACCAATACCACCTCGACCCCGCTTTCTTCGACCAAACGGGCCGTGGGATAATCATACGCGGTAATCATACTGATTTTTGTCCCCTGTACCTTCAGCTCAGTAAGATCAGGAGGCATTACTTTTGACTCGGTCATGGTCCTGCTCCTTTGGTCCCGGTCACTCTTCGGATCCGGGCCCTGAAATTGTAGTCACATAGGTCCGACCACCTTTTGTATGTTCGATATGACGAATGACCGTCATCAGATCGTCCTTGCTAAAAGCAGCTATGTCCTTCTCGAGATTGAGCACGATCAGTGGCGATGAATTATAATGATAAAAATAATTACTGTAGGCCTGTGAAATGTTCTGGACAAATTTGCGGTTGTAGCTATAGTCCTCCTCCCGCTCGAGTTTTTTCAGTCTCTTCAGGAGCAGCGGCCAGGACATCTGCAACACGATAACCAGGTCCGGTCGCGGCACACGATCACATAATAAGCCATATATCTTATTATATAAAGCTAATTCTGATTCGGTCAAGGTCACGGCCGCATACAGTTTCTCACGCTCGAACAAAAAATCCGCAACCACGATCTGGTGAAATAAATCATATTGGTGCAGGAACTGAAGTTGATGATATCTCTGAAAAAGTGAAAAAACCTGGCATTGAAAAGCATAAAGTTCGGGATTCTCATAGAATTTTTCGAGAAAGGGATTGTTGATCTGGTCATCGACCACGAGGCGTGCTCCGAAATAATGACCGAGCATGTGGGCGAATTGTGTTTTGCCCACGCCGATCGGTCCCTCGATCGCTATGTATTTATACTTCATCGCCCCTCTCTCCGTCAGATTGTGCCGTGTCTCCTCGGTCCGGACCGACAGGTTGAAGTGGTTCGAGCCAGTTCTTTTCATACAGGAGAATGGCATGCTTGTCATTGACTTGGCGCAACAGTTTCAACATGGACTTACGCTGGACCGGATCGAGAAAATCAGGGGCGATCTCGACCAGCGGCACAAGCACAAACTTCCGTTCAGTCAGTCTTGGATGAGGGATGATCAGGTTTCCTTCATTGATGATCTTCTGACCGAAATACAGCAGATCCAGATCGATGATGCGCGGACCGTTAGACACGGTCCTGACCCTGCCCAGGGCCGTTTCGATGGATTGACAGAACTCGAGCAACTGACCGGGGTCCAGCGTGGTCACCGCTTTGAGCGCAAAATTGTAAAACCAGGGCTGCTCGTGTTCGGCGACCGGCTCGGTCAGATAGAGCGACGAGACGGCCCGGACCGTGGTATGGTCACAAGCCATCAACATACGGACCGCTCGGGCACATGTTTCGACCGGACAGCCCATGTTTGCTCCTCCGGATAGAAAGACCTGCTCTGAGTTATTGTGGTCCTTTGAGATCATGTCCCTGGTCATGAAACGTGTTCCCCATGTATAACCATGTTGATCATTGCGGTCCTGATCGGCCCTGTCCGCCCGGAAACATCAATCCTCGACACTTCCTCCGATGACATCGGCCATGGTATAGAAACCGGGCCTGGCCTTGGAAATAAAGGCCACTGCAGCCAGTGCCCCGGCGACAAAAACGCCCCGGTTAAACGCACGGTGGCTCAGAATGATTTCTTCAGCCTGACCCATGGCATAAATGTGATGTTCACCCACAACGCCGCCTCCCCGGACCGGATGCACGACCAAATCCTGCCTCGAGCGCATCTGCTGCGATCGTGGCCGGCCACATTGCCAATCCCGGGCCTTGTCACCAGGGCGCAGTTGCTGGATCAGTTCAGCCAGAGTAACGGCAGTGCCGCTGGGGCTGTCCTTTTTCTGGTTATGGTGCCGTTCGACGATCTCGAGATCGTAATCGTCCGGGAGTCGCGGCACAAGGACTTTGAGTAACACCGTCAGCAGGTTGATGCCCAGACTCATATTGGCCGCAACAAGTATGGCTACCGACTCGGCCGCCAGCCTGAGCCGGTCGATCTGTTCAGTCGAAAAGCCGGTCGTGCCGGTGACCAAGGCGAGTTTCCGAGCACAGACGTGCTCGAGGGCAGCCATTGTGCCGGGCGGTTGAGAAAAATCAAGCACGACCCGAGCCTCACGGAAAGCGGTGGCAGCATCGGCGACGATTTCCACCGAACGGCCCCGACCGACTTCCTGTCGGGTATGAAGGGTTGGATGACCGGGCCCCTCCAGTAAACCAACCAATTCAAATGCAGCACTAGCTCTCAGCGCTTCGCTTAGCAGGATGCCCATCCGCCCCCCCGCACCTACCAGGGCAACAGGCACTCTCGCTTGTTCATTGTGGACCATTGTCTCTCCTTGAACAACACCGGACCGGTTTCCATACTCGCAACGATCCTATCAGAAGCCGGACTCAGTCTTGTTTCGAATAGCACTACTTGCACTTTTCTTGATAGTCATACGCAGCCCGAATGAAATGGAAAAAGAGCGGGGCCGGCTCTTCCAGCTTTGAGGTCAATTCCGGATGAAACTGGCTGCCGAGGAAAAAGGGATGACCCGGCAATTCGAGTATCTGGACAATGTCCTCGGACTCGGCCATACCGGAAAAAACCAGGCCATGCTGCTCCAAAACCGGGACATATTCCGGATTGATCTCATAACGGTGGCGGAACCGGCGCCGAATGCAATCAGTACCGAAAATGTCATGTGCCCGGGTCCCGGGTTTGATGATAACATTATGTCCGCCCAGTCTCATCGAAGCCCCCTTGCGGGTGACTTTCCGCTGACTGGGTAACAGGTCCACCACCGGGATGATATTGGTGACGCCTTCCGCCTCGGCTTCCCGGAGATGGGCCTTTTCCAAACCACAGACATGTCGGGCAAACTCGACCACAGCCAATTGCATCCCATAACAGATGCCCAGAAAAGGGACCAGCCGTTCACGGACATATTGGACCACGGCGATCTTGCCCTCGATCCCCCGGACACCAAATCCCCCCGGAACAATGACCCCATGCGTTCCATGCAACGATTGGTCCAATGATATCTTGCCCGTCTCGAGATCAGTCGTCTCAAGCCAGATCGGCTCGATCATCAGATCAAGCTGGGCCCCACAGTGATTCAGGGCCTCAATGATCGAGGCATACGAGTCTTCCAAAGCAGTATATTTCCCGCAGATGGCAATAGTGACCTTTTTCGCTGACTGGGCCTGATTCCTCTTGATCCTTTTAATCAACGGTTCCCAGGCATCACAATTCGGCGGACTATATATCTGCAGCTTCTTGTGTATGATCTCGGACAATCCTTCCTGCTCGTAGATGAACGGAATCTCATAGACACACTCGACATCGATACCCGAAATTACCGCTTCCTTCTCGATATTACAAAACATCGAGATTTTACCCTTGACCTTCTCATCCAGTAACTGAGCACAACGTCCGATGATAATATCAGGCTCCAAACCACGCTCGTTCATACTCTTGACACTCTGCTGTGTCGGCTTGGATTTCTGCTCCATGCTGCCACTCGGAATCGGAATATAAGTCAGCTGTATGAATAATATGTTCTCCCGACCAACTTCGTTCCGTAATTGCCGCACCGCTTCAATATACAAATCGCTCTCCATATCACCCACGGTCCCGCCGATCTCGACCAGGACCAGATCAGCCTGTTCTGTCCGGGCAATGCCATATATCCAGTTCTTGATCTCGTCCGTAACATGAGGAATATACTGGACTGTCCGACCCAGATAATCACCCTTACGCTCCTTCTCCAAAATAGATTGGAATATCTTACCCATGGTTATGTTCCAGTTCGATTTGCAGGTCACCCCGAAAAAACGCTCGTAATGACCAAAATCCATGTCCACTTCGCCACCATCATCAAGCACGAAAACCTCTCCATGTTCGATCGGATTCATCGTGCCCGGGTCCGTGTTTAAATAACCATCACATTTAATCGGGATTATCTTTAAGCGGTCAGATAATAAAAAGCCTATACTGGCACTCGCGATCCCCTTGCCTAAACCGGATAAAACACCGCCCGTGATTACAATATACTTGACCGGTTGCTTCAATGTCGTCATCCCAGCCTGCACCACCCTTTCCTGTGTCGCTCCACGCTCGTCCTCCTTTGACTCCTCATCCTTTGCAAATCTGTTATAGATCACCCGGCTCGATTATAGCAAATATCAAGGCACCACTACAAATAGTATAGCATCACCTCTCTGAGACATAAAAAGCACAACCAGTCAGACAATACCTCCTCGTAGATCGGGCCGATCTGCTCTCACAGCCTTGACTCAGTTTTCTTTTAAAAAAATATTTCTTGCGCAACATCGTTGGCCCTTAGCGTGTATTTCTTTTATTTTCAATGAGTTATCAAATCGACCTGCAGGTTGGGTCGTATTTTTTTTTGATTTTATAACTATTTTTCTTGACAAACCTGGTGAATTTCTTTATTTTGGTAGTGAAGTGGGGGAAAGTGAGATGAAATCCCATAAAGTGGATAAAAGTCAGAAAGAATTATTGCCGGGTTTTCGGGGTAGGTATGAGCATACCATCGATCCCAAGGGTCGCTTGGCGCTGCCGTCACGATTCCGCAAGGTGTTCGAGAATCATTATACGTCAGCAGACATCTATTTGACGACTTATGACAATGAGAGCCTGGTGATTTATCCTTTGGAGGTTTGGATACGGTTAGAGGAGTCGTGGACGCCTTTTACGCCGTATGATGAAGACGTTGATGAGGCGTTATTTTTCACGTCGTATAACGGTTTGGAATCGAATGTAGACGGAGCGGGTCGATTTTTGATCCCCAAATTATTTCGGGAGGAGACCGGACTAAATGGAGACGTGACCATAATAGGCAAGGTCAATCATTTTGAGGTCTGGGACCGTGAGCGGGCCAGGGAGCGTTTCCAGAGTATCTTATCCAAGAAGAATCCGCGGATGCGTTTGGCCGAGATCGGGGCGAAGATCAACCGGATGGGGTCTCGGTCGGGGGAACAGGAATCCTGAGTAATAGAAATTGCACGATGAGGGATACGAGTCATGTATCTTTTTGAAGTTGGTTGTGTGTCTCATGAGTGGGGGGTTATGATCGAGCGGGCCACGAAACATGAAACGGTGATGCTGGCTGAAGCGGTCGAACTGCTGTCAATTGGCCCTGGTGATCGGGTTATTGATGCGACGGTAGGCGGTGCGGGTCACAGCCTGGCCATAGGGCAGCGGCTAGGTGCCGGAGGCATGCTGATCGGTTTTGATCTGGATGCCGGAGCCATAGGACGGGCCAGAAAGCGGTTAGCTAGTCTGTCTGTCCACCTCCAGCTCGTGCAGGCCAATTTTGCAGAAATGAGGACGGTGTTGCGGTCAGCCGGGATTGAGAGTGTCGATGGCATTATCTTTGATCTTGGGGTATCCAGTGATTTACTCGAGGAGCCTGATCGCGGTTTCAGTTTTTCGCATGACGGACCTCTGGACATGCGCTTCAAGTCGGATGCACCTCTGACAGCGGCCCAGCTCGTCAATTCCAGTAGTGTGGATCGGTTGGCCCAGATTTTCAGGATGTATGGCCAGGAGCCTCACAGTCGACATTATGCCCGGGTAATATTTGCGGCCAGTCGTCTGCAGCCGATCGAGACGACTTTTCAATTACGTGACTTGATTTATCGTCATACGCCGGCCTCATGGCGGGCAAAGCTGAAGATTGATCCGTGTACCCGGATATTTCAAGCCCTTCGGATTGCGGTCAACGATGAGCTCGAGAGTTTGGGGCGTGTATTGCCGGAAGCATTGTCATTGTTGCGGCCCGGGGGCAGAATGGTAGTCATTTCTTTCCATTCATTAGAGGATGGTCTGGTCAAGCATTTTTTCAAGGAGGAGTCACGCGGTTGCATATGTCCGGTATCGATGCCGGTCTGTCGTTGCGGTCATCAGGCTCAACTGAGACTTATAACCAAGCGACCGGTTTTTCCGAGTCAGGCCGAGATTGCGCGTAATCCACGGGCCCGTAGTGCCCGGATGCGTGTTGCTGAACGGTTGCCAGTCCAAGGCTCAGCTGAACAGCGCGGGGTGAGGCATGACTAAAACAGGTTGGATACGATCGTTACTTCCTTCGATTGTGTGTATATTGCTGCTGGTCATTTTAGGATTGACCCTGGCCTGGCAGCATGTCAATGCCCTGAGTATCGGTTATAAAATCAATGAATTAACCAATAAAAAAAGCGACCTTGAGCATCAGCACAGGGTTCTGTTGCTCGAAAAGGCCAGCCTGGTCGATTATGAAAAAATCGAGAAAAAGGCTCGGCTGACGCATGGTTTTCGTGAGCCCAACCCTGGTGAACAATTGATTTACATGGTGGAGAGTTCGCGATTGATACTCTGTGTTCCGGAACAAGGCAGGGGTTCAAATCCCTCTCATTAAGGCAAGGGGAAAGGTTGAGATGAGCGGATTTATTTCACGTCGAGACAAGGTACGGATCATCGTCTATTTCAGCATTCTCCTGTCATTTTTTGCTCTGACCATAATGCGTCTCGTTTTTTTGCAGATAATTGAGCATGATCATTACATGACCATGGCCGAGAAGCAAAGGATGCGCAAGATAAAGCTCAATCCGAAGCGGGGGACCATTTTCGACACGAATAATCGGGAATTGGCGTTGAGTATTGATGTTGACAGTTTGTTTGCTCATCCTCATCAGATCGAGGACGTCAAGGAAACGGCCCGAATTCTGGGGCCGATATTGCACATGTCACAGAAACAGATAATCGGGGAATTATCGTCGGACCGGCCATTTGTCTGGTTGGCCCGTCATATCAGTCCTCAAGAGAGGAGTCAGATCGAGAGTGCCGATCTGACCGGTCTCGGCTTTTTAAAGGAGAGTAAACGCTATTATCCCAAGCGTTTTCTGTCGGGGCATGTTCTGGGTTTTGCCGGGGTTGACAATCAGGGGCTCGAGGGTCTTGAACTCAAGTATGATCAGATTTTAAAAGGGTCCGAAGGGTGGTATATCTGTAATCTGGATGCCCGTAAACGGACTATTCTGGTCAATTTGATCAAGTCGCCGACCAGTGGGGCCAACCTGGTCTTGACCATAGATGAAGTGGTCCAGTATTTTGCCGAGAAGGAACTCAGCCGGGCCTGTCTCGAAGAGAAGGCCCGGGGCGGGATGGTGGTGATCATGGACCCGAAAACGGGGGCCATACTGGCCATGGCCAATTATCCTTCCTTCAATCCTAACAATTTTGAGAGCTCGTCTTCCAGAGACTGGCGTAACCGATGTATCGTTGATAGCTTCGAACCCGGCTCGACTATAAAGACACTGGTCCTGGCCTCAGCACTCGAGGAGCGGCTTATTTCTCCCCATACTGTCTTTGATTGTCGAGGTGGAAAAATAAGCTATGCCCAGCATTCCTTTCATGATTGGAAACCCTTTGGCAAGTTGACCGCACAGGAGGTCCTGGCTCATTCTTCGAATGTGGGTGCAATCAGCATCGGCGAGAGACTCGGTCAGGAAAGACTGTATGAGTATTATCGAAAATTCGGGTTGGGGTCCACAACCAAAGCAGATTTCCCGGGTGAAGCCGTTGGTTTGTTGCGATCACCCGCCTCCTGGTCATCTCTTACACTCCCGTCATTGAGCATAGGTTATGAAGTTTCCGTATCGGCCCTTCAGATGGTCAATGCATATGCATGTCTGGCCAACAACGGAATTTTAATGGTCCCGCGTTTAGTAAAGGAGATCAGGAATGACAGGGCTGAGGTACTCAAGTATTTTTCGCCCCAGATCGCAACACAGGTCGTATCTTCCGGCACCGCTGCTGTCGTAAAGGAATTATTGCGGAACACCGTCCAATGGGGCACGGGTGAGAAAGCCGATCTCGCTGGCTATGACGTTTGTGGTAAAACGGGGACTGTCAGAAAATTTGACAAGACCCAGGGACGCTATTCGAGTCAAAAAATCATCGCTTCTTTTATTGGTTTTGCTCCTTATAGCAAACCTGAGATTGTTATTGGGGTCTTTTTGGATGAGCCCAAGAAGAGCGAATGGGGGAGTTCTTCAGCGGCCCCGGTTTTTCGCAGGATAGCAGAACAGGTTTTGCGCTACCTGCAGGTCAAGCAATCATATACATATGCCTATGATCTGGACCGACTTGAGCCGGGGACCATAGCGGGTCTGTTGGACCCAGGTTCAAGGTCGGCCCATGTTGTATCGACATCATCAGTATCGGACAAGAACAGTTTTTTTTAAGACCGAGTAGAAGGGCTTGCCCTGGGGGGGTAATAGTGTCCTATAAGAGCTACTCATACTCAACCGTCAGGCTGATGACTGATGTCCTGATTTGTCGTATGACGGGACCAGGTCAACTGAATGTGGGTTGAGATGGTTTACACGGAAGGTTTTTTGACACAGAAATGGCGGCAATTCTGTGCTCATTTTGGCTTGCCTGAACGCCCGACCATCCTCGTGGTTGGTTTGGAGCGGACCGGTTTGTCCGTGTGTTCCTTTCTCAGTCAATTCGACTGTTTTTTACTTGTAACAGACAAGAATGACTCGCCTTCTTTGAGACAAAAGTTGCAGAGTTTGAGTCGGGCCAATATTCGTTCCGAACTCGGTCGACATCGGGCCGAGATGTTCAACCAGGCTGACTGCATCGTGGTCAGTCCGGGAGTCCCACTCTCTTTGGAATATTTCAATGGACCCCGTCGTCGTGGCATTCCCATAATCAATGACATCGAGTTAAGCTATCATTTCTGTTCCTGTTCCATGGTCGGTATCACCGGCAGTAACGGCAAGACCACGGTCAGCGATCTGACCGGTCGGATTCTGGCCAAGCGGACCGCGGGCTGCACCGTGGCCGGCAATATTGGACTCCCCGTTCTGGATATGGTCCCGTTCGATCAATCAGCCGAGCATGCACTGGTGCTTGAATTGAGTAGTTTTCAACTCGAATCCGTCATTCGTTTCAGACCATTGATTGGGGTTTTACTGAACTTGACTCCTGATCATCTTGATCGCTATGCCTGCGTGGAGGATTATTATCGGGCCAAGATGCGCCTTTTTCTCAACCAGACCGAGCAGGAATGGGCCGTCTTGAATCATGATGATCAGAATGTGCGGGCCTGGGCTGAGCACATAAAGGCCAGAAAAGTGTGGTTCTCACTCTCAGAGCCTCAGGAGTATGGGATCTGGCTCCGGGATGATACGCTCATGTCCAGTATTGATGGGCCGGCCCAAGCTCTCTTTTCTCTGGATCGACTTCAATTGATCGGCTTGCATAATCGGCTCAATGTCCTGGCGGCAACTGGAGTGGGGCTTCTCTTGGGAGTTGGTCCCGAACACATCGCGAGGACAATCGAGCATTATCAAGGGTTGGCCCATCGTTTTGAAAAGGTGGCGGTCTTTCAGGAGCGTGTCTTTATCAACGATTCCAAGGCGACCAATATCGGTGCGGTGGAAGCTGCTTTACGCGGGCATACCCACGGGATTCAGCTCATTCTCGGCGGGCGCAACAAGGGTGGTGATTTTGGTGATTTGAAAACACAGATTGCGGCCAAAGTCGAGGCCCTTTACCTGATCGGTGAAGCGAGTTCGGAAATCGAGACCATGTTGCGGGACGTTTGTCCCATGCATTTGTGTGATTCTTTGGGGGCTGCGGTCTGGAAAGCTTATCGAGAGAGCAGGCCGGGTCAGACCATCCTGTTATCACCGGGCTGTGCCAGTTTCGATATGTTTCATAATTATGAACATCGTGGTGATACATTCAAGGAAATAGTCCGACAATTAATTGAAAGCGAGCGTCATCGTGTCCAGGATTTTTCACTTTGATTCGGTCTTATTATTGACGGTTTTGCTGCTACTAGGGGTCGGTATCATTATGATTTATTCATCGAGTGCCATTTTTGCCGAGGAAAAATTCGACAATGCCCATCGCTTTCTCATCCGCCAGATTATCTGGATTATGCTTGGTCTGGCAATCATGATTTTGTTGTTGAACCTCGACTATCAGAAGCTCGAGACCATGATTTATTCCGCTTTGCTCTTCAGCCTGATCACCTTGGTCCTTGTTCTGCTGCCCTGGTTCGGGACAGAGGTCAATGGTGCCCGGCGGTGGTTGTCCTTCGGTTTTATCAATTTCCAACCCTCGGAATTCGCAAAACTCATCTTAACGGTGTATTGTGCCTATGTTCTGGCCAAGAAAAAGGACAGAATCCAGTATTTCAGCTATTCGATTCTGCCTCTGATGTTTCTGCTGTCCTGGTATATGGTCCTCATCGTTCTTGAGCCGGACCTGGGCGCGGTATTAATTCTCACTTTTATTGTATTGAGCATGCTGTATATAGCCGGGGCCCGGTTGAGTCATCTGGGCTTAATTGTCATGGCAGCCCTACCCGTAGCTTACATATTGATCTGGCAGGTCAGTTACCGACGTGAGCGGATGTTGGCTTTTTTATCGCCGGAAAGTGACCCTCTGGATTCGGGTTTTCAGATCATTCAATCGAAGATTGCAATAGGCTCCGGTGGTTTTCTGGGGCATGGTTTAGGGGAAGGTCTTCAGAAATTGTTTTATTTACCTGAATCGCATACTGATTTTATTTTTTCGGTTTTGTGCGAAGAACTTGGCTTCCTGGGAGGGACGGTCATTATTTTTCTCTTTGGTATGTTTATCTGGCGGGGCTTTGCGATTGCACTTAAAGCCGGCAATCATTTTGGTCGCCTGCTGGCGGCGGGCCTGACCCTGATGATCGGGTTCCAGGCTTTTATCAATATTGCCATGGCCATGGGTATGTTCCCGACCAAGGGCTTGGCCTTACCATTTATCAGTTTCGGCGGGTCTTCATTACTGACCAATCTGGCCGCAACGGGAATTCTGCTCAATATATCGACCCGGAGTAACGCCTATGGTTCATCCTGATCACAATCCAGGCCTCGATATGCTCAAACATTTTTTTAACAGTGATCATAATCATACAGCGTTGGATCGACCCAGCGCTTCACAGGTGCATTTTTACGAGATAAGTGAGGTTAGAAGATGTATCCGAAGTATCGTCACATTCACATGATCGGGATATTGGGTTCCGGCATGTGTGGCATAGCAGAGCTGTTGTGCAATTTGGGTTACAGCATAACGGGCTCGGACCTGGCCGATAATGAGATTGCCCGTCGTTTGCGTTCCTGTGGGGCCCATATCCAGGTCGGTCACAAGGCCGAGAATGTCCAGCATGCCGACCTGGTCGTGTATTCCTCGGCAATACAAGAAGACAATCCCGAACTCATTGCCGCCAGAAAACTCAATATTCCCGTGATCCGGCGGGCCGAGATGCTTGCGGAGCTGATGCGTCTGAAATACGGCATAGCCGTGGCTGGTGCTCATGGAAAGACAACGACGACTTCACTGATTGCGACGGTCCTGACCCAAGGCGGCTTCGATCCCACCGTGGTCGTAGGGGGCAGGCTCAACACGCTCGGGGCCAATGCGAAATTGGGCCAGGGCGATTTTTTGATCGCAGAAGCGGACGAGAGTGACGGTTCCTTTCTCAAACTATCGCCAACCATAGCGGTTGTGACCAATATCGATCGTGAGCATTTGGACTATTTTGGGCACCTCGATCGGATTAAAGAGCATTTTCTCCAATTTGTCCAGAAAGTCCCCTTTTATGGTGCGGTTGTCTTGTGCCTGGATGAGGAGCATGTCCGCTGGCTGATCCCCCGTCTGGAAAAGCGGATTATTACGTATGGTTTTTCATCTCAGGCAATGATCCAGGCCCGTCGACTCGAGTATAACCACAATCAGACCCGGTTCGAATTGGTCGTGCCGGGGGAAAGGGACCGCGATGTCACGTTGAATGTGCCTGGAAGCCATAATGCCTTGAATGCATTGGCAGCCGTTGCGGTGGCCCGCGAACTCGAGCTGAATATGGATGAGATCGTTGCTGCTCTGGCCGCTTTTCAGCCACCTGATCGACGCTTCGAGAACAAGGGTGAAGTCAATGGCATTATGGTTATTGACGATTACGGTCATCATCCTCAGGAAATCGCCGCTACATTGAAGGCGGCCAAACAGGGTTGGAACAGAAGGATTATCTCCATTTTTCAACCCCATCGTTATACCCGGACCCGCGATCTTTTGTCTGATTTCTTTACCGTGTTTTATGAATCAGACATCCTGATCGTGACCGATATTTATCCGGCTGGTGAACGCGAAATACAGGGTATCCATGCCCAGCGCATTGCAGAAGGTGCCCGGCAGCACGGTCATCAACAGGTCAGTTACATCAAGGATTTTGATGAGATCGTCGACCATGTTCTCAAGTTGGTCCGACCAGGCGATATGATCATTACCCAGGGCGCCGGCACGATCAATCGGGTCGGCCAAAAAATCCTGGAACGATTGCAGAGAACAGACACTGAGGGACACTTACGCTTATGTTGTTGAAAAGAAATCCAGTGCTCAAAGATGTGAACAGGAAGCAGAAGACCCTCAATGAGCAGTATCGACCCAAGAGGATCCGGAAACGTCATTTCCAACTGAAACGTTATATTTTCATTATCCTGTCATGTTTGAGTCTGCCGAGTTTCGTTGTTCTCCTCTATCTCGGTTACACATTCACGAGTTCGAGTGATTTCTTCAATTTGAAAGAAATCGCGGTCCTGGGCAATCAGGTCTTGAACAGAAACGAGGTGATCGAGGACGCCACGTTACTGTATGGGACGAACATTTTTACGATCGATCCCGATACGATCCGGGCAATGATCAAAGACAGTCCCTATATCAAACAGGTCAATGTCCGACGCGAATTACCCTCGACCATCGTGCTTGAACTGTTTGAACGGAAACCGATCGCAGTGATTGCCGATCAAGCCGAGTCGTATCTGATCAGCGAGGATGGCATGCTTCTCGAAGAACTTACTGACAATCCAACCATTCAATATCCGGTAGTGTTGGCTCCCCTCGAAGAAAAACTATCTATTGGGACCCTTTTGAACGATTCGGGTTTTATGCAAGCTCTCACTATTCTCTCGATCATGAAAGAAAGTACGCCTGAATGTTATTCGAGGCTGGTTTCTATTCAAGTGCGTCATTCGTGGGATATTTCGCTGAGATTGCGTGACTTGAATGGAGAGATCATCATCAGTTCTGACCAGACCGTCAGTGCTCTCAAGCATTTGAGCAGCTTGCTCCCGAAAATTACCGAGACGGATTTTGAATATATCGATTTACGTTTTTCGCAGAAAGCGGTTGTTAAATTCATTTCCTGATGGGGGGGCTCAATGGGAAAAAGAAACAGAATTGTAACTGGTCTTGATATCGGCACGACCAAGGTGTGTGCCGTTATTGGGGAAGTATTACCCGATGACCGAATAGACATTGTCGGTATCGGCAATGCTGCATCCAAAGGATTGCGAAAGGGGGTGATCATCAATATCGACAATACGGTCAAGTCGATCCAGGAAGCCTGCAAAGAAGCACAGCACATGGCCGGGACCAGTATCGACCTGGTGTATGCCAGCATTGCCGGGGACCATATCCGTGGTTTCAATTCAAGGGGCGTCATCGCTGTTTCACGAAAGAATCGCGAGATAACCCAGAAGGACAAGGCCAGGGCCATCGAGGCCGCTAAAGCCGTGGCAATTCCTACGGACCATGAAGTCATTCACGTGCTGCCCCAGGAATATTTGATTGATAGTCATGACGGCATCAAGGACCCGGTTGGGATGAAGGGTGTCAGAATGGAGGTCGACGCCCATATAGTCACCAGTGCCACCACATCCAGGGAAAACATCATCAAGTGTATCAAAAAAGCCGGGTTCGATGTGGCCGGGATAATCCTGGAACAACTTGCTTCGAGCGAAGCGGTACTCAGCCAGGACGAGAAAGAGTTGGGGGTTGCCCTGATCGACATCGGTGGTGGGACGGCAGATGTGGCTGTCTTTGTTGAAGGTCACATTTGGCATTCATATGTCTTACCCTTGGGTGGCAACAACATTACCAATGATATCGCTGTCGGGCTCAAAACGCCGTACATGGAGGCGGAAAAAATCAAGAAACGCTATGGTTTTGCCATGACCGATATGGTCACCGATGAGGAAATGATCAAAGTCCCTTCCCGGGGTAACCGCAAGAATCGCTATGTTTCACGTAAAATCCTGGCTGAGATCATCGAGCCGAGGGTCGAGGAGGTCTATCGCCTGGTCAAGGAAAACATCGAGAATGCCGGATATGCGGACCTCATCTCTTCAGGTGTAGTTATTACGGGCGGGAGTTCCCTGATGGAGGGCATGACTGAATTTGGTGAAGAGATTTTCGGGGTCCCATTTCGGCGGGGTGAACCGATCGATATCGGCGGACTCGTTGATGTGGTCAATAATCCAGCATATTCCACCGGGGTCGGGCTTATTATCTATGCACTCAGAAAGGATGAGAGCAGCCTTGACTTCAATTTTACAGAAGAAAGTTATCTGAAACGTTTCAGTAGATTCATGCGAGAGAGGTTCTAGGTCATCATCACACACACTATTCCCAGGGGGGGAATTATGACGAAATTTACTTTTGAAGTTTCGGAGCCGAACAGGGCCCGCATTAAAGTGATTGGTGTCGGTGGGGGGGGCACCAATGCAGTCAACTATATGATCAACAAAAACGTGAAAGGTGTCGATTTTTATATTGCCAATACCGATATTCAATCGCTCGAGGCCTCGCCGGCCCCCCACAAAATCCAACTCGGCACGAATCTGACTCGGGGCCTCGGCACGGGTAGTAAGCCTGATTTGGGTAGGGCAGCGGCGGAAGAAGCCCACGAGCAGATCGAAAAAATCATTGATAACACGGATATGGTCTTCATCACGGCCGGCATGGGTGGTGGGACCGGGACCGGCGCTTCGCCCATTTTCGCAAAAATAGCCCGGGACCATGGTATTCTTACCGTCGGGGTCGTGACCAAACCCTTCGCCTTCGAACAGAAAATCAGGGCCAAACATGCGGAGGAAGGCATCCGCGAGTTGCGGAGGAATGTCGATACCCTGATCGTTATCCCCAACGAGAGACTCCTGCAGATTTCCGACCGACGTTTGACCGTGGTCGAGGCATTCGACATGGCTGACAACGTCCTGCTCGATGCCGTTCGAGGCATCTCAGACGTCATCGTCGTGCCTTCACGGGTCAATGTCGATTTCGCCGATGTCCAGACAATCATGAGTAATATGGGTGATGCCTTGATGGGGACCGGTTTCGGTGAAGGCGAAAACTGCGCCATGGAAGCGATCACCAACGCCATCAACTGCCCGCTGCTTGAACGGGCCTCAGTCAAAGGGGCCAAAGGCATTTTGATCAATTATGTCGGAGGCAAGGACCTGGCCCTGTCCGATGTGAATGATGCCAATAAAATCGTGGTCGAGGAAGCCGATCCTTCAGCTAATGTTATCTGGGGAATGGCCATCGATGAAGAGTTCGATCAACGCGTCAAGATTACGGTTATCGCCACCGGGTTCGGCAAAGAGGCAATCCCGGATGAAGAAGAAGCTATCTTTAATTCTCTTTTATCGGAATCGGTCATATCGGGTGATATCGACCCGGAGTTGCCGTCCAAATACAAGACGCCGACACCACCAAAACCGACGCTTGAAGAGATAAAGAGTCCCCCGGTGTATGAGACCATAACCATGGAAGAGGTCTATCACGCACCCAGCACGAGCAGCGAGAAGGACAATCTCGACACACCAGCCTTTTTGAGAAGGGGACGAGGTCCGGTTAATGTCCGTTACCAACGCTCATGATCGGTCAGGATGTTGTCGAAACGGACACTCTTCCGGTGAGTTATGAACAGGTCCCAACTGACCATCGGGCACTGGACGTCGATTTGCTGTCATTGACTCCAGATCATACGGCCTGAACGAATCGGCGGATCGCTCAGGAGTAGCTTTTGTTGCCTGGTCCATGGTTATATGATTGCCCCCCTGTCGAGTCGAGGGAGTCGAGGTGAAAAGGACTGTCCCCCAAAAAAGAAGCAGCGGTTTTGAATCGGGAACACTTCTGTCACAGGAGTCCGGTTCTGTCAGGAAAAAATGGCAGGGCCAGATCACGGTCGGATTGGTTTATCCGAACCGCTATTTTGTAGGCATGTCCAACCTCGGTTTTCAAACACTCTACTCAATCATTAACCGTCATGACCACTTTCTGTGTGAACGTTTTTTCATGGAAAGCGAAGAACCGTCCCGGTATCAAAGCTTCGAGTCCGGAAAACTGCCCGGTGATTTCAATATTCTGGCTTTTTCAGTCTCGTTCGAGAATGATTATCTCAATGTCATCAGATTCATCAAGAAATCTGGTCTCAATCTTCAGAGCGACCGGCGTCATGAGCTGGACCCCTTGCTCATGGCCGGAGGTGCGGCCCTGACCATCAATCCGGAAGCCCTGGCCGATTTTCTGGACCTGGTCGTGCTGGGCGAGGCAGATCATCTCATCGGTCCAATCCTGGAGAGGATCGAGCAGGCTTCGTCCTCACGCTGGCACAAGTCTGCGGTCCTCGAAGCCGTAACCCCGCTGCCGGCAGTATATATTCCCTCTGCATACACGTTTCATTATCAAACCCAGGGGCTTATCAAGGAAATGACCGTTAAAGCCGGTTATCCTGAACGGATTCCACCCGCCCGGACCGAATCGCTCGACCAATATCCCGTTCACAGTACCCTGGTGACCCCGCATACCGAATTCGGACAGCACTTTTTGATCGAATTGGCACGTGGCTGCTCACGTCGTTGCAGTTTCTGCTATGGCGGTTGGGGTTATCAGCCCTTGCGCATCCGGTCACGGGACTGCATCGTTCAGCAAATCGAGCAGGGAACCAATGTCTTTAGCCGCCTGGAACGGAAACCGGTTTTCGGTTTGATCGCGCCCTCCATGACCGATTGCCCTTTTCTCGAGGACCTGTTGGATGTCATTCTTGATCGACAGTGCCAGTTTTCGCTCTCATCCGTTCCACTCGAATTTCTGTCCGAGTCCAATATCGCCCGCCTGGCCCGTTCATCGGTCAAAAGTTTGACCCTGGCTCCTGAAGCAGGGACAGTCAAACTCCGAAAGTTGATCGGGAAAAAATGGGACCAGGAGCTCTTTTATAACCAACTCGAACAGCTCTGGGCCGCCCGGATTTTTAAATTACGTTTTTACTTCATGATCGGACTACCCGGTGAACAGCTTGATGATCTCAAGGCCATCATACAGTTCATCCGGCATATCCGGCATCTGGCAGACTCTCACATCTCGGCCGGTCGAGCAATCCTATTACATATCAGTTTGAACGCTTTCGTGCCCAAACCCCATACTCCTTTTCAGTGGCAGGCGATGAACACGCACCAGGAATTGGTGGATAAAATTAAAAAAATAAAGCGTGGACTGCACAAAGAACATCAGGTCGTCCTGACCCATGATATACCCAAATGGGCCCGAATTCAGGGGCTTATTGCCCGGGCTGATCGGCGAGTCGGGCCATTCATCGCTGCATTGGATGGCAATCAGGGCAATATAGCCCAGGCCCTGAGACAGGTTAATCTTAATCCGGATTTTTATCTGAATCGCAGGCTCGATCCGGGGGAACGCCTGGCCTGGGCGCACTTGACAGCCCTGCCGCAGAAGGGTATAGTATCTCCCAGGCCCCAGAACTGCAGTGCTGTGGGTCCTGTCTTGGAACACAACGAGAAATCAGGGTGAAATCATGATTGATATTGGTCAGAATTATGCCATGATCAGGAGTACGATTAATCAGCATGCCAGGAATGTTGGCCGGAATCCTGACCAGATCGCCCTGATTGCCGTGACCAAAACTGTCGGTCTCCCGGAAATCGTGCAGGCGATCGAATGTGGCCTGACCAACTTCGGTGAAAGCAGAGTCAAAGACGCTTTGATTAAACAGGACCAACTCAAGATTAAACAGGCTACCCCGGTTAACTGGCATTATATCGGCCATCTTCAAACCAATAAGGTCAAGAATGTGATCGGGCGTTTCAGCTTCATTCATTCGGTCGACTCGGTCCGTTGTGCTCGGGCCATCCAGACGGAGGCCCAAAAAAGTGGCTGTCGCCAGAAAATCCTGCTCGAAGTCAACATCTCGGCCGAGCAGGCCAAATATGGTTTCAAGCCTGATGATCTCGAGAATGGGCTCGAAGATATCCTGGGGCTTACTGCGCTTGAAATCTGTGGTTTGATGACCATGGCTCCCTTCACAGAAGATATGGGCCTGGTCCGTTCTTGCTTCAAAGGCTTGAAAGAGCTGCAGAGCAGCTTGCAGGCCATTTATGGCCCGGACCTGAACCTGGAACACTTGTCCATGGGTATGACTCATGATTACGGGATCGCGGTCGAGGAAGGAGCTACCATGGTGAGAATTGGTACTGCCCTGTTCCATCAAACATAAAAGGTTGATACAATGGCTTTGGTACTTATTCTGAACATTATCTTCAATCTCCTGATCATCTTTTTTATCCTGCGGATGAGCATCGATGAACGGGAATTTTTCTTTTCGCCGGTACTGCAACCGGTTTACCGGGTTACCGAACCGGTCCTCCGTCTCATACAAAGCCATGTGGCTTTTTTTGATCATCATCGCAACAGTTCGAGTGCCCTGATTATCGCCGGATTGATTGTGCTGCGCGGCCTTCTGTTTACAATTTTGACCACGAGAATCCTGCTCTATTCCTCTTTTTCCTTCACTCTGGCTTTTTATCTGCCGCCTGATCTGAAAATGGGTATCAGCTTGAGTTGTCTCAATTTTCTGGACATACTCTTCCAGGTCTTCACTGTTCTGTTGATTAGTTACCTGCTCGTGCCGGCTTACAGCACCAATCCCATTATCAGATTCACGGCCTCGGTCCTGGACCCTTTTCTCAAAATGACCAGTCGGCTTCTTTCGTTCCTGAAACGAGGCATCCCCATTCTCACTATCATCCTGCTCATACTCTGTCACTTTCTGATCACGATTCTCTGTTTCTATCTGTGTTCATTCGATATTGTCAAAAGCCTCGAACCCCTTCTGACTCATTCAGTCTCGAGCCAATACCCGCTCGATGAATCGCCCCAACCGACTTTCTTATCGGCCCGATCCGCATATCCCCAGATTTTCTACAGCACTCTGAATTTATTTTTCAGGGCACTGGGCTTTTTTACCATCGTGATTATCATCGGCGCGGTCATGTCCTGGTTTCGCCCGGACCCCTTCAATCCCCTGGTCCAATGGATCGAGACCGTCAACATGCCCATTCTGGCCCCGCTCAGGAAATATATACCGCTTTTAGGCGATATCGATCTATCGCCGGTCTTGGCTATCATAATCATCGAATTCGGCCGGCAAGCACTTGATACCCTGTCATTACATCTTCTAAATCTCTATCATTGAGGAATAACCATGCTAACTCCAGGCGAAATAAGAGACAAGGATTTTAAAGCATCATTCCGGGGTTATGATTCACGCGAAGTCCAGCTCTTTCTCGAACTCGTTGCCGATGAAATGGAACTACTCAACGAAGAGAACAAACGCTTGAAACAGGTCTTGCAGAAAAAAGATGATGAACTCGAGGATTTTTATGCCAAGGAAGAAACCCTGCACAATGCCTTGCTCAGCACGCAGAAGTTCATCGATCAGCAAAAGGATGAAGCCCGTAAGGAGGCTGAGAACCTGGTCCTGAACGCCCAGACCGAGGCCCGGAAAAAAGTCCAGAAGGAAATCCAGGAAGTCGAACGGCTCCAAAAACAGAAGGATATTCTCATTCAGGAAAACGCCCAGTTCAGGCAACGGCTCCGCTATCTGATCAACGAACATCTCGAATTACTGTCCCGTTTGGACCAGGAAGACAAGAACGAATCGGCTTCAAAATAGCATTATTCATGAAACCGTGCATTATTTGCTGGATGAATTGATTTTTAAGAAATCAAGCCCGCCATACTGGTTCAACGAGGGCCTTGCGACTTATTTCGAGGGTTCCAAGATCAATTCACGAGGCGAGATGATGTTTGGAGTGATCGACCACGCGAAAATCAGTGTTCCAGACAGCAAAAAGTACTTCCACTCTTCAGGCTGGAACCGTTTATCTACCCTGCGGAAAAACAAATAAATACTGGAGGGTAATCTCGTAGATAATCTTGTTCTCGGTAAACTGTTCCCTGGAAACGATGCCGACAGAGATGAGATTTCAATGTTTTACGCCAGCAGTTTCGCCCTGATCAATACCCTGCTCGGCAATGTCAAAAGCGGGATCAATCCTCAATTTAGTCAGTATCTTAAACTGCTATCCGAAGGACACAACCCAGTGACCACCCTCACCCAACTCTATGGTCCTATTCCCGAGATCGAACAGTCCGTCTGGCGATATGTGAATAAAATGTAGGTATCGTTCAATAAATGCTTTACAGTAAGAGAGAAGGTCTTTTAAAATGCGCACGGGTATGCCGAAAAGATGTGTATATCCATAATGGCTTCGGCCTGGGGAATAATGATGGTGATCCGGGCTGCGACACTGCCTTTCTCACAATCTGAAATGGTGTCTGACAGTCCATATTATCTATGCATAGCGGCAGCGACGCAGCCGGTGAGGCTTAGGGCTGGGGTGCACCACCTTGAAAGGCTTATGTTTATACACAAATATGTGGAGCAAAATTTTTCCTCGCATATTTTCACATAGGCTGATCTGTTCAT
>JAFGSJ010000020.1 GCA_016934675.1 bacterium | reverse complement strand
CGATTAAATCGACAGCCCCTCAACGCGGAACTCATACCATTGTACCAGTCGGGATGGGCCATGGCTAAAGACGTACGCCGGTCCAGGGAGAACACTCTGAGATGCATGTCTTTCCTCTTCCTCTAAAAGAAAATTGAACGCCAACTGCTCTTGTTCTGAAAGCAGTAAGACTCACATGGGGCGGAGCGTATAGTGCTGATACAATCTCATCCGCAATGTAAGCAGGTCGGCCTCAAAATGCTAATCAAGGCACTTGACGGGCATAACGCAATGCGTTATATTGAAGGGTAGAGATTGAGTGGAAAAGGGGGAGGCTTACTGATGGGGCTCTCGCCTCGATATCCACTCACTGACAAGGAGTGTGAAATGAAGGATAGAGAGGATTTTATCAGAAAGCTCCATGAGAGTACAAAGGAGATTGTCATGACCGGGACAGAGGTTTTGGAGATGGTGTATAAGGCCAGCATGGAGATTTTAGTTCGGGCCCGGCAGGATGCTCCCGATTTGCTGGACCGCCTGGTCAAGAAGGGTGAAGAGGAATGGGAAGAGGCCCGGACCACATTCGAGCCGCTGTTTCGTAAGAAGGCTGAAGCGTTGAAAACGGTCCAGAACGAGATATTTAAGGTTCTGGATGAGATCAGAGAGAAGATAATTAAAGAGTTACCGCTTGATTTGACGATTGTGTCCAAGCTTATCCATGAGATTGAGGAGCGGTTCAGTTCCCTTGGAATACCGGTAAAAAAGACGGAAGTCCGCCCGGCTGAGTTACCATTCGAGAATTATGATGAACTCAGTGTCAAGAAGATAGTACCGCGTTTGGATGGATTAGATAATGAACAACTCCGGACCATCCTTAATTATGAACAAAAGCACCTCAATCGGGTCACGATAATTCGGGCAATCAACAAGAGACTCGACTCGATCTAATCATTTCAGGGCTTGAGCCTGGACGGCAGTAATGGCGCTGACGCTGACGATATCGGAGGCGGAGCAGCCGCGTGACAGGTCGTTAGCCGGTTTAGCCAGTCCTTGCAGGAACGGTCCGATTGCTTCGGCACCAGCCAGGCGTTGGGTAATTTTGTAGCCGATATTTGCGGCGTTAAGGTCCGGGAAGATAAAGACGTTTGCTTTGCCTCCGACCTTGTTGCCGGGTGCCTTTTTTGCCGAGATTTCGGGTATAATGGCGGCATCGAATTGGAGATCGCCGTCGATGATGAGGTTTGGTTCTTTTCCCTGAGCAATACGGGTAGCGTTCCTGACCTTATCGACCAATTCATGTTCGGCACTGCCGTAAGTGGAGAAGGAGAGCATGGCCACACGAGGTTCGGCGCCCGTGAAAATGCGAGCACTATCGGCAGCAGACAGGGCGATATCGGCGAGTTGGTTTTCATCCGGATTAGGCATGACGGCGCAATCGGCAAAGATAACCACGCCATCGATTCCGATGTTAGTATTGGGCAGGACCATGATGAAGCATGAGGAGACGGTATTGATACCGGGTTTGGTCCCGATTGTGCGTAGGGCTGCTCTGACGGTATGAGCAGTGGTATGGGTCGCGCCTGAGACACAGCCGTCAGCGTCACCCATGCGGACCATCATCGAGCCGAAGAAGACTTCATCCATGATGCCCTCGCGGGCTGCTTCGCGGCTTATACCCTTTTTTTCTCGGAGCTTGAAATATTCTTCGGCATAGGAATCGATAAGATTCGAGGATTGAATATCGATGATAGTAATACCAGAGATATTGATACCAAATTCATGGGCCTTATTCGTAATGGAATCGACATTGCCCAGCAGGATAGGCTGGACGATTTTTTCTTTGTGCAATTCCGCAGCTGCTTGAAGTGTTCTTTTATCTTCACTTTCAGGCAAGACAATTTTCTGGGGGTTTTGTTGGGCTTTTTTTCTGAAGGTGGCCATTATATCCATGATAACATCTCCTTGAGACATAATAGAGTGAAAGTTTATGTGCAATGCTCCTCTGCTATGACTATCACGAATAGCGGTAGGAATGCAAGCTTTTTGTCTAAAAAAGTCATAATCTGGTCCCTGTTCGACAGTCTTGAATTCAAAAGAAGACGACACTACTACAATTCCGTTCCGAGTATAGTACAATCATCATCAGAAAGGAAATACTTATGCCTATTCCGCTGGTTGATCTTCAGAAGCAATACGCTTCCATCAAAGCAGATATCGATGCTGCAGTCCTGGGTAATATTGCCTCGGGTCAATTTGTGCTTGGTCCCTATGTCCAGAAACTAGAAACGGAGATCGCAGCTTTCTGTGAAGTAGCCCAGGCGATCGGGGTAGCTTCCGGAACCGATGCTCTGTTGCTTGCACTGAGGGCTTTGGATATCGGAGCTGGTGATGAGGTTATCGTACCAGCCTTTACTTTTTTTGCGACGGCTGGTGCTGTCCACAATTGTGGTGCCCGTCCTGTCTTTTGCGATATCGAGCCAGAGACGTATAATCTCAATCCCGCTGAGATCGAGAGGCATATCAGCCAAAGGACCAAGGCGATCATTCCGGTCCATTTGTTCGGACAATGTGCTGCCATGGATGAGATACTGGCAATTGCGCAGGGTCATGGTCTGGCGGTGATCGAGGATGCGGCCCAGGCTATCGGGGCGACCTATCGAGGCAGAAAGGCCGGTTCCATAGGTGATATTGGTTGTTTTTCCTTCTTTCCGACCAAGAATCTGGGTGGTTATGGTGACGGTGGTATGATTGTTACCAAAGATGCGAACATAGCGGACAAGGTCCGTTTACTCCGGGTCCATGGTGGCGGAACACAATATTATCATCAGCTCGTCGGTTATAACAGTCGTCTTGATGCTCTTCAAGCGGCCATACTGAGCGCGAAATTGCCTTACCTGGCGGAATGGTCTGAACAGAGACGCCGCAATGCAGCTAATTATAATGTTCTTTTTGAGCAGGTGACTGATCTGATCAGACCGATTGAACGGGAAGAACATTACTGTATCTACAATCAGTATACCCTGCGCATGCATAATCGAGACCGGGTCATGGCTGCTCTCAAGGCCAGGTCAATCGGCTGTGCCATTTACTATCCGCTGCCCTTGCATTTACAGGACTGTTTCAGGTATCTCGGTTACAGTCAGGGTGCCTTTCCGGTTTCAGAGCAAATGGCTCGGGAAGTGCTCTCCATCCCGATTTTTGCGGAGATTACCCGTGAGCAGCAGCAGGAAATAGCCGATACGATCATCCAGGCGCTTTCGTGCTGACATATGAGTTCCTTAGGATCGATTGGACGGACCGAATACAAACAGGGTGATCTGACGTTGAAATAAGGTCGGAAAAATATTACATTAAAAGAAAAGCACTCTGACCATGCGAGTGAGAAGTTGTGTCCCCGTGAGTGAATGCGAACAGTGAGGGTAATACATGGATCGGTCCCATGCTGACAGGAGTTTTTTGTCTTTGTCGTTTCAAGAGCAATTAGAGCAGGTCTATCGTTTGCGTGGTTCAAAGAAGATAGACCAGATCATTTCCTCACCACACGCTTTGAAGTTGGCTCGAATGTTGCCTGAAGAGGAAGTATATCTGACCTTGAAGGAAGTCGGGGAAGAGGATGCCTTGCTTCTGTACGAGTTGACGGATTTCAAGCAGGCCCAATATATCTATGATCTCGAGTGGTGGGACAAGGAGGAACTCGAACCGGACAAGGTCGTCTTCTGGTTGGGTTTGATGCTCGAAACCAACAGTCGGAAACTGATGGAATGGGTCCGGGAATCTGAACCCGAGACCCTGGTAGCCGTTTTTCAGAAACTCATCCGGATTTATGTTTTCGATAATGTCGACGAATTACGAGGCGATGCGGACGAGCTCTATTATTTCAGTGTTGACAATTTGTTTTTTATTGAATTTATTAACGATGAGCATGAGGACATCCTGAAAAAGGTCATAACCGAATTACGGTCCAGGGACCGTCAGGAATACTATCGACTCATGCAGGGCATATCCTGGTCAATAGCGAGTGAGACTGAGGAGAATGCCGCGGACTTGAGGCGCAGCCGTCTTGATTTGAAAGGTTTTCGAGAGTTGCACGAGGCAATGAGTATTTATCAGCCTTTACCGGGAAATATGCCCGAAAGAATGCGTTTGAGTGATGTCAGGCCTGAGATTATTCCGGAACATGAATACAGTCCTCGTTATGCTCTGGAACGGCAAAAGAAGAAACTCTATTTTTCTCAGGTCCTGGCCCTGGTCTCAGATAAACAGCTCCTTGACCGCATCAGGTTTGAATTGATTCAACTATCGCATCGCATCCTGGTCACAGACGGCCTGAAGCCGGATTATAAAACGTTGCAGCAATCGCTGCGCAAGGCTTTCGATATGGTGAATATCGGACTCGAGAGTTTGTGTTCCGGTGATCCTGAGCAGGCTTTGGCAGTTATCGAGCACAATTACCTGGAACATATTTTCCGGGTAGGTTATGAACCGATCAGGCAGATACATGATCGCACGGCCAGGATCGTTCATGCCCTGGAACATGATACACGGGAATTTTGGTTAGCTTTCCTGGACCATCCTTGGGGCGATGTGGTCAAGGCCATGCTCAAAGCTCGTCCCCAGTTCTATGTTTCTGATTCGGAGCAATCGTCACCGGTCCGCGAGCGTGATTTCGAGACGAGCAAGGACATCGAATTGACCAATGAGTTGATTGGTCAGGCAGAACTTATCTTGACCTTTTTTAAAGACAGGCTCGGTTTTCATCTCGATCTGTCATTGCCGATCGAGTCGCCCTTGATCGGTGCTCTGGTGCGAGATATTGATTGGATCAAGCTTTTTAACACTATGCTGGTCCAATACGTGACCCAGAACGTCATTAAACTGGGACCGCTTGATATAATTCAGATACCGGTATTTTACGGGCTTTTCTTTGATCGATCTGCCCCAGATATACGCTTGGATGCAGTGTCAGAGATTACTCAAGTTGAGCTCTTCGAGCGTTTTGTGGTCCAGCTTCAACAGCACGGTGCTCTTCATAAAGACGAATTGACTCTCTTCCAGCATCTCAGTGAGAAGGCTTTAGCGAAATTGAGTGATATGTTTGAGGGAATAATCCTGGAGCGGACCAGTACGCCTGATTACCGGCTCTTTCCCGGCTTATGGATTAAAGAGGAACTTCATACTATCATGTAATGCTGTGATTCGCGGTAAGCACTGGTTTCTGCAGACAGTTCGAGCATAGAGGGGAGTTTATTGTGCAATCGGTTGAGATCGGTCAGGTCTTGGCAAAACGTTATAGAATTGAGGCCCGGCTTGGTTCCGGCGGAATGGGGACCGTCTATAAGGCTACGGACCTGACCGATAATCGCATTCTTGCTCTCAAGGTCTTGGATTACCGGGGAACGGTTGACGAGAGTGAAAGTCGTTTTCGTCGTGAATTCAGGGCAATTTCCAAATGCCATCATCCTCATGTCGTTGTGGTGCATGATATCAGTTCAGACGGTACCATCCTGTTTATTGTTATGGAATATATCAAGGGACCTGACCTGCGCGGTCATCTGATCCGGAAGCTCAAGAATAAAGGGGTCCAGGAGTTCAGCCTGAGAGAATTCATCGAGATTTTCATCCAGGTTTGTGATGGACTCGATTTCATTCATTCTCAAAAGATCATTCATCGGGACATCAAACCTGAAAACATATTGATCGAGTCCGGACCACATGCCAAGATCATGGATTTCGGTCTGTCCCGGGTTTTGGATGTATCGAGTTATATAACCAAGACTGGTGAGATCATGGGCACAGCCGCGTATCTTTCTCCGGAACAGGGTCGTGGTGAGAAGGTTGGGTACTGGTCCGATATCTATTCACTGGGTGTGGTCATGTTCGAGGCGGTGACCGGTCGGCTTCCCTTCAACGGGACCAATCCCATCGCTCTGGTTTTTCAGCATATTCAGGAAATGCCCGTTTCACCAAAAACATATAATCCTGGCATACCCGACAAACTGGAACAGATCATCATGAAGACCTTGCAGAAGGACCCGTTCGAGCGTTATCAGCGGGCCAGTGAGATCGTGGATGATCTGAGGTATGTGGTGGATGAAGCTTCTTCGGCTGGTGTGATCGATGAGAAAACTTCTGTTTTGGAATTGCTTTCGTCCCTGGTCAAACGTCCGGACTTTCTGTTCGATCCGGTTTTTGTCGGTCGACGGGAGGAACTCAATCAGATCAACGAGATGATCATCGATGTCAAAAACGATCGAGGCGCGACCCTTCTGATCGAAGGTGATGCAGGCATTGGCAAGACGCGTTTAGTCGAGGAAGCAAGTCGTTTCATCAAAAAGTTCATGAAAAAGGGGACAATCCTGATGGTTTCAGGTTCATGTGCTGAGCATGAGACCATACCCTACAAGCCACTGATTGAATGTTTACGGAATCTGCTGGTGAAAAGCGAAGTCTTGTCTGATCAACAGACCCGTGAACACATCAATGATTGGGGCAAGGAACTGGCGACACTCTTACCTGAATTGGGAGTATTTCTGAAGGGTGGAAGTGAAAGGGTCGTGATCAATGATGCCCAGACCGAACCCAATCACGAGAAAATCAAACAGGTTTTGTATCAGAGTGTGGCCCGTTTTTTAAGATTGATCTGTGATCGCCGTCCGATCATCATATTCGTCGATAACCTGCAATGGGCCGATTCTGCAACCTTGGACATGTTCCGAGCACTCATGTCTGAAACGGCCAACATGCCGCTCTTGCTCATGAGTGCGTATCGACCCTATGATTTCATACGCACTTTTTTCCAGTTTCTATCCGAGAGGAAGCAGGTGTCCGGGACATACAGTGCCCGGCGTTTGAGCATCAAGCCGCTGAAAAGCAAGGACATCAAAAAAATGGTCCTGTCCATGCTCGGTTCGAGTACACTCACCTTTGAAAGTTTCATAGATAGAATCACGACGATTTCCGAGGGTAATCCTTATTACATCGAGGAAATAATGAGGAGTAGTCTCGAAGAGGGGACACTTCGTCGTCATGAAGGCTCATGGCAGATTGACCAGGAATCTGTTCAGAGCATATCCATGCCGAGCACAATCCGGGAACTGGTCATGAAACGTTTACAGCATCTTACGCCCGTTCTTCAGCACATGCTCGAGTACGTTGCTGTCCTGGGGCGAGTGAATCAGATCAGTTTATTGAGTACACTCATGAATATGCCGGAACAGGACATTCTGAATTTGATTGATGACCTGATCCGTCAAGGGATTCTGGTGGAGAATCAGCCCAACCAGAAGGAACCCGAGGAATATTCTTTTCAGCATACCTTGCTTCGCGATATTCTGGTGAAGCGTATACAGCGGAAAAGCAAGATGCTCATTCATGAACGTATTGCCAATTATTTCGAGGAAACGTATCGGGACAGTCAGGATGAGCATTTCGAGCAGTTGGCCTATCACTATTTGCAGAGCAGGAACAAGGCCAAAGCCTTGAAGTATGTTCTTTTATCTGCGGACAGGGCGGACCGGATTTTTGCCAATGAGACAGCTTTGGATTATTATAGAAAAGCTTTAAAGCTGGTTCGGGATGAAGGTGAAACGTACAGGGATTACAGTGAACAAAGAATCATGCGGGAGATAGCCCGGATCCTGATCAGGATGGGAGACCACAAGACTGCACTTGAAATGGTCCAGGAAGCTTTGCCTATCGCTGAGGACCAGGCTGATTTCAAAGAGGTCCTGCAATTGTTCAACATACGGGCTGTTATTTATTATCGACTCAGTGATTATGTCAAGGCGCTCGAGTACTGGGAAAAGGCCCTGGTCATTTCCGAAAAAACGGGCAATACAACCATCAAAGCACACATTCTGGATGATATCGGTCTGGTGTGTTTGAATCTGGGGCAGTATATTGAGGCAGAGGAATATATCAATCAGTCCTTGAACATCAATATGGCCGGGAAATGTATCAGTGGTCAAGCGTATAATTTCCACCATCTTGGGACGATCTGCGAATCGAGAGGACATTTCGATGATGCCCTGCGCCATTTCGATACATCGCTGAAGATCATGAAGCAACTCAAAAATCAAGTCGGGGTAGCCGAAAGTTTGAATGCGATTGGTTCAATACATGCCAGCAGGGGACATTTTCTTGATGCCGCGACTTTTCATGAGCAAGCATATGGCATAGCAGAATCGCTGGGTATCGCCCATCTGACCTGTTCGGTCCTGGTCAATAATGGAGTGGATCAGCTCTATATCGGGCAGTTTTGTCGAGCATACGAAGTCTTAAGCAAGGCGCATGGGATCGCCTCGGAAATTGAAGATACGCTTTTACAGATTAAAGCTACGGGTTATCTGAGTCGCTTTTATCTGCAGATAAAAAGGATTGAGGAAGCAGGCGACCGTGCGGACGAAGCTTATGATCTGGTCAAGAAATCGGGCAATCGGAATTTGGAGACCTGGGTCCTGGGCATCAAGGCTGCCGTTCAACTGAGCAGAAATAACTATGACAAGGCCCAGCAGATGGCTGAAGCAAGCCTCGAACTGGCTGAATCCATCGGTGATACACAGAATCAGCTTCTGGCTATTCATCTGCTGCTCATGGTCCATTTCGAATTGTTCCGGAATGAGGAAGCGATCAATCTGGGTAACCTGGCCTTGAAACGGGCCGATGAAACAGGGAATGATTTTGTCCGGATGGTGAGTCTGCTTTATCTGAGTGTTCTTTCTCTTCGTCAAAATGATTTGGACGGGGCCCAGGGATTACTGAGCAGGGCCGATGCTCTCTGTCAGGTCATCTCTGCCACTGATTATCAATGGCGAATCGCCAAGGCCCAGGCCCGATTATGCTACATTCGAGCTGATCGGACCACAGCGATTGAAATGTTGATCCAGGCCACGCGAATACTCGATACCCTGATAAAAGAAAATGTGCCTGATACTTTCAGGAAAGCATATCATAACGATCGTGAGCGGTTATCACTGTATGGTTTTCTCATTGCTCTGCTGATCGACTCGGGGCGGTCCGAGGAAGCGGTCCAGTATTTACTTATTGCAACATCGGAAGAATTGCGTTCTTTTTTGTTTAACAAGAATAAAAATGGTTGGAATGGTGAAATGATCGCAGGTATGCTCAGTATGGAGCGGACTGGCTTTGCCGTATAGGAGGACCAGGCCGGGGAAGGGGCCGGGATGGCCGGGTTTCGATCCTAAGCAGAAACAGAACTGGATTTCCCTTGACCCGGCTTATTCTCAAGAACGAAGGTGAAAAAGAAACACATCAACTGGGGAGGAACACGTATGAGAGCAAAACTGGTACTGGGTTGTATTGGTCTGATTACTTGTATGCTCTGTTGTTTTAATCAATGTCTGGCTCAATCTGAACAGGGGGATCATGACACAGTGATGCAACAATTTCGGGAAAGCATGGTATCAAGCCAGTTGGTCGCCCGAGGAATAAAGGATGCCGCTGTCTTGGCCGCATTTCGTACAGTGCCGCGTCATCGGTTCATTCCTGAGGATGGCCAGAAATATGCGTATGCTGATCATCCTGTCTCGATCGGGCACAATCAGACCATCTCTCAACCGTATATGGTGGCGTTGATGACTGAATTGCTCGATTTGAAGCCAGGCGAGAAGGTCCTGGAGATTGGGACCGGGTCGGGTTATCAAGCCGCTATTTTGGCTGAACTTGTCGGTCAGGAGCGGGTCTTTACTATCGAGATCATCAAGCCCTTGGGACAGGAAGCTCGTCAGACATTGCAGAAAAATGGCTACGGTGATATACATTGCCTTATCGGTGATGGTTATCTTGGTTGGCCGGATAATGCTCCCTTCGATGGGATCGTCGTCACGGCGGCACCGACTGAAAGTCCCAAACCATTGGTTGATCAGTTGGCAGAAGGTGGGCATCTGGTCGTACCTGTTGATAATGAACATGGTTATCAGACGCTGAAAGTCATCACGAAAAAAGACGGTAAGATCATGGTGAACGATTCGATCGATTGTCGATTCGTTCCATTTTTAGGTGAACATGGCAAGAGCATGCCCCCGGAATGAGAATTGACACACTTGTTTCACGGTACATCGCCCGATGAGCAGAAACGATAGCTGATGAAGAAACTCAATGAAGCACGTCCCTGGCCGCTTTCGATCCTGATGATTGCGCCGGAGCCTTTTTTTACGCCTCGAGGTACTCCTTTCAGTGTCTATTTCAGGATTAAAGCGTTGACGGATCTGGGTCACCAGGTGGACCTGGTGACCTATCATCTTGGTCAGGACCCCAAGATCGATGGTTTGAACATTTTCAGAATTGCGGCATTCCCTGGAGTGAAGCGGATTGCTATCGGGCCATCCTGGTCAAAAATCCTGCTTGATATTCTTGTTTTTTTCAAGGCTTGGAGCTTACTTCGGAACAAGAATTATCACATAATTCATACCCATGAAGAAGCTTCATTCATGGGCACCATTTTCCGCTGGTATTACCGTATCCCGCATCTGTATGACATGCATTCCGATCTGGCCCAGCAATTAGCGAATTTCAAAATGAGCGGGGCGAGTGTGCTGGCTGGTTTGGTCCGAATAGGTGAACGTTGGGTCATCAATCATTCCGATTTCATTATCGGCATTTGTACCACTCTGGGAGAAACGATCAGGAGCCTGAACGCGAACGCAAGTTGGTCAATCATCGAAAATTCACCATTGCCTTACAAGGCCGAGCTGGGTGATCCGGAACTCGAACAACGCGTCGAACAACTCCTGCAACCCATCGCAAACCATCTAATCATCTATACCGGTACAGTCGAGGTTTATCAGGGGCTCGATTTGCTCATGGATGCCGCTGAAAAGGTGATCGAGGTCCGAACAGATATCTGTTTCGTGATCATTGGTGGGAGTGCAGATCAGGTCCGGGAATTGCAAGCGCAGCTTGATAGGAGGGGCTTGAGTGCATCGTTTCGCCTGATCGGTCAACGACCGCCCGAGGAAATCCCTTATTTTCTCGATCGGGCAACTATGCTGGTGTCACCTCGTATCCGGGGCACCAACACCCCCTTGAAAATCTATTCCTATTTGGCTTCGGGTGTTCCGATTGTGGCGACTGATCTGTTGACTCATACCCAGGTTCTCGATCACGAGACAGCCCTGTTAGTCGCACCGGGAAGTGAGGCCCTGGCTCACGGTATTCTCACCGTGCTCGACCAGCCTGAGTTGGGACACACATTGGCTACGGCAGCAGAAAAAAAATACCGGGAGTGTTATAGTTATGATATTTATCTGACCAAGGTTTCTGCGGCCATGGAAACTGCGATGGCCAACTGGGAGAAGAAAAGCAATGGTCTCACTCATGACCATTATACTACCCGCTTGTATCGCCAGAAAAAATTCGCCCGGTCTTTTGATGATGAACGCTTCGGCAGTGTTTTTGGTCATTACCTTTCAAACCTGGAAACTCTTGATTTTCGTGCCTTGCTGGGACCGTCGGCGGGTGTTACTATTCTTGATGCGGGCGGCGGGACAGGGCGAATTGCCCTGCCCCTGACTAACGATGGCGCGCAGGTGACAATTATCGATACGTCCATCGAAATGATGGCTATCGCCCGGGAAAAGACGCGTTCACAAGCACAACTCATGAATCTCGTCTGCGGTTCTGTAGCTGAACTCCCCTTCGCCGATCAGAGTTTTGACTGGTTGATCTCGTCTCGTGTGCTCATGCATGTGCCACAGTGGCGGAACACCTTATCCGAATTCTGTCGCGTCAGCCGTGTCGGCCTCATTTTCGACTTTCCACCACTCATCGCTTTTCCGGCCCTGGCCGTGCCCTTCCTCTGGTTAAAAAAATTCTTCAGCCGAAAAACACAGAACTATATCGTGATCCATGTTTCACAGGTCATATCTGAGCTGGGACGACACGGTTTTTTTCCGAAAAAAATCCAACGACGCTTCTTTTTACCGATCGGTTTCTATCGTAAGATCAATAGTCCGACCCTGACCATGGCCTTGGAAAAAATGTTCAGGATTTTGCATCTGACCTCTTTTTTTGGAGCACCGGTCACGCTGTGTGCGGTCCGGGCTGAACAGATGGCTGGGTTCAAGCATAGTCAGAGCGATTCTGAAATTCTGACAGGATCAGGGTCCTCAAAGGACCTTGGCTCGTCAAGCCAAATCCCCAAATGATTCAAGCAGGCTGCGTATGAAAAACAAGAAAGTACTGCTCAAGATTTTACTATCTCTGGTGCTGATCATCTTTATTTTAGTGAAGAGGGTCAATGTTTCGGATGTTATTCTGGCCTTGTCTCAAGCCCGGCCGGTTTGGATCGTGCTGGCCCTGATGCTACATCCGCTCGGTTTGTTGATTTCATCGTTTCGTTGGCGCATCCTTCTTAAAGCACAGTCTATTTCCGTTCCGATTGTAAGTTTATTCCAATCGTATCTGGTCTGTAATTTTTTCAACCAGTTTCTCCCTACACAAATCGGGGGAGATTTGGTCCGGGCTTACGATACACGCATGAAGGCCCATTCCGGGATAAAGTCCTTTGCCATCGTATTTGTCGAACGGGTTTCCGGGATGAGTATGTTGTTTCTCTTTGCCTTATCGCTGTCGATGGTGCGTTTGTTTCAGGGTGTTCCAGAAACGGTCCGTCCGATCTATATTACCGGTGGTATCATCGGTTTGCTGGGCCTGTTCGCGATTGGTCTGGTCTATTGGCACTGGCCGATGCGTATCATGACCTACCTGCTCGGTCTTGTGAAGTTGTCACAGGTCTCCCAGAAACTGCATCTGTTTCATCAAATCCTGCGTTCATATAACGAGGAGGACCGAAGAGGGGCCTTTTTTCTGGCCTTCCTGATGGCCTTTCTGCTTCAGTTGAATGTTATTCTGTTCTATTATTTCCTCGGCTTAGCCTTTCATTTCGACCGCATTTTTCAGTTTTTTGATTATATGGTTATAGTGCCGCAAGTCCAGGTTATCCTCTTGATTCCTTTTTTCATTAACGGCATTGGCTTACGTGAAGCAAGCTGGATCGGTTTTTTCAGGTTTTTTGGTATTCCGTCTGCCACAGCTTTTGCTTTCAGCGTGGTCGATTATTGTCTGTATCTTGTTTTTGGGGTCATCGGCGGCATTATCTATGCTTTCAGAAAGTAGGCAGGTGTGAGAGTTTTGGTAACCGGTGCTTCCGGGTTTATTGGCAGCCATCTTGTCGATCATTTGCTCCTGGGGGATTTTCAGATCAGGGCCTTTTGCCGCAGGTCCCCGGACCAGATTCATCTGGACTGGACTGATGCGGTCCAGTTTGTTCAAGGCGATATTCTTGATCGTGCTTCTGTCGATCGAGCACTACAGGGTATTGACCTGGTCTATCATCTCGCTGCTGAATTGGGAATGGGCACAAAAGCAAAAGGCGAATTACAACGGGTCAATATTGAGGGATCGCGTAATGTGATCGAAGCCTGCCAACGGGCCCAGATCCAACGTCTGGTGTTTTGCAGTAGTGTTGGTGTCTTAGGAGATGTCGGTCCAACATTAGTGGATGAAACATGTACACCTCGACCTGAAGATGCGTATGAGCAATCGAAGTACGCCGCCGAATTATTGGCCGTCAAGGCGGCACAGACGATACCGGTGGTCATTATCAGACCGGCCTGGGTTTATGGGCCGCGCGATCTCAGAACGCTGAAACTTTTCAGGATGATCGCTTCTGGCCACATGTTTCTTCTTGGTAAGGCCGAGAATAAAATGCATCCCGTGCATGTTTCCGATGTTGTTCAAGCACTCGTCAAAGCAGGCCAGATCGAACTCGATTCGGGTTCGATCTTTCATATAGCCGGTCCAGATGTTGTGACCGTACGGGAATTACTTGATACGGTGGCAAAACTGTCGGGCACGCGCATCCTACCTTTCAGATTCCCGATTTCAGGGGCACGTTTGATCGCCGCGATTGCTGAGCCTGCTTTCAAACTCGTCGGCCTCGAGGCACCTTTGACCCATGGCAAAATCGGCTTTTTTATCAAAAACAGGGCATATTCCATTGAAAAAGCGCGGACAATGATCAATTATGAACCAATGGTCAAGCTCGAGCACGGTTTGTGCGAGACCCTGAACTGGTATAATGACCACAAGATGCTCTCACCGAGAACCGGGATGAAAGAGAGAGCGAATTGTTGATTCTGAGGAACTGATGCAGCCATTACAACGTTTTGAGCGACTGTCCAGGATATTTATTGACTATAAGCTTGGACGGACCAAAGGTCGGATAATGCCTCTACGGCTTTGGCTGGAACCGACCAATACCTGTAATCTGAAGTGTCCGGTCTGTCCGCAAAGCACTGATGTGACGACACCCCGGGGCTTTATAGACCTGGAGCTGTACCGGACCATCATCTCTGAAGCCCGGTCCTTTATCCATGATGTGAACCTGAGTCATCGCGGTGAGAGTCTGTTTCATCCCAACATCTGTGAATGTGTGGCCTATGCCCACGCAGCAGGCATTAAAACGCGAATACATACCAACGGTACTATCCTTACCCCAGAACTGTCTCGTGGTCTGATCGAAGCAGGACTCGATTTTCTCTCATTTTCATTTGATGGTTTTACGCGTGAGGACTATGAACGAAGTCGCGTAGGCGCACATTATGATGAAACCATAGATCATATCAAGACGTTCCTGGCTTTGAAACAGCGATTAAACAGTCAGGAGCCGTTCACCGTCATTCAACTCATTCAGACCGATACCAAACCGTATGCGCTGATGACCGGGGAAAAGCAAGCCTTTTTGGCCCATTTCCGCGGATTGCCACTCAATAAACTCTATATCAAGGAACCGCATAACTGGGGCGGGCTTATCCCCAGCGAGACTGCACACAGGCTGGCCAACAATCAACCTTTTTCTCCCTGTACGTTTTGCTGGTACGCTTTAACCATTCTGTGGGATGGAACGGTCGTTCCCTGTCCCCAGGATTTTTATGGGGTCCTGAAAATCGGCGATGCCAAAGAAAGCAGTCTCGCAGACATCTGGCGTAATCAACCCATCGTCGATTTGAGAGAGCATTTTGTTTCGCATAGAATTCAGGGTATCAAACCCTGTGATCAATGTGACCGTCTTTTCAGAAAAACGGTCCTGGGTATACCTACGGTCAATATGAAAGAATTTTTACTCGAACATCTGGTCGGTTATCGATTTCTCAAGGATGTCTATCGCAGGCAATGGCCCAAAACTGGCAAATAAAAATTTTTCAGAAATCGTTGAAAAAAAAGCAACGAGTTGCTAAGATATGTACATGTCTCCCCGATCTGGGCCAGAAACTCTGTTTGGAATTGGGGTGTGCTCGTGGTATTATTGGCTATCATTTGAGGAAACGTGGAGGACAGTGGGTTAGTACCGATACTGATCAGATCAATCTGCGAGCAGCACATTCCTTGCTTGGTCAGGGAATACTCCAATCAGACCCACTCAAGCTGCCCTTTCACGATGAGGCCTTTGATCTTATCACGGCGCTTGATATTCTTGAACACCTTGAAGATGACGAGAGCTGTATCGAAGAAATTTGCAGGCTCGTCAAGACGGGTGGGACCGTTCTCGTTTCCGCTCCGGTAAGTGGGCGGTTTTTTTCAGTTAACACGTTAAAGAACATGATTGGATTGACGCCTGACGTTTATGGTCATGTACGTGAGGGATATGATCCCGAACAACTGGCGTCGCGCTTAACGAAAAAAGGTCTGCATGTTCAAAAAATCGAAACCTTTACGCACTTTTTCACTGAGATCATCGAAACGATCATTAATTTCGGATATATCCGTATTCTGAGCAGGGGTCACAAGGTGGTCAAGAAGCGGGATGGGAGTATCAGTCCTTCTTCTGAGCAGGAATTAAAGAAAAACATGAAAACATTCAAAGTATATTCAGTTCTGTATCCACTAACCTGGTTTTTTTCCAAACTGGACTATCTCCTTTATTTTCAAAAGGGATATACGCTTCTGATTAAGGCCGTGAAGAAATAACGATCAGGCCCGTGGGATATCCTGAGAGGATTGCTTTATGAAAAAACTGAAAATTGACTGGAACAACCTCATCGATGCATATTCATCGGAGCAAGAAGATTTCCGTTGTTATTTCGATACGAACTCGGGCACCGTCGTCTGGAAAAGTTCGGAAGTGATGGCCAAGGCGAACCAGAGCGAGATGAAGAGTGGACTTCAGCACCTGATCGAAGTGCCGACTATTTCCTCTCGGGAAGGATGGGAACTGATGATGGATTTCATCGAACGGGTCGCCAATCCTGCTTTAAAGAACAAACTTATGGGCTCGATCCAGGGTAAAGGTGCTTTTCGACGATTCAAGGATATTCTCGCCAAATCGCCTCATGATCAGGAGCAATGGTTTCTGTACCAGGATGCCGCCATAACCAAGATACTGCTCGAATGGCTCGTGTCGATCAATGTTGAATCACAGAATACTCCGACATATGCGATCAAGGTCGGGGAGCGAGTCCGACTCGAAAAACCCCCGTTCGAGCAGAAGATACTCGATCAGATTCTGACAACGGCGGATGCTTTGATAGGTAACGGTGATAAGACCTTTCTGGTCCAAGTCCTTAAAGGCTCAAAAGCTAAAGCCATAAAGGAAAAGAATGGTATGTCACTACCCGGTTACGGGGCTCTGAGTACAATGACCATCAAGGACATTGACCAGCTTGTTGATAAAACCATCCAGACCAATTGGTTGAAAATGAACGAAACATCCGATCAAGAGGGGCTCCTCGAGCATTCTCGTAAAAGTTCGGACCGAATCAAGGAATTATGGTGTGAGCAACTGCTCGACTCATACCGAACTGCACCTGACGAGGCAAAAATCAAAGAGTTGTTGGCCCAGATCATGGAAAAGAATCGGGAAATTCGTCAACATCTGCTGGACGTTCTTTTCAAGAAAGCTGACAGGAGCTTTATTCCCTTGATCGAAGCCTGGAAAAATGAGGAAGTCCGCAAATTTAAAAAGCGTTTGCAGGGACTGTTGCGAAAGCTGGGAGTCAAACAACCGGTCTCAGCGATGGGGCAATCAACGAACCAGGTCGCGCATCGGCCAGGGCAACATAGTGGCCAACGATACCATCATCGCCACACTTCTTCAAAAAGCAAACAATCGGCGAGCAAGACACCTGCAAATCCTTCTCCAAGAAGTTCAACCGGGGAATGATTTGGTTGTCCAGGACGCGAGGATCAGGCGTTCTTTTGAAACAGGCGGTTAAGACTGAATAACGCTGTGAAACCCACCAGATAAATAGTGCAGGCGATAACAACTACGGCCCTGAACCCGAAATTCAGGGCGAGAATCGTGCACAGGACTGAGCCAATGACCGTGGCATATCCATTGATTGCCCATACCCAGGGGATCAATGGCTTCGAAATCCGATCAACGATTGTGATGCCGATGGGAAACGGCATGCCCATGACCAGACCCAGCGGGAAAATCAAGAGGATCGAGATGACAATCCGGACTGCCATATTATAGCCCAGGAAAAAGTTGAAGATTGCCGGAGTAAAGAGCAACTCGAGCAAACAGAGCAAACAGATAGTCAGGACCACAGCCGGCAGTGCTACTCTGAGCTTTGTCTGAAATCGCTCGGATACATAACTGCCACAACCAGCGGCGATCAGTATCGAAAAAAGCACAACCGATACAGAATAGGATGGGTTCCCGATGAACAGAATGAATTTTTGGATTAAAACAATCTCGATCAGGATGAAGCCCAGTCCCAACGAAAAGAAATATAACAAGAACCTGATCTTCCCGGGAGTATTCAAGCCGGAACGTTTAAAAATAGAGAGGGGAAGCAGGATAAAGATCACTGAAAGTAACGCTGCTTCTCCCAGAATGATTAAGAGACTGAAATCAGGACTGTGATAGTACCTCATGAAGGATTCCAGCTCAAATGGTGTTTTCTCCAGACTGGCAAAATGAGCAAACTTACTGAAATGATTGAAAAAGGGTCGGTCATCTGTAACAGGGAACATGCTGATACCGAGTCGATCATACACTTTCCATCCATCGGGATTCTTGATCAGGGGGCGATATTTCTCAATGATTTTATTGTGTACGTTCATGGCACTGGGAGCATGCATGATATTTCTTTTCTGTATTTTGAAGAAATCGAGCTCATCTTGGGTAAATTCACCATTCTTGAGATAAAATTCACCGCCACTGACCCGCTCGATCTCGTTGGCCGGCTGGAACAGGATGATCATACGATCCTCAGGATTGTTAATCCCGCGTTCACGTAGCGCTTGGGCTGCTATTACCGCCAGTCGGATCGCTCCCGGTCGCTTGATATAAATGTAACCGTTTTCCTTGAGATGATCGAGATAATCATGAAACGCTTCGACGGTCAACAGATAGGTTTCGGATAGATTGACCGCTCCTGAGGCTATTGCTACAGGCGAAGCGTTGTGAATCTGCTGAATAATATCGAACTTCTGGGTGATACGTCGCACATAACTGCGGCCTTCATCGTTGACCAGAGTGACCATCGGTTTGTTGTAGATGCCTCCGATGTAATCGCGATACTCGTTTTGGACTAAAGAAACGATGACCGGGTCGAGTTCCACGCCCAGGATCGAATTAGGTCGATGCGACAGGGCAAAAAGCACTTCCGTGCCTCCCGCGGGGCCAATGATCAAGACATCCGGAAAGTCAATCAATTGATAGACCAATCCGGCTTGAGGATGGGGGTTCAGCTTTCTTAAATCCCCATCAAAAGGGAGCATAAATGATTGGTTCGTACCTCCGTCGATCCAGATATTCTTGGCATTTCCCAGGTCAGCCACATCAATCCTCGAAATGGGGCCCCATCGCGAGAACTCAATCAGGCCGTACTGTTCGTCAAAATTAAAACTTCGTTTCCCTTCATGTATTTTGACCCTGAAGTACGTTTCGCTGAAAGGCAATAAAGCCAGCAATCCCAACGAAATTACCACACAGACTGCCAGCATGTGCTTATTGATCATTCTCGCAAAACAGGCAGCGGCCAGAATGCCCAGGAGAGAGGCAATGATGATCGTGGCCGAGGCACCGAATGCCGGAACCAGCGGGATTATCAGGAAACAACCAATGCCCGCTCCAATCAAATCCGAGAAATACAGCTTGTTGACTTTAATGGGAAAATTCGAAAGCAGGAGCGCGATGACTATGCCTGAAAAGAAAAAAGGTACCGCTAAAGAAATGTAATAAATCGAAAGATACAGAAATTGGATGAAGTCATTACCTAAATGTTTGAACTGGAGCGGAATGGAAACGACGATCTTTAATGTGAGTACCAAAGTCAGGGTAAAACAGATGGAAGAATACATCAAAACCCGTTCAAAGCTATATTTGGTCAAGCCCTTGAAAATAGAAAGGAATACTCCGCTGAAACCAAATCCAAACAGAGCGGTGCTGATGATTAAAAACGCAAATTGATTAAAAAAAGCCACCGCAAAAATCCGGGTCATGGTGACTTCCATGAGAAGACTGGCGGCTGAGATTGTGCCGATACCGAGATAATACCACATCATAGGTTGATCAGGCTTGACCCAGACACTGTTGTTTTGTTCGCTCATCGTTTTCCCTCAAGCCTTTCTGAAAAGTCTCATACTATCCCAACCTTGTTCAGGGATCATTCAAAATGAACACTACTATATGTACCTGACCGCTAAATGTCAACCAAAACCCAATAAGTTCTCATTGAGTCGCTCTGTAACAATCGGGCTTGAGGAGGGGACAGATCGATCTCGTTCCTGGGCCGGATCGTGTCTTGTCGTGATTGGGACCATGGCCAGAGGCCAGATATTCCCGTTCAACACATCCCGGAGATGAGATGCGCGGTCAAAGGGAACGTACGGGCTGCTGAAGAACATACTGTATCGAAAGAATGGATTGAGTAGTTCCTTGCGTGTGGTAGTCCTCCCAACCGCATCCTGAATACACTACTAGGGCTTGGTAATATAGTTAAGACGATGAGCCAGGGCCCTGTTTTGCTTATAATCCTCATTCGAAACAGTTTTGACACCATCGAGTTTGAACATCATCATCATTTGCTGGCCTTCACTGGTGGCAATAAACGCGATGAGTTCATTTATCAGTTTATCCCGCAGGTCAGGTTTCATGTCTGCCCTGTAGAAGATCGGGGCAAACATCAGGTCCGGATAGCGATCTATGAGCGATATGTTTTTCAAGAGAGCCGGTGAATTCTCCTTGAGAGTTTCAAGTGTCATTTCAGATACGGCGCACAGGTCGATTTTTGATTTGATCAGGTCGTAAATAACCGGAACATCGGCATAATAGGGATGTACTGAGGCGAAATAGTCTTCCAGTCTTGTGGGAAGGCCATTCTCTTTAAGGATTATCTCCGGATATAAGCCGCCGTATTGCTTGTGAAACGAAGTAAAGCCAAAGCGTTTCCCTTTATAGTCCTTGATTGATAGACCAGCTTCGTTCACCCGGACGACCAGACAAGCTGTATATTGACTCTTGTTGCCCCGAGTAAAAGTTGCGGCCGGGAGTATGTTAAAACCCTGCTGAATCTGAAAAAAATCGATAATGCCAGTATAACCAAAATCAACTTCGTTTTTTTTCAATGCCTCGACCGTTTCTTCGACCGTAGGAATTATACTCACGATGATCTCGCGGTTAACACGCTTGCTCAAATAACTGAAAAGTGCCCGAAATGAGTGTTTGACCATCTCGGGTGTTCCAAGTTCCGGATTAACCAGAGCACAGCGTAAGGGTGGCTCTTGAGCCATAACAGTACAGGTCATGATCATGAACAAAAGGCAGAATGCTATTCTTGTGAAACGGTACATAAGCTGGCCCCCTTCAGACAGGTTTCTTTTTCCTAGTGTAGCACACGAAAAGCCAATAGCAAAGTATTCACAGTACTGCGATTATTGCCCAAATGAAGCAATCAAGAAGTTGCAGGACTGGCACCGTATATCTGAACTCGGCTTGACAATTGGTGGGTCGTTTTCTATAATAACCTTGCGGAAAACGTTCTTTTGTAACTTGTGTATTCTATCAATCCAGAGGGAGGTTGTCTACTGATGGGAAAAAAATATCTCGGCATTATCGTCTTTTGTCTCGTTTTTCTTTTACTGGTCTTTTTATCTTGGAAATTCTTACGTGAAAAACCACAGTCTCAAATGCAACCCGAGGTCAGGCCGACCCCGGTCAATGCTATTAATCTCGACCTGACTGCCAAGATCGATCTCGGCGAAACACCGGTGACTTCAGACCATCTGCTTGAAGTGAAATACCGCTGGGAAACGGGACCTGCCTGGACCGTACCATCCGGTAATCTGCATATCTTTGTCCATATTGTTGATGAAGATGGCTTGAAATTATGCCAGGACGACCATAATCCCCCCCTGCACATCACTGAATGGCAACCGAATTCTGTTTATGAATACTCTCGCTTGATCTATATCCCAATCACCTTGTTAAAGAAAAGAGCATTCGTGCTTACCGGCCTTTATGATCTCCAGGATGCTTCCCGATACTTCACCCTGAATGGACTGCAGAAATTCAGCGACTTCTATCGCTACCTTGGCCATGAATTTGTCCTTCTCCCTTCTCGTGACGAATATTCTGAATCTTTGATCAAGTATGGAAGCGGTTGGTATGGCCCCGAACTCGATAAAAACGGTAATGTCATGCGCCGCTGGATGCAAAAAAGAGGGGAGGCTACCCTGGTTAATCCCAAAACCGACGCCTATCTCTATCTGCATGCCTGGGTACCCAACCAGAATTTTCCGCATAAAGCAGAAATTACCATGACGATCAATGGCCATATCATCTCCTTGCCCGATCCCGTCAACGACTTGTTCAACATTATCCTCGATATCCCGGCTGACCAACTCGGCGATCAAGACCTTATCCCATTCAGTCTGGAAACTTCTCAGACCTTCATCCCGGCCCAGGATGGAAAAAGCACTGATGATCGTGAACTTGGTATTCTCATTAAAAAAATCATGTTTCGAGGCAAACCGGATCAGAAAGCCACCAAAACACAACACAAATTGGAGGCGAATGTCCAATAGGGCAACTGCATTGTAAAGCTTTTCATTTTTGGCCGCGAGACTTCAGACAAGCAACTTGTCTCATGGTTGATGCATTTTTTGCATCCATACGAAAAAAATTGACTAATAGATTCTTAATACTGTTCAAAATAAGAGTCGCTTTCCCTTTTTTTTGCAGTTTTTTTATGAGGTGATGCTGACTGAATCGGCAAGGTGCAATCTGATTCAACCACGCATGGCCCAATCAGTTCCTGAAACCCTCATCCGTTCAAATAATGGTATGTTTTTTGCATATGTATATAAAGGACAGAAATGTGAGTAGAACTCATGCGGGCCTTGAAGTCTCAATGCATTACGAGAGGGGAGTATGTGCTGATTGTAGAGTGTCTGATCGGCGGCCAACGTTACGCACTTGATCTTGCCTATGTTCGGGAAATCATTCGTCTGGTCGCTCTCTCTCATATTGACTGTCAATCGAAACTCATTGAGGGTGCCATCAATGTTCGTGATCAGATCATTCCGATTATTAATGTGCGGCATTATCTCGGTCTGTCGGAGACAGAATATGAATTGAGCCATCAGATCATAATTTGTGCATGTCAGGGCATGTTTTGTGGTATAATAGTTGATCAGGCATTGGGCATAGAGAATTACGAGTATGAGTATTTAGCGTCTGAAGGTAAGAGAGTTGAAAATACAAAACTGGTTTCCGAGGTGATCAGGCGGGGCGATATAAAGGCTGAGCTTCTTGATATTTGTGAGCTGAATCGGAAAGTGCAGCGTGTGATAGAAGGGCATTGAGGGAAGATAAAAATGAGAGTATTACATAAAATACCGATGTATGGAGTTATTGCTTTATTTTCTATAGTCGTGGTTTGTATAATGTCCTTGCTTCATTTTTATTTTTTTCGTTCGTTTCAGACGAATGATGTGAGGAACAGTTTCGAGCAGAAGTGGAAGGCAATCGCGGCGGTTTTGGCTCAGGATGTGATTGAAGGCCTGAATGAGAAAGGGTCCACAATAGCTGAACATGCTGTTACGATGTTGAAAGCGGACGAGAATTTGCTGTATGTTGCGGTGTATAATGCGGTGCGGGAATTATATTCGCTGTACAATCCGCAGCAGTTGACATTACCGTCAGTGCAAAGCCTTCTGAAGTCAGGCCAGACGTTAACATATACCGATGGCCAAATGATCATCATAGTCCCTTTGATAGCAGACCAACAGGAGAGGGGTCTTATGATGATTGGCATAGCCCGGCGTGAATTGGACCATCATGTCTCAGCGTTGAATGCCAGGATGTGGTCTGTAACCATGATCACGGTAGTCGTAGGTAGTGTCTTTTTAATGCTGATCAGTTATTATTTTCTGGCACCACTTCGTCAGATGGTAGACAATGCCGAGAAAATCAAGCTGGGTGATCTTGATATTCGTTTTGACGAGGGGCGTAATGGCGAGCTTGGCAAGCTTTCGGGTATATTTAATGAACTTGTGAGAATGGTGAGTTCAATAATCCGCAACACACAAGCTGTTGCTCGGGGAAATCTCGCTGTGGATTTGAAGATCGAGGCTGAGCTAGGCGTTTCTTTTAACAGGATGCTTGATCATTTACGGGAGCTTGCTGATCAAGCCATTACTATTTCCAAGGGTGATTTGAGTAAGCGGGTTGAAGCGGGCGGTGAATTAGCAGATGCTTTCAACCAGATGCTCATAGGTTTAAGGGAGATGACCGGTGGTGTTCAACAGGCAGCGACAGATTTATCGAACACGACCGAGGAGATATTGGCATCAGCCCACTCGTTTTCTGAGGTGGCTTCACATCAAGCGGTGGCGATATCGGATACGACAGCTACTGTGTATGAGTTGAAGCATACGGCTGAGCAATCCGCATCACGGGCCAATCGGGTCATTGAATTGGCTAAAGATGCGATCGAGCAATCGGAGACGGGGATCAAAGCGGTCGAAACGTCAGTCAAAGGCATGGCTGTGGTCCAGCAACAAGTCGAGATCATTACTGAAAAGATACAATCCTTGAATGCTCAAACGAAGAAGATAAGTGAAATCATCGAGAGCGTGAGTGATATAGCAGAACAATCGAATCTCCTGGCTTTGAATGCCTCGATTGAGGCTGCCCGGGCGGGTGAACATGGGCGTGGTTTCGCCGTGGTGGCGGACGAGGTCAAGAATCTTGCCATGCAGTCAAAGCAAGCGACTCGTGAGGTTGAAAATATACTCAGCAACATTCAGAGGGCGACCCACAGCGCGGTATTGGCTACGGCTGAGTTAAGAGAGAAAGCAGAGGACGGGAACAAACTAGCCTATGAAGCAGGCCAGATCATCAGAAAAATGTCAGTGACCATCAATGAATCCTCACACGCGGCCATGCAGATCGCTGTAACCTCGCGTGAACAGACGGTTGGGATCGACCAGATTGCCGAGGCCATGGAAAATATAAATCATTCGATCCAGTCGTTGACAACTTCGATTGAACAGATGGAGCGGGCCTGTTTGGATATGAGTGGTCTCAGCCAAAAAATGCAATACATGGTCCATCGCTATCGGGTTTGAGTTATTTGGGGATGGGTCTCGATCTGCACAGGGGGTCTCGCTCACAATGGACAATGTTGAGTATGATGAACTTTTCTCGGCTTTCATGGCAGAGCTTGAGGTCAGGGCAGCTAACATTCAGGCACAATTGGTCCAATTGTCGGAGGGAGTCAGTCCGGATGTATTAATGGCCCTGTTGCGCGAAGCCCACAACATCAAAGGTTCCGCTTTAATCGTTGAACTCAATGATTTGGCCGACCTGGCCCAGCAATTTGAAAATGTCATCAGTGCTTTGCAGAAAGCAACGATCAGACTCGACCATGATTTGATCAGTATCTTAACAAGAGGCATCGAGTTTATGTTGTTGATGGTTCAGGAACGAACCAAAGGCATAATCCTGGACGTTTCCGAGATGATCGCTCAACTCAGGCATTGTCTGAAGAAGGACCAGCCCGAGACATTTGAAGACCAATCCGGCGATGCCACTCTCAGATCGATCACTCATCCGACAACCCAGGCCGCGGTTTCGATCGACGTTGATGAAAAGGTCTTGATTTCAGCACGTCAATTGGATTTTTTGATGGAGTTGGCCAGTGAATTACGGGTCTGTCAGGTCACTTTCGATCATCATTTACGCAATCTTGACCGGATCGAGCAGAGCTTGAATCATTACCTGATCCTGAATAACCAGGATATACCCGGGGCAAATCAACTAACGTTCGAAGTGGCGATTGGCAATGGTAATACTAGTTCTGCCCGCAAGAAGCAGGAGAGTCTCGATCTGATCATTGCGACACAACATGAATTAAAAAATACCATAAAGGACCTCACACTTGATAATCGGAACTTGATGAAAGACTCCAATTTACTCCAGGAAACCATGAAGAGAACTCGCATGCTCCCGCTTGCCCGTTTGTTTGCCGGTTTCGATAAGATGGTCCATGATCTGGCTCTTTCTCAAGGGAAAAAAATCAATTTCAACACCAAGGGAGAGCAGATCCTGATCGATAAGAAGATTCTCGAAAAGATACAGGACCCTTTAATCCATATCATCAGGAATGCTATTGATCATGGTATCGAGTTCCCCGAGCAGAGACGGAGATGTCTGAAAGAGGAAACAGGGGAGATCAGGGTCACTGCCGAACAAATCGGTCACATGATCAATATCACCATTGAGGATGATGGGGCTGGCATTAATCGTACCCTTCTTTTGGAGAAAGCACTCGAAAAAGGGATTGTAACATCCGGTCAAGAAGATGAGTTGACTCCGAATGATATTCTGTCGCTTGTTTTTGCTTCTGGAGTGTCCACTTGTGCCAGAGTTACTGAAATATCAGGGCGAGGTATAGGTATGGATGTTGTCAAACGAAATATTGATGCCCTGCAGGGCAGTGTCGATGTTCAATCCCGACAGGATGAAGGGACCACCATAACCATTAGGGTGCCTTTGACCTTGGCAACCAGTAAAATACTCATCTTTAAAGTTGCCGGTCAGACAATGGCTATCCCATCGCTCGCGGTCAAGCGAATTATTAGATTAAGTAAACATGATCAGTCCAAGGATATCGAGAGTCAAACTCTTTTGTTAGGAGGAATGGTTATCCCCCGATATAATCTGATGCACATTTTGAATTTAGACGGGACCAATCCTCCGCGCGCTCCAGACCTTTTTTTCCAGGCAATCGTCATCAAAGCGGCAAGCCAGATAAAAGCTTATACCGTTGATGAAATCATTGGTGAGCAAGAGGTAATTATTAAAAACATAGGTGAACAGAATTCAGCAATTCATTGTGTTTCAGGAGCGACTGTTCTCGGTAATGGGGAATTGATCGTCATTCTGAATCCAATCGAGCTGTTAGCCTGTTCTGCTCAGTATGACTATTCACATCAAAAGACGTAGTCTGATGGACAGAATAATGAGAGCAAAGAGGAGACATGAAGCACAACAACAGCCAGAGTAATAGTCCTATATCATCCTCAGTCAGTCCTCCAGACCGGGCCGCTCTCGATAAAGAGAAGGTCCTCGAGCAGAGAGCCAGAAAACTGGCCTGTGTCCGAACAGACCCTCATCTGGGCTGGTCTAGCCTCGATCGATATATCACTTTTTCGCTTTCAGAGCTGAACTATGCTTTTCCAATCGAATACGTGCTCGAGATACGACATCTGGTCAGTATTACCATGGTCCCGAATCTGCCAACCTTTTTCCTCGGTATCATCAATGTCAGAGGTACGATCGTGCTCGTTTTCCAGCTCGATCTTTTTCTTGAATTCGAGCATAAGACTGACCCTCCGTCATCAAAGATCATTATTGTCAAACATGAAAAAGTGGTCCGAGGTATCTTGGCTCATAATGTGGAGAAAAAAGAAGTACAACCTGAATTGAATGAACTTCCCGAGATCATGCGTACAGAGAGAGCAAGCAGATATTTGATCGGACAGACACATGATCATGAATGTGTTTTAAATGTTCCTGCTATCTTGTCTGATCCCTCGATTCTCCTTACATCGATCTCCTACTGACTGAACAATGGACCCGAATGGATCGTGCCGAAAAAACGACATGTTCTCTTGATTAATCCCTGGATTGAAGATTTTGCCGCTTTTGATTACTGGCTCCGCCCCAATGGCCTCCTGAAAATAGCGACCTATCTGAAAAACATGGGCTTGAATGTCTCTTTCATCGATTGTCTTGAAAGGATTTCTCCTGAAATAAGGACTTTGATTGCGGCACAGAAAGGACGTGATTGGGGAGACGGTCGTGGGAATTACTATAAAACCTGGTTGAGCAAACCGTCTGTACTGGATTTTATACCTCGGAATTTTGGCCGGTATGGTGTGACCACAGAACTTCTCATGCGGAGACTATCATTGGTGGATGAGCCCGATCTCGTCTGTCTTTCAGGGACCATGACCTACTGGTATACCGGCTTGGACTCGCTGATCGAGATTATTCATGAACGCTGGCCGCGTTTACCGGTGATACTTGGCGGAATTTATCCCAGCCTACTCCCTGAACATGCACGAGAGCGTATGGGGCGTCCGCTCGTTTTTCCCGGGTCAGGACTTCAATCATTCCACGACTATGTGGTCGAATTTTTCGAACTTGATGATCACCGATTTCCGCATACAAGCATGAATTCAGATTGTCTTGTTCCTGATTACAGTTTATTAGACGATCCGATCTACATTGCGATCGAGACGAGCCAGGGTTGTCCCTTTCAGTGCGGTTATTGTGCTTCGAGACTGTTCCATCCGACGTTTAGGCAGTTTCCCCAGCCATTGTTGATGGACCAGTTGATTCATTGTGCCCGTAACCTGTCGACCCGACATGTCGCTTTTTACGATGATGCCTTGTTCATCAACCCTGAAAAACACGTCAAACCTTTGTTACGAGCAATAATCGAAGCGGACTTACCCCTTGCTTTTCACACTCCCAACGGGCTCTTTCCCAGACTCATCGACGCAGAACTCGCCACACTTATGTTTCAAGCAGGTTTGAGATCGATCAGGTTGAGTTTTGATCTCCGGACTGCTCTCAGATCATCACAAAGTGACAAAGTGGCTGATCCGGACTTGACTCGAGCCTTTGAATATCTCGAAGCCGCCGGTTACACTCGTTCTGATATCGAGGTATATATCCTGGCCGGTTTGCCCGATCAGGACCAGGACATTATCGGTCATTGTCTCGAGTATGTGGCTTCGTGTCGAGGTATCTCCCGATTATATCATTATTCACCTATTCCGGGAACATCGGACTGGTTCGAGTTAGTCAGAAGGGGCCATCTGAAACATGACACAGATCCGCTCCTCCAAAACCCTACCGTTTTTGCCTATTGCAATCCCAATCTTTCCTTTTCCGATTTTGAACAACTGAGACACTATTCTCTCGAATTAAATCGGTCGATTATCGCCGAGCATTATCTCAATACTGGCTGATATGTTTGACTTTTTCCCTATGCTTTTCTATAATTCCGGTGTCGACTCGATTGAAAATGCCTTATCAGCTATTACTTTAAAAAAATGAGTCCAATCTTGTACTGTTTTTTTTGCTCCTTACTTCGCTCGAGAGTGAAAGTTTATGAAATCAATAAAGAAAACATTGATTGCTCTTCTCGTGTCTTGTATCATGGCCCCTGTTCTGTTCATTTTTCTTGAAGGGCTTTTTAGTATTGTCCTTTTTATGACCTCGTTAAGTAGACCGACTGCCGAGAGACAGCATACCCGCTATGATCCCGAACTTGGTTGGTCTAATATTCCCGATACGTTTATTCAAGATATGTATGGTCCGAATAACTCACTAACAATCAATTCCCAGGGGTTTAGAGCACAGTATGATTATACACAGCAAATACCTAAGGGTACAATAAGGATCATCTGTTCCGGTGATTCCTTTACCTTTGGATACGGTGTCGATGATAAGCATACCTGGACTCAAATATTATCAGAGCTGAATCCAAATATTGAAACGATTAATATGGGGCAGGGAGGTTACGGTCTGGATCAAGCTTATCTTTACTATAAACGTGACAGTCGGAATTTTATACATCAAGTACATATTCTAGCCTTTATTTCCACAGATTTCTCACGCATGGAGTCCGATACATTCGAAGGATATGGCAAACCACAGTTATTCGTTGAAAATGGAGTATTAAAAACAATCAATGTCCCTGTCCCGAAACGGGCGTATTATCTGCCCTGGTTGACCAGTAATCGGGCTCAGTTTGACAACCTGCAATTTATTCGGTTATATCGCAAACTAATTCATACGGGTCAACCGAAGAAAAGAAACATGGCCAAACCCGACATCAATCTCATTAAACAAACGGTTGGAGCCATATTTTCGGAACTGGCGAGCGATCATTCATACAATAAGCGTTTCTTTTGTGTGTTGTATCTGCCGACCTATATGGAGATTCGGCAGAACCATATCCAGCCCTGGCAGCAATTTGTTCAGCAATATACGGATCAACATGCTATTACCTTCATCAATCTCATCGATGAAATGCGAAAAATCACTTTAGACAAGCTCGACACTTACTTTTTGAAAGAAGATCCCGTGCGGGCGGGTTCTTTTTTACCGTTTGGGCACTATTCGAACGAAGGTAATGCCTGTATTGCCGAATTGTTGTCTCAGAAATTAAGGGGGATACCTGAGTTTCAGGCATTGATCAAGGCATATTCCGAGCACATGGGACCAGGTGTGGAGTAGAGATCATTGTGCCTACATGAAACCGTGCTCTGCTAAAAAGTTCCGGTCGATTTCCTTGTTTGATAGCGGTGATGAATCACTTTTATCAAGCATGTGTGCCAGGTAGCGAAAGACATATTTGGCCAGAATATCAATTTCAATATTGAGGCTATCGCCACTCGAAAGAAAGTGAAGATTTGTATTCAGCCAGGTATGGGGAATAATGGCACAGGTCATTTTCTCCGGTTCAAGCCGGGCAATTGTCAGACTGATTCCATTCAGAGCGATTGAGCCCTTTTCAACCAAGAATGCATGAAGTTCGGGCGGTACATCGCAGCAGAGGAGGATTTCAGAACCGTGATGGCTGATTGAACTGATCGTAGCGGTTCCATCGACATGTCCCTGGACCAGGTGACCACCTAGCCGTGCTGTGATGGCCATAGCCCGTTCGAGATTGACCGGATCGTTCGTTTTCAGAAATTTCAGATTTGATCGTTGCCATGTTTCAAGGGAAACATCCGCCTCAAATACGGTATGATTCATGGTGACGACTGTGAGACAGACACCATTTACCGCGATACTGTCACCGATAACGGTCTTATTCAGCAGGTGTGAACAGGCGATTGATATCCGGTACTGCGAGTCGGCCCGATGAAAACTGATGAGTCGCCCGGTTTCCTCGATTATTCCTGTAAACATGCTCACGCTTCCTTTCGGACGAGGGCCACAACTTTGAGGTCGTTCCCGAGTTTTGTGACTGAAGTGATTTCGACTGGAATGGCCTGTGCCGGATCGATTACTCCCAAAGAATTGACCGGTCCTGCTGCCGCATGATCACCAATGATTTTCGGAGCAATATAATAAATGATCTTGTCAATTACTTCAGCTCGAAGAGCAGAAGCGGCAAGAGTCGGGCCGCCTTCAAGCAAGATACTGGTTATGCCTCGTTGGGCCAAGTTCCGGAAGACATTTTTCAGGGACAATCGGCCACGTCGATCACTTTCGAAAAGGAGACATTCGATTCCTTGCTGGCGCAAGGAACGTAGTTTATATGCAGGAGCAGCTTCAGAAGCGATGAGGTATACTTTTCTTGCCTGCTGCCGGGGCTTGTGGCCAATCTGCTGCAGGAGACGGGCACTGAGCGGTATTCTTAGAAAAGGATCAATAATCAGGGCATCAGGCTGCTTCCGAACTACAGGAACATGACGGACGGTTAATTCCGGATCGTCAGCCAGAACAGTCTCGATCCCGACCATGACGGCATCGAGATTACGGCGGAGCAGATGAACATCGGTCCGGGATTCCGGGCTGGAAATCCAGCGTGATTTACCGCATACAGTCGCTATTTTGCCATCAAGACTCACAGCCGATTTTAAAATACAAAAGGGCTCATCGGTGCTGATATATTTGAAAAAAACTTCATTCATTGCTTTGGCTTCTTGTTCGAGAAGCCCGGAATCGACCTGGATTCCTGCGGCATGAAGTTGGGCGATGCCGGCACCAGATACCTTGGGATTCGGGTCAACGGTCGCAATAACGACCCGAGCGATTTTCTGCTCGATGATGGCCGAGGTACAGGGAGGTGTTTTACCGTAACAACAGCACGGTTCGAGATTGACATAAAGGGTTGCTCCGGTAGGATCGGTCGTGCTCGAGTTGATTGCCTCAATTTCAGCATGAGCCGCTCCAGCATGATGATGGTAACCCTGGCCAATCAAGGAGCCGTCTTTGACCAGGACAGCACCGACCATGGGGTTCGGACTGGTTTGGCCCTCAGCCCGGCGGGCCAGATCGAAACAAAGCTGCATGTAACCTGTATCATCAGTGCTCCAAGCCAAATAAAGCCTCCAAAAATTCCTGGGCATGGAAAGGTCGCAAATCGTACATTTTTTCGCCAACGCCAATGAATTTTACCGGGATATCAAGTTCATTGGCAATACTGATAATGATCCCACCTTTCGCCGTGCCATCGAGTTTGGTAAGAATAATACCTGAGACATCCAGGTCCTGTTTGAATATTTTAGCTTGAGAAATGGCATTCTGGCCATTGGTCGCATCAAGGACAAGCAGGGTTTCGTCGGGGGTGCGACCAAGTTCTCGCCCGATAATCCGGCGGATTTTTTTTAGTTCTTCCATCAGATTGACTTTTGTATGCAGACGGCCGGCAGTATCAATGATCAGGACGTCTTTCGAGCGGGCCTTGGCCGCATGGATCGCATCGTAGGCGACAGCCGATGGGTCTGAACCACTGGTATGTTTGACCACATCAGTATTCAGACGATTGCCCCATTCTGAAATCTGCTCGATTGCGCCCGCTCTGAATGTGTCAGCAGCAGCCAAGAGAACCGACCTACCCTCCTGTTGAAACATGTAAGCAAGTTTCGCGATAGTGGTCGTTTTGCCGACTCCATTCACACCGATCATCATGATCACCAGAGGTGGCTCGGCCGGGATGGACAATGTTCCTTGATACTTGGACAGGATAGTACTGATTTCGGCAATCAGAAAAGGCTTGATCTCAACCGCTGAGGTGATGCTCTTCTCTTTATAGGCTTTCCGCAGACGGGTCATGATCAGATTCGTTGTTTCAAAACCCACATCTGCCAGTATGAGCGTTTCTTCGACTTCATCAAAAACATCGTCTGAAATAGCCCCTTGATTGAGGACTTTCTCCAGTTTCGAGACGAAAGAATCTCTGGTTTTTTGCAGACCTTGATGTAACCGTTCAAACAGGCTTTTTTCGCCTATTTTTTCGGATAAATCTTCAAGTAGTCTTTTCTTGTGCGAGATAGTGACGACATCATCGAGTGCACTGCCCTCGAGTTCGGTCCGCAGTTTTTTCATATCTGCGATCGCATGCTGACCTTCATCTGTTTCAGGAAATTCCGTCGTCACTTCTTTCAGGGTCTGCACACCTTCATCATACAGGCCCAGGTCATGATACAATTGCCCCAATTCCAGTTTACGTTTTATCCGGTCGGACTGATCGGTTGTCAGCATGATCGACTGGTTCAACAACTCGATCGCTGCCTTCTTTTGCTCCTTGACAATATGCAATTGACTCATGAGATAGTAATAATCTGAACGAAGGTCCGGCGCTAAATGGTCTGTTTGGACCTCGGCACACAGAGACTCAGCATCACTGTACTCTTCAGACATGACGAGCATCTGGGCAAACTCGACTAAAAAACCTGATCGGATTTCAGGCGTGAGTTCTGATTTCAAAATGATCTGCCCAATTCGTCGAGCTTGATTGAATTTCCTGCTTTGACGGAACAATCGGAATTGTAGAATACGAAAAGCGATCGCTTTGGTACTGTTCAGATTTGAAAGATACAGCCCAGCTTCAATCTCTCGGAAAGCTTGCCTGACCAAGCCACAATGACCGTATAAGCGTGCCAACTTCAAGCTCAGATCGGCCGTCAGGGCGCAATCCAGATGCCGGGCATGCCTCAAACCCGCTTCATATGACCTCATCGCCTCGACCAGGCAATTGTTCTTTTCATGAATGAGGCCCTTGATCAGATTGAGTTGGGCCCGTTCGTACGGCTTCAAAACCCCAGCCATGGTTTCATGCACTCTTTCTAGCAATCGAACGGATGTTGGCGATGGATCATCGAGTTGGAGTCGGGCCTGCAAAAGAGCAATATGATAGCCTGGATCGGTGGGTTCAGCTCGCAACAACTCTTCGTATTCATCGATCAGGGCCAGTTTGTTTTCAGTGGGGACTCTAGGCTCATCCAGATAAAGGAGTTGTTTTATCACCAACCTTTTTGTGGGCACACTCGAACTGGCCTCTTTCAAATCCAGAACGGTCCTGAGCAGGGCGTGCAGGTCAGACTGATCGGGCGGGGCCAGAGTGAGTCGCAGGAGGGCATCGACCAGTTCATACATCGATCCGCTGTGCGTTTCAGACTGCTTTTTAGTCATAAACAGTGATTGCGCTTCAGCGACATTGCAGAATTCGAGGCAATTCTCGACAAATTTCTCGGCAATCGCGGGCAAAATGGCCTTGTTCCAGGGGTAATCAAGTGATTCATGTACCAGCTTTACAGCCTGCTGACGGTCTCCAGACCAGTATTTCAATTCTGCCAGAAGGAGGAGCTGATATGCTTTTTGTTCATCATTTCCTGTGAGTGCAGCCTGTAATTCTTTTTCCTGTTTTTGAAGGGGTGTTTTCATCAGTCAAAACCTCTTGTTAAACCCATTTCACGAGCAATCAAGCGGGCTTGATTGTATTCAGCCATCTGGGGGACCCGATCGATCCCTTTGACGGCCCTGGCTTTATAAAGTGGTCGATACTGACCCATGATATTCACGTATGTTTCGGGTGAAACCTCCTGAGATAAAAAACGAAAAATGGACCTGAGTTCATCCTCGCTTGTCCCTGGCATGACCAGATAGCGGACCAGAAGACCATGTTTGGCGATCGATTCATGATCGATGATGAGTGGACCGACCTGACGATGCATTTCCTTGATCACCTTCTGAACCACATCCGGATAATCATCAGCATTGAGATAGTCCCTACTGCGTTGTCTGTCAAAAAACTTGAGGTCCGGCATGTAAATATCAATGATACCATCCAGTAACTGGATTACCTCGAGGCTTTCATATCCACCGCAGTTATAGACGAGTGGGAGACGGAAACCATTTTGCAGGGCCACTTGTAAAGCCTCGATGATCTGAGGCACATAATGGGTCGGTGTGACTAAATTCAGATTGTGACAGCCCATGGATTGAACTTCAAGCATGATCTGGGCGAGTTGAGATATGCTTGTTTTGCTTCCGTGGGCCAGGTGCGAGATATCGTAATTCTGGCAAAAAATACAGAGCAGATTGCAATGAGCCAGAAAGACGGTACCTGAGCCATGCATTCCGACCAGTGGTCGTTCTTCCCCGAAATGGGGGCCATAACTGGCAACTTCAGGGAAACGGCCTGCACCACACACGCCCTTATCACCACGCACTCGATTTACCAGACAGGTGCGGGGGCACAGTCTGCACTGTTCAAGAAGAGCATTCAACCGCTTTATTCGTGTTGTGAGGAGGCCTTTTTTCCAGGTTGAAAGATAGACAGGTCGTTCATAATCAACCGGTTGACTACTATTCGAAATCATACAAACATCTTTTAGCGCGATCGATTGCATACGGATCGTCAAAATCAGGCGGAATATTCTGCAAAAAGAGCGTGCAATAACGCTTTGTCCCTTGTTCCGATCGATTCGAGCATGAATACAAACAAAGCTCTTGTAGAATCAGGAAATTTTTTTGATTGACCTTGAAACCCTCTTCAAAATAATGGATGGCTTGTTCCATGTCGTTATTATCCTTAGCCATTAGTCCGAGCTGATAATAAGGTCGGTCTTGATTCGGGTCGATTTCCAGAGATTTCTTATAATAGTGCATGGCCCGGTCCAGATTATGCATCGCCCGATAGGAATCGGCAATATTGTAAAACGTGGCTGCCGGTGCACGATAGCCTTTATCTTCCAAGGCCAGGTTAAACTCGATCAACGCTTGCTCATGTTTGCCATCAAATTGATAGAAACCGCCGAGATCGTTACGATATTCACCGCATTTGGGATCAATTTCTATCGCTTTTCTGATATACTGAAGTGCGACAGCAAGTTTGCGCTGTTTGAACGCGGCCAATGCCAGTAACCGGTTAGCTTCAGGATCGTCCGGCAAAAATTCTAACGCCTTCCGAACATCACTCTCCGCTTGGGCAAAGTCACCATTCATAAAATGCGAACGAGCAGTATCGATCCGTATCCGGGCGAAGCGAATATCATCCTGGGAAATACGTGCGCCACAATGAGCCATGATTAGTGTACACAGACTCAAAACAATACCTGCAACCTTTATCATCCTGGTCATACGAGAGGTCCCCCTTGTTTTTTAATGATCAGACGGTCTTTCAGACCTGTTACAAAACCGAAAGTGTGATATCCAGGTTTTTTCTTAACTGCAGCTCGCGTGAAGCATGGGCTTTATTCATCGCGATTTCAAGATATCCGGCGTTTCCGATGATCATGAGCGGTTCCTTGGTTTGTTTTTCAGCATAATAGGAACTCAAGCCCTTTATGACAGTAGTATTCACGGTGAGAACGAGTTTCTCTTTGCCAAACATCTCGACCATTTTATTGAGATCATCCTCGAAAATATTGGTGATACAATTGCCAAATCGATCGATACTAACGATTTTGCCGATGATCTGTCGATCATTGACCACCTGGGCGACCGGTATCTTGAACCGCTTATAATCAGTGATTTCATCACCGAACGAGGTTGGATCATAAATCTTGAGAAAATGGGCTGCACTCGGTGCGAAAATGTCACGACCATGGAAAGTATTACTGATTTTGGGTAAAAAATAATGAGTGGCGTCGATGGCATACACACGTTGGACATTATCACTGGCCATGACCCAGGACAAAACGCCGTTATCCGGTGCAAAGAAATAGTGGTTTTCTCCGCAGGCCAATATGGGGCGGCGCGGGCTACCCACGCCGGGATCGACTACTACGACATGGACCGATTGGAGCGGAAAGTAGCGATATGAACATTCCAGTTTGAAGGCAGCCTCGACAATATCAAAGGGATTTATTTCATGACACAGATCAACGATATGGACATCATAATTGATACCCCAGATAATTCCCTTCATCACACCGACATAATGATCATCTGTTCCAAGGTCGGTGGTGAGTGTAATAACAGGTTTCGGCATTGGAGTTCTCTCCTCGAAATGGTTCAGTTCATGGGCCCTGACGCCCGATTATGAATCCTCGAGACCTAGGATACTTGCTTTCATCAGCACTCTGTGCTGTCATGACACTGTTGACAGGAATCGTATCGAGCGGGAAGAGCTATCTCGGCTCCAGTTGCGACAGTATCTCCGTTCCACGTGAGGTAATCGCGATCGTATGTTCAAATTGCGCTGCCAGTGAACCATCCTGCGTCACAGCCGTCCATTTATCTCTGAGTATTTTTACCCGATGTGTGCCCACATTTATCATGGGTTCAATCGTAAAAACCATGCCCCTTTTTATGGTTAGACCAGTGCCGGGTCGACCGTAATGCAAGACCTGGGGTGCTTCATGAAAACCTCGGCCTATGCCGTGACCGGTAAAATCCCGCACCGTATGAAAACCCTCCTGGGTAACATAACGTTCGATAGCATAACCAATATCACCCAGCCTATTCCCTTCGCGGGCTTGTTCGATACCAAGTTCCATTGCCTCTTTGGTTACTCTGACTAGTTTTCGGGCGATCTTTGATACCTGGCCGATCATATATGTCCGAGCGGAATCGCCGTGATAGCCGTCCTTATAAGCAGTAATATCCACGGTGATAATATCACCATCCTTCAATTTCTGTGGCCCGGGAATACCATGAACGATGACCTCATTGATCGACGTACAGATACTTTTAGGAAAACCATTGTAGCCCAAGGATGAGGGCACGGCACCACATTCACGCATATACCGGTCCGCCAGATCATTCAACTCCTGCGTCGATATTCCCGCTATAAGAAATTGTTCCAGATAGTCCAAGGTCCAGGCCACTATTTGACTACTGGCCCTGATTTTTTCAATCTCACGCTCCGATTTCAATATTACCATATTGTATTCAGGCTGTAAATAGATCATGTCACTCTATTTCAAGTCCCCTTTCTTATTTTTGGTCATAATATATTCATGGATGGCCCGAGCGGCTTTTTTACCGGCCCCCATAGCTAGGATTACCGTTGCGCCGCCCGTGACAATGTCACCCCCGGCAAAGACACCGGGAATCGAGGTCTGACCCGTTTCCGGATCAGCCGTAATGTTTCCCCATTTATTGGTGACCAGGTTTGGAGTCGATTGCTGAATAAGCGGATTTGCACCATTGCCGATAGCCACAATCACCGTGTCTACATCAATGGTAAATTCGGAGCCTTGCTTGGGTACTGGTCGGCGTCGTCCCGATGCATCGGGCTCACCTAATTCCATCTGGATGCATTCCATCCCGACCACGCGGCCTTCTTCATTGCCGATATAGCGGACCGGGTTCGTCAAGAAGTGAAAAATGAGTCCTTCTTCCTGACCATGCTCGACTTCTTCATGTCGGGCCGGCATCTCAGTCCGGGAACGTCTGTAGACAATGAAAACTTTTTCAGCACCCAGCCTGAGTGAAGTCCGAGCCGCATCCATGGCCGTGTTACCCCCACCGATCACCGCGGTATGCTTCCCTACAAATATCGGTGTATCATATTCAGGAAAGAGATACGCTTTCATCAGATTCGAACGGGTCAGAAATTCGTTGGCTGAATAAATACCGTTTAAATTCTCACCCGGAATATTCATGAACCAAGGAGCACCGGCACCGGTCCCGATAAAAATCGCGTCAAAACCCTGCCCAAAAAGCTCATCGATCGTATCGGTCAAACCCACGACATGGTTTGTTTTGATCGTTACACCCATCTGTTCGAGGAAATTGACCTCAGCCTTGACGATCGCCTTGGGTAAACGGAACTCGGGAATACCATAAACCAGAACACCTCCAGCCGAATGCAAAGCTTCAAAAATGACGACTTCATGACCACGCTTGACCAGATCACCAGCAACCGTCAGGCCCGACGGACCGGAACCGACAACGGCAATTTTTTTACCAGTGGACGGTTCGATCTCGGGAATCCTGATTTGACCCTGTTCACGCTCGAAATCAGCTACAAAACGTTCAAGTCTGCCAATTGCGACCGCACCGTACTTCTTGCGAATGACACAGGTCACTTCGCACTGTTCTTCCTGGGGACAGACCCGCCCGCATATGGCTGGGAGCGAATTAGTCTCCTTGATCTTCCAGGCCGCTTCCACAAACTTGCCCTGGGCAATAAGCCTGATGAAGGCGGGAATATCAACTTCAACCGGACAACCCTTGATACACAGGGGCTTCTTGCAATCAAGACAACGCTCAGCTTCATGCATGGCCATCTCTGCCGTATAGCCGATCGGGACCTCCCGGAAATTGTGAACACGTTCTTCGGCCGGCTGCTGAGGCATTGAATGTCGTTCATATGCTGGTTTTGTTTTACGCTGCTCTTTCAGATCAGTCATGGCACTGACCTCCACATCGATGGGCATTCTTCTCCCGGAAAAGCTCCATGGCTCGCTTCTCATCACTGCAATACATACGTTGACGTTTCATAAGCTCGACCCAGTCTACTTCGTGTCCGTCAAACTCAGGCCCATGGACACACACAAAACGTGTATTGTTATCCACGGTTACACGACAGGCACCACACATGCCGGTCCCATCAACCATGATCGGATTCAAACTGACCACGGTCGAGACCCTCTTGTCAAGCGTGGTTTTACATACTGCCCGCATCATGGGCAATGGTCCAATGGCAAAAACCCGGTCCGGTACCCGTTCAGATTCGAGCAGTTGTTTGAGAATATCGGTCACAAAACCATGCACACCATAACTGCCGTCATCTGTTGAAATATACAGTTTATCACTCACCGTTCGCATCTTTTCCTCAAAAAAGAGCAACTCCTTGGTCCGAGCGCCGATGATCGAAATGACCTCGACTCCTGCCTGCTTGAGAGCAGCGGCAATCGGATAAGCCACCGCGATCCCGATTCCCCCGCCAATCGGTACTGCGAGCGAACAACCTTCTATTTCAGTCGCTTTGCCCAATGGTCCAACCACATCCTGAATGCTCTCGCCTTCAGAGAACTGGTTGAGCTGGTGGGTCGTCTTACCCACGCTTTGCACGACCAGGGTGATTGTCCCCCGATTGGGGTCAGAGTCGGCAATTGTCAAGGGAATACGTTCGCCTGTTTCGTTGAGTTTTATGATCACAAACTGTCCGGCTTTACGTTTCTCAGCGACCTTGGGTGCCTCGAGTTCGAAGAGACAAACATCAGGTGCCAGCTTTTGTTTCCTGACGATCTTGAACATACACTATCTCCTAGCAGAAAAGACTCAGCAGATGGATTGATATACCTAACCACAACACACAACAGCAAATCCATAACGTGATATACAATACAACAGTCACGATTGTTGTCAAGAATTTTCCGAAGGCAAGAAACAAGCCTCTCAGTACCATAAACGTATGGACAATGAAATTAAAATTGCTCGATGAGCTCAAATAGCTGTTAGATGTGATATAGTTGGAATCTTTATTGGTCCCTTTTGTTCTAATGAGGGTGATCAACAAATGAATTTTTGAGAAACCAGTCCAGCCAAGGCAAATCATACGCTAAGAGAACACTGAGCAGAACAATCAGAAAAATGATATAGAGCAGAAAATATTTCTCTTGATAGAGACGTTCAGGGGTCTGGGCTATGGAATTGGGTTTCAAACCAATATGTAAATACCACGAAAAAAGAACAGCTAAAAAGGGCAAGGCGAAAAAAAATTCGATCTGATATTTGATCAGAAATACGCCCATGAAAAAAGCCGAACATGCACCATAAAAAAAGGATAACACCAATAAACGTTCCTCCGTATAAAAAGCAAACGACTTGCGATACAATTGGGCAATGTGTTTATCATTGAGAGCCTTATACTCTGCATAACGTTTGATCGACATGAGAAAGGCACCGGCCATCCAATAGCCAAAGAACAAACTCGAAGGAGGAATGGAGTCGTTCGTTACGATAAACCATCCCAGGGTAAGTCTGATAGGATTATTGATTGACTCCGACAGAACGTCAATGATCGGTTTGTCCTTGCTGCGAAAAGGCTCGACATTATAGAGAACGCCCATACTCAAAAAAATAAATGCGCATAACAAGAAATGCAATGAAATCAAACCTGCCAACCCGAGAGCGATAAGGGAGAGAAGACAATATTCCAGATAGACAATCCGTTTGTCTAAATTGCCAATGACGGAGGGTCGATTTTTTTTGATAGGATGGTAGCGGTCAAAACGGGCATCCAACCATTCATTAATGACATAGTTGGCCGATGCAATCAGGCAAATACTGGTCATTCCGACGAGCAGGGCCCACCAAAATTGTGAAAAGGGGGTCTTGGTCAGATACATGGCTATCACAGTCCCCGGCACAACAAAAAGGTTTTTGAACCAATGACTGGGTCGTGCTAACTCAAGGTAGCTTTTGACAGCCATTATTTGTTTACCCCTTTTGGGGAACATATATTCCCATCAACGAATCACCCAGGTTAAGTGGTATGAGTATTTTTTTGAGGAGAACAGGTGCTTTCATTCTCATGAAAGCCGGGAAATAAGTCATCACCCTCTCGAATAAGTAATCAGCGGAAAAAAACCAGGTGGGCCGCTTCATCTTGACAAGCTGCAGATGGGCTTTCTCGGCTGCAAAAGCCAATGTCTCCCTATGAAAATAGCCAATATGGGCGACGCGATAATGCCACCACCACCAGCCTAACATCCGGGCCATACACGAAGCAACATTTGGTGTTACGACCACGATGACCCCGTCTTCAGCGACGATGTCACGGGCCCCTCTTAATAAAGCGACAGGATTGTGAACGTGTTCGATCACATCAATCAACGTCACAATATCATAGGGACCCACGAGTGCGGAATGAGGAAAGGTCCCGAGATATACCGGCAATCCACGCTTTTGAGCAAGACCTTGCAGCCATTTGCTAGGTTCAAGCCCTTGTGCATCAAAACCCATATTCAGGGCCACCTCTACTAAATTACCCGTCCCGGCCCCAATATCAAGTAAACGACCACGGGCCTTATACCGAGCAATGATCTCTATCAACTTCTTTGCTTGAATAGATCGCTCCACTCTTCCCTCTTCGTAACTCTCATCCTCCAGGTCCTCATAATATCTGAGCACATCATCAAGTTCGGAACATTGCCTGAAACCACAACATGTGCATTGATAGATACTCCCGGTTATACCATATTTGCTGTCAGTTATTGAAAAGGTCCGACTGTCAAGTGCCCCATTGATATTTGAACGTTTGATCAATGTCAGTTGGTCCGAACCGCACAACCAGCACCGATACGACATCCTGTTCGTATTCGAGATTTCCACTGTTCTTCCTCAGCCCTGCTTATGGCTTAGCCCTTATGCTCATAATCTCTTACGCTAAATGTATAGAAAAAATAATGTGTTAAAAATAGTAAATTTAATAGAAAAATTCGAGGTGCCTGAATAGAAATGGCAGGTGGTGTCTGTGTCACTATGGTCGGAAGCATATAGTTAGGAAGGGGTAAAAGTCAAGCTTTTTATGATGGGTAATGCTTGCAATCATTCAGACGATTATCTATAATGAGCGTATTGCATGCTGGTTTGTTATCATGAAGAACAGGGGTGGAATATGGGCTTGATATACATGGACTACAATGCGACCACGCCGACAGATCCGGTTGTGTTGAAAGCGATGCTCCCTTATCTGAGTCAGCATTTTGGCAATCCGTCGAGTAGTCATGTCTTAGGTCAAAGGGCCCGCAAAGCGGTGAATGATGCTCGGATGCAGGTGGCAGTCATGCTAGGTTGCGATCCGGACGAGGTTGTATTCACCAGTGGTGGCACGGAGTCGAACAATCATGCCCTCATTGGTGCCCTGGCAGCCAACAAGGCCAAAGGGGATGAGATCATTACTTCGGTGATCGAGCATCCGGCTATTCTCGAGGTGTGTCACAATCTTGAAAACCAGGGTTTGAAGATATCGTATCTTGGGGTGGATAGCACTGGTTTGGTCGATCCCGATCAGCTTCCCTCATTAATGACTCGGAAAACGGTTATTTTGTCGGTAATGCATGCCAACAATGAGGTAGGTACCATTCAGCCCATAGCTGAACTTGCTCGACAGGCTCATGAATACGGCATACTGGTCCATTCTGATTGTGCTCAATCCGTAGGAAAAATCCCGGTGAGGGTGGATGAACTCGGAGTCGACCTGTTGACGATTGCCGGACACAAAATCTATGCACCAAAAGGTATCGGCGTGTTGTATATCAGGAAGGGGACCAAAGTCAGGAAGTTTATTCATGGTGCGGGTCAGGAAATGAACCAGCGGGCCGGCACAGAGAATGTCAGTCAGATAGTAGGCTTGGGTAAGGCGTGCGAGTTGATCAGTAACAATCTGAACACGTATAGTGCTCATATGAAAGCGATGCGGGACAGGCTTGAACACGCTTTATTCGAAGCCATACCCGATCTGCGTCTGAACGGTCATCCCGATAAAAGATTGCCCAATACCTCGAATATTGGTATCAAGGGGGTCCAGGCTGGTGAAATTCTGGGTCGGATGAAAAAAGTGGCCGCGTCGGCTGGTGCGGCTTGTCATGCGCAGGGTAACACGATTTCATCGGTCCTGGCTGCCCTGAAAGTCCCGCCGGAATATGCCCTGGGAACGCTGAGACTATCAGTCGGCCGATTCACAACTGCGCACGAGGTAGACCAGGCTGCCTCGATCATTGTCGAAACAGTATTCCGGCAACGCTCCAGAAAAAATTGAAGAATAGGTCTTCATGTCATAACAGATAATGAGTCGATACCTGTCGAGGAGGTTGTTGTGAGGGTACAAGTATGCCAAGCTCAAAAAGGAATTAACCGTGATCGCTAATCTGAAGAATCTGTTTCGGCATCGGGTCTTGATTTATACACTGGTCCTCCGGGAGTTGAAAGCACGCTATCGTGGCTCGGTCCTGGGATTTCTCTGGTCATTTCTTAATCCGTTGCTTATGATGGGTGTTTATGCCCTGGTCTTTAACTACTATTTACGATTTGATATGAAAGGTTACACAGCCTATCTGTGCTGTGGTTTATTGCCCTGGATCTGGTTTTCTACCGGTGTGCTCGAGGGCTCACGCTCGATTATCGTTGGCTCGAACCTGGTTAACAAAGCCCTGTTCCCGGCGGAAATCCTGCCGATTGTCTCGGTCCTCTCGAATCTGGTCAATTTTTTACTCAGTCTGCCCATGCTTTTGATCATTCTCCGCCTGTATCACATCACATTGACACCCTATGCTCTTCTGTTCGTTTTTTCGATAGTGGTGCAGGTGATCATGATGACGGCCATCGTCATGTTTCTCTCGACCATGAGTGTTTATTTCCGTGATGTCGAGCAAATTCTGGCCAATCTGATGAGTCTGATGTTTTTTGTCTGTCCGATAATCTATACGGTTGACGGTGTGGAGATTATGCAGAAGTATCCCCTTTTATATAAAGCCAACCCGATTGCTTTGGTCATGATGAGTTACCAGGACATTTTCTTTTATGGGCGATTGTTTCATTGGAAACGCTTGCTGTTGATTGGACTTGGCTCTTTGCTCCTGTTTATGATCGGTTATGCGATCTTCAATCGGAACAAGGATAATTTTCCGGAGGAGGTTTGAGGTGGACGCGATTGTAGCCGAATCTGTGGCCAAGAGGTACCGGAAACATCGCCGTAAAAGGTTCTTGACCTTGAAGAGCACATTGATCGATTTATTGACGAAGAGAAATTCTGAGGAGAAGGCGACTTTCTGGGCCCTGAACGATGTTTCGTTTGCACTCAAGCGCGGTGAGATGCTCGGGATTATCGGGCGGAACGGTTCGGGTAAATCCACATTGTTGAAGGTGATTGCCGGTATAACCAAACCGACCTCAGGCAAGATCACGGTGAATGGGCGTTTATCGGCCCTGATCGAATTGGGCGGCGGTTTCCACCCCGAGATCAGTGGCCGTGAGAACATCATGATCAATGGGATCATTCTTGGCCTTTCACGCAAGCAATTACTCGATAAGATGGACGACATCATCAAGTTTTCGGGTCTGGGTGATTTTATCGATGCCCCGGTTAGGACATACTCATCAGGCATGTTCATCCGGCTCGGATTTTCGATTGCGATCCATGTCGATCCCGAGATACTGTTGATCGACGAGATATTGGCCGTGGGAGATGCGAAATTCGGTCATAAATGTATCGATAAGATCGAGGAGTATAAAAACAAGGACAAGACAATCCTGTTTGTCAGTCACGATTTGTCCGCAGTCGAGAAGTTCTGCGATCGGGCAATCTGGCTTGAAAAAGGCAGAATCCTGGCTGAAGGTCATCCCCGTGAAATCATCGACCGTTACCTGACCTACATCGAGCGTGAGGAGTCGGAACTTTTTGCCGAGGAACATGCCCGGATCACCTCTGACCTCGACGCCCATCACCAGGAAATGGAGAATGGCGAGATAGCGAATCTCGATCCTCAAGCCTCACACGAGAAGGCCAAAGATCGCAAGCGTTGGGGCAATCGCGATGTCGAGATCACTTCAGTCAAATTCATGGATCGTAACGGAATGGATAAATATGTTTTTAATACCGGTGAAAGCATGACCATCAAAATAGCCTTCAGGGCAAAGGAGATCATCGAAAAGCCCGTGTTCGGTATCGGAATATATCTGCCGAATGGGACCTGCGTCTATGCCTCGAACACTGATATCGAGTTCCTCGAGATCGAGCACATTCATGGTGAGGGTGAAGTGCGTTGTTCGATCCCGTCCCTGGACCTGATCGAATCGAGTTATTACCTGGATGTAGCCTGTCACAAACGCGATGGTTTCCCGTACGATTATCATTTTCGTCTGCATACCTTTGCGGTCCGGAGCCGGTTCCATAATGAACAGGGAATTTATCGTCCGGACCATGAATGGTCGATTCATTCGAACGATCACGATCCAGTAGTATTAAAGGTCAAAACATGACCGAGTCAGAACGAGAGAACACACAGGACCCACGCAAAATCCTGGCTGCACTCAAGGCCCGAATTCTTCGCACCGCCTTGACCGACACTCTCGAGACACGATCCTCGCCGAAAGGCTCGGAAAGCAAATTTCATCAGGTCCTGAGTGATACTCTCGATTCACAATTGCATAAACTGCGTATCCGACTGGCCTCATTACCGGACCGCCTGGCTCCGGATAGTATCCGGGCTGATGAAGCCGGCCTTAAAAAGGAACTCGCTGAATTATTGCCCGTACTGAATGCAGATTATGACCCGCTCAGCCCTTCATATGATAAAACAGGGAAGAGGGCATCGGACCTGATCAGGATGCTTCTTTACCCTTTCTACGTGTTACTGGCCCGGCTTATCCGGCCTGTTTTTGCCTCCCAACACCAGTTCAACGCACGCCTGATCCGGACAATGAACAATATGGTTGCTCTGATGGACCTGTCTCGACACCGGCTCCAACTCCTGATGAACGAACAAAGAGACATGATCGAAACCAGGCGGTCCGAGTTGGAATGTATTCGCCACTGCCTTCTTGACCTGGAAAAGACTTTGGAGAACGCTGGCCAGGAGGCAGATGAATTCATGAAGCTGGCCTTTTTGGAGATATATCAGCGTCTGGATCAAATTGAACAATACGGTAGGTCGGCTGTTGAGGACAGTGAGAGCACAGAATCCACCTAGGACGCGATCACTATCGTTTTATGATATAATCATTATCTAAGGCATTGTTAGTGTCGAGCATTGGGGTAAGTGGATGAAGATATGTGTCTGTACGGTGCAAGTACCGTTTGTCAGGGGCGGTGCCGAGAGTATGGCCGAGAACCTGATCAAGGCCTTGCAAGAACGCGGTCATCAGGTCGAGCAGATCAACATACCGTTTAAATGGTATCCCAAGGAACAGCTTGTGCGGGACAGTCTGGTCTGGCGTTTACTCGATCTTTCCGAGAGTTATGCCGCTTCGGTCGATCTGATTATCGCTACCAAATTTCCCTCATATCTGGTGAAACATTCCTGCAAAGTAGTCTGGCTGACTCATCAGTTCAGGGAAATCTATGATTGTTTCGGGACCCATCTCAGCGGATTTTCAAGTTCCGAAGAGGATACCTTTATCCGGCAGACACTCGTGGATTGGGACAGTCAGGCCTTACTCGAAGCGAAACGTATTTTTACCATATCCCAAAACGTGTCGAAACGTCTGTTACACTTCAATGGACTCGAAAGCCAGCACCTTTATGTTCCCGTCAAACGCCTGGGCGAATATTTGCCGCCCGTCTTTGAGAATTTCATCCTGTGTCCCGGTCGACTCGAACTCAGCAAACGCGTTGATTTACTTATCAGGACCATGCCTTATTTACCGGCTACAGTGAGTTGTCTTATCGTCGGGACTGGCCCTCAATCAGGCCACTTGCAGGAGTTGAGCCTGGAATTGGGCGTCTCGGACCGGGTCCGATTCCTGGGCTATGTTACGGACCAGGAGTTGTTGGAGCTTTATAGTCGGGCCTGTCTGGTCTATTTCGCACCTTATGATGAAGACCTCGGCCTGATCACGCTTGAAGCTTTTCAAGCCCGGAAACCGGTCGTGACGTGTTCCGATTCCGGAGCCGTGCTCGAGTTCGTCGAGCACGATCGTACAGGCAAGGTTGCTCAGACCAAGCCGGAACAAATCGCACACGAGTGCCTCGATTTGATCGAACATAAGGAAAGGGCCCGTGAATTGGGGCAAAACGGTTTCGAGTGTATTCAATCGATTACCTGGTCAAATGTGCTGGACCGCTTGTTGGCGGATTTACCCTGAAAGCCCGACCTACCATGACGAGCTTAGCCATCATCGCCGCCTGCTTACCCTCTGAATTCAGGACCATTTTCGGTCAGGACCCTTTCGGGTTCGAGCGGGGAAGGACCAGCTACTTCAGCACCGATCATCCCGGATTGAAAATCTTTAGTGACGAATACTGGTCCTACTATCATATTCAATCATTTACACAGGTAATTCAGTCCAGAGGTTTTGGCTCGATCATGTACTATTTTGACCGAGATGAACAATACCTGAAACTGGAACCATTGATCAGGCTTTATCCGGGTCTCATCCTGCTCGAGGATATCGGCCCTCTTCGGAACTGGAAAGGACCTTTAAGGCAACGTTTCTTTTCTCGACTGTTCCAGCATCAAATCGAACAGTGTCTACCAGAGTCGGAGCTCAGGCTCATACATCTCCTCGAATCGAGTCACGGTATTTTCGTTCTCGATCGCCGACAGCAGGCCTTCCTCGAACGGGGCCTCACTTCCAAACCTGTCATACATCTGACTCATCCCCGTCAGCCAATAACCGGAACAGGACAAACAAACCTTGATCGGCGAGCAGGTATTGATCAGGGCCGTTTAAACATTGGGATTCTGAGTCGAGCAAACGATCAGGGATTCCACGATGAAGTCAGAAGCAGTCTCGAGTCATCACAGCTTTCCTCGATCTGGGCTGATGGCATTGCCACGCACATCATTTCCTTACCCGATGCATCGAATGATTTCGCTGTTTTTGTCGATACTTTCAAATGGTTCATCTCTGATAAAAACCTGTTAATTGTCGCACAATTCGGGGCATCATTTCGAGAATATGCTTTGGTCAAGGAGGCGATCCTGAACGGTCTTCCGACTATTATTCATGCGACGAGCCTCTGGGGCTATCTGGACAGCAACTACCTGCTCAAACTCTACCCCAGAAGCTCACGCGTCCAACAATTGCGGGCAATCTGGCAAACCTTGATCGACAGCCCTGCAATACTGGATTACCTGTCCCAGCAATTACGCGAATTGAACAGATCATTCACGGCACATGATGTTTCGCTAAAGAACGATGCTGGGAAACCAGCAGAGAACTCCCTCGAAACATGCTCTTTTCTTCAGAGAACGAAAGATGATAGAAATAGACTGGCAGATCGATGGCTGACGCTGTTGATCCGGGACCGGCCCGATCTCCTCGATGAAAAATCAAGGGCCATCCTGGATCAACAAGTGAGACGCGAGTTTTTGTGATTTTTCCCGAAATTTCTACTCGAGTTTTTTAGGCAGGCGAATCTGCTGTCCGGGGTAAATCTTGTTTGGGTCCTTGATCACATCACGGTTAGCTTCGAAGATAGCCGGATATTTCATGGCATCACCATAATGGGCCTTGGCGATCTTCGAGAGTGTATCACCGGCTTTGATCGTATAAAAATCGCTCAGGAGTTCTTCTTCGACCGGTTTTTCTTCAATGATCTCTTCCTGTTTTACTACAGGCGGCGGTACCGGGGCTTGGCCTGGTTTCATCAGCACTTCATCCGCAGCTTTGACTCGTAAATGATCACTGACGACCCGTTCGACCCCCTTGATATTACCTGCAACCAGAATGACACTTTCCTTGGTGACTTGTGAATCGCACACACCGACGACCTTGACTGTTCCATCTTCATAAGCAGCTTTCAGGCTCGCTACCTTCGACCCGAACTCTTCCCTGAGATGTGTCTCGATCTCCTGGGAACGGTCTTTTCCCTTAAATATATTAGCTCCTACATCTTTCACGAAATCAAACAGTCCCATAGCATACACTCCTGATAAAGGATTCACTGCTAAATTCTTGAGAGTCTAAAATAATTATTTCTGACATTTTAACCTATAGCATATTGTTCTGGTGGTGTAAAGGACAACTTCCAACTGAGGGCTTTGATCGATCAATCCATCATGGTTCCGGATTGATTACCGAAAAAAGGTTTTGGAGCATTCGATAGGTCAGTCCCCAGATATTTCGCTCTTGATAACGGTAACAGGGCAGAAAAAGTCGCTGTCCGTTCATCGAATAGGGAACAGTGGCGCAATGGCTTGGATCAAAGAAAAAATCGAGCGGAATAGAATGGATTTCCAGCACTTCCTGATTGGCTGTCAAGATTACATCGGTTTCGAGCCCGAAGACGAACGGGGATATAACCATGGGTAATTGATGACCTCGTGCGATTGCTCTGATATCGTCGATCTGTCCGAGCAATTGACCTGCATCCTCGAGATCCAGTCCGATTTCCTCACGTGTCTCGCGATAGACCGTGGCAAGTGCATCCTTGTCTGCAGGATCGGACCGACCTCCCGGAAAGGCCATATGACCAGACCAGGGATCATGAGGGTCCTCAGAACGTTTGATGAAAATCAAACGCGGTCTCGAACACTTGTCAAACATGAAAATGATGGCAACAGCGGCCCGTATATCGTCCGATTTCAGGATCAGACGGGCTCGATAATCCGTCAAAACAGCCTTAAGCTGATCTGCTGTTCTTATGTATGTTATGTCTTTATCCATATGAGAGTCCAATTCTATGGTTTTGACCGGTCACAGTTCATAGTTCACAGGATGGTTACCGAGCGGCGTTTTACTGGTCGAGCCCGGGAGATCCAGGACATAGCGTGGGAGCGCATAGCCGGGCAGCAATTGTCGGAGTTGGTCCATCAGGGCAATGCCTTTCGAGATCGGGACACGGAAATGGGCTGTGCCCTGGGCCTTGTCCAGGTGATGCACATAATAGGGCTGAATCCGGGACTTGACCAACTGCCAGCACAATGAATTCAGTGTTTCAAGATCATCATTGACATCCTTGAGCAGGACCATCTGGTTCAAGACCGGGACGCCTCTTTCGATGAGTCCGGACAGGGCCTGGACAAGCAATCCCGTCAGTTCACGGGGATGATTGATATGGACCACAAACCAGACGGGCTGAAATCGGTTGAGTAGAGCCACGAGCCGTTCGGTCAGACGATAGGGGTTCCATACCGGCATGCGACTGTGTAAGCGAATAGTCCGGACATGTTTGATACTCCGAATCCGCTCAAGTAATGCAGCAAGTGCCTTATCCTCGAGCATGAGCGGGTCTCCACCCGATAATATTACCTCGAGAATGGAAGGTCTGTCTTCGATGTAGCTGGCGATTTGTTCACACTGGTCCGGACTCAGATCACGACCATTTTTACCTGCCAGCCTTTTGCGGAAGCAGAAACGGCAATATCCTCCACACCGTGTAGTTGGAAAAACCAGGACCCGATTCTGATAGCGCTGGGTCAATAACTGACGCTGTCCATCCAAAAGACTCGTACTCAGTTCCTCGAGCGGGTCCGCACTCTCGTCCTTTTGAAGAGATAGCTCCTCTTCACAGGGCAGACTCATTTTCAACAAGGGGTCGTCTGCATTGCCGGGTTCGAGCAGATTCAGATAATAAGGTGTAATCTTCAGGGGAAATTGGGCTGCGACCCGGTCGATCAGGACCCGCCGAGATTCGCTCAATCCCATTGTGTCAACCAATTGTCCGGCTGATATATATGCAGCCCTATCTTCTTGCTGCCATCGTTCCATGATGTTCTCCTACACCTATACTCCTAAATTATCTCTATCATAAGACACACCTGATGAAAATCAATGAAAAGGTCAGGTCGTTGCCTGTGTTGAGATGGAGAGTTCAAGGCCAGCCTCATAGTGTGATTTAATGTTCAGCTCATCATGAGTACTCCGATTTGAATCTGGATCCCCCAAAAAAATGGATGTATTTTTACGATTGAATGTGGTAATATGGTTAACAATTCGGAATTTGAAATTATGAGGCAGTATTGGAGAAGGGAATATGGCTGGTCATGAACCCGACAGCAAAGTCTTTAAAGCACATCTCTTCAGACGTGGGACCCTGAAATCTCTGAAAGACAAGATTTCGTTCGTACTCGAAAATTCAACCGGTGAAGAGATAAGCATCACTAAAATCAACAGCCTTTCCTTTGGGGGGCGGTTTGTCAACCCTGATAATTTTGTATTTCTGGGATTGGACAAAAAGGTTTGGAAACCCTCGGCTATCTCAAGCCAAAGCCCTTTGGTTCTCAGTCAGAACGTTCCGTTACAAATCATCGTTCGTGACCTGATGTTACCTGCCGGGATGATCAATGTCCGCCTGTCGTTTATGGCCCGGATGATGGGTGAAGTGATCGTGGATATCAACGAGCAGTATTCGGGCTGAAATCCAATCAGAGGATCAATTGACATTGTAAACCGGCAGTGTTGCATTGTGCGGCAATCATCCGGCTGGTTTGGTAATAATAGGCTTCCCTTTGTCTATCGACCAGATCGTATTTCCTGTAAACCCAGTCGACGTAATGGTAATTCATAGCAGCTCTGTTCTCTTTTTTTGCAAAGTTTGATACATCACTCTATATTGCTTTGAAAATCAGAAAACGAAGGCAAAGGAATGACTATTTCTATCACAGGTGCTCGTGAAAACAATCTGAAAGGAATAGACGTTGTTTTTTCCGAAGGATTGACGGCAGTGACGGGCATTTCCGGATCAGGTAAGACCTCATTGGTTTTTGACACGTTGTATCATGAGGCTCGACGGCGTTATCTGGATATTTTTGCGGTCACGGCCAATACTGCTCGATTAAATGCAGCAGTAGTTGATGAGATCATCGGTCTCGGTCCTGCGGTTGCCGTCAGCCAGAATTCGTTGAATTGGAATCCGAATTCGACTCTGGCTACGGCTTCCGGTCTGCATCCTTTTTTTCGGCTCCTCTATGCCCGTTTGGGGGAACGAAAGTGTCGAGCTTGCGGTTCCAAGCTGGACCAGGTCAGTGAGGACGATATCGTTAAGTATTGCCTGGATCTCGAACCTGGAATCGAGCAGGAACACATTAGTATTTACATCCCTTTACTGACAGATTCGCCAGGCAGTCACACCTGTTTGCTCGCGTTTCTGGAGGGAGCCTTTGGCCCAGATAAAATCCGTGTGGATGGAGACGTGCTGAGTACGATTGACCGACCCCTCGAGGTCGATAAAGAGCACGATCTCGGTATTCTGGTCCATGATCTTTCTGTCCCGGTGAAACTGGAAGAAATGAGAGCGATAATTCGTCAGGCTCGGGAGATAGGGTCCAATGGTCTTCATATACTGTCTGATCGCCATACAGAACGTTTCAGTTTCACTTCGATGTGCAGCCATTGTGGTCGGTGGTATGACACTCTTGGACCGGCAGATTTCAATATAAAATGCCCTCACTGTTCCGGTTCGGGTTGCCCGACATGTTCCGAAACAGGGCTTACTGTGGGAGCTGCTTCAGTTTCTTTCGATTCATATAACTTCAATGAAATGTTAAGCCTCAGTGTCAGTGAAGCCAAAAAAGTATTCAACAACTATCACAATCGAGCTTCAGCCACCCGGTTATTTCACGAGATTAGAAGGAGACTCGAAGCCCTTGATCGGGTCGGCCTGGGCTACCTGGTTTTGAGCAGGCCGTCTCCGACGCTATCGCGAGGAGAATCTCAACGGGTCAGACTGGCTGTCATCCTCAACAGTCAACTCGAAGATATACTGTATATTCTCGATGAACCGACTATCGGTCAACATCCCACCGATGTGACTCGTTTCTTGCCTGTACTCCGGCAATTAGCCGGTCCGGTCGTGTTTGTCGAGCATGATCGGGCGGCGGTTGCAGCCGCTGACCGGGTAATCGATCTTGGCCCGGGTGCAGGTCGTTCTGGAGGTCAGATCGTTTTTTGTGGATCGCCCCAACAACTGTGGCAGGAAAATACTTTGACCGGTCGCTTTTTCAGTGGGCGTGAAGATGTGTGCTATCCTCCAGTCAGGACCACACCAGATGTTTTTTTGAGCATAATCGGGGCCTTTCGTAATAATCTGAAGAATATCGATGTTCGGATACCCCTGGAACGATTTACCACCATCTGCGGGGTTTCCGGTTCGGGCAAGAGCACGTTGATCGAAGAGGTCATTGTGCCAACACTGACCGAGAAACAAGCCGTCGGCTGCCGTCAGTACGAGGGAGTGAAGCTGAAACCTGTTCTGGTCGACCAGAAACCAATTGGTCGGAATCCCCGTTCCAATCCCGCCACCTACACAAATCTGGCCGATATCATTCGAGACATGTTCAGCCGAGCGAGTGGGTTGAGTCCGGCTCATTTTTCGTTCAATCGTCCGGAAGGTGCTTGTCCCGTCTGTTCCGGTCTCGGTTCAATCGAAGTGAGGATGAAATATCTTGCGTCGTCATGGGTCCGCTGCGCGAGTTGTGCCGGAAGGCGTTTCAGTGAGGAGGTCTTATCCAAGTCAGTTACCTTCGGTAAAAGATCATTCACCATTGCCGATTTTTTTGAATTGTCGGTTGATGAGGTAGGTGGCTTATTGTTGGAGTCTGTCTTTTTAGCGCAAACAGCTTTCGAGGAGGCCAAAAGCATAATAACTGCTTTAAAAGATATCGGTCTCGGGTATATGCCACTCGGTCAACCGTCTCCAACGTTGTCCGGGGGTGAGGCCCAGAGAGTCAAACTGGCCAAATATTTGGGCAAACGAAACTTGCATCGTCAACTGATCATCCTTGATGAACCTTCAACTGGGCTCCATCTTCATGACTTGAGCGGTCTACTCGCCGTACTCGATCGCTTGGTCAGGAATGGCGCTACCATCATCGTGGTCGAGCATGCTCTTGATTTCATCAGGGCCAGCGATTGGGCAATCGAGTTGGGTCCCGGTGCCGGACCGGATGGCGGGAGACTACTCTATGCCGGACCGAGTTCAGGACTCGAAGCGATCGAGAACAGTCCCACCGGTCAAGCCCTTCGAGCAGATACACAACTCCGATCAGTATCCGATCGCCAAGGATTACGGCATGATCACTCGGAAACGATCGTGATCAGAAATGCTCGGACTCATAACTTGCGTGATCTGACCGTTACCATTCCCAAGCACCGATTGACCCTGATCACAGGCGTGTCTGGTTCCGGAAAGTCGAGCCTGGTCAAGAATATCCTCGAAACCGAAGGGAAACGGCGCTTTTTAGAAACCCTGTCCCTTTACGAGCGACAGGGCACACGGGAAGGGGCCGAAGCAGAAGTGGATTCAATCAGCGGTTTGGGCGTGACCACTTCAACCAGACCGACTCGACGTTTTTTCGAGATCAGATCGACCGTGGGCACAATTTCTGAGATCAGTCATAACTTAGCCATTCTTTTTGCGACTATAGGCGAACGTCTTTGTCCCGAATGCGGTCGAACTCTTGAACGTCATCAGCAATGGCGGTGCCCTCATTGCCATTTTTCCGAGTCATTACCGGGCCCCAGCCATTTCGATCCTACGATATATGCCGCGGCCTGTGAGCACTGTCAAGGTGTGGGCACGATTCAGGAACCCGTGCCGGATAAACTGATTATTCATCCGGAAAAACCACTTTGCGCCGGGGCAATGTACTCTCCTGGTTTCTTCCCCAAAGGCTTTCTCTGTAAACCATTCAATTCGGGTTATGATATCGTCCAGGCTGTGGCCCGGAAATATGGCTTCGATCCCATGAAGACGCCCTGGGAACAGATGGATCATACAGCCCAGCAGGTTTTCCTGTTTGGGGATAAAAAACCGCTCGAGGTCGTATTCAGCAGCAAGAGTGGTCGCATCTGGCGTAAGAAGATCACATTCGGCGGTTTTTATAGCTGGATCAGAGATTGGGATGTTGGGGGGACCTATACCCGCACTATTCCGTGTCCTGAATGTGGCGGTGCCCGCTTGCGGGCTCGTTACCGGTCTGTGACGGTCAGAGGTAAAACCATGCCCGAACTTGGTCTCATCACATTGACTGAACTGGGCCGGTTCCTGATTGAGTTTCGAGACCATGAATTTACTTTCAAACCGCTGAAACAGGTTATGGTTAAAGCAATCAAACGTCTCGAGTTTCTTGAACGGGTCGGATTGGGGTATCTCCATCTCGAACGAATAGCTTCGACCCTGTCAGCCGGTGAGGCCCAACGCCTGAATCTGGCCAGCTTGCTGGGCAGTGGTTTGACTTCATTGACTGTGTTGCTCGATGAGCCGACTCGGGGCTTGCATCCCAGTGAAATAGAGGTCCTGCTTTCATCTTTAAAGGAATTAAGAGACGAGGGCAATACGGTCATCATGGTCGAACACGACCTGCAATCAATCCGGGCGGCGGACCATATCATAGATTTTGGACCGGGAGCAGGTCAAGAGGGCGGGACCATCGTCGCACAGGGACCAAAAGAAAGCGTTCAGCAGTCTTCATCGTTGACAGGCCAATGGTTACGAGGTGAACGTACAATCGCATTGCCGACAAATCGTCGAAAACCGATGAGCTGGCTTACCATTCGAGGGGCCCAGGCGAACAACCTCAAAGGACAAACCATATCGGTCCCGTTGGGTGTGCTGGTCGGTATCTGTGGAGTGTCCGGATCCGGCAAGAGTACTCTCTGTATCGATACAATTGGGCGAGCTCTGGCTCCGAAAACACATACGACCTCGGTAGCCCATGAACCGATTGAACCCGGAAAACACGATTCAATCGAGGGGGCCCCGTCCAAAACAATCATGGTCGACCAGGCCAGAGCGTCTATCGTGAATCCGGCCAATTTCCTCGGCTTGACCAAAAGAATTCATTCCCTCTACGCTCAGTGCGTTGTGGCTCAACTCCTCGAAATATCCGAGAAGGATTTGACCGGACCATGTTCGGTCTGTAAGGGACGAGGTGTCCTCCGGCACGATATGGGTTTTCTGCCCGCAATGCATGATGTATGTGAAACCTGTCAGGGTAGTGGCTACTGTCCTGAAGCCTGGCAGATCGAAATCCAGGGGGTTGCACTGCCCCAGGCATTCGAATTGAGTCTCGATCAACTCGGCGAGTTTTTCAAGGAAGACGTCTCGATCCAGCGTATCTGCAGCTTAGCCAACCATTGTGGACTGGGCTATCTTGTCCTCAAACAGCCCGGTTACGATTTGTCAGGCGGTGAAATCCAACGCTTGAAGATCGTCAAGGAATTACTCCATAAAGCAGATACAGGCACAATGTATATCTTGGATGAACCGACTGTCGGACAACATCTCGAAGATATCAGGACCATGCTCAATCTAGTCAATTCTTTGGTTGAAGCCGGGAATACGGTTATGATCATTGAGCACCAGACAGATGTGCTGGCGGGATGCGATTGGTTGATTGAATTCGGTCCTTGTGGCGGTCCGCAGGGGGGATATGTAGTTGCATCCGGACCACCCGAAGAAATCGCTGCCGGGACTACACCAACAGCAGTCTTCCTCAGAAAGGCTTTATGGAGAAAATCATGAATTGGACCGCACTGTTATTGGCCAGTCCTTCCATCTGTTTAAGGAAAATGGTCCTGGAACAATTACTCGGATTGTCGAAAACAGACCCGGAGATGATTGAAATCGAACATCTGGCCCATCGTGATCCATTCGTAGTGGATTTACTCTCGAGACAGAATCCGGATGGATCATGGTCAGATGGGCATTCTGTCGATCGTTCACTCCGAACAATTCATACCACAGCTTTTGCTCTGAAGAGATTGAGTTACCTCGGACTCGATCGTACGCATCCTCAGGTCGAGCGGGCCGCGACATATTTACTATCACTGCAACAGCCAGACGGTTCCTGGCCTTTACTATTCAATGGTCCGGATGAAACAGAACAGGACCTGGATGATGGCTATTCAATGATACCACTTCAGACTGCAATTCCCTTGCTGGGCCTGATCAGTTGCGGATACCCCGGTCATGATCAGGTCGAACGCGGATGTCACTGGTTGCTCGAACAACGACTCGATGACGGAAGCTGGCCGACTGGTATAGCTGCAGGAAATTACGGCCGGGTCGCCGGTTATAGGAAAATAGCCCATTCCCGTTGGGGCTGTCGCTCGAACACAACAGCAGCCCTGATCTGCTTGGCATATCATCCGAAATGGGCCCGATCTGAAGAAACACAGCGGGCACTCGATCTGCTATTAGGCCGTGAAACACGCGAAACGGAGACTCTCGGCTTTGAACTGGCCCGGATACTGGGTTATCACAAGATCAGCGGTTTTCTAACCCTCTTTGCCCGTTTCGACCTGGCCCTGGTCTTGGATCTGTGTTGGCGCATCGGTGCCGATCACAACGACCCCCGTATCGCAGATTTGATCACTTTTATCAATAATCAGAGAAACAGCTTCGGCCTATGGGAATATAAGGGAGTTCCCATAATGACCTCTTTTCTCACGTTCGATCTTCTCCGTTCATTATCGCATCTGAACGCACACAGTGATTGGACCTCTTTTGAACCAAGAACACCTTTCCAGAGTTATCCCAAGAAAACACGCCGGTTTTGATTGATAAGGTGGGTCAGAATGTGACCCACTTTTGTGACTAACTGGGTCAATGTTTGACCCACTTGGGTTTTATCTTTTCGTTTGTTACAATGTGATAAACAGCCACAATGCGGTGTTTTCGCTGATTCTTTTCAATGAATAATTTTTTGGCATGAGAATTGCCTAATTATATAAATTGAAAAATAAACCGGTAAAGGAACACTCGGAAAGGATGAACTATGAAAAAGTTATCGATTTTGTTCACGATTATCTGCATACTTATTTTCATGTTGAATTCACTCATGATCTCGTGCACGGGAGATGATGACGATGATGCTAGTCCAACACCCACACCTACGCAATGTATTTCTCCAACACCCACGCCTATTGATGTCACGGGGACTCACTATGTCGCGCCGACGGGTGATGACACGCTGGGAGATGGCAGTAGTGCTCATCCCTGGCTCACGATCAGCCACGCGATAAATGAGCTTCAAAGTGAGAACAATTGGGCTCTCGTCGCCCGCGAGGGTATCTATTCATTCAGCCAGGGCGAGTCGTTTCCCCTGGTGATTCCGGCAGGATGCAGCCTGCTCGGTCAGGGGCCTCATTATACGATTATCGATGCGGAACAGCAGGCCCGGGTGATTAAAAGCACGCAAGCCACGCTTCTCGGCCTGACCGTTCAAAACGGCTTAATGACTGGGTCAGGCTTACATGCCTGCGGTGGCGGCATCTGGGCCGATGGGGGGGTAATAGACCGGGTTACCGTTACCGGGAACAAAGCTTATTCCGGCGGGGGAATCTTTGCCCAAGGCAACTGCACTATACTTTCCTCGACAGTGCTTAATAATCTGGCCGATGAATGTGGTGGCGGGATTGATCTCCGATTTGGTCTTATCCGTGATTGTCTGATATATGGGAATGATGCACGAGGTCTGCTTCCTGGAGGGGGCGTGAATCTGGAGGGCATATCAGAACAACAGCCGGCCATTATGATCAATACCTTGGTATCTGGTAATGAAGCCGCTCGTGGTGGTGGTGTCGGGCAGTATTATGGATACGGTCAGATTATCAATTGCTCGATTTCCCAGAATATATGTAATAACTGGGGAGGCGGAATCTGTTCAGAATACGGTACGCTCTGGATGATCAACTCGATTGTTCAGTATAATCAGGCATCCTCTCACAGTCCGAATATTTATTATGACCGGGCGTGGATTGGTTGGTCTTGTTCGAGCGATTTAGAGCCGGGTGTCAATGGCAATATCACTGATAATCCGGCTTTTGTGGACAATTATTTTCTCAGTCAAACGGATTCCGGACAATCGGTTCAAAGCCCGTGCGTCAACGCTGGTGCCCCGGATTTCGATGTCCCCGGTCTTTCTGACCTGACCACGCGAACCAATCTGCAACCCGATGATGGTATACTCGATATGGGCTATCACCATCACATTCATTAAGATGAAGCGAAGTGAGTTTAACAAACATGATATGGAGATTATTGCCCTTGGCTGTGCGTGAATATCTGTGTGGTTGTACCAGAGAATGTTTATGGAAGACGTGTTAAAAAGGATGCTGCTGGAATGATACGAACAGGACAGCCGTTGATATCAGGTAGTTTGTAATCATACTCAGATGACAACGTGAGCTGATATGCATGTGAGAATTGTACTCGTTCAAGAAGGTATTTCATGTTTTTATCAAGCGTACTTTTGTTCAGCTTTACTTCAATGGCAAGCCATGGTTTCCTTTTCTTGAGCAGAATGAAATCAACTTCGTGTCCCACTGTGTCGCGGAAATATCTGAGCTCTATCTTTTCACCTTCAACATCTTCACACCAGTGACAATATCGCAGCAAATGAAAAGCAATCATGTTCTCGAACCTGCATGCCGGGTCTTCTATACTCGCCCAATCCCAAAGATATAATTTCTGCTCCTTTCTCACTGCTTTTAATCGCGGTGCTCCAAATGGCGGGACCCTGAAACAGACATACAGATTCTCAAAAACACTCAACCAGTGCCTCACCGTCTCGAATGCTACTTCAATATCTTCACGAAGGCTGTTTATGGACAAGGGGGATCCGACTACATCTGGCAGTCGATCATAGAGTAATTCAAGCCTGTCAATGTCCCGGATGAACTCGAGACTGCGGACCTCTTCACGAACAAGTCGGGAACCATACGATAATCGCCACCTGGAAGCCTTCCTTGTTGATGATGAAAGCAATGGCTCGGGAAAACCTCCAAGTTCCATCAGGTCCGCCAATGCTTCATCACTTCCTGACAGATCAAGGTTTCTGTCATCATCGATCAATCCACCAGGCTCCCGGTCGGAATGTCCAAGGAATTCTGATAGCGTAAACGGATGGAGTCTGTGGGCATAGTACCGTCATTGTAACGAGTCGCCACCTCGACTGTACACAGCCAGTTTTGCACTGCCCGTCACCAGTATGGAATGTCGCTCATGATGAAAATCATAGACACCCTTCAACCAGTTTCGCCACATTCTGTATTTGTGCAGTTCGTCAAAAATCCACAACGGTGATGCTTCATCCATCTTGTGGTCTCTGATTATCCTGCGTTCACGATCTATGTCCCAACTGTAACAAGAGCCCTTTTTTTCATTGAGTATCTGTTTGGCTAATGTCGTTTTACCACACTGTCTTGGTCCGGCAAGAAGCACCATTTTTTGTTCGAGATCGTTGAGCACGGGTTTCTTGATTACTCGTTGCACGAACATCGCGATCACTCCACCATCTGCTTTTTTAGGAGAAACTCTGAAAAAATTCGATGTTTTTTAGAATATAGTAAAAAATATCATCTGTCAAGTTTGCGAGAAACAATGTCGCTGACATGAATGATCGATTCAGACCAAAGCCGCAAAGACACGCTGGCTTGTTTGGCTCGAACATCCCGAACTCAATCAATGCACTTTGAGGCAATGGTAATTGCCCACCAGGGGCCCGTGGTTGTTCCAAGCAGAGAAGCCCAGTACCAGGATGAAACATCGGACCAGGAATGACCCTGTTCGTCAAAAATCCTTTCCTTTACGAGTGTCACTTCTGATCCTTTTACAGCATGAAAACAGCCCCATTTTTCTCCTGTATCATCCAACCACAGAGGCAATGGCTTGATCGAATAGCCACTGCCTTTGTAACAATGCGAAACAGGATGGATTTTTCGTGAGCTGCTGCGAATCCACCTGATGCTTAACTGTTTTTCGCACATTCGAAAATGTCCGATGTATCCGGGGAAATCTTTTTCAAAGCGGGTTTCCAATCTTGTGCGAGGTATCTCTTGAAGCTCACAATTTTCCATCATTTTCGGCCAACCGGGGAAATCAAAACTATTGATCTGCTGCACCCTATCATAATCGATAAGCGGAATTAGGGATGCAATAACGCAACTGATCATGTAGATTCTGATGTTTCGCATAGGGATTTCCTTCGATCAGGATTCACGATCCTGATCAGGACCAATGATATGAAAAGGAACAGTACCACGCCAATTCCATAGTGAAGCCAATCTTTTTCTTGAAAACCGGCAAAGTGGATGTAGAACAAATTGGCGATCCGAATAACATTTCCGAAAATAAGAAGAAGAAAGACGCAAAAAGACAATAGCATCGTTCTCATGAATGCGATTCGATACAACATGGTCAGGGTGAAAAGCAGGTAAAAGCCCACCCATAGCATGTTGATCCCGCTACACGGTGCATCAATCTCAATGAGACTTCCGGCGTAATAATAGCTAGTGCCCTCAATTACTATGTTCTGACCGCATAATTGGACCAAAGGATACGCAAGATGTGTTACCAGCAGACGCATCGGATAGCCACAATAGAATTGAAGTGATGGAATAAGTGGCAAAGAAAGTAAAAGCAAAAACAACATGCTTATTTTGATTGATTCCTTTGAATAGCATGCCCGCACAACAAGATAAAAAACCACAAAAGCGAAAGCCGCTTTGATCATGGCGGGAACAAAGTGATAGGATGCTGCATAGGCAACAATGAATCCTGCAGCGATTCCGAGTGATTGTGTTTCAATGATACCGACTGGTTTCTGAAAGAATATGAACATTGCTACTGTGAGCAGCGGAAAAAGGTAATAAGGCATATCAGAGGGATCTGTAATCCTAGAAATATACCATGGAAAAACTGGCCGGAATGCGACTACATAGAGAAGCAAGACGGTTACTATGCTTTTATGCTGCATCGTGTTCGCTCTCGATAATACAAAAAAGTGAGTATCGGCAGAATGACCAGTAAGAGCAACCAAATCCCCGGTTCAGGAATAGTGGGTATGTGTTCATCTGTAACCGGTTTTAACTTGGATTGTTCATACTGGGCCGTGTTCTCTAATACCACGGCACCACTTACCGGTGTTACCAGGCTATACTGCATTGACAATTGTATTGCCTGATCCTTCGAATCAGATGTATTACGTGCGATCAGTTGCGAAATTTCCTCAAAAGCCCAGAGTCTGACCAGGTGAAGTGAGGTTTCCTTTGAGTTCATATCTGTTATTTGAAAAGCTTGGTCCGCGATCGCTCTTGAAAAAGATAATATCGTCGTAGAATCTTGCCACGATCTGAAAAGATCGGCCACACTGTCAGGTGAATTCAATACAGGTCTGAGTGAATGTATCGTGATCAAACCGTCAAGCTTTTCTATTATTTTGTTCGGTCCTTGCCCACACTGGACTTCATAGAGTATCATGCCATTCGGTCGTCTTTCCAGCTTCTGTCTCAATTCTTCAAAGTCTGAGGTCAATAGTGGTTGTTGAGTATGTATCCATACGAGAGCACTGTTTCGTGAATTGCTGGCGATTTCCCAGGCTTTCGAGAGAGCCGGTGCATTGTCGCAGCCGCCTTCAAAAGTGATAGCATGTAATTCTTGTTCAAGTGAATTTCTGTGCTCACCGGTTAATTCGTGTATTTCATCGGATGCTATCAGTACAGATATTTTCATGTTTTCCGGCAATTCATCAAGTACTTTAATGACAGGATTGATGAAGCCACTCATCAATTTTGATCCATCGATGACGACAATGAGTCGATCTGGTGGTTTTACTTTCGTTTGGCTCAATGTTTGACGGATAATCGGTTTGTCTTTCCTGATCGTATCTACTGCCCAGACTTCTTTGATTTCTGTATTTCGTGTCGCCTTTATATAGAATGAGTGCGACAACCGGTTGTCGAGAAGTTTCCCCCTTATTGCATGTAGATTTTCTGATGGGTGTTCCGTCAGAATCTCATTCATATTCGTATGAAGTTCTGATTGTGCTTCTACCCAGACTGAATGCGATGTTTCACTCGATATTGAGAAGTTTGTCTCATAAAGATATGGCATCCACAATATTCCCGTATCAGACGCTTCGATTTCCAAAGGCGTAGTAATACCTATTCTTATTTTCATTGTCCCGCCTCGGGGTGGGACCGGAAAACACTGGACCAGAATTCTGTCAGGACCGGAAGTTGTCACGAGCACCGGATCTCTTTTCTGTCGAACAACGCTTGTGTATGCCTCTGTGACTTTTCCCCTCGCTGCAAAAGCAGCTTCTCTTTCTTCATCATTGATCCAGAGTGTCAAACGGGAAACCACTGCATGAGGAGGTAATTTGATCTTTGCCCTGGCTTCATGTTGTTGGAAATCCGACTGATTTTTGAATTCCATGGTCCATTCCAGGTATGCGAGAGCGGCATCAGCATCAATGGACCCGTCAAGCCTTGAATGATCTAACCAGAGATCGCGAATTTTTCCACCAACCATAGTGCCTCCCCGATCACGATCAAAAATAAAGTCTCTGCCAGGGCGAAACCGTCCTCTTCCCGTCAATTGTGGCGGAGGGACAGAATTAAATGGAATGCCAGTCACTCGATAGTAGATTTCTCGCGAATTTTCCGTTGTAATCGGATTATGTATCGCTAAAATGAAACCAATAAGATCCGTCATCCGCCCGGGCCGCGTATAGCAAGCCTTTAACATTATCTCCTCATTACCGAATGTCCGTAAAAACTGTATTCCTTTTATTTGTGTTGTCGATACTTCGGACGCTGCAAGTCGGAGACCGTATTTCGTGATGTTGTCCGGAAGCTCAATGAGACTGATTATAAGTATAGGGAATATCACCCCGGGAATGAAACCAGGGATTCTTCTCATATTTCTTACCGAAACAAGGTCCTTCAGTTTCGTCTTCAGTGCGAGAATTGCCCAAAATGAAAGGAAGGGAGTCAGGGGGAGAATTCCTAGTCCGAAGGCAATAATGGCAAATACTGCCACAGGTGTGAGAGGCAAAAAAAGTAATGAATAATAAAGCGAAACGCCAAAAGATATGCCACAGATGGTCCCGAAATACAACAGTTTTTCATGGTGATCAGATCGCAAAAACCATAGAAGCTGGATATTTATTATCGGAACCAGGGCCACAAGTATGATATGCCAAACCGTCGGAATGGGATCAAAGAAGGTACTCGCACAGAAACCACTGAAAGCCTCTATGGATAATGTGATAATCGGCAGAACAATTCCAAAGGCAATCTCGAATGCAGGTGAGATTTTCTTCTTATTTGACCTTTCGTGAGAAATCATACCTGCTTTCTTGGGCTGCTTTTTCCGTTCTTGATCTGCTAATTCCGTCGGATATATTCGAATAAAAATCTGGGTAACATAATCCTTTGATACAACAGACATTCCAACTCTGGCCAGCTCTTCTTCTATGTGTCTTTTTAAATCTTCCTCAACTTCAGCGGGATCAGCACCCGAGGACGATACAGATGACCGAATGCGTTCAAAAAGATTTTTGAACTCCTCTTGTGCCGAATCAGTCCATTTCATCATGTTTTATCTCCTTTTCTCGGAGCTGGTTACTCCCCTTGATCAAGATATCAAAATGATTGTTCATCTCATCGATGAGCTGCTCTCCTCTTTCTGTGAGTGAATAATATTTCCTGGCCGGACCCTCAGGAGACTCGACAAGTTTAGTTTTCACCAAACCCTGTACTCTTAATCGTGAGAGTAACGGATATACTGTCCCTTCAGTAATACCCAAACCGGGCACATTAATCAGGACCTTGACAATATCGTAACCGTATCTCTCCTCACCTTTCAATGCATTGAGAATACCGAGCTCCAAAAGCCCTTTTCGTATCTGAACAACCCAATTATCGAAATAATCCATACAGCACCTTCCATTCCTCTCAACTATATTGTAATACAAGATACTTGATAAAGCAACTATCTTGTCCAACATTGTGCTATCTTCATTTCAATCGAATTGATTTTTACCCGAGCAGTTCATACAATATGTGAAATATGTTGATATGTTAGAAGATCATTGCTTTTCTTCGGTTGGGTCAGTTTCCTGGAAAGGGGGCAGTATGTCGCTGCGGTGGCAGCCTTCGGTCGTATCGGTTTTGGTCTGGATGATGATTCAAATCAGTGCGGTTTCGTCAAAGGAAAATCTGTTGACAGATGAAGCAGGGAAGTTGGAAGGGGAATCCGGTTGGGAGGTAGTGTCATCAGACCTGCTGTCGAGCCTCGAGCAGCTCGAGGCACTGCCGGATTTGCTGTTGGGCGCCCCGCGGAGCACTGACGATCCGATCCTGCATCTGCCGTTGGACGAAGCTCTGGGAGCCTCGACTTTCCAGGATATATCCGGTTACGGACACGAAGCCAGTTGTACCGGTTCGAGCTGTCCAGTTGCCGGGCAATCGGGACTTTTCGATGCGGCTCTGTCCTTTGATGGCACAGATGATTATCTGCAGGTTCCTCACACAGTTTCCTTCGATTTCGGGACGAGCCAGGATTTCAGCGTCACGCTCTGGGTGAGAAGTGGGGACCCACACATCTGGTCCAGTCTCGTGTCGAACAAGAGCGAGTGGCATTGGGTCACCTGTGGTTTCATCATCGCCTTCTGGCAGGATGGGGCCACCTG
>JAFGSJ010000131.1 GCA_016934675.1 bacterium | reverse complement strand
TTACCAATCCGTGAAACGGTGAACCACCGACTGGAGAGCCGTATGCGGGAGAACTGCACGTACGGTTCGGAGGGAGGGGAGACGCAAACCAATGCGTCTTTCCTACCCCTATCCTCAGCTTGACCAATAACAAGGATTCTTTCTCCAGAATACTCCGCCAGTTGGGGACAGGGCCGGAAATCGTCTTGAGTGATCAAGGCGACAGTCACTCAGGTGGCATTGTACTCCTATTCTTCAAAATACTTGTAAATCCACTGGTCGTTATAGCCGTTCAGATTATCGTCCCAGCCGGAGAACAGGAAACATTCCTGCTGAGCAGAGTTATAGACCATAACTGTAGTCCGTCGGCCCGGTTTGATTTCGGTGGGTATGCGGGTCCAGTCCCGACCGTCGTATTCCCAAGTGTCCTGACGGCGTCCACCCCGTTCATCACCGCCGAAGAAGACTGCCCGTCCGATGCCTTCATGAAAGGCAAAACCGAAGCGGGACCGTGGCCCGGGCTTATGTTCGGTCTCGATCTGGATCCAATCTTCACCATCAAATTCCCAGCAGATATCATCCGGTGTAGATCCACCACCCCAATCACCACCATAAAGTACAACAACATTTCGTTTAGAATCATATGCCATTTCGGCTCTAAATCTAAATGAGGGTTTTGATTTTGTGAAAATCTCTGACCAATTTTTGCCATCATAAATCCAAGTGTCGTTCAATAAATCCCCTCCCCCCTGACCATCCGATGATATACCACTAAATATTATCGTTTGATGAGTAGTAGAATTGTAGGCCATGCAATGGTATGACCTTTTAGGTGGTTTTTGGCTTGTTTCTATTTTCATCCAGTCTATTCCGTTATATTCCCAGGTTTCATCACTATCATAAAAACTGTCCTCACCTTGGTTAAGCACTGATCCACCAAACATAACTATTTTCTTTCTCATCTGATCGTAAATCATTGCTGGTGCGTCCCTGTTCAAGGGATTATGCATGGTCTCGATTTTAGTCCAGCCTTCTTCCTGACTGTATTCCCAGGTATCATTATATATTTCTAGGCTGCCGGAGATCCAGCCGCGTCCACCATACATGACAATTACATTCCGATGACAATCGTAAGCCAGACCGTATTGATGACGTGAATTGGGCTGTATGTCCGAGCTGACTTGCTGCCAGTTCGGATAGGTTTTGACCAACGGCGTGGGCGTGTTATCAGGACCATTTCCGTTTATAGTGCTACAACCGGTTACACTCACAAAGAATAGTATCAAACAAAGCAGAAGGACATAATTCTTGCTGTTCATACGCACTCCTCAGTGAATTTAGGGACAATAAGGTGTGGTATCGATCGCCCATTTGGCCTGGGCATCCTGGATGAAGACCAGTTCATCGGATAATGAATTCCTGCACCAGCACTGATTATCCTTGTGGATAAAACTCGCATTAAAGTTGTTTTCTGCCTCGCAGGCCCACATACTCACATTGTAATTATCTTCACGGGCCGTCGAAGCGCCATCATCGTCGATAATGGATGCCCGTCCGAAACCAAGATGTAGGTAATGCCAACCGAGCAGGTCACTGATACAGGAAGTTAGGTCATCGTTCCGCCAGAAAGGAGCATGGTACGAGATGATATCGACATTGTTTTTCTGGTTCAGGTTGCTCCATAGTTTGTCTTTCAGATAATGTCGACACCAGGCTGTTTTAGTCCAACCAATAGGGGGATCGACATCGGGATACACATTGATCGAAATGAGCGCACCGGGGTCTTCAGCGATGATTTTTGCGATCATGCGGTCATACCATTGGGCCGTGGCCGGACTCGAGTAATGTCCCTCATTGATCACATCGTAGAAGACATTATTGAATCTGCTTTTACAGAAATTGACGATTTTCTGGATAAAGTATTCCTGCTGTTGATAGACAAGATCGTGGTCGGGATCGATGGTGCAGAATTCTTGGGTGTCATCGAGATCATTGACGCACAGATAACCGCCTATTGGGGCCTGATTCGCGGGATTATAGGGGTTTTTGTTCCAATATACATCGGGATAGGTACACATAACCATGCTGTGGTCGAACAGGTCGAGTTGGACCGTTGCGCCGACATTATCAAGGTCCTCGAACAGGCGAGTCATTCTACGGGCATAGGAGTTATACCACGCCTTGTGTTTATACCGGTCCAATCCGGGTGTAAAATCGAAAAAAATCGCACCCGGACAGAAGGTATAATCACTCCCCTCGCCGACATGAATGAATGGCTGAAAGCTGAATTTATTCCCGGAAATATCTCGCGACAGGTTGGCTGGTAAAAGACCTTCACTTGCTTTACAATGATAAACAGTATCATTGCTATTCATGTCCGTATTGTATACGGACCAGTGATAAGCCCATTGCCGCGTGAAATTGAGATAACCGCTTTGACCACTATAAACCCATCTTAACAATGAAAATTGGACATTATAATAAGGTGTTGGTAACTCATCAAAGACTACTTTTTCCAAGACGCGGTGCTCGATGATGAGATTATATTCGGCATATCCTTTCAAGGTCATGTAACTCGTATTAATAGTTGAGTCTATTTCTTGTTGCGTTTCCTGGTCACCCGTGTCTGTCCGCCAGATGAACGAGCCGTTCTCGACATCGAGTTTTTTGGTCATAAGCAGGCTGTTTTTATGGGCCTGAAAGAGCACGATCCGATCATCGCTCTCACCCGAGTCTGTTCTTAAGCTTAAGACCCCGAACGATAAGGCCCGGTCGTAATTGTCCTCGCTGTGCTCAAAACGGGTCGAACCGGACAGGATGATGGAACGGGCTGTCAGTGAGCCCCGGACCAGGGTGTTGCCCGAGCACACGATTTCACCGTTGAGCGCATGGAGGTGCCCCTGGACTAAAGCTTGGTCAGCACAGCGAATGTTTCCATCGGAATAGATAGCCAGGTCAAGAGGGTTTCCTGCGGCGTTCACCTGGCAGGTCCCGGAAATAAGCACATCACCGGCCGAGAAAATGATCACCCGGCCTTTCGGAACGATCCGAGTATTGTCTGTCAAGGTCAGATTCTCGACATAATAGAGACCTTGTTCGAGTTCGAAGACCTCCTCGGACGGTCCCTCGAACAGTCCTGTTATACCGCCTGCTTGATCATTGTCATTAATCTGCAGGGCCAGGTCGAAGGCTTTGCTTATCGATGATTCGAACCAGGGCTGCGGTGTGGCAAGATCGTTTATGCTCCCCGTGCAGGTCGCGTTCTCAGACAGGTCGATCTCTGGAGCATACAGACTGCCCTCAACTATGACATCGTCCTCGACGGAAATCAGAGTGTTCGAATAGACCCGGCAATCATGGGCCTGCTGCCACTGATCGGCAGAAGCTGTCACACTGTCCAGCCGGGCATCATCCTTCAATACTACGGCATCATGGGCAAAAAGACCGTAGCACGTGACCGGATCCTGCTCGTGGAATAACTTAAATGTGACCGGCAGTTCACCCGTGCAGATTTCATACTGTTCATCGAGTTTGTTAAAATCCGAAACGCCACGCATTTGGGTGAATAGGCGTAACCGATAGCCGTAGTGCACACAATCCGATTCGTTCTCGGAAGCGAGCTCGATGCGGTATGTCAGGCTGGCATCAAGATGGGTCGGCTCGTCAGTCAGCTCCCGATAAGCCAGGTCTTCAATCGTGATACTCATAGCCCAGAGCGGGGACCAGGACATTAAGGTGAGAAGAGAAGAGAAGAGAAGCATAAACACTACCGAAACATTTCATGAGGGCCCTCCTCTGAAAAGGTTGTAAACATTGATGGCTCGCTGGTATTCCTTCCATGGGCAAGTCATGCTATGTTTGGTCCAATCATAACATACAAATCGGACCTGTCAAGAAAAAAATCGAGAAAATGAAAAAAGAAAGGACGAAAAAGCCGGACCAGTTCAATCCTCAGAAATCAGTATCCCTTTTGGGTGAGACACATTGCAGCATACTTGACATCGCCGTTTATAATCGTTTTCAGGACTTGGTATCATTCATTTTCTGAGTAAGATCGGACTACAACTACTTTACACTTTGAGGGAAGGAGCAGGTATGAGCGAGTTAGATGATATTACCTATTGCGGATTGTATTGCCGTCTTTGTTCCACCAAATCGAGGATTCCCCGGACAGCCGCTTCATTACGCGATACGCTGATCCAGGAGGGTTGGGGCGGCTTCGGCGAATATGTCATCCCCGAGTTTAAAGCGTTTTGGTCGGGGCTCGAAAAGCTGGCCGGCTTCGAGACCGACTGTCCGGATTGCCGGGGCGGTTGCGGCGACCCCGGCTGTGCAATCCGTAAGTGTGCGACCGACCGGGGCATAGAGCTCTGCCCGCTTTGTCCGGATTATCCCTGCGAGTCTATCACTGTGTTTGCCCGGCGCTACCCCAACCTGATTACCGACGGTCAACGACTCATGCAGATCGGTCCCGCGGCCTGGCGACGCGAACAGGAGATGAGACGTACTACCGGCTTCTGTTACTGCGATATCAGATACCCATCATAACACAATATTCAGTTCAATCATTTCCTTTTTTTGAAATCCTTTTTGATAAGTAAACTTTTTCCTTGACAGTGGAATTTTATCTTGAGATAAAATAAGTTATTCAGCTCAAAGAGCAGGGACATCGGGTTAACCAGATGAAAGGAGGGAGCAGCGGTCCGTCTTTGCCGCATTTCGATGTGAGTATCTTGCCACTTCTAATAACTTCTTTTTCCATTCAATTGAGATCGTGAAAGGAGTAATGTGATGACTGATCGAGATAAACGTGACAACTCCAATGTTAAGGAACCTGTTGTATTCCTGTCTTTCGTTTCGTTAGTAATCATTGTTTTTATCTGTTACACTTCTTCGGCATTCTGTGATTGGCGGGATACTTATCAAAGTGAAAACGATGATGGGAGACCGGTCTTTGATGTCGGATATTGCGGTTGTAATGCATATATTCCGACTGTCTGTGAACAGGGGCAATATGATCCGAGCCTGTGTGGAGTTAAAAAGTGGTATTGCAAGGCCACATGCTTTCATGATAATCAGTTTCCCGATCCGACCCCAACTCCTGCGCCGACATCCACTATCTATTATGACGAAGTATGCAAGTATACCGGCCTGATCAAATTGGATGGCTGGTGGGGTCATAGTCTCACAAACCTTAGTGGTATCATTCCCGGAGAATGTAATGCCGCTGACGATACGCAAAATGTAAAATACACAACTGATTCGGGCGGGTATTATTATCGGAATCCCAGAACTGCCAACGGTGTGAAATCGGTTGTCAAAACCGTCATTGTGGACCCTAACACTCTTTCACATAACAATGACATGCATTGCAAGGATTGCTTTACTGAAGGAACATCCGACTATATTAACTGTATCACCGATGTTACGACATCATGCCCGGATTTACCGACATTTGCGCCGGATGGTAATGGCGATGATGGTGACGGTTTAGGAGTCTGGACCGTTCTTACTTTTGCATTCGATCCCTATTACATTGACGATGCTTCAGATGTGCTCATCACCATCTATGATCAAGATGACAATGCACTGGCCAGCAAAACACTCAACAATTGGTACAAACATGAAGGGGGTTGTTGGGGATGTGATGAAATGAATACTAAATTCTATTTTTGGGATATCCGGGAGATCACTGAACCCGAAATATATTTTCAGATTGAGTGGGATGAAACCAATGCTGATTTGAGGCTCAATGGTTGGAACGTGGCCTGGATACAAGCCCATTTACAGCAAACATGCTATGCTTTGCCCTCATCAGGCGGGCGTGTCACTTTATCACATAGATTTACGCGCGGTGACTCTTCCTGGTCAGACGGTGAAAATAGTAATCCACAGAAAATCGGGTTGACGACCAGTTTCATAATCGACTGGGGTGATGGCAATTGGAGTTTTCAATTCGCCAATAATTCCGATAATCTGAGTGACAGAAACTATCACGATTACGGTTCGGGGGTTGCTACATATAACGGCATGTTGTATGTCATCTACAACAGCATCGATTATGCTTATACGAACTGGGATATTGAAGTATGGGACTCAAAATCCTTCGTCGTGGAAGTCGGAGGATTATGTTCGAAATAACGAGAGAATATCATCGAAGCCGCCTGGTTCACTCGAACCCAACTTGCTGATGAACTGGTTTTTCCTCCCTTCCTGATTCAATACGGTTGGGAACAATTCCGGGCCGAGACCTGGCAGGTCCTGTGCCTGCCCTTGCGCACAGCACGTTCAGCCTATGAAAAGAGGAGCACGATGCCTGTATCTACTCGATCGATACCTGATTTACTGAGTACATTTCCGCGGGCGGACCTTATCCAGACGCCCTATTAAGTTTCTTTATTGAAGATTTCTGGTAGTACGACCTGGTCAGAGGATTGATTCCTTTGATCAGGTCGATTGTTACATCCATTCATCTGCGACTTTTTCTCAATCACCCTTCTCGTTATTTGTGAAATCCTTTCTGACTAAAGCATTGCTGATTTTCCAATTTCCGGCACTGATTTTGATTGGAAAAATACAATTTACCAATTAAAACAAATAATAGATACGTATCATTTAAACAGATCATCAAGATACAATTATGAAGCAAATACTTCAAAGGAAGATTACCATTCTATAAAAATAAAAACAATATTGATATTGAATAGGTAGAAATATTATGATATAAGGTAGGAAAGAAAGAGTAATTGGTAGGAACATTAAAGTAACAGGTAGGAATATCAGAGTAATGGGTAGGAATATAAAAGTAATAAGTAGTAAAGCAAATGTAATAGGTAGGAAAATAAAAGTAATGGGTAGGAAAACAAATGTAACGAGTAGGAAAACAAATGTAATGAGAAGGAAAACAAATGTAATAAGTAGTAAAGCAAATGTAATAGGTGGGAAAGCTAATGTAACGAGTAGGAAAGCATAAGTAATGGGTAGGAATTTTTGGATTATATAAATATCTAATATTCGTTTATCATATCAAGGCCATTATACAGTTTTCGGATCAATATCGGATTGAAAAATGACAGGATCACAATAGCATAGAATTTGAGTAATAGTAATTTTCTCTACGATAAGAAGAAGGAGGAGAGTTACATGACTTCAAAGTACAAGGTTTCCATAGCTGAACAGATCAAAGCGGCTCAGATTGCCATCAGTAATGCTCTGATCGATACTGAAATCGCTGACGCGCTCGCGGAATTCGGTTACACCATAAAGAAGATTCAAGAGGGGCAGGTCTTGTTGGATGTGGCTCTGGTCGAAATCGCTGCCCGGAAAGCGGCTTTCGGAACGTATCGTAAAAGTACAGCCGATATGCGCAGGGCGAACCTGATTGCCCGTGATGCTTATCAGGCCCTGGCCAAAGTCGTTCGGGCCTCTTTCACCAGGGAGCACTTGGTCGTGCTCGGTTTAAATCGTCGTGAACCCAGGTCTGTTGCGGCGTTTTTGATAGGGGCTTATATAATGTTTGACAATGCTTTGACCAAACCCGGGATGCTGGAAGCCTTGCAGGAATATGGGTATGACCGGGTCCGCCTGACCGAGGGCAAAGCTTTGGTTGCGGCTCTGGATAAAGCCAATCAAGAACTGCATGCGGCCAAGGGTGCTGCCAAGCAAAGCACGCAGGAGCAAGACAAGGCCATGAAGGAATTGTACGACTGGTATGCCCGATTTATCAAGATCGCCCGCGTGGCTCTCAGGGACAAGAAACAATTGCTCGAAAAGCTTGGTGTTCCGGTTCGCGCTTCGAGAACCGCCGCTCACCGTACCGCCAAAACTCGATCTGGGCATGTTTCAGAAGAGACTGCTGCCGTCGAATCTTCCTGATCTGGAGTGGCACGGCCGTCCCGGCCGTGTAAGTGAGAAAATCCACACATGAGCGAGACGCTCATGCCACCTCAGAAAGTGCGAGAAGGTCCACAAGGTGCAAGAAAGATTCTGGAGTGGCACGGCCGTCCCGGCCGTGTAAGTGAGAAAATCCACACATGAGCGGGACGCTCATGCCACCTCAGAAGGTGCGAGAAAATCCGCACCATTAACAAAGACACTCATACACATTCAGACTTTCGTTTCTGTCTCAGTTGACTGAAGCGAAGCAGTATGGTATGTATGAGGCGTTCTGCTTTTCAAATGAGGGGAAATACCATAATGGCTATACTACCGCGGGAAATGAACAAGCACGTTGCTGAAAGGCGGGATTCTCTTTAAAAATTATTTCCGGATAATATGAGGGGGCACGCAATATGACAGGATCAAAAAATCCACGGATTGCTGAAATTTCTGATATCGTTCAGTGGATCAAGTATCACTGTAATCATGAACCGGACAAACGCAAACCGGGTTTGACCTTCTTGATTGGAGCTGGTTTTTCCGCTTCAGCAGGCATACCGACAGCCGGTCCAATGATCGAGAACAGCCTCCGTAAACATGAACTGTTAAAAAATGTAGGTCCCATTCCGAAAGATAAAAGTGAATATACCTACTTGATGTCGCAACTACCGCCCGTGGAAAGGATTAAAGTTGTCAGGGCTGCGATTCAAGGGGCGGAAGACGAAGCGACGGGGCGCCTCAAAATCAACTGGGCCCATCTTCTTATGGCCACGCTCGTTGATGCTGGATACATCAACCAGATTCTCACCACCAATTTCGATCCGCTTATGGTCGAGGCGCTTTCTATCATCGGGCAACCCGTCCGTGTTTTTGATTTGAGTGCCGGTAGCGGTTTTCAGGCCGATGCGCTTCAGAAAGGCTCGATTATCTATCTGCATGGTCAATCGCATTCAATGTGGATCTGCAATGCCCAAGAGGAACTGGATCGCGTTCGACCTCATCTCAACGCCGTTTTTCAAGATGCCCTCAGGGACAGTATTTTCATAATAGTCGGTTACAGCGGTAATTGCGATCCCGTGCTGCAGGAACTTATTGATCGATTCCCTGTATTTTCTCATCGATTGTACTGGGTCCACCATGATCCCACTACAAATCCGGGTGAACTTGCCATGCAATTACTGACCGATTACAGCCGTGAAGCCTTCCTGGTGAAAGACCTTGATGCGGATGCCTTCATGCGTGAACTGGTTCTGCAAGGCCTTGAATTGGAATTGCCATTGATCGTCAAAAACCCACTGGATTCACTAACTCGGAATCTGGCCCGCATCATGCCATTCCCCAAGAAGGAAGGCGAACCAACCCCGGACGATCCTGTCGACGGTGCACGTAATTTAGTAATGAAGGCCAATGATATGGTAAAAAGCCAAAGTAAAGGTGATTTAGCTTGGTCCAATGAACTGATTTCGATTGCCATCAGTATGGCTGCCATGACATATTCCCGTTCGAAAATCGAAGAACTTCGCACAAAAGTCGAACCACTGCATAATAAAGAATTGAATCAACAACTGGGAGACGCATATATCCTTTTAGCTTCTAAGTCACTTGATCACGAACAGATAGAGCAAGCAATCGAGGACCTCAGAGTAGCTGAAAATCTGGGTGTTCAAGAACAACATTGGCTTCACACAACTTGGGGAAACGCTCTTTCAGCTCAAGCCAGGACAAAGGACGGCGCCGAAGCAGACTCTCTCTTCAACCAGTCTTACGAGAAGTATACCGAAGCGATCCGAATCAAACGTGAGATGCATGAAGCCTGGAACAATTGGGGGATTGCCCTTTCAGCTCAAGCCAGGACCAAGGATGGCGCCGAAGCAGACCCACTCTTCAAACAGTCTTACGA
>JAFGSJ010000130.1 GCA_016934675.1 bacterium | reverse complement strand
TTTGTACCGATTCTCAAAGGATGGGCACAAGACCCATCCCTACAGCATTTTATAATATGATCGGAACGTTCAAATCTCTGTCACACATCAGAATTGTCGCGAATCTATCATTGACAAGTCGCCTTTGACACAGTACGATGGAATTGAAAAGGGGAAAGGGCGTGAAAAGCCCGGCTGATCTTCTCTGACCACAACGAGCACCCCAGCGTGTTATACCGATCCGGATAACACGCGGGAAAACAGGAGAAATAAACCGTTGATATCCTTGATGTGCAAGCAATCAGACCACGATTCAAGAACGCGTGTTAGACGGCGATTTCGCCGCCTAAAGGCATTATCAGGAAACCTTTTTACCGTAGTTAGGCAGTAAAATTTGTATATGGATAAAGAACAAAAATGTAACAAATTAATGGATCAAGGTTTGGATGCTTTAGATAGTTTTAATACCAAAGAAGCAATAAAAATTGGTAAAAAACTTAAAAAGCTCAGACAAACATCCGCTTTTGAGATATTAGCACTTGCATATCACCAAGATGAAAAACCTGATAAATCAATTGAGGTTTTAAAAGAAGGGTTAAAAGTAGCGCCAAATGTTTGGGTTTTGTGGCAGTTGCTCGGTAACTACCAATCCGATTCTGGAAATTATGATGAGGCTCATAAATGTTATAAAATGGCACTTGGTTGTGAATACAAAGATGAAAGTTCAATTAAATACAATTCTGCCATTGCTTACTCTCGTGAGAATAAATATGCAGATGCTGAAAACGAAATAGACTCGATTGATCTTGATAAACTCGAATATGAAAAATACTATAAACTATTGATTTTAATATCCTCGGAAAAAATTAATATATTAAATAATCTTAATAAATTAAAAGAATCTTATTCTTTTGGTCGAGCAGCATTAGGAAAAGAATACGATGTTGATGGGTATCGAGACGAATTGGCTTCTTTATATACTGCACATGCAGAAACATTGTGGTTATCAAACAATAATGAAAAAGCATTGGAACATCTTTGGTACTCAATCAAATTAAATAAAAAACATAAACGAACAGGTTTTTTAATTCGAGAAATTGAAAATAAATTTTCTAAAAATGCCAAGTACTATCGAATAATGATTGAAGGTATTTGGTCAGAACCATTTGAGGGTGAAACGGAAAAACCTGGATTTTTTACAAGCTATGATGTTGTTGCTGAAAATATTGAACAGGCATTTGAATTAATAAAAAGGTTTGAACCTTATTACGTTCAAGATTCCTTAAAAATTAAAGAGTCTGAAATATTAGAGGAAAATTCTTCTGATCCAATAGGAATATATTCCGCAAATTCTTATATCTTTTTTACTGAATAACATTCAATAATCTGCGTTGCCGAACAAACAAATCCACCAGACGGCTTACAGCTGCCGGTGATCTGCAAGTTCGAAGGACACGACATGAGGGTGACAACTGAAGATATCGTTGCGCTGACGGAGTTTTCGCTGCTGTGGCGATGGACCCAGGAGACTCACGCCAAGTTTACGGATGACGAACTGGCCTCGATTAAGCCGATACGACCTGGCAAGGCAGCGGCGATCTACGAGCAGATCGTTGCTATTGCGCTTGCGCCAAGCCGTCCAGAGGATCGAATTGTCACAAATGACGACATCGATACTCCGGTGGTCAGCAAGTGGCTAGAGGATAGGATTCCTCGAGGCGACAGCGACGTACTTCTTCTTTGGAACCGGCAGACCGCCGCTCTGGTTCCCCGGAGGCTCTTCATCGATCGTTGGGATGACTTTTGGTACCCCAGCTCCGACGACCTTTCGGTGATAGGAATCGTCGGCGGGTGGCGAGTCGAGATGTATCATCATGGCATGTTTGACTTCTCTACCAGCGGTGCTGTCCAACCTGGCGTTACACCCGACGGTCGGTCGCCTTCGGCGCCCGCCCGCGGGTGGACACCAAATCGTTTGAGTTCAATGAATAAAAATATATTTATAAATTTAATAGCATTTATTATTGGTGGAATTTTTGGGCCTTCAGCTTTAGTTTCTGCTAAATCGGCACAACCACTTATTGACTGGAATTCGATTCTATTTGCTTTCTTTGGATGTGTCATCGGTGCAATATTTGTAATAGGTATTCAGATATTTAGAAAAGACCCCAAATATTTTTTTGGGGCTTTATGCATTTTTATTCCAATTTCAATGTTTGTGGTAGGCCTAGGGATTGGGGCAATAATAACAGGTGCAATTCGCGCTGATTTTAATCCGGCCACTTTTTTCTTCATAGCAACCGGTATCGGTCTTTTAATAGGAGTGTTTTTTTCTGGAGTATTATATCGAGTAAAATTCAAAGGAAAACTCTAACCCGCTCATCGACCGGATTTGGCGAAAAGCTTGCCAAACCGGTTATCAGCAACCATTCGGCGATTTACGCATACATCATCTGACATGAGAAAGATGTTGTGAATATGGAGATATGAGAATGACTGCACATCAGACCTTTGATACGGCCGCTCAGTATTACGATTTGTTTGAGTTAAAATCGCAACCAATGTACGTGAATATCATGAAGATCTTGGAGGATCATTTCGCGCAACATGGGGTGACATCCGTCCTTGATTTTGCCTGCGGAACAGGAGCACAAGCTATTCCACTCGCTCAAAAAGGTTAGTATCAGTATGATGCTGAGAAGACGCCGAACAAGTCGTTATCTGAAAGATCAAATGTAGAAAAACCTTCTGAAAATTTTGCTATTCCTAAATTTGTGAAATGATGCTATAATAGAATTGGATGTAATTCTTAGGGGATCGCACTGATGACAAAGGTAAAAGAAAACTTAATTAAAATCATTGAAAAAATGCCAGATAATGCAGCCTTTGAAGACATAATGGCAAGACTTTATTTTGTTCATAAGGTAAACAAAGGTCTTCAGTATCTGGACGATAGCAAAGGATTCAGATCAGGTATTATTCATTGACCTGAATGATTCTCTCGATATCTTCAGCATAACTTTTGTTGAATGATTGTATCGGTACAAGTGAATCGTGTGAGTATTCGAAGGTAGTTTTCGACAAGAGGACTTTATTGCGAGTGGGCGAAAAATATTTTATTTCAATCATTCTATCCTGATCATCATATTGAAATTCTAAGATCCCCAGTAACACCTCGTTTGTATCGAAAAAAACGCGATGAAATTCCTGGATTGCGGTTGGTGTACTCCGGATAACCCCAATAATAAAGCCACCGAATGCTGTAAATGGGACCATAACAAAATCCATTACATTATCTGCTATAATCCCGCCGATTGTATTCTGACTGATTTCAATTTCCTTTGCCTCATCAACACCAATGCGATATCCTTTTCCTGTCCATTTATAGATGATTGCGAGTGCTTTGGAAGGATCATATCTATTGGGATTATCTTCAATCTTGATTAATGCAGCTTTTGTCATTCTATTCTTTTCATGAAGAACCATAATATAGTCCGCTTGTTCTTCATGTGGCTTTTCTTTTAATGTTTCCTGAAATACAGGCAAGCCATGTTCATCATATGTCATCGATGAACAGTGTGATCATGTCAAGTCCCGGTTGTGTTTTCAAATAACTCCCGAAGTGGTCCCCCTCAAGTATCACAAGCATCAAACACTTTTCGACTGTCCCTGTCCCTATCCAAGAAACGACGCGCTTGACTTACTCACCATTTTCAAATAGATTTTTTTTAGTTGGTCTGAGCCAAAACCAAAAAGCCAATACAATTTTTCAGATCGGTTGGGAGGAAGAATTCATGAGAAGAATCCTGTTTTTGTCATGTGTAATCCTTTTCTTATTTATAGTGTCAGCGCATTTGGTCTGGGCCCAGCCACACAATCGGGTTCACAATGCAATTCAATACATTGAGGAGGTCCGCATTCCTGATGAGGCCATGCTGGCGGCGCCGCTTCCGTCTCCTGACGGAAGGTATCTGGCCTATACCCGGGAGGGTTATAAAGGTTTGTATTTGTTTGATCTCGAGACCGGTGAGCATCGGGAACTCACGAATTTACGGGGTGCGGGCTTTGGTTTCGAGTGGTCAAACGATGGTCTCATTGCTTTCAGAGCCACCTTGGGTAAAGAGGCAGCTCGACAGATCATGTGCATCGGTCATACCGATGGGGTCATCGAAGTGGCCACGCCACTGTTGGACAGTCTCTCGCTGCCCATATGGGTCGAAGACAATGTTTACTTTGCTCTCTGGGACCAAAGGCCTCGAATCAAGACAGCGGGCCCTAATCCTCAGGGCTTGTTTGACGAGATCATCTTCTGTGAACCAGCGGGTCGAATACGCATGTTCGATTCTCTGTTTCACGAGCTTGAAAGAGAAACAGGCTCTGAGTCTAAAGTCTTTTTTCTGCCACGCAGGTCAAATCATGAGGATTTGTATCTGGTCCACTGTTTAGACGGACATATCTATCTCTGGAAAGTCGGATCAAACCGACTGGTCGATATCGGATCAGGCTCGAACGCTCGTTTTGCTCGCAATGACAAGGCCATAGTCTTTGAACGAACGCAGGACGACGGGCATCGGATCATCGCATCCGACCTGTTTCTCTATGAAATAGCCACGCAGACGACCATTCGCTTGACCGACACCAAGGATACGATTGAGAGGACCCCGGCCATGGCCGGTGACGGCCAGACGATATTCTTCGAGGTAGACGGGACGATCATGAGAGGAGTCGTGCGATGAGAAAGCTCATCCTGCTCACTGTGTTCGTTTTCCTCGCTGTTTCCGTAATTTCGAGCGAACCGCCCGACGGTATCCGCGAGGGGACTGTCACAGCTCCCCCATCGATCCATGAGATCGAACTCGAGGAGCATGCTCGGATGCCTGAGATGGTCGAGCCTGGCTACCCTCTTGATTATAGCTTAAAACGGGACGAATGGGAGGCGCAGGCAGCATCGAAGGCCACGAAGGCCTTAACAAAAACGGTTTATGGTTTCATGCCCTACTGGGTCGTGACCAGTCTGACCCATGTCCGATGGGACCTTTTGAGTCATGTGGCCTATTTCAGTGCCGAGATGGACTCGGCCGGCGGAATAACCGCTCTGCACAACTGGCCTTCGGGAACGTATGTTCAGGCCCTTTTAAACACGGCCCAGGCCAACGGCGTAGCCGTGACCCTGACCGCAACTTTGATGAATTCCTCGTCAATCACGACCCTTTTGAGCAGTGCCACCTACCGTCAGAATGCGATCGACAACCTGCTTGCCCAGGTCCAGGCGGGCGATGCGGATGGTGTGTGTATTGATTTCGAGGGCGTATCCGTCTCGCAGAATGCGAATCTGGTCACCTTTATGACCGATCTGACTTCGGCTTTTCATAGTGCCATACCGGGTTCGCATGTGTCGATCTGCACGCCGGCTGTTGATTGGTCAGGTGCGTTTGACTATGATCAACTGGCCATCAACTGCGATGGTCTGTTCATCATGGCCTATGATTATTACTGGAGTGGTTCCACGACAGCAGGGCCTGTCTGTCCACGGGCCCCATCGACGCGCTGGGGCTCGAGAGCGGTCACCTGGACGATCGATGATTATCTGCTGTACGGTGGGAGCGAGAATTCAGATAAGTTCATTCTTGGTCTTCCCTATTATGGTTATGAGTGGCCGACCACGTCAACGACCGTACCTTCTTCGACCACGGGAACAGGAAGTTCCAGGACCTACAACGTGGCCACAACTAACGCCGCGATCTACGGCAGATTGTGGGAGGAATACGGGGAAGTGCCCTATTACATAATTAGTACGGGACCATCACAATGCTTTTACGACGATGCCGAGAGTCTCGGGCTGAAATGGGACCTGGTCAATACGAGTAATCTGGGCGGAACGGGCATGTGGGCCCTCAATTACGATACCAATGACGATGAGTTATGGGATACGTTGTCCGAAAAATTCTGGTCAGCCTCACCGTCAGATGACATGACCGGTATCATCATCGGCATAGACCCCGGTCATGGCGGGACTGATCCCGGAGCCATCGGCCCCACCGGACTGTATGAAAAGGATATCAATTTAACCGGTTCGCTTTTTCTGAGAGACGCACTCGAGGCCCGAGGGGCCACGATCTATATGACCCGTACTGACGATACGACCTTGACCCTCGCCGACAGGTATAACTATTTCAACTCGATCCCGGTGCACCGGGCTGAAAGTTATCATCACAACGCCAGTGGAAATCCATCGGCAAATTATACGGGCGTCCATATTTACGATAACGGGACAGGCAGTTGTCCGGCCAGCGACAATTCCAAGGACATGGCCGCAAAAACGGCATTGATGCTTGACGAGGCCTTGGATATCGGGGTCGTGTCCTCGAACTGTTCGACGCCGATCTACGGTGTGCACGGAGACAATTTCGCCATGGTGCATTACACATCCATGCCCGCGATGCTGACTGAAGCCTCGTTTATTTCCAATCCTGACGAGGAGGCTCTGTTATATACCGAAGCGAGAAACTGTTTGATTGCCGGGGCAATCGCCAAGGGGATCGAGGACCATTACGACAAGCCGCCCCAGGACCCGCCCTGTGCAGCGGGGACCTGCGTCAATCCTTTGATCATCAATACATTCCCTTTCAGTGAAAATAATACGACAACGGGTCGAGGCCGCTCCCTGGACGATTATTCCTGTCCGCCCGAAGATGGATCGGAAGCGGGTCCCGAGGTGGTTTATCTTGTCTCTCTGCCTCTGGCCGGGCTGTTGACTGTCACCATTGCCGACGAGACCGGGATCGATATCGATCCGCATCTGTTGAGCGCATGCGACCCTTCCTCATGCATTACCAGGGCCAATACAAGCTTCACCGTGTTTGTCCAAGCCGGTGATTATTATCTGGTCTGCGACACATGGACCTCGGAAGGCGGCACGGAATATCCGGGTGACTATGCCTTGACCGTTGACTATGAAGCGGATACAACCTCACCGGCTGAGATTGACAGTTTGCGATGGCAGAATGCCAGATGGGAATGGGACGCCGTCACGCTTGACCGGCTGGGCAATCCCGAGACCATGGGCTATTACCAGATGTGGCGTGCGACTGATCTGGTAGCCTGGAATTTTTCGCTCGTTCTGGACAATATTTCGGAGACCTACCTCGAGGACATCGCGAATCCCGGAGCAGGCGAATGCTGGTACTATTTTCTGCATGCGATCGATGCCGCGGGGAATAGAGACAACCCCTTGACCGGTTCGAGCCTGATCTGGTCCGACGCGGTCTATAGTGGCGCCTGGATCCAAGGTGGGAGCCCGGATTGTCTGGGAGGTTCCGGGCAGTATAACTACGTCTCGACCGCGAGTACACCAACGGCCACGGCGACCTGGGACTTTGAAGTCGAGGAATCGGGCTATTACACGACCGCAGTCAGGTTTGTGGCAGGCACGACCAATCGGACTACGGTCCGCTACACGACCAATCACGCCCAAGGTTCAGACACTGTGCTGATCGACCAGACCACGAATAATTGCATCTGGCAGACCCTCGGGACCTATGTTTTCCAGGCCGGCACGCTTTACTCGATCGTTCTGGACAATCAGGCTACCACCGGGAAAGTGGCCATTGCCGAAGCCGTCAGTTGGCAACAATGAGTGCGCTCGATCATGAGCCAGGTGAGGAAGAACATTCAAATTCACTCATAACGACATTTCAGAGAACATAATTGGAGCAGCAATAGAGGTGCCCACAATACTATGCCCTGGTCTTTGATAAGTAGAAAGCGTATGGGTTTACTCATCAACTTTCACCTCAACATAGTACACGGGGGAATCGACTGAATTGTCAATAAACTCAGTGATGAGAATAAATACCGAAATCTCTGCGGAGCTCTGGTGTGCCAGGCAAGTCTGGCGTATCTTGTTAACTGAAAGGAGTTAACCATGGTAATTGCTCGTTCACCGTGTAGTCGCGACC
>JAFGSJ010000019.1 GCA_016934675.1 bacterium | reverse complement strand
GATGGAGTTTTTCTGGGTGGCAAGGAATTCTGTCAGCAGCGATTCAGTGAATTCCGGTCGTATTTTCAGACCAAGAAGGAGCGAGAGAGCAAACCGATCCAGTCCTGTCGGGCGGCTGTGCCGGGAGGTCTCCTGGATATTTATTCCATCCGGAAGCTGAACTGAGCCAATTCCATTATAGCCATCCAGAAAATCGTCGTCTCGGATATCTGTTCACACAAGAATCAAGGAAAATTAGTCTTTTTTAGAGTACAAGGTACACGTGTGTCCTCAGTAACTGATCTGTCTCTCGATTGAGAGGAGTATTCGAGGAAATTTTTCTATTTTTTGATCAAACTCCGTCTTTATCATACCCAAAACAACCATAAAATCAAAATTATGTCTGTATCTGAATGTCCCTATCTTCTTTCTCGAGTCCTGTGGGGCCAGGCGGTGGTAAGACTATGAAACATTGTGTGCCAAAACAAGGGAATACTTAGAAATTTCATGTGCTTTTACACGTATTTAGATCGATCTCTGCGGCAGTGAATCATTGAATGCAGGACACTTGGAATGAAAGAACCCGTCACCCAATCATTGAGGCCATACCAATCCTGAATGCCAGTCAGCGGTGAGCGGTTTCTTGTACCTTGGTGGGATCCTGTGAACAATCGTCTCGATCGTAATATTACCATTGTATAAAAATGCAGAGAGCAATAAAAAAAGAAGCTACAGTACATAAAATATGGTGTTATTTGAGTGTTGCTCTTCCATTACGTAGTGCCGGCTTCCTTCGACAAGCCCAGGACAGGTGAACCGGTTTTATTTGACGTATTGAAATGTAAAGACAACCCCTGTATACATACACTTGAATGCATTGGATGAGCACGGAAACATATCACTTTGATGGAGAAACAAGCATAAGAACGACTCCTAGCAAAGTAGAGCTGATTGTTTGTCAAATGGGCATGTGATCATAGGACCACAGAGTGCTTCAGAGGAGAGACTATGAATACCGAGGCAATTCTGGTCATTTTGGACCGGGTCAAGCGGGACTATATGCTCACATACTCAGTAAAGGGTGATATGGTCCATTTTACGATCGAGGGCATCGAAGACGAGTTCAAGGCATCAGTTCTTGGCGAAGAATGTGTTCTTTCGACGCACGAATGGCATGAGCACCTTTCAAGTCCCGCAGAGATGGAGTCTTTTCTCCGGAGCCTTCTGAGCGGACGGATCGAAATCATTATTACCTATCGGGGGAACAAACCGGTAGCCCACAGGGTCCAACGTGTCGTAGACGGTCACGTGCAGGTTTTTTCCCGAACGGGCGATCTCTTTTTTCCCTTCTGGCGCCTCAAAACACAGAAGAAATTGGACTACACGATTGGCCACAAAAAGAGTTGAGGAGTATAATCGGTGGTTGATTATGTCATCAGGGCCTATCAACCCGGTTTCGAGGTGGAGCAGGCCAAGATCGGTTATGAGGTAGCTCAAAACTGGGCTTGGCCATATGCCCATAGCCTGAACGACTTGTTGAAAATCCATGTTACTGGCAAAAATGGTGGATGCATGTTGCGCTTATGGCGTACACAATATTATTGCTGATCTTATCCACGAACAGCGACAATATGAAACCGTTTATCAACGGTTGGGCTTCAAGAAAGTTGCTGAATGGGCTCGTTGTGAAATGATTCTGACCTGAGATGGTATCCGTTTCGGATAGTGCTTCACGCAGCCCAATGATTCTTTCCTTTTTTCACTCGCTTCAATTCCAGATTGGTCAGAGATATTAGTTTTTTCCCGGACTCTGTTATCTGTTACAAGGACCGGGTTATCCGCGCGAAGCGAGTGTGGATTGCAGGTTGTTCCAGATCGTCCGGACCTGTGCAGCTTCCGGGCTATCAGGTGCGTATTCGAGGATGGTCTGACAATTGACCATGGCTTGAATAAACAATTGGCTGTAAGGCAGCGTGCCCAGTACTTGGACACCAGCTTGTTCCGCCTCGGCAATGATTTGATCGGTCAGCTCCTGATCGAGATCGGCTTTATTGATCAGGGTAAAGGTGGGTATCTTGAAATGCCGAGTCAACTGGGCGACCCGTTGGAAGTCATGGAGTCCTGACAAGCTGGCCTCAGTGACAATCAGGGCATAATCCACACCGGTCAGCGAGGCAATGACAGGGCAACCGATCCCGGGTGAGCCATCGATGATAAGCCAGGAACGGTCCTCCCGTTCAGCCCAGGCTTTTGCTTCTTCCCGGACCCGGGTGACCAGCTTGCCGCTGTTGGATTCACCGATAAAAAGTTGGGCGTGGACCAGTGGACCGAGGCTGGTATTCGAGAGATACAAGGTCCCGATTTCGTTCTCCAGCAAGCCGATGGCCTCGACCGGGCAAATATCGGCACAGAAACCGCAGCCTTCGCAGTAAACCGGGTCGACCACCGGGAAAATACGGTTGGGGTCGCCATCCACAGGGCGTAGATGAATTGCATCGAAACGACAGACCCGCTCACACTCGCCACACTGGGTGCAATTGGTCCAATCGACGCTGATTTTGTAACCGGAACGTACCGTTTCAGGTGGACGTCGTTCGTGAAGTGGAGGGACAATGAGATGCAGGTTGGCCGCATCGACATCGCAATCGGCCAGGGTAACATGACGGGCTAACTGACCGAAACAGGCCGTGATAGATGTCTTACCCGTCCCGCCTTTACCCGAAATAACGGTCATTTGTCTGGTCATGGCAGAGCCTCCCTGATGGCCTGGGACAATTCCCGAAAGATGCGTTTGAACTCGAGGTCGTGCTCGACCAGGAGCTTGCCGCGGGCATAGAGTTCGGCGGCGGTCCGGTTATAGGGTATCTGGGCCAGGACCCGGACCCCGTTCTGCTGACAATAGTTAAGGACTTTGTTATCCCCGATATCGGCCCGGTTGATGACCACACCGCAGGTGAGTTCGAGCCGTCTGACCGTTTGAACGGCAAGTTCGAGATCATGCAATCCGAACGGGGTCGGTTCGGTCACCAGGACAACATAGTCGACTCCCCGTAAAGTCGCGATTACCGGACACGATGTGCCCGGCGGGGCATCCAGGATGACCAGGTCGGTCTTTTCCTGGCGGCAGCGTTTTCTGACAGCTTCGATGACCGGGGTCGAGCGGGCTTCCCCGACATTGAGTTTGCCCTGGATACAACGCAGAGCTGATCTGGAACCGACCTCGACCAGACCGATCTCCCGGTCGACCTCGCTGATGGCCTGGTGGGGGCAGGCCTGAACACAGGCTCCGCAGGAATGGCATAATTCGGGGAAAAGCAGCGGTTCCTGGCCTAACATGATCAATGCTTTGAAACGACAAGCATCACGACAGGCTCCTGTCCCGACACATTTGTCCGGATCAACAACCGGATTGAGGACCGTAACGGTCTGCTTCTCCAACCATTCGGGCTGTAGAAACAGATGCGCGTTCGGTTCCTCGACGTCACAATCGGCCAGAACGACTGCCAGGTCCTGACTTAAAGCAAGATTGACCGCTACCGTGGTTTTTCCTGTGCCACCCTTGCCGGAAGCTATGGCAATTTCAATCATCGGCCCCAATTCCCCATTTCTTCGAAAATGTGCTTATTATCATTCCTGATCTGATTACAGCGAACCTGCTTTGAAGGCTTGCAGGCATTCACGACACGTGCCTGACGCACCGGTCCTGAGATCGATTTTTGCCCTTTGCATGACGCTGAGTGCCTTAGGACCGACATTACCGGTAATGACTACGGTCGCCCCACTGTTGACTACATTCTGGGCACTCTGTAATCCGGCTCCATGTGAAGCCTGGACATTTTCGTTGTTATCGATAACACTTATGCTGTCCGATACGGTATCAACGATGAGAAAATAGGCCGCCCGTCCGAAACGTTGGTCGAGTTGACTATCCAGGGTATTACCTGTTGAGGACAATGCTACTTTCACGTGAACCTCCTTGAGTATTTTCTGTTCAAAGCGAGTTAACTACAAAAAACCCGTTCGAGTTTTGCTTAAATCTATCCAATAATGAACGTATCCGGTACCATCAGTGTTCATGACAGGGCGGTTTGTCACAGCGTTGCGCGCGTCCGCAACAGGGTGTGGCATGACCACAGTCCTGGCGAGTTGTTCCGGTCGTTTGGGAATTTCCTTTCATGATAAAACCGGCCCCGCCACTCACAAGTCTGCTCAGTTCTCCGCTACAGATCGGACACGCCTGGTCATATCGTTCAGTCATACCGTGCTTGACTTCGAGACGAAAACCACATTTTCGACACTGATATTCGTATGTGGGCATATTCCACCTTTATTGGAAACGCACCAGGACCGGGCAATCCTGTTCGAGGTTCCCGGTCGTTATATATCGACAATGATCAAGACGAAAATGGTCCCAGATTAATGATCGCAGACATTCTCGCCAAGAACCAGCTTTTCGTTCAAATAGTCATTGATTATTCTTTCAGGCGATTCATCCGGAGCACCGGTAATGACCTGAATACCGGCTTCGGCGAAAAGTTCCTTGGCCCGACTGCCCATACCGCCGGCGATAATCACTTTGACTCCATGCTCACCGAGCCAGGGAGGCAATAGACCGGGTTGATGAGGCGGCGATGTCAGTGATTGTGTTTGTTTGATTGTCCGCGTGGACTGATCAATATCGGCCAGGAAGAATTCATCACAATGTCCGAAATGGGCCGATAATTTCTGACCACTCACCGGAATGGCCACGCGTATTTCAGAGGGTCCGTGTTGCATCATATTCTGTTCACCTCGTATTGATGTTTCGGATTTCTGTTGGGGTATTGAGGAGTGTTCCGGTGTGCTCGGGACCTCGTCAAGCCCGATAATCGGAGCGATCGCTGCCTGCATGGCCCGAGCCGTTTCAGATTCAGGGTGCTGAAAGAGGAAGGGCACACCATCATCCGATGAGATCACTAATTGCGGTTCGATGGGGACCTTACCCAGAAAGGGGACCTTCATGCTTTCAGCCATGGTCTGACCGCCGCCACTCTTGAATATATCCGATCGATTCCCACAGTGCGGACACACAAAACCGCTCATATTTTCGATGACACCCAGGACAGGCATTTTTAAAGCGCGACAGAATTCAATACTCTTGCGGACATCGATCAAGGACAACTCCTGAGGAGTGGTCACCACGACCGCACCGGCCGGGTTCTTGATGAGTTGGGCCACCGAGAGCGGTTCATCACCCGTGCCCGGAGGCGAATCCACGACCAGGTAATCCAACCTGCCCCAATCGACATCCTTGAGAAATTGTTTAATCATATTGTATTTTAAGGGTCCGCGCCAGATGACCGCATCATCTGTCCGGGCCAGCAAAAAACCGATTGACATGATCTTGAGATTATCACGATACAGGACCGGGACCAAACCGGCCTCCGTTCCCGTGACCGTATGACCGACCAGACCGAATAAACGCGGAATGCTCGGACCATGGATATCGATGTCCAGTAATCCGACCTGTTTGCCGTGCAAGGCCAATGATATTGCCAGATTCGCCGCGACCGTGCTCTTTCCGACACCACCTTTGCCCGACAGAACAAGTACTTTATGTTTGATCTGACTGAGCCGTTCGTCTAACTGCTGCTGCTCTTCAAACTGGCGTTGCTTTTGACCGGCATTTCCCGACTGACCTGGTCCATGACCTGCTTGCTCATGAGAAGTGTTGTGCGGCTCATTATGCGAATCCACAGATGCTCCTTTCACTCATCCCATATTTCGAGATGCTTTTACTCTGATCAATAACGCTCTGACAATTTACGGTTTAAATATTTAACTATTTATATAGAACATCAACAGTCGATGTCCAGTTCTCAACGCTGTCTGGTCAGAGGCGCTCCGCAACGCGGACAGGTCATCTCAGTGCAAGGAATACCCTGTTCATGAGGCACAGTAATATTACATGTGAGACAGATACACTCACCACCGGGTCCCAGACGATTTCCTCGTCCTCCCGGACCGGGTCTGTTGCCGCCTTGGCCGGCCTGGCCAGCCCGGTTTCCTCTCGAATTCGGACTCATACTCCATCACTCCTTTCTCTCAACAGAAAAAGGATGGGAGGACCGAAACGACTTTCAGCCTCCCATCCATCGTGTTCATGTCATTTGCCTTTCGGCTTGTCCTTGGTCTCGTTCAATTCATCGAGACGCGACTGAATATCACTCAGGGTTTTCTGCAACATCTCCGCTTGTTGTGATAAATGCTCATACTCTGAAGCAGGGTTATAGACCGGGGCAGTCGGAGCCCAGGGTGATGCACCATAGGCCATCCAGCCCGGGATGCCGGTGGCATAGAAACGATTGCGAAAACCACGACCTCCCCCTCCATATCCGCCGAAACCACCTCGGCCACCACGTGCTCCAAACCCGCCACGACCAGCAACATTAGCATAACCGGGAACCGGATAGCCCGCACAATAACCCATACCTCTTCCCGTCAGAGGACCCATTCCCCAAGGTCCTGTTCTATCTCCTCCTGGCATGATAAACCTCCTTGATAATGAATGTTAAACATCGTAATCGGCCCATTCGGACCTAACGCTGGCCGTGCCGTTGACCTCTGAAACCGCGACCCCGTCCATGCCCTCTCATTCGCTTCTGGCGACAAAACTGGCCAGGCCTGTCAGTCCAGGAACAACCGGGCATGAGAAAAGCAACCAGAGCCCTTTCATCGGTCAGGACCGCCCGCAAAACCTGGTCGACTTCTCCCGTTAACCAGGCATAAACCTCAATCCTATACGACTCGAACTGATGAAACAACGGACCTGATATCGCTCCGCATACAATCTGGTGCGGCTGCCAGCTCAACACCTCCTGCAGCAGCACCCACGGTGACGCGGCGATATCATCTGTAAGATTGCGGAATGAACGCTCGACAATCTGATCACCTTCGCGATCCACTACTATAAACTGTTGGGCCGTATCAAACACCGGCGAAAGCCTCGAACCCCATACGGGCATCACGATCCGTTTCATGCGTCACCTCTGCCCATCTTTAGGCAATTCCTGTGCCAACTCCAGAATATCATGTTCAGATTAATAGTGGTGAGTGTTGAAAAGTTTTTATTCTTAATATGTTACCATGTACAATCGATGATTGGAACGAGCACATCGTCTGGACTAAATGTCGCATTTAGAGACATAAATATCGAGTCGATGTTGCATTTTGATACGATATGAAGGAGCGTGCTTATGGAGTGAAGAGTATACCACAGAGCTCACCGAGAGCACAGAGGAGAGATAGGCCTGAATCCAGCATTGACCGGATGTCGCTGCGATGGTTTGATTGATGAAGAAGCACGAGCGTCTGAACGAGTGATGAACTGACAGCCGGCCAGTCCCTTTCGGAACGGTCCGGCCTAGTATGTCGCTCCGATTGTGGCAAGGAATCAGGCTCTGAACAGAGTGATCATTGTCTGTTGGGCCGTAAACCGGCTCTGTCCCCCGCTGGCGGAGGTCGGGGGGTGGAATTCTCAAGAAATGATTAAGCACACACCCTGGTACAATTATTCGAGTTCCACTTCCCTCGACAAGCTCGGGACAGGTCCCTCGACAAGCTCGGGACAGGTCATGGGCCGACGATTTCATTCATGGACGTCGTAATGCCTTCAGGCGTTCTTCCTGAAATGACAAAAAATACGATAAAAACGGTTAAAGCCGTTACAAAGGCTGGCACGCAGCATTGAATAAGAATACATCAACAACCGCTTCAGTGGGGATTTTTGGTATTGAACGGAAAAGAGCCCACGTAAACGTGGAACTACGAACAATTGTACCAGGCGGAGCGAGTCGCTGTTGAAGAGCGGCATCATCCGGGAGGAACATTCTATAGAAAAGTTGGCAGCTCCGGGAAGTCCTCCCCCTTCCAAAAGAGGACAAGAAGGGTGTAGATACTCCAAAGGGAGACAGTTCATTTCAAGCGAGTTGAGCAGGTTTCCAGACAATTGGTGTTTGACTGTCCCTCATATACACCTCATATACACGTCTTTGGGGCCGTAAACCGGCTCTGTCCCCCGCTGGCGGGGGTCGGGGGGCGGAATTCTAAAAGGATGATCAACCATACGCCGATCTGCAGAAGGACATAAAGAACAGGAGACAGGAGACAGGAGACAGGCGACAGGAGTTATAGAAGAGTTGACAGCCCCGGGAAATCCTCCCCCCAGCCCCTCCAAAGGGGTACAGGAAGAGAGTAAATCCCCCGAAAGGGGGACAGGACTATTCATGAGGGTTGAGCAGGTTTCGAGATGGAGAAAGGAGCGGGTTTTTAGGCTGTGCTTTTCAAAAACTCATTGAGCGTTGGATCGTGTTAACAAGATTCAATCTCATCTGAAAGTAGCAGATCACAACGATCACTATTCTTCTGGTTCGATGTCGGCCAGCCCGAATTCCTGCAGTTTGCGGTAGAGAGTGCTGCGGTGAATGCCGAGGGCGAGGGCGGTTTCGTTTCTATTGCCCTGATAGGTCCTGAGTGTGTTGAGGATGTGTCTTTTTTCTACTTCAGCCAGGCTGAGTCCCGGGCTGATGTAATCGGCGGTTTGTTGGGGCTGTAATTCATCGGGCAGATTATGTGGTTCGATCAAACCTTGTTTCATAAGGATGAGTGAGCGTTCGATGATATTCTTCAATTCTCTGATATTACCGGGGAAGGAGTGGTTCATGAGCAGGGCCAGGGCCGGGTCGGAAATGCCTTTAATGTTCTTGTTGTGCAGGGTGTTGAAGTGATGAATGAAATGGTCGATCAGCAGGGGGATATCCTCTTTACGCTCGCGGAGGGGGGGCAGATCGAGCCGGATAATGTTGATACGGTAATACAGGTCTTCCCTGAATGAGCCTTGTTCGACCAATTGTTTGATGTCCTTATTTGTTGCGGTGATGGTTCGGGCCTGCGAACGTTCCGAGCGGACGGCTCCGAGCGGCTCGAACGATCTTTCGTCGAGCACGCGCAGGATTTTGACTTGAGTGGCCAAAGGCAGGTCGGCGATTTCGTCGAGAAAGATGGTCCCGTTCCGGGCCAAGGTGAAGCGTCCCGGCTTATCGGTCCGGGCGTCAGTGAAAGCCCCTTTTTTATAGCCAAACAGTTCCGATTCGATCAATGTTTCCGGGATGGCGCCGCAATTCACGGCAATAAAAGGTTGTTGGCGGCGGGGGCTGAGGTCATGGATTGCTTTAGCCATGAGTTCTTTTCCTGTGCCGCTTTCACCGGTTATCAGGACCGTAGAGTCGACTCGGGCGATTTCGGGGAGAATGCGGAAGATGTCGATCATTTTCGGAGTGCGGCTGATCATATCGGCATAGGAATAAGAACCGAACAGCTCTTTTTTGAGTGCTTCGACCTGGCTCAGATCGCGAAATGTTTCGACTCCGCCGATAATGTTTCCTTGAGGGTCTCGCAGGATTGCGGTCGAGATACTAATCGGTTTTTTCTGGCCATGGGCGGTAATGATCTGGATGGATTTATCGATGATGGGCTTGTTGGTGTCGAGCGTTTCCCGCAGAGAGCATTCCTTTTCGCAGATAGTGGCTCGAAACACGTTCCAGCAGTATTGTCCGAGTGCTTCGGTCCGTTTGATGCCCAGTATTTTCTCTGCAGCCCGATTAAAGCTGGTGATTCTGAAGTCGAGATCCACGGAGAAGACCCCGTCAGCGATGGAATCGAGCAATGACTCGTAATTATTGTGTTGGTCAGAAGTCACAGGTTATCCTTCCCTGCATTTATATTGTTCAATCACGATTCACTATAGTCCGAATCGAGGAGAGCTGCCAGAGAATGAGACAGGTGCGTCATTAATGTGATCAGAACCTATTCTTCGGGCTCTGATTTGAGCACGGCCAGGAAGGCGGATTGGGGAATTTCGACCGAGCCGACCACTTTCATTTTCTTTTTGCCTTTTTTCTGTTTTTCTAGGAGTTTCTTTTTGCGGGTGATATCACCGCCATAGCATTTAGCCAGAACGTCCTTGCGGTAGGGGTTAATGGTCTCGCGCGCGATAATCTGACCTCCAATGGCGCCTTGGATCGGAATTTTGAACTGTTGGCGCGGGATTTCGTCACGCAGGCGTTTACAAATCTGGCGGGCCCGGGCCACGGCATTGTCTTTGTGGAGGATCTGCGACAGAGCGTCAACTTTTTCACCATTGACCAGGATATCGACTTTAACGACCTGGCTGGGTCGATAATCGATCAACTCGTAATCATAGGAGGCATAGCCCTGTGATACGGTTTTCAAACGATCGTAAAAATCATAGAGCACTTCGGCCAGGGGCATTTCGCAGGTCAACTCGACCCGGCCCGAACTGATAAAATTCATTTGGGAATTCGTGCCGCGTCGCTCCTTAAACAGGAGCATGAGTGGTCCGATATAGGTCTGGGGCGTCATAATCGAGGCTTTGATATAGGGCTCGAATACCTGTTTGATCTCGGTCGGATCGGGGTAAAGGGCCGGATTATCGATAAACTGTTCGCTGCCATCCTGCATGATAAAATGGTAGCGGACCGAAGGTGAAGTCAGAAAAAGAGACAGATTGAATTCACGCTCGAGACGTTCTTGCACGATCTCGAGGTGCAATAAGCCCAGAAAACCACAGCGGAAACCATGACCGAGTGCGATCGATGAATCCTTGTCGAAGGTGAAAGCGGCATCATTCAGGTTCAATTTTTCGACTGCAGCTTCGAGATCGCCATAATCTTCCTGGACAGTGGGGTATATGGACGAGAACACGACCGGTTTGATTTCGCGGAAACCGGGCAGGGCTTTAAGGCAGGGTCTGCTATTTTGGGTAATAGTATCGCCCACGCGGGCATCCTCGATTTTCTTGATTCCGGCGATGATATAGCCCACTTCACCGGCATGCAAGACCGGCACCGCTTTACGATTAAGACTGAAGATACCGACTTCCTCGACGAGATGGACCGCGTTTGTGGACCAGAGCCTGATTTCGTCACCTGCCTGGACCGTGCCCTCGAACACGCGACAGAAGATAATGACGCCACGATATGCGTCATAAAGCGAGTCAAAAATCAGAGCTGACAGCGGCTGATCAGGCTGGCCCTTGGGTGCCGGGATACGTTCGATGATCGCGGCCAGAAGCTGATCGATGTTCTGCCCGGTCTTGGCCGAAACAGATAGTATATCCTCGGTGGACAAGCCCAGGTCCTCGTCGATCTGGAGCATGGTCCCTTCGACGTCCGCGGAAATCAGATCGATTTTGTTGATGACCGGAATAACAAACAAATCGAGATCCAGGGCCATGTAAAGATTGGCCATGGTCTGGGCCTGAACGCCCTGGGTCGCATCAACGACTAAAACCACACCTTCGCAGCATGAAAGGGCCCGGGTCACTTCATAGGTGAAATCCACATGACCCGGTGTGTCGATCAGGTTGAGAATATACTGCTGGCCCGCCTTGTCCACCACAGGCAACGTGACCGCCTGGCTCTTGATCGTGATCCCCCGTTCCCGCTCCAGGTCCATAGTATCCAGAATCTGGTCGCGGAAATCCCGGGCACTGACCACATCCGTCGCCTGAATTAACCGGTCGGACAGGGTCGATTTACCGTGGTCGATATGAGCGATCACGCTGAAATTTCGAATATGTGCCGGATTAAATGTGTCCATAATACACCTATAGTGGTACTTTCCTCAGCTACATGCAAGCCAATGTGTTGACCATCGCTATGGTCAGGCAAAAAATATTTTCTTGGTCGAGCTCCCGCTGAGCCGCGTCCTGTTTACTATTTTCTTGAATTGATCTTTCAAAAGCCACTTCCGTTACTCAATTAATATCATATCAGCATTCTGAAACCGGACAGGGTTACAGGATTGCCATCAGAAGACATGCCGGTATCGGTATCGCAATCGCTTTCGATTTGACAGACAACAAGGATACTTTAGAGACATCACGTTGTTCATGTCCGAAAGACATTTT
>JAFGSJ010000018.1 GCA_016934675.1 bacterium | reverse complement strand
CAGATCAATGACGATCAGTGGCACCACCTCGCAGCGACATTCGCTCGCACCGGTGATTTGATCGTGTATCAGGATGGCCAATTGATGAACAGCACACCTTTGAGTAGTGTGGGTTCGGTTACGACGGGCCAACCTCTTTCTATCGGGCAGCTCTGGGACGGGAGTTCCCAGTGCAATTACGCCGGTTTCATGGACGATGTGCGGATCTATGATCATGTCTTGACCCAGGCGGAGGTGCAGAGCCTGATGTTTACTCCCTGCACCGTGACAAGCGCCGCGGACAGCGGAGAGGGGAGCCTGCGTTCGGCCTTGGCAGAATTTACCTGCAGTCCGATCACCTTTGCTGATGACTACGATATCGCTCTCACGAGCCCGCTTCAGATTGAGCGGGCAGTGACGATCGATGGCACGGACCGCACGGTTACACTCAGGGCCACGGATTACACTCGCGTCCTGGACATCTCGGCCGATAATGTTAACCTTTATAACCTGACAATACGGGACGGTTATCTCGTGGACACCGAGCTCCCTGATTGTCTTGGAGCCGGTATCTACTGCCACGGGACGGCCAGTGAGCCGGACAACGTAGTGACTCTGCAGAACTGCTCGATTTTGAACAACTACAACGCTTTGGGTTATGGTGGTGGTATCTACAGCGTATTGACCAAGCTTCATCTGCTCGGGTGCACCGTGGCGGACAACTCAGCTCCTTACTACTGGGGAGGCGGATTGGACCAGGTCACCGGATGCGCGTTCGTGATCGACTGCACCTTCTCGAACAACACGGCCGGTTCAGCCGGGGGTGTCATGAACGAAGCGAGCGAGCTTCTTCTCCTCAACTGCACATTTTCAGGAAACAGCGCCAGTTACGATCCTTCGAGTGGAGGTGCCCTGACCAATCGGGATGAGTACAGCCGCACACTGGCCCGGAATACAATTGTGGCGGACACGACATCGGGTCCTGGTTGTGGTGGCGTTTATGTCTATTATTACAGCAGTAATAATATTGACGACGATGGTTCGTGCAACGCTATCACTGACGGCTTCAGCCAGAGTTCCGACCTGCTGCTCGGGCCTCTGGGCGACTATGGCGGAACGACCTTGACCTACCCGCTCTTGCCCGGGAGTGTGGCCATCGACGCCGGGACAAGTTCCGACTTTCCCACCTATGACCAACGCGGTTTAGCTCGCTTCGGGACATGCGACGTGGGGGCCTTCGAATCGCAGGGCTTTACGCTCGACAAGATCGGCGGCGATGACCAGATTGCCAGCGTCAATTCTGCTTTCGTCGAGCCGCTGCTCCTGAATGTGACTGCAAACAATCCCGTTGAACCGGTGGACGGCGGTCGGGTGATTTTCACGCCACCCGCGGTTGGTGCGGGAGCGCTGATCAACGGCAGTCCGGCCCAAATCTCTGGCGGTGAAACCAGCGTAACAGCCACGGCCAACGATACGGCCGGCTCTTACGGGGTAACTGCCTCAGGCTCGGGAATGGGGTCCGGAGTGATCTTTAACCTGACCAACAGTCAGTCGGTTTCACCGCCACCAGTCGGTGACGGGCGGGGAGGTACAATCGCGGCCAGTTTTACCAAGAACAGTCTCGAGCCCGACCTGATCGAGGTTACCTTCGATGCAACCACCTGCTCGGCTGACCGAGCTGTAATCGTGTCGGGAAGCATTGGCAATTTCGAGGGCTATGTGTCTTGTATGCAGCCTGATGCGGGTAATACGGGCACAACGACCTTGGATGCAACCGGTCTGAATAATGCCTGGTTCAACATTCTCTGGAGTGATGCGACCACGGCCGGTCACCCCGGTTACGCTTTCAACGGCAGTATATACATCCCGCGGACATGGCCGGCGGCAGACTTATGTGGCAAGACCATCGATGACCATAGTCACGTGACATGCCCATAAGGAAAGTGGGTCAGTAAAGTGGACCAAGTCTACGGTTGACCTTTATTCAGGAGCCTTCTGTTTATGATAGTGACTATTGGCTACTCTCACTTCTGATCATGGGTGAGGCTGTTCCGGACATTCCGGATGACTGAGCTGACGGAGCTGTAACGATGAAGCCCGAAGAGTTCTCCAATCTCACTCAGAAAACAACCGCGTTGTGAATGAGTGGGCACCAGGCACCAGGCAAACACATGAACATGAACAAGAGATGATGCGTGTACGAGGATATCCATATAAGCGTCGCAGTCCTGCTTCGAACGAATGATCTTTTCGCGACGGTGACCCTGATCCATACCCTGATACCACGCTCCCGGAAAATTGTAGACGTACGAGTCAGCTCAGAACAATCTCCCACCTGATGCTCCCCTGTCAGGATTATAAGTCAAACGAAGAGGTGACCCTATATTCCTGTCTTCTGTATACATATTGGCTTATCGGGGCAGCTACGCAGCCCGGTCCTTTCTTCTCCTTAACCCACACTGAAGTGTGGGGCTAATGACCACGCCTGCGCAGGCGTGGTTCATGGTCGCTTCGCGACCTGCCCCACATGTAAATTGTATCCTGTTCACCATCTCCACCTCTCGACCGAATCACGGGGGGTGGATTTCACCGGATGCTGCCAACTTTTCTACAGAATGTCCATCTCGGATGATGCCGCTCTTCAACAGCGACTCACTCCGCCTGGTACAATTGTTCGTAGTTCCACGTTTTTACGTGGGCTCTTTCCCGTTAAACACCCAAAAAGCCCCACTGAAACGGTTGTTGATGTATTGTTATTCAATGCTGCGTCGCTGCCTTTGTAACGGCTTTTACCGTTTTTATCGTATTTTTTTGTAATTTAAGGACGAACGCCTGAAGGCGTTACGACGTACATGAATGAAATCGACGGCCCCTGACCTGGTCCGAGCTCGTCGATGGACCTGTCCCGAGCTTGTCGAGGGAATGTGGAACTCGAATAATTGTACCAGGGTGTGTGCTTAATCATTCCTTGAGAATTCCACCCCCCGACCCCCGCCAGCGGGGGACAGAGCCGGTTCACAGCCCACAAGACACTGATCATCACGTTCCAAGCCTGATCTCCGATCAGCAACTTAATTTTCGAATGAGAGTGGATCTGGTTGACGCGATCCAACGGTGATTGAATCTATGAAGAATAGATGAAGTGGTAGAGGCATCGAAACAAGAAGAGTTGAAACAGGTTATAGGCGATCATAAAGGCGTACATCATTGATATTGCACCTGATCGAAAAGTCGATCATATTAACCCCATTCACCACCAGGCGTGTTGAACACGATATCTTTGTTATTGGCATCTGTCAGTCGACCGCTGAAGAAATCATTGGATTTGCCGGACGAACACTGAGGACAATAGAAAAAATGCATGGTGCTGTAATCACCCCTGACAGACCTGATCGATGCATTGACCAGTCGAATGTTTTTTCCGCAACTGTTGCAGGTCCCGGTAATTGGCAAACGAACAATCTCACTGACGACAGTATCATTACTGGTGGCTGCTAAGCGTTTACGAATATCCGGATCAGAAATTTTGAGGGCTGCCATTTGACGGATCGAGCCACAGCTATCCTCTAAGGCTGCTTTTGCGAGGAGGTTTTGGTCTTTGGACCGCGAGATAACGGAAATTCTGATAGACTCGCTTTCGTGCTCCATCAACTTTTCATCCAGATCAACTGGCAGCCTGGTTATGATCTCGCTGCTGACCATGGGATCAGCCTCGAGAAGTATTCTTTCAAGCAAATGAGGAGATCGGACCTTCCGGGCTGCGTCAAAACAAAAATTCCATGTTCCTCCTTTGGCCGCAATTTCAGCAAAGCTTGACTCACTCTCCAGGCGTCTATAGGCTCTATCTCGAAGAGAGTAATCAATCGTTTCATTCAAAGCGATCCCGAGCAGATACTCCTCATCATGAATACCGTGGAGCACGGTTTCAGCAAACTCCGGTTCGGTCTTTATTATGTCAAGCAGGAAATCCTGATCGGTGATCTTCTGCAGGGCAGCCTTTCGGACAGGTTTCGAGCTATTGATCGAAAAAATACGTTTGAGCGATTCCTGGTCTGTCATCTTTTTGATTGCTTGTATGTCACATTCCTCGATACGACGATGAAGTTTTTTGAGCATCTTTTTCGGTGCGGTCTCGATCAGTCCCATCAGGAACTCACGATCTTCGATCTTGTCGAGAGCAAGCATGCGGATATCATGATTATCATCTGACAAGACAATTTTCTTGAGTAAGGCTTGTTCCTTTTTTTCGGTTTTCTTTACCGCAATCAGTCGTACTTCAGGATTGGCATGTTGGATCAGTGCCGAAAAATATTTCTGGTTTTTGATCCGCCTGGCTGCGTTGGCTGAATAAGGCCCGTTCTCGTTGACCAGCGAAACAAGAAAATCCTGGTCATTGATTTTCTCAATGATCTGGGCCTGAATACCATTAGGGGGCTCGTTACGAAACATTTCTTTCAGCACTTCCTGGTCATTGATGTGCTCGAGGGCCTGGGCCCGAATCCACTGTCTGGAGCTTTTATGTCGAGCTCGGAAGAGATCGGCAATCATGTTAAAAAAGCCCATCATGCCTCCTGTTTAGCTTACAAAACCGTAATAAATTTCCTTTGGGACAATCTATCCGACACCAGTAACATGAATAAGCAAGAGTAACGAGTATTGAGCTAAAAGTCAACACCGAAGTCTTGTTCACAGTCCGTATTGTGTCTGACTATCTATCATTCACAGCGAAAGGTGATCTTCTGGCCGGCACATTTCCCGGAGACGGTCAAGATCAGCGTTGAAATGATCAAGCTTGAATTGATCCACAATAGATTTGGCCTGGTTCCAGATTTCGATACTATCCGTACAATGTCCCTGACGAATGAGTGATTCTGCCAGTCTGAGCAAAGGGTTGACTTTTTCAGGTGGTGACTGGAGTTCTTCAAAGATATCAATGGCCCGTCTGGCCTGCTCTGCAGCGGTCAGATAATCTCCCCGGGTATTATTGATACTACTCAAGCTATCGAGAGTTAAGGCGATGTTGTATTTATCGCCACGCTCTTCAGACCACTTCAGAACATCCTGATAACAGGTCAGAGCACCATCGAGATCGCCCATTCGCTCGCGGACCAGGCCGATATTCCCGGTGCAGATCATAATCGGGGCATCGTTTCCGATCGTTCGCGCAGTACGAAGTGCCTCTTCCAGATATTGGAGAGCGAGATTGTTATCTCCCAGGTCCATATATGCTGCACCGATGCTCATGTTGGCTATGTTGGTCGCAGAGCGATCTCCGATGGCCCGGAGTTCTTTCACTGAAGCGAGATGGCATTCCAGGGCGGATTGGAATTCACCTCGACGCTCGTGAACATTGCCGATATTCCCCCGGACCAGGGCGGCCAGACGTCGGTCCTTGAGTTCAAGGCATAGCCCAAGGGATTTCCGGTAGAGCTCCTCGGCCCGGGTGTAGTCTCCCCGGTTGAAATACATGGTGGCCATATTGCCGAATGCTGTGGCAGCATTGCTCTGATCATTGATTTTCAGGGCAAGACGGCAGCTCTCATCATAGAGTTCAATTGCTTTGGTATAGTCACTCAGGCGGCCATAGATATGTCCTAAAGCTGATAGAGCCAGGCATTTACCTAAGTCATAATCGATCTGTTCGGCCATTTCTTGCGCTTGCCCAGCTTTCAGAATAGCTTCGTCGAGTCTGCCCAGATAACGGAGTCGATTGGCTGTCCGGGTCAACAATTCAACAAGATGGCGGTGGTGACCACGATCACAGGCCAATGAACTGGCCTGTTCCAGTAAGGTGAGAGCTTCCTGGCCGCGGCCGACGATTTCGAAGGCCACGGCTTTGCTCCGGATCGCTTTGATCATTCGTTCAGAACATTCAAGGCCCAGGCTTTGTAAACAATCGACCAAACGAACGCTGCAGGCGAGTTGCTCTTCCGTGCGACAAGCGAATTGGGCCTGGCTGATAGCCTGCTCGAGCACATCGGCCTCGCGATTAAAATTACCTGCGCATCGCCAATGCCCGGCGAGCTCAGCCAGGAGTTCGCCTGTCCGGGGAAACAATTCCTCTATGATTTGAGCTGCGAGCTCATGGAGATGTGTCCTGACAGCCGGAAGCTGAAGATGATAGGCTGCTTTCTGCATCAGGGCATGCCGAAAAAAATAGGCCTCCTCACCACTGAGATTTTCTGACATTGAGACATCATTCACAATGATGCCCTGAAAGGTGGCATTGGTCAAGAGATTGCCCGGATCAGACCTGAAATAGTGACTCCGACCCAAAAGCTCATCCAGAATGCGACGAAAAAACCTGATTCCCAGGGTTGCGGCGTGTTTCAAACCCTCCCGCGATCCTGCTTCAAGCCGATCGAACCTGGCCAGCAACAGCGTTTCGAGACGTGCGGGCAGACGACCGGTTTCCGCATGGAGATGCAGTTCAGGGACGGGACTGCCCGCTTTGTACTGACGCTTTAAAAGGTCAGTTTCGTCAAGGTGGAGCAGAATCTGCTCGACAAAAAAGGGGTTACCTGCGGAGCGTGATTCCAGAAACTGCAGCAGGCTTTCGTCCGGGAGTGCATGACACAATTCATGGGACAAATCGTTTATGTCTTGTGCTGAAAAAGGCCCGAGAACAAGCGTATCATGAGTGAATTGCTGAGAAACAGGCCATTGCACCGGCTCAATCCCTTCCTCCTGACGACTCGCCACAAGGATAAGACGTGGAAATTCAACCGGTGTTCTGAGAAGTTCACAGAGCCAACTGACTGTTGTCGGTGGGAGCCAATGTCCATCTTCCACGAAGATCACCGCTGCTGTTTCCATGGTTAAGGTCTGGACCAGAGCAGAGAGTGAAGCGATCTGGTTTTCGAGCCGCAAGCGTGGAGTTGTCAACTCCGCATAGGGAGAATCAGGCCAGCTGCAATCGATCAATGCTGCCAAAAACGAGGGGGCCCTCGTCAGAGTATCTCGGACCTTGGCTTCAGGTGGAAGGGTCGAGCTGATTTGAGCAATGGTTTGTTCGATTTTGCGTCGTTTCGCCTCCGGTGATTCAAAAGGATTGATAGCGAAGATGAATTCGAGCCAGGCCCGCACCGGTTGCAATCCAGCATCGTTCTCACTGCAAGCAAATTCGATCCATTCGATGCGGTTGTTTGTTTCAGTTTTAACCTTGTGCCGGAATTTTTCGATGAGCCGGGTTTTACCCATGCCGGGTTCACCCAAAACAGACACGAGCGCAGGCTTTCTGTTGGTCTGATTATTGATCAAAGTCTGTAACAGAAGATCAAGTTCCTTGCGTCGACCGATCATCCGGTTTTTATACTGGCTCCCGAGTTGTCGGATATCGAAACCACTCAGTCTGAAAACGGACTCGGGCAATTCTTTGCCTTTGAATTGCATGGCTGGAAGCTCATCGATCAAGAACTGGGAATTCAGGGACTTGATCAGGCGTGAGGAGAAATATATTTCGCCCCAGGCTGCTGCTGACATCAATCGTGAGGCCATATTGACGCAATCTCCCAGACAAGTCCATTCCTGGCGCAGAGGACCTCCAGTCAAACCCATATAAGTCAAACCGGTGTCGAGTCCGGCCCGGACGAGAATGTCCGGGTGTTGCTGCCGCAATCGTATCCGGAATTCAAAAAGCAATCTGAGAGCAGTTTGCTCAGCGTGTTCGATTGCCCTGGGTGCGCCGAAGATAAGAAACAGGGTCAGGCCTTTATCATCGAAGGCGACCTGAGTAAAGGTCCCGCCGTGTGTTCCGGTCAGGTCTCGCACCAGGGCAACCAGGTCGGACAGGGCTTCATGATCAAGAATCGGTCCAATCTCTTCTTCATTGTTATACTGTCCCGCGGACAGAAATGCGACCGCCACTCTCCTGATTTCCGATTGATTGCCGAGTTGAAGGACCTCATCCTGGATAAAGGACCGGAGCGTCTGGTCGTCATTGACCGGATCGTCCATCACTCTATTCTGAACTGGTGGCAAAGCGTGGGGCGAGACAGTCCTGACCCCGGAGGCACAGATCAAGGCCCCCCGATCTGCTGAAGCTTCTGCCTTGGTAGCACCAACTATAGGCTCCCCCAGGAAATACCAGGATGATTTGCCCCGGTGATTACGGGTAATGCCCCAACGAATGGTCCCTGCCGCAACACCACATTTGGCACTGAATTCAAAAACACCATGTTTTGTCTCTCGGCGTCCATGTTTGTCGAAGTGCGTCAGGATTTCATGGGCCGTGGACACAGCCAATTCACCCTGATCACCAGGGAAAATCGCCAGGAATGCATCGCCCGCGAAATGGCTGATAAAACCAGACCTGGTAATGATCAATGCCACCGGGGCTTCAAACAGGTTCTTTATTTCGCGGCCAATGAGCTCGACACCCTCCTCGCCGAGGGTAAAAGCCACCTCTGTCAGATGCGTAAAGCCCGAGATATCGAGAAAGAGTGCCGAACCATCAAACATTCCCTGCATTTCTTGCAATGAATAATGCTCCGCGATGAAATGAGGAACAAGATATCTCATTGAAGCCCTCGCTCGATTCAGCGCCTCTGACTAAGTTATAATGTCAGGTCCGAATGAAGACAAGAAATATTGTATCTTTTGAAAGTGAGTTTATTGCCTACACCTTTCAGACGATACGAGGCGAACAGAAGCCGGAGACATCGACGACTCGGTTTTAGACATGTATCTTCGACCATGGAGAAGGGCTATGTTCAAAGGCGCATGCTCCAGCAAACCTCGAAACATAGCCTGTGAGCTTTTTCTATTCGGTTACCAAGCGGCTACTCTGGCCGGTTTCATCCACGGTGATGAAATTCTTATCCAGTGTGAGTCCAAGGGTCTGATACAGGTTGACCACTGATTTGGTATAGGCCACAATCGCTATGGTTTCGTTGCTTTCGGCCTGGGCCAGGTCCTTCTGATATTCGATCACATTGAAACTGGTCGAGATGCCAATCTCATACTTTTTCTGTTCCGCTTCCAGTTTTTTCTGTGATAACTCGAGTGATTTCCGGGCTGCTTTGATCTGTTTCAGGCTGGTTTCGATGTCCCTCAGAGCATAGCGGACCTCGAGCCGAAGCTGTTCCTCGAATTTTTTCAGTCCGATTTGGGCCCGTTGCAGGGCATATTCTGCCTGGATTTTTGAGGCGCGGGCGGCCTGGTTCCACCAGGGTATCTCGAGGCTCAAACCGCCATAGAGAGTAACCGAATCACCGCTAAAAGTCCCGGAAATACTCTCATCAAGATCATTATCCACATCGGACATGGCCACGGACGCATTGAAATCGAGTCCGGGTAAAGCAGCATTGCGGGCCATTTTTAAAGCAATTTCCTGGTTTTGGAGGTTGAGCTGGGCCTGTTGATAATCGAGTCGATTCTCGAAGGCTGTGGTAATGGCATGATCATAATCAACCTCGACCTGGTCGAAATCAGGTTTCGTGACCGGGATGATCTGACTTTCCCACAGGGTATGGTCCGGAGGAACATTCATGATATGACGAAGGTTATCTTCACAATTTTTGACGGTGTTGATGGCGTTGATAATCGATTCCTCACGATTGGCTACTTCAGCTTCAGCGATAACGATTTCGATAGGCGGCAAGGTCCCGAGATTGACCCGGGCATTGGTCAGGTCAAGAAAGTCACGAGCCAGTAGCAGTGACTTCTGGATGACCTCCACATTCTTCATGGCCAGGACCAGGTCCCAATAACGACCCTGCACCTCAGAGACCGTAGCGATAATCGTCTGTTGGAGATTGGCCAGTGAAACGATATTGTTGTTCTCGGCCATGAGAAGACTACCCTTGTTTACGACAATCCCAAAATTACGGAGCAGGGGATGGGCCAACGAAAGAGAAAACGAAGTATTATATTCCTGAGATTCTTTGGAATCGGGGATGCCATCACCATCGAGATCGTCCGGTGTTCCGTCACCATCATAATCGGGACCCGCTTCGGTTATGAAAGTCCCGGTCGTCCGATCTGTGCCGAAATTGAAGCTGTAGTTCCCGCCCGTATACAATTGCTGGCTCAGTGTCGTATCGAAAGAAAAAACATCACTTTCATAGGCATCGATCCCGCCATAGAGATATGAGTCTACCGAAGACAGCTTTGTCTCAGAGCTCCGATAACCTGAATTGAAGGTCGAACGAGGATCAAAAGAGGCTTTCTCTCTTTTGACATTTTCCAGTTGCGATTGATAATCGATTCGAGCAAGAACGACCTCGAAATTCGCTTCGAGGGCCTGTATCAGACATTGTTCCAGGGTGAGTTCATGAATGGTTTCGCTCGAAGTGGCACTATTCTCCTGGGCTGACGCTCCAAAGGTTTGCGACATCAGCACAAGCAGGATTGTGAATAGTGACCATGCTGGCCTTCCAGCGGTATGGCCTGAACCCAAAGCGAGCCTCTTTAGTATATTCATTGGACTACCTTCCGAGAATTGTTTGTTCCGTAAAGATAATTAGCCCAAGGGATGCCAAGGCGGTAATTCCACCGGTTTCTGCTTAAACTGTCTGAGTATTGTTTCAGTCAGGTATTTCTTATGAACAATCAAGTCGAAGACATATTCATCGAACCACTCATCAGACATGATAAAAGTTCCCTTTTTTCCGACTTTATCACCCCAACTGTTTTCGATCCGCCAGGTGACAGGTTTTTTGTTGACCAGTTCGACACCGGTCAGGACCATGGCGTGAGTGCAACGGACATGGAGTGATTCGACCCGTTCGGCCTTGTTCATACCGAACGTGGTATCAAAAAGCAGTCCATAATCATAGAGATCATCGGCCAGGATGCCTTCTTTCGAGTGACTCATATAACGTACTTCACAACCGAACATGCAGGCTTCGCCCTTTTTAAGGACCTTGAGCGCGGTTTGTTTGATCAGATCGATCGGCACATTCAGATAGTGTATTTTATGTCCGTCAGGCATGTTGTTGAAATACTTGATCGTATATGCTTTGCCCATGGGTAAATCAGCCAGTGGTGCACTGAGCAGACAATACATATCGGCGCATTTCAGACCGACGTATTTCTGATAGAATTGTATGGGCGTGATGTCGATCTCCTGATGATACTTCTTGTCCTCATCACGGTACGACCAACTGAATTTCTGCGGGGGGACCCCAAACCCGATGGCTAGAATACGATACGCAATTTCCATGATCCGTTTCTTTTCCTGACGCAATTCCGAGACTGATTTGCCGCGACGGTGCATATCTCGCAGATGCAGAGCACCCTCACGGAGCTTATACATCAATATTTCATTGATATAACGACTTTCAGTCCGGTTGAATGTGTCGGGCATGATCTCTTTTGGGACAATACCGTATTTCTCAACCAGATTGACCGTCATATGCCATTCACCGCCCTCCTGGACCGGGTCATTCATGAGATGGTAGAATTCACGGTCAGTCCAATCTCGATCACGTAAATCGATCATGTTCTCGAGAAAATAGTTGGACTTCTCGAGTTTATCGTAAAACAGCATAAAATTCTCGGAAAACTCGAATTGCTTGACATTGATCTTTTTCTGGGTCAGGGTTCGGAGCCAGTTCAGATTAGCGAATAACCAGCACGTGCTGGCCCGGGCCTGGTCCGTCGCTTCCGCGGTTTCGATTTCATACGTAAAATTCCAATTCGTCGAATTCAGAACATCGCGATTCAGGGCTATCTCACGTAACGCATTTCGTGTGACCGCATTCATGGCCAATTTATATCGCGGTTCTTGGTTGAATTTCTTTCTGTAACTCTCGACAGTATCGAGACTCAAATGTGTTTCAGCCTTATTTTTTGCCATGATTTCATCCTCTCATATGTAGTAGTAAGTTGGAAATGCATGGGCAGATGATGCGCCCTGATGCTATCTTGATGCGAGCGGTCCGAAGTGTGACACCCCAGTCCGGTTACTCACGTCCATGCATACTGCACACAATAGTTATGATATTTTTCACTAAATATCAACTCTGTATGGCTTATGGGACGGTCGGGCCTGATTTCGAGCCACCGTTGATCCGATGGCGGACCACTTTACCTTCGAGCAGGTAGATGACATCTTCAACGATATTGGTGGTGAGGTCCGCGATACGTTCGAGATTACGCGAGATCGACAGAAAATTGATCAGAACATCGATGTCGTCAGGACATTGACCGACACGTTTCTGGACGATCTGATAGTTATTGCGATGGGTCTCATCGACCAGGTCGTCCATGTACCAGACCTCATACGCCAATTGAACGTCCATGGACACAAAAGCATCTATGCATTTGCGCAGCATGGAACGGACCGTTTCAGTCATGGCCATGAGATCGCTCGGGAGACGAACCATGGGCTTGCGGACCATATACAGCACCCGTTCAGCGATATTGACCGCTGAGTCGCCAATTCTCTCAAGGTCATTATTGATTTTCAAAGCAGCAATCAGATAACGCAGATCAATGGCGACCGGTTGATGCAAAGCCAGAATCTTCAGGCATTCTTCCTCCATCTCGACCTCACGCTGGTCGATTTCATCATCATCATCCACAACCTTCTGGGCCAATTTTTCATCGAGTGATAGGCAAGCGAGAATGGCTTTCTGGACGTTCTCCTCGACCATGGTACACAGTGCCAACAGGTTTTTTTTCAAATATTCGATTTCTTTTCGTAAGCCGAAAGACATTGTATTCTCTCCGATTGAATCATGTTAAAAGCCGACTTTACTACCAAAGAGTGGCCACAATCTAATCAACCAAACCTTCCGGTGACATAGTCTTCAGTCATCTTCATCGCAGGATTTGTAAATATTTTATCAGTATCATCATATTCGATCAACTCACCCAGCATCATGAAACCGGTCTTATCTGAAATCCTGGCTGCTTGCTGCATGTTATGGGTCACAATCAAAATGGTAACCCTGTCTTTGAGATTGATGATCAATTCCTCGATTTTCGAGGTTGCAATCGGGTCAAGGGCAGAAGTGGGTTCATCAAAAAGAATGATCTTAGGGTCCGTAGCCAGGGCCCGGGCGATACACATCCGTTGCTGTTGTCCGCCCGACAGATCGAATGCAAGTGTGTGTAAACGGTCTTTGATTTCATCCCACAATGCTGCCTCACGTAAAGACTTTTCAACCTTTTCTTCGAGAATATGTTTCGAGCGGACGCCCCGAACACGCAAACCATAGGCCACATTTTCAAAAATGGACTTGGGGAAGGGATTTGGTTTTTGAAAGACCATGCCGATCATCATTCGGACCTCGATCGGATCGAGGTCCGGGGCAACAATATTACGCTGTTCGGGATAGAGTATAATTTCACCCTCATACCGGTTAAAGGGATACAAGTCATGCATCCGGTTAAAACAGCGCAGGAACGTCGTTTTACCGCAACCGGATGGTCCGATCAAGGCGGTGACTTTCCGGTCGAGAATAGGTAAATTGACATTTTTCAAGGCTTGGATCGGGCCATAGAAGAAATTAAGATTTCGGGCTTCAGCTTTGAGTTGTGTGTTTACCATTTGATTTTTTTCCTGGATTGGTAACGGATAAAGATGGCGATTCCATTTAAAAGCAAGGTCATGATCATCAGAATAATACCTGCCGCAGCAGCATTAAGATGAAATGCCTGTTGTGGTCGGGAGACCCAGTTAAACATCTGAATGGGCAAGACTGTAAAAGGATCAAACAACCAATCATACGACACGAAAGGGAAATCCGAACTGACCGGAGAAGAAGGTAAAAAAGCGATAAAGGTCAAAGCGCCTACGGTAATAATCGGGGCGGTCTCGCCGATGGCACGGGACAAACCGATGATCACGCCGGTTAAAATACCGCTAAGCGAATAAGGGATGATATGCCAACGCACCGTCTGCCATTTGGTGGCACCAAGTGCGTAGGAAGCTTCACGCATCGATTGGGGGATGGCCCGAATTGCTTCCCGGGTCGCCATGATAATCATCGGCAGAATGAGCAGGGCCAAAGTCAAGCCTCCGGTCACAACGCTTTCGCCGAAATTGAAAAGATAGACAAATACCCCCAGGGCCAGTAATCCATAGACAATGGATGGCACTCCCGCCAGATTGGCTATATTGATCTCGATTATATTATTCAGCCAGTTCTTGCGAGCATATTCCTCGAGATAAATACCTGCTGCCACACCCAGCGGAATTGCGGCGGCGGCCGTCACGAGCAGTAACAGGAAACTGCCAACCCAGGCGGACAGAATACCCGCTTTCTCGGGAAAGCGGGAAGGAAAATTGGATAAGAAGGCATAGCTCAGTCGAGCACCACCGTCCCGGACCAGATCGAACATCAGTGCCGCGAGAAGAAGAAGACCGATCAAGGTGGACATTAGGCCCAGGATATGAAAAAGACTATTCCTGAATTCGTTCAATCGTATTTGTTGTTTAAGCTTTTTCATCTAGTATGCTTCCCGAATCTTGGAACGTAACCAGAAGCCCAGAATGTTGAAACCCAAGGTCATCAGAAACAGAGTCATGCCTGCAGCGAAAATGGTTCTGTATTCGATTGTGCCATAAGGCACATCACCCAGACTGACTTGAACGATATAAGCAGTCAGGGTTTGGACCGGTTCGAGCGGACTGAGCGTAAGATTGGGCTGTCCGCCCGCGGCAATGGTTACGACCATGGTTTCACCAATCGCACGCGAGATACCGATGATGAAAGCGGCAGCAATACCAGAAAAGGCAGCCGGAATAACGACTTTCCAGGCTGTCTGCAATTTGGTCGCCCCCATGGCATACGAACCTTCCCTGATCTGCATAGGCACTGCCTTCATGGCATCTTCACTCACCGAACTGACATAGGGTACGATCATGATACCCATGATTATGCCCGGACTCAAAGCGTTGAAACCGGAGAGATCGGGCCAGATTTGCTGCAGGATCGGGGTGAGAAAAAGCAGGGCAAAATAACCATAGACTACCGTGGGTACCGCAGCCAGTAACTCGAGTATCGGCTTGATCAATTCCCTGAACCAGTGTGCCGCGAATTCACTCAGGTAAATCGCGGTCAGTAAACCAACAGGTAAAGCCACCACCAGAGCCACACCTGTGGTCAACAACGTTCCCATAATCAAAGGGAGAATACCAAATTGTGGTTCGGAAAACAAAGGTGTCCAGACGCGACCGGTCATGAATTTCCAGATCGATATTTCTTTAAAGAATGCCAGTGATTCATACGCGAGTATGAACACAATGCCAAGGGTAATGAACACCGAGGAAAAGGCTGACAGAAAAAGCCCGAATTCAATGACTTTTTCCTGCAGATTCTGACGGGCTTTTTTTATCTGCTTGAAAAATTCCATGCCGAGCATCGATGATGTCGGGACCGCCTTTGATACTTGTTTCTGCTGGGGCATGCTCCACCTTCACACATTATTTAACCGGTAAAGACTATCCATTGATCAGGCTCTTCGAGGCATACACACCGACCACTACTCGAGGGGCCGGTCTTGTATGCCTCGGCTAAAGCCCTAACTCATTTTTTCTCTTGTTCGAGTTTGAGCAGGTCTTCAATCTTGAAACCGACTGTTTCCTTACCGGCAAACATGGTGCCAGTTTTACGCGAGTTGAAACGTTCAAGGGCCATTTTGTATGCACTCTCAGGAAGAGGAATATAACCAGTTTCAGGGACCAACTGCGGAGCATGCTTGATGTAAAATGCAATGAAGTCTTTGATTTCTTGACGTTCTGCTGCTGTGGCGTTCACATAGAGAAAAAGCGGGCGTGATAACGGATTATAACTGCCATCCATGACTGTCTTTTTCGAAGGAAGGACCGGTCCCTGACTGCCTTCAATCGGGACCAGTTTGAGTTTGTCCTTGTTTTCTTCATAATAGGCCAGCCCAAAATAACCCAAAGCGCTTTTATCGCCTGAAATTCCCTGGACCAGAACGTTATCATCTTCACTGGCAGTAAAATCACCCCGGGATGACTTGGCAGTGCCTACGATTGCTTCGGTGAAATAATCAAACGTCCCCGAATCCGCACCCGGACCGAATAATTTAAGAGGGGTATCTGGCCATTCCGGTCTGATCTGGCTCCATTTCATGACCGTACCTTGAGATTCAGGGGCCCACATTTTCCTGAGGTCCTCGATCGTCAAGGTCTTAACCCAATCATTCTTGAGATTGACCACAACTGCAATACCATCGTAAGCAATGGGTAACTCGATATACTCGATGTTGTTCTCCCGACAGGCCTCGATTTCCTTCTGCTTGATCGGTCGAGATGCCTCGGAAATATCTGTTTCTCCTCGACTGAATTTCTTGAAACCACCGCCTGAACCCGATATGCCCACAGTTACCTTGACAGTCCCTTTCATTGCTGCTTGAAATTCCTCGGCTACCGCTTCGGTTATGGGATAAACAGTGCTGGAACCATCAATTTTGATGATTGTGTCTGCTGCCCAACTTGTCTGAAAAAAGGATACTGTGAGCAGTATCAACATGAAACACATCTTGCACTTAAACATAAGCCTTTCCTTTCTGTTCTGTGATACATGATCAGGTTTCGTTTAAGGCCTGATCATTGTAAGATTTTTCAGGTTAATAGATCAGAGTCTATAATCTATGATCCAATTGTTAGGAAATGATGAGGATCGAGTGAATTTTTGTTAGAATTATCCGGATTGATCCTCTATACTATTCCGTGTAAACCTCGGCATTCCGGTTAGATTTTTACCTGCCAGACCACTTGAAATTTCTGGTCTTGTCCCAGCTTGGTCCCAACTTCGGGGACTTTGCCCTTGCCGGCATTGTCCTCTTCATAATCCGTCGTTTCGTAGGCGAGCATAAGCAGGTTACCCTTATAAAAATCCCAGACCAGTGAAGCAATGGTGAGATCATAGGCGGTCTTATCAGCTAAAACATGATCAGCGTCAGCATCGAAATGGTCGTAACGTGCCCAGAATGTCAGTTTGTCATCAGCCACCGGCAGCTTTATCGAGGCGAATGCTGCATATCCTTCCGTGTTCAAAGCTTCACCTTCAGCATCTACCCATGTCCCCTTGGCATTACCTTTGGTCATGAAATACTGACCGGTTATGGTAAAACGAGGATGATTGAAACTGATCATCCCCAGATTCACTTGAAAATCCGGAGCTTCGATGTCTTCTTCATCAACTGGTTCAACATTGCCTTTACCAAAGGTCCCGAAATAACTCAGTTGCAGGCCGGGCAGCACCGAGGGAAGGGGGCGCAGAGTCAATCGGGCCGCTATGGGTTTGTCTTCATTTTTTTCGGAACTACTGTAGCCACTGCCATTATAGACTCCCAGGTGCCAACTACCCCATTGCCCATCATAACTGGATTGACCGGTCAATTTTTTTGCGTTTTCGAGTTTACCGCCCAGATTACCGAGCAATCCAATACCCAAGTCCGCTGAATTGATCGCCCCTGCCCGTTCAAGTGGCATGGTACCCTGACAACGATATGGGTTTATCTTGCCTTCAAAATCCAACCAGGGTGTATGGCCCATGCCCAATTCCGCTTTAATATCGGTGAAGGGGCCGGCACCGGCTGCTTTCAACTCCGCATAGAGATACTTGTAGCGAAGTTCATAGTAACCATCACTGACTTGATGCAGGTCCCAGGTCATACGCACACCTAACCAGGGCAAAATGCTCTTTTTAACCGTGAAATAGCCCCGCGTGCTCTTGAAGGAATTATAATCCTCTTCCTCGTCACCTGGTTGGGCTGATTGACCGATTGAATAATCCAGATAAGCTTCAATATCAAAGCTTAGACCTTCCAGTGTTTTGCTTAAAGATGATGCACCTCCTTCCTCAGCCGCTCTACCAGTGTTTGGCATGCTGAAAAGAAAAGCGAATATGCTCAGCACTACGACAAAACTGGTCATGTGTTTCATTATTTCTGCTCTCTTGATCATTGATATACTCCTTCCTTGCGTTAAATAATTTCACTTTGAGAACACTGAACATCACCTCTTCACACACTCTTAAGCATTTTTTTGCCTAACCTCCTTTCTCAACTTCTTTGCAGTTAAAATCGATGAAAAGCGGTCTGTTGATCTTTCACTGCTTGAATACACAATTCCAGAACTAATCGATTGTTGTAGTAAACCCATTTTGTGAGCGGACTATAAAGATCACGTTAGATTTTGATGAGATGATTGAGTCGGGGCATTGGGCTTGGCGAGAATTCAAGCTGCCGATGGATTATGGACCAAGATGAAATACAGTGCTATTCGTTTGCAGGAATGTCCGGAATGGTGTTTGGCTTGTTCGGTATGGCTGGAAAATGGAGTGAGAATGTGCTGCCTTGATCGGGGCTGCTTTCGAGTATAACGGTAGCGTTGTGAATGACCGCGATATGTTTGACGATGGCGAGTCCGAGTCCTGTTCCGCCCAGTTTGCGACTACGGGCTTTATCGACCCGATAGAATCTCTCAAAGACACGGTCCTGGTGCTCGTGAGGAATGCCGCAACCATGATCGATGACAGCAATGACCGTTTGTTTCTCCTGCTGATCGATGGACAGAGTGACCGTGCTGTCCTGGTCACTGTATTTAATGGCATTGTCCAACAGGTTAATCAAGGCCAGACTGAGCAGTTCGGGATTGTGCATAAGCTCGATGTCGGTTTTCCCCTGCAGACTGATCGTTATATCCTTCTCTCGAGCCTTATGTTCACAGGTCTGGATGGCACTCTGAATTGTGGGCAAGAGCGGTGCGAGATTCAGAGCAATTTCCTGATTATCAGTGTCCTGTTCGAGAGAGGATAGTAAAAGAATATCTTCAATCAGTTTTCCCATCCGGGTCACTTGTGCGTGCATGATCGTCAAAAAACGCTGGGCTTCTTCCGGTTGACTCAGGGCTCCGTCCTGGAGTGTTTCAAGGAAACCCTGTAGGGCAGTCAGAGGTGTTCTCAATTCATGTGAAACGTTAGCGACGAAATCACGTCTCATATTTTCGAGTCGCTTCATCCTGGTGATATCATGCAGGACTACGATTGCCCCGATTGTCTGGCCACGATGGTCCACAATCTGGGTCCCATGAACATACACGAATTGTGTTTGGGGATGCAGAAAGGTGACCATATCCTCTCTTGGTCCCGGTGTCGTTAATGAATGATGAATAAATTTCTGTAATTCACTATGCCGGATGACTTCCTGGACGAGTCTGCCCTGGCTTTTTTCAATCGAGAGGCCGAGCATATGTGCAGCCGAATGGTTGAGGGTGATGAGCTGTTCATTCAAATCGATGGCCAGGAGACCCTCAATCATACTAGTCAGAATCGCGTCTTTTTCGTTTTTCTGGTGGAGAATGGTTTGAAATCGTGTTTCAAGTTGGGAAGCGGCGTCGTTCAACACATGGACCAGCAGAGCAATTTCTTCGATATCAGGAACAGGGATGGAGCCTTTGAAATCACCCTGAGCAAAGGCTCGGGCATGTTTTTGAATATCGAGCAGAGGTCTGGTAATCCGCCGGGAAATGAAAAGACTGACCATAAGGGTCAACAGAGAGAGCAGAAGACCCGTCAAGACGACACGTTGGACCAACCTGGACATGGTTTGATTGATCCGGGTGATTGGCAGGGCTGTGCGAACCACTCCACTGATAGACTGACCATTGTAGCAGGGAATGGCTAGATACATCATCTCTTCATGGACCGTCTCGCTCTTACGAATTATCTGGCCGATCTCTCCGGACAGGGCTTGTTTGATCTCAGGACGTTCTGCATGGTTGGCCATGAGTTCCGGGTCTTCGTCCGATTCGGCGATGATCTGACCGTCGGGAAGGATGATGGTCAGTCGCATCCTGGTCTGTCGTGCTAAAGAGTTTGTCAGTTCAGAGAGCAGTTCATAGTGCTGGCTGTTCAATGGTTCTGTGAGCTGGTTTCGAACGAGAATGGCCCTGGCTTCAAGTTCGGCCCTGATCTGATCATGATGAAACTGCTTGAATTCACGAAGAAGATACATCGATAAGGGCACAAGGCACATAACGATTGTCAGTAACGATAACGAAAAAATCTGCCAGACAAGTTTTCTGCGCTTCATCAGAATTCCTTGAACCGGTAACCCACACCGCGGATCGTCTCGATATAGGACCCGCAAGGCCCGAGTTTTTTTCTGAGTCCCACGATCTGGACATCCACCGAGCGGTCCGTGACAGGATAATTGCCACCTCGGACTGCATCGATAATCTGATTACGGGTGAATACTCGACCGGGTCTTATAGCCAGCATTTCAAGGACAGAGAATTCAGTATAGGTGAGCGCAACTGCTTCACCTAGCACCCGCACTTCCCGGCGAACATGATCGATGACCAGGTCGGGACAGGAAATGAGATTGGACTCATCAGTGCTTCCCTTATGGCTGCGACGGAGCAATGATTTTATTCTGGCCAGGAGCAGGCGTGGGCTGAATGGTTTGGTAACATAATCGTCTGCACCGAGTTCAAGACCGATAACGATATCTGACTCCTCTCCCCGGGCAGTTAACATGATGACCGGGATTGATGCGGTACCGGGATCGTTGCGTAACGCCTTACAGACATCCAAACCATCTAGACCGGGCAGCATGAGATCGAGTAGGACCAAGTCAGGTGGCTCAGAGCGAATACTCTTCAAAGCCTCTTCGCCTGAAGTAATCGCATTCACCTGATAACCGTTTCGGGTCAAATTATAGGTCAGTAGTACGATAATGCTTTCCTCATCTTCAACAACCACAATACGTTCCCCGGACATGACCGTTTCTCCCTTTAAAGCCTGATTTCTTAATTTTATGAAGCTCTCTCTGTTTTTAACATTATCTGTGCTGAGAATCAAATGAAAAGTTTACCAAAGTTTATCAGATCAGGCCATAGCCGAGGTATCGGAGCATGAACAGGCCGGTATTCAAGACAAGGACCAGAACAATAACGACCAAATCTGTCAGTCGTAAGGCATAATGGTAGTAATAGGTCCGGTGAGCCGAAGGATTGAAGCCCTTGGATTCGAGGGCGATAGAGAGCAGGTCCGCTTTTTTTAAGCCCAAGAGCAGGACGGGCACAATAACCGGAATGTGTTTCTTAATCCGGGCGAAGATAGTGCCCTGGTCAAGATCAAGGCCCCGTGCTTTCTGGGCGGTGACGACCCGTTCAGCTTCTTCAGCGAAAAGTGGGCTAAGCCGGAAAGCCAGCCCCAGGGCGAAACTGAGAGAATAGGGCAGGCCAAGTGAGGTCAGACCCCGAGTAAAGTCTTCCAGCCTGGTTATACTCAAAAAGATCACACCAAGCAGCAGAAAACAGTTCAAGCGAATCCCGATCGAACAACCGTATAAGAGGGCTTCTTTGGTGATGGTTACGGGTCCGAGAACGAAGAGTGGAGTGGGACCATGAAAGAACAAAGGCCAGAGCAGGAGACTCATGACCAGGAAAACCAGACCGAGCCACCGGACCCGGACAATATTTGACCAGGCCTGGGCAAATAAGGACAGGACCAGAAACAGGAGCCCGAGCGGGGCAAGGAACAAGGGATCATTAAAAGCAAAAGGTGTACAGAACAGGAGAATAAGAACAGCAATTCGGATGGCTGGGTGCAGCTTTGACATGAAACTGTCTTGCTCGATATAAAAAGAGTGCACCTGAAGGACCTCCCCTTGATTCTTCAGCCCTGGTTATCCAACGAACACCAAACGACCGGACGGGAAGAATATTGACATATCGAGTTAATTCTGCACATTTTCATCTTTTTTTTGAACGGTCAAACATGTTTCCAGTTCTGCCACTGTCAAGAGCGGTTGGCCAAATAAAGCAGAAAGCCTGAGACAGGGTGTCGGTGTCAATCCTGCACTTGCCAGGGTGCTAAAATCAAACAGAATATCACGAGCCGGGCCACGTGCTCGTATGTGACCGTCCTTCATTACGACGATTTTTGAACAATACGTGGCAGCCAGCCAGATCGAGTGGGTAATGATCAGGATGGTATGTCCCTGTGACCTCAACTTCATGAGCAGCTCCATCATTTTCAGTTGTTCGTGATAATCAAGACCGGTGGTGGGTTCATCCAAGATGATGATTTCAGGTCTACAGGCCAGGATGGAGGCGACCGCGATTTTCTGACGTTCACCTTTGGTCAGAGAGAAGGGATCGGACTGCTCCTTGCCCTGTAATTGGACGAGTTCAATTGCCTGCTCGACCGCTTGATTGACCTGCGTGGGCGAAAAACCATAATTGCGCGGTCCGAAGGCAATCTCATCAAAAACAGTAGCCGAAAAAATCATATGGTCAGGATTCTGGAAAACGAAACCGATCTTTCGGCCCAGGGTCGAATGGGGGAGTTGTTTCAGTTCACGACCTTCGAGAAACACTGAACCGCTCGATGGCTTGAGCAACCGGCACATGTTTTTCACCAGCGTGGTTTTCCCCGAACCGTTTTCACCCAGGAACGCGATGCAGTCATTAGGATAGATTGAAAACGAGATATCATTCAAGACCGGTTGTCCGGGAATGTAGGCATAATTCACCTCCGCCAGTTCGATCAAAGGCTGACAAGATGAAAGAGTTGCTTTGTTTTCGGCTGACAGTATTGGCTCGAGTTTGACCGGATCGATTCCAAAGCCGTGGCTTTTCATGAGCTGAAAGACACCGTCAGTTGAATAATCCTGAGATTGCAGACCTTTATGTTCGAGAAGCTCCAGCATTTCCGGTTGCTTCACACCCGCATCCGTCAGAGCAGACTGGTCGGCTAAAACACGACTCGGTATATCATCTGCTATTATCTGCCCTTGCTTGAAGAGACAAATTCGATCAAAATCGTGCAATTCCTCGGTGTTCAGCTCGATCAGGAGGATCGTGTGCCCCTCATTGTTCAAAACCCGGCAGATATTCATGACTTCCCGTCGTCCGATCGGGTCCAAATCTGTTGTGGGCTCGTCCAGTAGCAGAAGTTCAGGCTTGGTGCACAAAATGCTGGCCAAGGCAAGGCGTTGTTTTTGACCGCCGGAAAGAGTGTTGGGATTCCTTGTCTGATAAGGTAAAAGATTGACTTTTTCGAGTGAACTGTCAACCAGAACGTGCATTTCAAAGGAGGAAACAGCTCTGTTCTCAAGAGGAAAAGCTACTTCCAGTGCGGCGGTAGATGAGAAAAGCTGGGCTTCGAAGTCCTGAAAAAGATGGCCGGTCTTCAAACTGGTCTGATTCAATGTGCGATCGCTGATTGAAGAACCGAATAATTCGATCGTGCCCGACAACATACCTTTATAAAATTGAGGAATGATACCGGAAAGACAATTAAAGAACGTGGATTTACCAGCACCGGTATGCCCGAGAAAAGCGACCGTTTCCCCTTGTTCAATACTAAAATCGATCCCATTAAGAGCAGGTTGTGTTTGGCGTTTATAGGTAAAATGCAGATTCTCTATCTTGGCAACGATCATGACACATTATTTCCTCAGGCAAGACAAGCTCATCTCGTTTCAATCCGGGGTAAGATCAGGGACAACGTGTCAGATTCTGTCGGGCTTCCCCATCTGAATTATGACCGAGAGGACCCTCACCCAGAACATTTTCGCCACTGACCAGAAAATACCAATATTCGCCACTTGAAGGAGTTTCTGGCACCGACACTGTCGAATATGTGACATCAGGAACATAGCATTCACCATATGAACCGTTTATCAGGTCAGTCCGTTCCACACGATAAACATTGAAGTAATCAGAGCCACTCAGAGAAGCATCTTCCCAAACCAGGGTGGTCTTGTTGGAAAAGGATAGAGCCTGAATGGCACCGGGCCCTGAAACTTCAAGAGGCAGAGACAGATTGCACTCTTCGGTCATGTCTGAAACGGTCGTATTACTTTCAAGAAACGAGTTGATCAGGCTGGCAGTCGCTGTGACATTCGTTATTGTGGGGAAGCTATTGTTCGCTTCCGTTCGTATATGAGTATAAAAAGAATCATTGATCAGAGAACATGATGTGTTCAAGAAACCGGCAGCAGGAATTTTTATGAAGAAAGCTTGATCTGCCGTGCCGCTATCTGAATATCCACCTAGAAAGTAGCCACTATCGATCAAAGCCAGAACACTGGTCGCACCATCGTCCGCACTGCCGTCCCCATATGTCTTTTGCCATTCGATCTCACCCAGATCCGAGTATTTTACCACGAAGAAATCAAGGGTATTGTCCGCTTGTCCGGTGGAACCGACCATGATAAAACCACCGTGTTCGGACAAAGCCAGGGCGGTTGCAGTATCATTGTCGTCCCCACCTATGATGTTTTGCCAGGAAATCTGTCCCCTGTAATCGGTCTTGACTATCCAGCAATTCGAGAACGTGGGGCTGTCAGGACCATACGAAAAGGAAAGGCCCGCAATAAGAAAGCCATTATCCGGCGTTTCGATGATGTCATTGGCCTGGTCCTCGTATTGTCCACCGTATGTTTTGCTCCAGATGACACTACCCGTACTGTCCAACCTTAGCACAAAGACATCTTCCGCACCGGCGCCGTATGAGGAGGTCGTACCCGCGACAATGTAACCTTCATCCCATGTTTGCCGGACATAACCGACAGATTCAGTGCTGGTCCCACCATACAGGTATTGCCAGCTAAGAGAACCGTCAGCAGTCAGTTTGACCAGCCAGATGTCGTCGTTACTCGAACCTGCGGCAATAAAACCGTCGTCATCGGTCTGTTGCACTGCGGTCAAGCTGTCTTCATCAACCGTGCCGATACTTTTTTGCCATGAGACCAACCCCTGCTCGTCCACACGGACCAGCCAGCCATCTTGTGCACCCTGACCAGTCGAGGTCGTAGTCCCGACGATCAGATAGCCGCCAGTACGGACCCGGACCAGATCATTCATGGTTTCTATGCCTGCACCTCCGATCAGAAGCTCCCATTCATGAGCATGTTCCGGGTCCATTTTCATTGTCCATAGATCATTGGTCCGGGTCGCCGCAGCCAGGTAACCACCGTCCTGGGCTGGAACAACTTTGTATCTTCCGTCCGTAGAGCTTTTTTCGGATTGTTCGTTCGAGGAGAGTTGTTTTTTTGAAATCGGGCTATATTTTCTGGCCCAGGTCGAACAGGGAGAGGTTTCGCCCTCGAAAACAAGATTGTAATAACTGAAATTGCCAACAGCACCGACATTATTGACAAAGCCTTCATTAGCCGTGACTCTGAGATAATATGAACCGGTGATCGGGGCCATCCATTCCAGCTTGGAGGCCCTGGGTTCATCGCCACTATCGTTATCACTGGCCAGTGGGGTGGTACAGCTATCATCATAGAGCTCGAGGACCGTATCGGCATCCATACCGAGATTCCGGGTCGAGATCGTAAAAGACTGACCCGGGCAGGCATGAAACTGTAACCAATCATCAGTCATATCCCAGAAATTATGGATTTGGGTCTGCCCCCCAAGAATTGCTTTGGCAACGCTAACATCACCGAGGCTGTCTGATTCATATGGATCATCAGTGCAACCGTAACACAAGGTTTGAACTTCAAAAGACATGTAATCATCAACGAGTAGTGCTGGAGATGACGTAAAAGTGTCATCGGTGACCGTGTTCGACCCAGTCGACACGACGAGAGAACTCGTTGCCGGCACAATACCGGTTAAACCGATCAGGTAACAGTATTCAGAAAGCCCACCTTGTGCATCCATTTTTAAGACAAACGCATCCTCATCACCTGAACCGAAAGAACGTGAAAGACCAGTCAGAAGATAACCGTGATCGTGTGATGGTTTGATATCTCTCAGGTATTCTTGATGACTGTCACCATATGTTTTTTGCCATACGATCGATCCTGTGGAATCAAGCTCGAATAACCAGTAATCAGTTAAACCGGAGCCGTAGGACCTGGTCTCGGCTGCGATTACATAATTGCCATTCTCTGACTGGATAACATCTCTACCTTGATCATCGTTAAGATCACCATACGTATATTGCCATTGAATCGAACCGGTGCTGTCGAGTTTCAAAACCAGAACATCCTCGTGATACGTGCTGGGCAGTTCCTTTGAACCAACGGCCAGATAGCCCCCGTCGTTGGCCTGGATGATAGAAACTCCATAATCGTTATACGCGTTTCCATAGGTGTTTTGCCATACGATAGTGCCGGTTTGGTCAAATTTTATGATTAATACTTCAGAATTCGCAGAGGTAGATGTTGTTGAACCGATGAGACAAAAACCGTAATCAGCGGTACAGATAAGTTCGGAAGGTATAATAGTTTCACTACTCTGCAAGCGCTTCTGCCAGATTATTGATCCCGTGGCATCCAGTCTCAATAGTGTGACACTGGGACTATAAGCTGAAGGAGAGTGGGCAATCAGAACATAACCATCATCTGCCGTCTGAGCAATGGAACATCCCTCAATAAATTCATAGTCCACGCAATCATAAAACCTTTGCCATTCAATATTCCCGGATTGATCAAGTCGTACGACCAGGGCTTGGGTAAGATGACCACTCGTCACCGACTGGCTCCAACCACAACCGACTAATCCATCATCACGAGTAGTAATCAGGCCGTTGAGACCGTCACTGCTTTCGCCTCCCAGCATTTTTTGCCAGTAGCTATTTGCCCAGATATCAATCCTGTTAACAAATATATCACGGTTATCTAATGATGAGGAGGTCGTCCCGGCAACAGCGATTGAACCGTCATGGAGTTGCACAATGGCCTGTGCTTCATCATATGAGCCAGTCTGAAATGCTTTCAACCAGGTTTGCCCCCAGGTGTTATTTCCCAAAACCGCAATGAGCAGCAGAAAGAATATCCCCGTTATATAACATGAGTTCCGTCTCATATTACCATCCGTTTCCTTTGGATTTTAGCCTCAATTCAAAGCTGATTAGTATTTTTGCATTTTATTTCTAGGAGAGTTATAACTCATGTATAATAGAAACTTTGCGATAGAACGTCAATGTTTAGGACACTACGAATTATGGCAAAGTCATAATTCCCTGGACAGGAAATTTTCAGGCTTGATTATGAAAAGCTCATCCTGTTTTTCAAAAGCTGAACGAGCAGTTTTGGTCCTGGTCATCATGGCAGGGATCGTGATACAGGCCTTGATTATCGGCCAGGATTTCGATGTTCTTGTTCGTAAAGTTGTTGCGGATGATATGTTTTATTACCTGTCAATCGCACGTAATTTGGCCACAGGCTATGGCCCAACATTCGATGGCAGCGTGGAAACGAACGGCTTTCATCCAATCCTGCTTCTGCTTGAAATTCCGATTTTCTGGATGCTACCGCTTGAAGCACATGACACTATTCTTCCTGTACGGATTGTTCTGATTCTGGTGACCCTTTTTCATGCACTCACCGGTTTTTTTCTGTATGTAATAATACGAATGATCACCAGAGTTGGAGCACTTTTCAGCCTTGTATTGTGGATGTTCCATCCCCAGATAGTTCTGACGGCTCTATCAGGAGTTGAAGCTCCACTAGCGGCATTGTTTGTGACTGTGGCCCTGTTCTGGCTGTTACATTGCGATCGGACGGGGCAACCGTTTCAGGCCGCCATATTGGGTTTTCTGGCAGGTCTCGTCTTGCTGACCAGAACGGATTGTATCCTGTTCAGCCTGATGCTTGCAGGAACATATATCTGCTGGCAAATAAAGGGGCCCTCACGGTCTCCTCTCAGAAATATCCTTACTCTCGCTGGAGCCGGATCACTCGTCATTCTGCCCTGGGTATTCTGGAACATGAAGCATTTTGGCAGGATCACACAGGATAGTGGTCGGGCACTCTCTTTTCTCTATCACTATCTCAATCGATCAGAAGGAATAACGGATTATTTCAGACATGCATTTCATTATAGTTGTGAAACCGTGACAATGCTTGGCGAAATGTGGACCGGTAGTGTGGCTCTTGCGGTTGCGTTTTGGTGTCTGATCATGGCCTTGTTTTGCTCTTCATTTTCACACAAAACCGAGTTAAAAAAAGCCATTCTGCTTATCGGTTCTGTCCATTTTCTTTTTATTTTCTTTTTCTATTCGGGTTATTTTTGGCATATTCAACGCTGGTATTTTATGTCTCTTTTTCCAATAGGTCTCATATTCATCGGTGTAGGTCTGGGTGATTTCTGGTCGAAAATCTCCGATCGCTGGGCACATTCGACCAAGCTGGCCATAGGCCTGGTATTCATCATGACGATTGGTGTAACGCTCGTCTTTTGGAGTGCACGTATTTGGGCCGTGGGTATATATCCCTGGCAGACTGTTTCCATTCGTGCGGCGGAACAACTAGGGCCGCATCTCAAACCGGGTGAAATGGTCGGTGCACTGAATGCCGGTCTGCTTGGATATCTCCTGCCGAACCGGGTGGTCAATCTCGATGGTGTGGTGAACGGCGATGTTTATCAGTCATTCCAGGACAAACAATGGACTGAGTATCTCCATAGCCGCACGATTCGTTATCTGGCTGATTTTGACCGGATCATTCGGTGTTTTGGTCCTCTGGGCGATGAACGGGAACTCTCTCGCTGGCAATTAATGATACAATGGCACGATCAGACGTTTCCAACCTTTTTTGTCATCCTGTATATCCCCCCGCTTCCAGACTGATCAGTTCTGACTTGAGCCTGATGTATCGGTTTGCTCGCTGATTGAATACTGCTCGATTTTCTTATACAAATTACTGCGGGGCGTATCAATCGCTTCTGCGGTTTTCTGTATGTTCCAGTTATTTTCGTTCAAGCGCAAGACCAGAAAGTAGCGTTCCAGGACATCCTTAAATTGTTTCAGAGACACTGCATAGGGGTCGCAGGGAAGCATGGTCGCAGTCGTCACCTGTAGCGTCTGATCAGGCAGAAAGTCTTGATCGATCACATCTGTTTCGGAAAGAATGATCATCCGTTCAACGATATTCTTGAGTTCTCGAACATTACCCGGCCAATTATATCGAGTCAAAGCATCGATTGTGCCCGGACTGAATTCTTTATGTTTGAATCCATTCTCCAGGCAAAAGAGTTGCATAAAGTGTCGGACCAAATCAGGAATATCTTCTTTTCGTTCCCGAAGTGGAGGAACGGTAATCGGGACGACATTCAACCTGAAAAACAAATCTTCCCGGAAAAGGCCCTCCCGAATTTGATTTGTCAGTTTCTTATTTGTCGCAGCTATAATTCTGACATCTGTATGCAGGATTTGAGGTCCACCAACCCTTTGGAATTCTTTCTCCTGGAGAACACGCAGGACCTTAGCCTGGGTTTTAAGACTCATGTCGGCAATTTCATCGAGAAAGATTGTGCCACCATCAGCCAATTCAAACTTGCCTCGTTGTAAAGAGGTTGCACCCGAATATGAACCCTTTTCATGTCCGAAGAGCTCGTTTTCGATCAGGTCCTCGGGAATGGCCGCGCAATTAACCTGAATGAAGGGGCCGTTGGCACAATAACTCCGCTCATGGATTGATCGGGCAACAAGCTCTTTACCTGTCCCGCTCTCACCGGTGATAAGTGTCGTCGCTTTGGTCGGTCCGGTCCGTTCGATCACAGCCATTAGCTTTTGCATGGCCGATGATGAACCGATCAGACAATATTTTGATTTCTCTCTGGTCTTGTATTCACTGTTTTCACGTTGGAGTTGGTCAAGGGCCAGAGCATTTCTCAGGGTCAAAAGCAAACGGTTCTTATCGAGTGGCTTTTCGATAAAATCATATGCTCCTGCCTTTGTTGCCTGGACAGCCGTTTCAATGCTACCATGTCCTGAAATCATGATCACCGGGAGACCCGGTTTGATCATGAGCATTTCGGGTAATATTTCCAGACCGTCCCTGCCTGGCATTTTAATGTCAAGAAAAACAGCTGCAAGTTCTTCTTGTTCGAGTAAACGAAGTCCTTCTGAACCATTTTGGGCCACCACCACTCGATAGTGTTCATATTCCAGGATCATTTGCAATGCCTGGCAAATAGCAGGTTCATCATCGACGACCAGAATTGTCCGATTGATTGCAGGATTACTTTCTTTCATATAATTGACCTTTTTAAGTGAAACTGCTCGATCTACATTAAGGATTCGAGTTTACGATCTGAGGCAAAATAATAACAAATAAGGCCCCAACATTACTTTCCGAGAAGACAAATATCTCGCCCCCATGTTCACGGACCGTGCGTTTACTGATGGACAAGCCAAGTCCAAAACCTTTATCTTTTGTCGAAAAATACGGTTCAAACAAACGGAGAAGATGATCCTGACTAATTCCCGGTCCGTTGTCCTCAAAACTGATCCAGATACTCTGCTCTGTTCCGAGCTCGATATGTTGCGAGGCCAGTGGACCTGAATAGAAAAACCGACCTTTGCCTGTCGTAATTTTGAGAATCCCATTGACAGGCATGGCTTGTTTAGCATTACGAATCAGGTTCAGAAAGACCTGTTCCATTAGTCCTCGATCTATGAATACTTCGAGAGGACAAGCAGTTGGTGTGAATTCTATTCGAGATGAATCCACCGACTCGGGACCCATGTTGTGGGTCCGAACAAGGTCGCTGATTATCTGATTCAGGTCTTCCTGCTGACGTTTCAGGCTCGGCAAACGGGCAAAATTACTGAAATCGTTGATTATTCTGTTCAAATTATTGATCTGCATAAGAATGGTTGTAGTGCATTGCTCCAAAATGTCCTTAAAATTCTCAGCCCGGTCATGATATGTATGAAGGATATGCTCAGTGGACAACTGGATGGGAGTCAACGGGTTTTTAACCTCATGGGCTACCTGTCGAGCCATATCGACCAATGCAGCCTGTTTGTTCGTGGTGATTAATTCGGTCATGTCTTCAATGGCCACTATCCAGCCGGATGTTTCCAGTTCTACTGAACCGAACTGTGAAAGTGAAACCTGGAGGATGTGATTCTTATTGGAAAGAGGAAGTGTTAGCTGCCGTAAACAGGGCTCCTTTCTCTCTCGAGACCAATCAAGTTCAGCCAAGAAAGTGAAATTCTTATTTTCCATGAGTTCTTTTTTTGATTTTCCGAGGAGCTCATCCGCCTTTGCCAAATGAAAGAGTGTAAGTACAGCCTTGTTGATTGCTGTCAACACATCGTGACCGTCAAAAACCAGTATTCCGGTGGTGACATTTTGCAGAATCGCTTCCATAAACTGTTTCCGATGTTCGAGTTGGGTCCGGTCTCGGCGGAGATCATCGGTCATGGCATTGAATGAGCTGATCAAGGCATTGAATTCCCGGTCGGGGACCGCAGCAATGAGATGTTCGAGTCGACCCGATGAGATTGTGTGTGTTCCATCAAGCAATAACTTCATCGGTTGATAAAAACGATATGACATATAGGTTACGACGATTATTATGATCAGGAGTAAGGGGAAAATAGAGGCGATGATAACCCGGAAAAAACTCACTGTTTCCTGGAAAAGCTTCGCAGTGATATAGCATCTCGAGTTCAGAAACACGCCAGTTATGTTACCGAGATTGTCCTTTATGGCCACATATGTGTCCAATTGACTGAATGTCGTGTTCGGGAAAAGTTCAAAAACGGGATTCTCCTGCATGGTACTCAACGCTTTTTGTATTCCGGATGGTAACAGATCAGGAACGAGACCAGCAACATGAAGAGAGCGATCAGACATGACCATGGGTTTGTTTCGATCATAGACGACCAGAAGTTGATACGCATCATTGTTGATTTCGTTTAATAATGAATCCGTCAATAATACTTTGATCGTTACAGTCCCTGCAGGGAAATGGGGCCTGATAGGATCAATCAAGGGCAGGACTGTCGTTAAATAAAAGTTGTGCGAGACCTGATTATACGAAAAAACTGCCGTATTCCTCTGAAACGATTGGGCCCGTTGCATTTCATCTCTTTCTGACAAGGTACTGAGGTCTTCCGGACTCTGATCGGCCCAATGCCAGAGCCGAAATCCCTGTGAATCATAGACTTCGGCAAAGATAACGGACCACTGTTCACGCAGAATATTGAAATCAATATCATCCGGCCATGGTCCTATAACCTCAGTACGGATGAACCGTTCAGCTAGATATGTGCCCGCCATGATGGACCTATCTTTGAGCCGTTCGAGCACGGTTTCTGCAGCCTGTCGGGATTCCGTCAGGATATTTTCCTTGAGCTTTTCCGTTACGGTCTGTTTGAAGATCATTGAAACAACCACCAAAGGAATTATCGAGCAGAGAACCAGTGCAAGCAGAATCTTGGTTCGGAAAGTCGGGAATGTGGCGTAACGTACATCGGTATTGTATTGATGATAGAGCGAGAATACAATTCGAGACGATACAATGACAAGCATAACTATGATCAGCAAAATTGTGGCAAGCATGAAAATATGATACGATATAGCCCATCTATCCGTTCTGTTTTGAAGAGGCAGTGCATAACTGATCAAATCAGGTGCATTCCCCCACGCCTCCGGTACAACAAAGAGAACATCGTATATTTTGTCTCCCAACTGAAGATCATTGTGCCAGTTATAACCGGACTCATACAATTTCACTAGGAAGCGCGGCTCATGAGGTGGTCCAACGTAAAGTTGTGATTCAGATGTGTAGACAATTCCTCCCCGATATTCCGTCTCGATAACAGGATCGAGCCTTCGGATATGTTGATGGGCCAGCCATTCAGGCGGAATATGCTCAGGCCAGAGCTTGAGCTTTGATTTATGTGGAAAGGAATTATACTCGACATGAAACAAAACAATGTACATTTCTTCATCCGTCAACTGAACAGGAATACCTCGTGTCAAAAATCGTCGGGTGAGTTCGCCCGAAGTGATTATTTGCGGGAAAGGTTCCGACAAATCTTGAAGATTGGTGAGTTCAGGACGTATCAATTGTTTTGAATTGAAACCATAACGCCCGATCAATTGGTGTGAACTCGAGAAGACTTCGACCGCGAATGCCTGATTTCTAGCCGGGAAAGGCGATGATAACCATAACTGTGCAGCGAGTCCTGTTGCACTGATCGGAGCTATCTTTTGGTCTATCTCCGGTAAGATACTATTAATCTGGTCAGTGTATTGAATGAGTTCTGTCCGGCATTTCCGGGGTGCTTGTTGTTCTTCCATTACCCAGTCCAGCAATGATTGTCGGGCATAGAGTCTGACCAGTGACATGAAATACGGCGTATAAAGCATGAGCACAATCAGGACGAGCACAAGAAGGACAAGGTTTAGCCGCACCATTTTGCGTGACCAGCTCTTGTCTCTCGAGCCGGGCGACCAGACTGAATAGAAAAAATAGCCTAGCCCAGATAATGCGAGCAACTTACTGAAAAGGACAATATCTGAGATGAAAGGAAAGACCAGAGCGAAAACTACCAGAAAACAGGCGATAATCAAGATTTTCTTTAATCCGGTCCGTAACACTGGAAAATATATATATTGCCACAGAACGATGAAAAAACCCGATCCAAGACAAATGAGATAACTGTTCAGAAGAGTGACCAATGATAGAATGTAGCCACTCGATGAAAAATACTCGAACATGCTGAAAGCTTCAGTGGTCAGTGCGTTTTCAGTATGAATCCGGTTCACGACACCATATGAGTATGTGATTATTGCGATAACCGAGAACGCAAATCCAAAAAAGAGGGTGTTTTGAAATATGAGCGATATGGGTTGCCACCATTGGTTATGCACGACTGAAGCTGACGATCGTTGCCGCGAAAAAATGATCCGTGTGAGGCCAATACAGAGTAGGGTGATACTCAAGGCCAGAACACAAGAATAAAGAAATTGATATAGTGATGGGACCGCACTATCGAGGGCTCCCGGATGCGGGAGCAGATGATACACGACTTGAGATAGCTCAACGCCTTGCCTCAGGAGAAATGCACTCATTCCAGAAACAGCAATGCAAGTCAAAACAACTCCCGAACCGATCAAAAAGCCACTTATCACTTCTTTTTTCAGTAATAGAATCATCAGATCAAGGATCACAATAACGAGGAGAACTAACTCAAATGTCATCCGAAAAAAACGAATCGATCTCAGTAAACGACCAGCTTGTAATCCGGTCCATCCCAGATGATAGAAGCTTTGCTGGTCCTCAAGAAAAGTGATCTGGCCAGCTCTTTGTTTGGCCATCAATCCAAATCTTTGGCTGAATTGATTTGCAGATTTATTGTAAAATTCCGGATTCCAATCAAAGAGGAGGGTCAGATTGGGACCAAGTGCAGACCGTAAAACAGGACCAAGGGCTCTGGTATATACAGGTGCCTTCTCAACACTACTCTGGTCAATCACCCAGCCGGTAAACATGGTGTATCCCGTCTGCTCGATCTCTTTGCTCATTGCCGCAATGATAAATACCGACCCCCGATAAAGAAAATGTCCCTTCTCAAGCACGTGAGACCTGACCTCTTCAGGAAGAAAAGGAGGTAATCTTGAATCAGAACAACTCCAGACTAGCGGTCTTCCGAAATCATCGAGAAGTTCAATCCAGACTGGTCCCGCTACAGCCTGGTCCGATGCAGTTACGGCTAGAATTCTTTCAAGCTCGGTTTTGCTGCCCCGTGAAATCGCATTTACCAAATCAGCAGATGTTCCTAACCGGTGCAATAATCCTTGCATAGTGTTGTCATAGGCTGCAATGGTCTTTTCGATCTGTTCTGATTTCTTGTCGAGATACCAATCGGAGAGTGGTTTTTCTATCCATACCAGCACTGTTTCACAAAAAAGCAGTAAGAGAGATAGGGCGACTCCGATGACCAGACCACTTTGTCCGAACGAAACCATACTAATCCCGCTATGATGAACAGAGCGGTTCGATCTGTATAGTAAAACGAATACCAGGACCAAATCCAGACTGAGCAGTATCATTGCACCCTGATTAAAAAAGGGCATTACCTCTGTCTCGATGATCAGACAGTAAAAAAGCAACAGAGTGAGTAAAAAGGACCTGAGCACAGATTGTATCATCGCTATTTCTTTCTCATCATAAACGAATTCTATGTGATGGTTTTTATCTGTCTATTGTATACCCCATCTCATGCTCATTTTACAAAATGATTCGTAAAAAAACAGGAAAGTGACAAAAATTGTCAGGATAACCACATGAGCTGAACGGACTGCTGCAATGGATCTACAAAAGTGTTCAATTTCGTTCCAAGCTTGTTGCCCTTATTCAGGTCAGAAGCCCGAAACAGTAATGGTTTTCCAGCATGATAAAAACTTCAAAGCATTTCCATGATTGATTGCATGTGTCTGAAGATAATGATATAGTATTGGTACTATGCATATCTGGAACAGGATACATACAGCACCGTAATCAAAGTGAATATAATGAATCGTGGGTGGAATCATAATGGATGACTCAAAGCAAAAAATCAAAGCAAGTCGTGAAAAGGTTTTGAATTTCATGTTGTCTTTTGTTAAAGCACTGAGCCACAGTGGTTACTACTCTGCTGATCATCCCATGGCTCATAATGCATTTCAAGGACTCTATACGCATTTCCTGGATTTAATCGGGGACCGTCCGGAAATGAGTTTTTTCAGAATTGAAGAGGATAATTCTCGCGACATCATGTTGGATGGCTTGTTCGATGAATCGGTCAGAATGAGCAAAATGATGACTGAACAAGCTGGTGAGTTATTCATTCCCAAGTTACATCAGTATTTTATCCGAAAAAAAATCCTGAGTTTCACTCTGAAACATGAGATTGCCGAGAATGAATTTATATCGTTTGTTACCCTGCTGAGCGAAGCGCCTGATGTTGAGACCAGAATCCAGCAACAGGAACGTGAAGTCTTTAATATGAAATTGGTGGAAGCAGGGGTATTGCATGTATCCCTGCTTTTTGAAGAAGATATTATCGGGCGTGAACGGAAACTACCCTGGCGGGTCGAGATGGCCTTGACTCGTTTACGTCGAGATTTGAGATACTTGCCACTTTATCGCAATTTATCAGAAGAGCAACTGCACCAAGCCAAGGGAAAAGTCTTCCAGGATATTATCAGGCCGTTACGTCAACCGGTGATTCTGAAAGATTTCCTGATTAACAGTGATTTACTTATGGTCGAAAGTGAATACCTGGAAAATCAATCCCTCGAATCCTTGATTATCGAACATATCCCAGAGACTATGATTCCTGAAATCGTAAAGCACACTTTAAAAGACTGGGATATTTTCGAACAGAAGCAGAGCATGACCGAGAGCGAGAGTAATCAGGTCATGATCGATCGCATCCGTGACGTTGCTAAAAAACTGGCTGTTTTCTTCAAAGGGAAAAATGATCCGCAGCATTTTGATACTTTACGGATTTTATTGAATAAGAAGGTCATTTCTCTGAAAGAATTACCTGAGCAACTAACCAGGGAAATTATGATCAATGATTGGATCGGAAAATTTTCCCAAAACCCAAGCCAATTTTTTTTGGCAGCACGGAATGCCCCGGATTTTTCTCATTATAGTGCAGCCATAAATAGACTCGTCCAGATTTTTCCGACCTTGATCAATATGAAACAACTTCATCCCGCTTATAAGATTCTCACATTTCTCAAGGAAGAACTGTTAAGTCTTTCGGACCCTCAGAGTCAGAAAGGAAAATTCGTTCAACAAAACCTGATTAATATTGCCCATGATGAAAACTCTTTTATTCAACTGAAACAGTTTTTTCTTGAAGCCGAACGAGAAGAACGTGACCAGATTCTCATGATCTTTAAAGAGTTTAAGAAAACGACCTTACCGCTTCTGTTCGATATTCTCAGGGAAAGCGACAAAATATCCGTCCGAAGGCAGGTGATTGATACACTTGTAAGCTATAAAACAATTGCCATCCCTTATGTCAAGACACTTTTGGAAGATACGAGTCAGCCCTGGTTTGTTACTCGTAATGCCATTGTTATTGCTTCTGAAATCGGTGAACCGGGTTTTCTGCCCATCATTCTCAGATTTAAAAACCATGACCAGGGCCAGATTCGCGAGGAAGTCCTGTCTGCTTTAGCAAAAATGCAAGGTCCATCTGCACTGGAATACCTTATTGAGGCCCTGAATGATAAGGAATTATCCGTAAAACTCAAAGCGATTGACGTATTGAGTTCCATGAAAATAGTTGATCCAACCATTCTCAATTATTACGGTAAGTATCTGCAGTATCCAGCCTCAAAAGAGGAGGTCGAGCACGAAACTATCCAGCTCCATATATTAAGATCGCTCGAGAATATCGATCTGAACCAAAACTGGTCGGAAAACGAGACATTTAAACAACTCCTTCACTCGATCATTGCTGAAGCCGATTCTTCCTCTTCACTTAAAAAACTCCTCTTAAAAAAGAGTGTTCGTAGCTCAAAAGTAATCGCTGCGGCCCGGATGGTATTGCAGAAACACGCTTCACTACCTAAAAACGATGAACGTTGATGACTCGAGTAATCAGTGCACATGCCCTAATCAGAAATTGGACGAACTGACGTATGTCTCCTATTAAGAATTATGCTGTTGAACTCATCCTCTCTGCTTGCCTGGTTCTTTTGATTAGTATCTCTTATCTGCCAGCATTGTACGGTGATTTTATCCTTGATGATACATATTTCATCATCGAAAATCCCCATATTAAATCTTTAGACAATATTCCCTCATTCTTTACAGATACAACTACTATTTCATCGTTAAAGGATTGGGGCACAATTTATCGACCAGTTCGGACGCTTTCCTTTGCACTGGACTACGCAATGTGGCGTCTTGATACTAAAGGCTATCATCTCGTCAACATCATCATTCATGCCTTGAACAGTGTTCTGGTTTTCTGTTTGATGAGGGTTCTTCTGAACAAAACGATCGTTCCGTTTTTTATTTCTTTGTTTTTTGCTCTGCATCCCCTTCAGACAGAAGTCGTTGCATGGATATCATCTCGAGGTGATCTCTTGGCTCTCTTTTTTATTCTCGTAGCCTTTCTTTTATTTTATCACAGTATTCTACCCTTGAAGCGATCTGGGTTTTCACTGGTTAGCTATTATGCGGGATCATTGATTGCCTTCAGTGCCGGTCTTTTATCCAAAGAATTGGCTATTACATTTCCAGTGCTCTTAATGCTCTGGATATTTTTTGAGAAACGAGTCTGCAGAAGCATACGTACTACAATAATGCTTTTGCCATTCTTTGTAATCCTGGCTGGATATCTCTTCCTGAAATTTTCTTACTTAGGGAATTCAAGCAAATATTCCTTTCCTGGGGGGAGCTATCTGGTTACTGTTCTTTCGATGAGCGCTAGTTTTTTTCGCTATATCAAACTTATTATTTGGCCTCATCCCCTGTGTTTCTGCTATTTTGGGTTACCTAAATCACATTCTCTTTACGATCCCCATGTAATAACAGGCTTGGCACTGTTTTTCAGTTTGGTGTATCTGACCGGGTATATGTTTTGCAAGGGCGAACGATTGATCGCCTTCTTCATGAGTTGGTTTTTCGCAGGTCTTGTTCCCGTCTCCAATCTCATTGTTCCACTCAATGTTTTAATGGCAGAACGTTTTTTATATATGCCTTTGATCGGTTTTTTTGCTGCGATTTTTATTTTGATTGATCGATTAGCATTAAAAAAGAGAGCTGTCACTATAATACTAGGAGGTTTGCTGATACTTGGAATGAGTATCTCAGTTTTTCATCGATCGGAATTCTATATGGTGGCTGATGAGCTCATGCAAGAAACATATCGTGTCGCACCGAAATCTCCGTTGGCATCAGTTACCCTAGCTCTTCGAGCTATTGAACAGGGAGACAATACTAAAGCAGAGATTTATTTGCTTTCAAACATCAAGAACACTCCTGGCTATTTTCGTCCCCTGCTGTATCTCGCAGTTATCTATGCAGGACAAAAACGCTTTGATGAAGCAGAAAACTTGTTACTACAAGCGGACAGGCTATCGAATGAAAAGGATATTATCTGGTATTACCATGCTAAATTGTTCGAAAAAATGGGAAAGTCACACAAAGCGATCGAGAAATTTCAGCAATCTCTTCAGTTTTTTCCTGGGAATGCCAATGTCTGGTTTGCCTTGGGCAAGGCTGAATTAGATATTGGACATACAACACAAGCTCTCAAAGCATTCAATCAGGCTATTCTTCTCAATCCGGACAATCCGAATTTTTACTATAGTCGGGCCAATTTATATATTCTACAGGGAAAACTAACTGAAGCTCATGTAGATATTAATTTTGCATGTTCTTTAAGTGGAGAAAATGGGTATTCACTTTTTTCTAAAGGTCTACTCGCTGATAAAAGCGGACAACGTGAGAAGGCTTTAAAATTATGGAATGATTCGGTAGTGCATGGCATCAATGATCCAATGCTTTATTTCAATCTAGGAACAACCCATTTGAAACTTGGTCATTTCCAACAAAGCAAACGATATTTTGAGTTGCTTTTCATGGATTATCCTCATTATACCGCTGGCATGACCAACTATGCCATCTCCCTGTATCAGGTCGGATTCCATCAGGATGCCCTTTTTATATTGGAAAAATATCTCGCACAACATCCTGATGATCATTTTGCCCAAGCTAATTACATACTTATGCATGACTATGTGCCATAAATGTTATCGAGGACGAAGGTTTTTATAACCACGTTTAATACTACACAGAGTGAACGCGATTTTGAAAGAGGAGAAATGTAGTGCATCAGTTTTCTAAACATGGACTCGATTCTCAGACATATGCTCGAATAAAAAGGATAGTAGTGCGTTTTGGTCTGTATTTGTCATGCCTTCTTGCTGCCTTTTTCGTGGGGTTGGTTCTTTCTGATCTCATATTTGTTGAACTGTCCAAGTACTGATCAGTCAGATTCTATTTTCACCATAACAGGGGAAAAGGGAGGAGTGAAAAAATCATGACTTTTTCCCGTTATCACAATTCACACTACCAAGTTATGCTACATATTCTCCTGTTGGTTGCACTCTTTTGCCTTTCATTCGGCATTCGAATACTCCGATATAATGATGCCTTATTCAATGGGTCCCTTTTGCCCTTGGGTGTTGATTCCTATTATCATTTGCGCAGGATACATTTGGCTGTTCAGCATTGGCCTCATTTGATCGAGTTCGACAGTTATCTTGATTATCCAGAAGGAGCACCAGTCGTTCATCCACCAGGCTATGACTTTCTTGTGGCCACTATTGGCTATTGTGCAGGTGGTTTTCACTATGATCGAACTGTCGTTGATCTGGTCGCTGCTCTTGTGTCACCGGTATCCAGCGCTGCAACGACCATGATCGTTTTCTTGATTGGTTTCGCACTGTTCAATCGCTCGGTTGGTTATTGGGCAGCACTCCTGCATGCCATCCTCTATGCCGGCATTTGGACTGGCAAATTTGGAGCACCCGACCACCATCCCTTGGAAAGCCTCTTTGTCCCGATCCTTTATTTCCTCTTCATGAAATCCGATCTTGATAATTATCAAAAATTTCACATGCCTCGTAGCAAAATACTGCTCATGATTCTCTGTCTCTGGACAGCACAGTTGATCTGGCGTGGAGCAATTATGTATCTCAGCTTTTTCTTTGGGATTACGGTGATACTGCTGCTTCATGCGTATTATCGGGAATCTGCCCCGATACCCCGCCAGATCATTCTGCAACGTTTAAAACTCATGGCGGGATTACTGGTTTCATTGGCTATATTCCTGCTCCCTGTCGTCTTTCATACTTATTATGGTCAGAGATATGCTTTTGTCTATTATGCGTTATCCCTATTCCAGCCGGCACTCTATCTGGCCATGGGACTGAGTGTCTTCCTGATAGTTATGGTGTTGACCCATGTGCCCTTTTCTCAAGATAAGGCCGTGAAAAGAATAGTTGGGGCGATCCTGCTGATATGCACCCTCATTGCTATCCTGATGATCAGCCATTCATCAATATTATCGCCTCTTTCTGATGGCTTCTTTTATCTGTTCAAGGCTGATCCCTGGATGCAACAGATTGATGAGACACAGCCTCTCTTCTCCCTCAAAGCTGAAGATCCAATGCATAGGGTTCTTGTTTTTTTCGGTTATTGGATATTTCTGTATCCGGTCCTGATCATTGTGCTGGCTTTGCAGAAAAAGACTATTGCCTGTAAAATATTCATTGCCTGGTCGCTCTTCAACCTTATACTCACTCTTATCCAGATTCGCTATTCTCATCAACTTGTTCTGACCCTTTCCATTCTTTCAGGTTTTTTTATATGGCAAGTCGCAAACATACAGTTGCCTCGACTGTCCATCCATAAATACATTCGTGTGTCTCTGGCTCTCCTGTTCTTCTTCATTCTATCAAAACCCAGTCTCGATAATATGAGTGGCTACATTAAAACTCGCTTTCAACCAGAAAGAGTAATTCCTCTTAACTTGCTGGATACACTCGTCTGGATTCGAGACCATACTCCAGAAACAAGTTTCTTTTCTGATCCATCTCAATCACCTGAATATGGTGTCATGAGTATCTGGGATTATGGTAACTGGGTCAATTCAATCGCCCAAAGACCTGTCATCGCGAGTAATTTCGGTTTTCTTCATAAAGGCCTGCTGACGTCATGTCTCTTTTTTACCAGCTCATCATGGTCAGAAATTCAAACAATTCTCGATGATCATCATATTCGATATATAATCTTGGGTAATTTCAGAGATCGTCTCGATTCCTACAGGGAAATTCTAGCTTCAAAGGCGTCCCATCTGCTCAGTTCAATTCCTGACCATGAAGAACCACTTACTGAGAAATTATACTGGTCTGATGGTAGACTCCTCGGTCCTGTTTGGGGACCATGCCAGTACGCGGACCAATTACGCCTGGTATATGAATCTCCACCTGATCCTACTCGGGAAAAGAATAATAAACGGAACAATTTCCTTGTTTTTGAATATGTCAAGGGTGCTCGCTTACCCATCAGAGGTGAACCGGGGACGTCATATAAAATCTCTGTGACCATTCTTACCAATCAAAACCGTCTTTTTGTTTATCAACAATATGGGCGACTCGATATGAACGGCTCAAAAATTCTTTTTCTTCCGTATTCAACTTCAGATAACGATACTGCAGTTACAAGCACAGGACCATATCGTCTCGAAATTGATGCCGACAAACAAATATCAATAGAGGTCGAATCAAGCTCCATTTATGAAGGATCAACTCTTCCAGGTATTGATTTCATGACCGGAACTCTATATCGGGACAAGGGCGAAGACAATCAGTCATTATGATCTTTTTCCAAAAGGGTAATTCTGATGCTCCAAAAAAAACTATGCTACCCTCGTGGCAATATTATCCAACACCTCTTTATTCTTATGATATATTGTATCATACTCATTTGTACTAAAAATTACCTGCTTTCTTTCATTAGTTTTTCTCAGTACTCCGCTGGAACTCTGGGGCGATATCTTCTTCAGAAACTACCCCAGAATGCTATCATGTTAACAGGAAGTCTCGATCCGCTTTCAGCCCTTCAATACCTTCAATTGTGTGAACATTATCGACGCGATATTGTTGTCATCTCTCGCAATCATTGGTCTAAAAAGAACTATTGGCCTTCTCTTTGCCGATGGAACCATTCAGCCCAACAGTTACTCCATGAAATAAAAACAAGGTCTCTGAAAGATTTTTATTTACACGGACACTTGTTAGGCAGGGAAATTTTCTGGGAAGGTATTGATCAAGACAATTTCCCCTCTGTTCCTCTTACCCCCTTCGCTCTGTTTTTTAGAGTGTCAACCTCCATGGAAAATGACATTAAACGATCGACTTTTCATTCATATCAGTCCTTCACGGATGAGTCATTCCTTGATTATTTTGTTCAACGGACGAATGTTTTAGGTAAATCAGTGATCAGTAATGTGTTCTTTAATTTTTCCTTGTATTATCGCCGCCAGAAGAATATCAATCGGAGTCTCATCTTTCTGGAAAAGGCCATCAGGGCGGATTGTTTCAACGAAAAATCGCTCAACAATTATCTGGTTTTTCGTGCCCAAGTCTTTCATAACTTTCGTATTGAATCTGATTTCAAAACAGCTTTGCATTATCTGCCATGGAGCAGTAATCTCCACTACAACTACGCAGTCTTTCTCGAAAGCCAGGCAAGAAATACTCAAGCATTACGGTATTATAAACATGCTGCACAATTACAGCCTGCAGGAATGGCGAATTCGCCTCAGTATGACTGAAGTACCCAAAGCTACATAGTATGAAATGCAAAACAGACTCACTAATGATGTCTGTAAATTTTTTATCCCCATTGGATTTAAAAAGATCGTAATTATGATATCAAAGCTGAGAATGCAGAAGATTAACAGATGGAATCCCCTTGTTTCCACATTATGAAAATAAGCAAGGATCGCCAAAGGCCACAGTATTGTCAGACTTGATCCACGCAGAGTTACAAGTAATAACTTCATGCGGGCTGAGATCAATAAGAGGGATGGAATGCTTTGTATTTCAGAGAAACCGGTCCGATACGGTAATGCAGTTATGTAGTCCCACATATCTCGAACAGTTAGCACGGGACCCCAATGAAAAATAAAACCCGCTGTCCCCCTGATAGGAATATAAATACTTATCGACGAACCGATGATCACTGTAATCAATCCTAATGATACTGTAGGCAATAACAAATTCTGGGTATTTCTCCAATTACCGCCAGCGTTCATGATCAAGGCATATATGACGATCGGGCTCATTAATAAAAAAAAATGGGGCTGTAAACCAGAACTCAGTCCCCAACACAATAAAATCAATAACTGCCAACCCAAACGAGATCTCTTCAGCAATGCCTGTCTTGATAGAATAGAAAGAATAAGCACAAATCCAAGAGTACTGAGCTGAAAAGTGTATATCTCAGCGTTTGCTGATTGTAGCAGAAAGTGCGGTGTCGTCAGTAAAATTAAAACAGCTAGAATAGCACAACAACGTCGATTTGTCTGAGAGAGAACGAGAAAATAGAGCCACAACAGAGATGCTATCCCCGAAAGTGTTGAAAACAAATTCGCTCGAAAGGCGATTGAACCCAGGGGGAGAAGTTGAACGAGACGAGCTGCGTGAAGGTAGAATGGAAAACCCGTTGGGTGTGAAAGCGAAAGAAAAAAAATGGAACTGGTCAGTTCTCCGCTATCTTCCCAGCCGACATCGAGTGAAGTATTTATTACCAGGATGAGCGAGAGTAAGAAAAAAAACAAAAAATCACGTGTAGTACAGTTCAGATTTGTCATGATACACCATCATTTGATTGAATTAGAATCACTCGCGATTTTAAGCCCTTCATGCCTTCAAAAAAACATTACATTCACACCGCTCTCATCCATTCCAATCTCATTGTTCCTCTCATGGAATATGACAGTTATTTTGCTCAAGGTCAAGTATCAAGTATAGAAGGAGAAGGCGTCGCATGACAATATTTGTCATTGAGTGCCCATAATTGTCACTTGATTAACATAATCAACCCTTCAATTTTCGCCGTCTATTAGTTGCGATTAGAGGTAAAAAGCCCTAAAAATGAGTAATAGCAAAGGAAGAACCCCACGGATATGCTATATAATGATGCCTTGAAGAAAGATGGCATAATTATTGCTTAATCAATGGACAAGACAAGAAAGAAGTTACAAAGAAAAAAACTTTTGACAGAGATAAAATTGACAATGGAAGGAGGTGAAAATGAAGATGAGAATTCCAGTGAGAAATGAGAAAGGTTTTACCCTGATTGAGCTCTTGATCGTTGTTGCCATTATCGGTATTATTGCCGCTATTGCCATCCCAAGTTTGCTCAGGTCGAGAATGTCTGCTAATGAAGCTGCCGCCCAGGGTGCTTGCAAGACTATTGCTGCTGCTCAAACTGACTACAACAACAATAGAATTCCCCATTCATATTCTATGGATATGGATAACTTGACTACTGGTGTTGGCGCTGGTGGTGTTGGTTTCATGGATGAAGCATTAGGAGCTGGTCTTAAGGCGGGATATACATTCTATATGCAACCAGGAGACCCTGTTGGTGCAGCCGGCGATCAGATATGGACGTGGTCAGCCACGGCTTGGCCCGTTACTTACCAAAGTACTGGGATCAGATCATTCTATATCGATGAAAGTGGAATCATTCGCGTGAGTGATGCTTTGGGTGAGGGGTTATCTCCCGCTGATCCGACAATGATTCCAGCTATTGAATAATATGATAGTATGATGCATAAAGGGGTAACATTAAGGTGTTACCCCTTTTTTTCTTTTAAAGAAGCTCGTTTGCATAATAAAATCATTTTCTGTTTGGGGATAGCGTTTCTATTTATCAGATTCATACCTCTTGATATCCTTTTGGGTGAAGGTCCTCTTCTGGCCAGTGCAGGTTATCATCTGGGTATAAGTCATCCTCCGGGGTATCCTTTATACCTTCATTTGATCAAACTCATCTCTTTACTGCCACTCGGTTCGGTTGTCTATCGCAGCCATCTGCTTTCTTTGTTGATTGGTTTGGGAATTTTTTGGTTGTATCATTCACTTTTTCGAAGTATAGCCGGACGTTTTTCTTTTTTTGTTGCCATTTTTATTTTTTTTATACCTTCCTGTCTTGAAAGCATTTTAAAAACTGAAGTTTATGCTTTTAATCTTCTTTGTTTTGGTTTGTTTTTACACTGTTGGTTGAGATGGCGTACAGTTCGGGACATCCGATGGTTATATTTTTTTTCTTTTTTCGCAGGTATGAGTCTTACTCATCATTTGACCCTCCTCATTTTCATTCCTGTTTTTGTCCTTTCTGCATCAGGATCACATAAATGGGTCTCAAAACGATTTGTATTGCTACCCTTTACCCTTTTTCTGATGGGCTGTTCAATCTGGCTTTATCTTCCTCTACGCTCATCAGGTCATCCTGTGGTAAATTGGGGCGATCCAGTCAGATTCGATAAGTTCATTAGTCTTATTACTGCTCAGGATGAGGCTATTCCTTCTGTGCTGGATACTTGCCGGGTGCTATCAGGAAAAGCAGTATTCATGAGGATGTATCATCTCCTCGAAGCAGATTTTTTTTGGGTTTGGCTTCTGATTGCAGGCTATGGTCTCTATCGCGGTTTATGTAAGGATCGTAACCTGATCGTTGTACTAAGCATTCTTTTTCTGTTATCACTCTGTTCAGTGAGTCTTTATCATTCGAATGAGAGTCGTTTCTTTTTTTTGCCAGGTCTGATGATAATATGTTGTTGGATAGCAATTGGATTGGAATCCTTGTATGAGACACTGCACATTTCATACAAAAACATGAGCCAAAAGAGTCCGTTGTATTTTCGATCAGTAATAGCAATTGCACTGATACTGAGTGTAATAACAGGTTGTTGTTTTGGCATCATTGATCACTGCCAACGAGTATCACCACTGTTTCAAGGGGTGGATGCACTTGATCTGACCCTTTTTGGCCGTGGATTGATCGGTGAGACATCTGCACATGCATATATTTTTACAGAATACAGTAACTTGTTTTTTCTTTTATGGTATCAGCAGTATATCGAAGGGTTCGGTCAAGATCGGATCGTAATTTTTCGTCACCTGTTATCATTTCCTTGGTATTTTGAGGGACAGTATTTCGGAAAAATACCGATTGAGTCAGGTTTAGCAATCAATCAGTATGCTGAAAATAGTGCATCCTGGAATGCAACGATAACTGCAGCCCTTATCCTTGCCGGACTACGTCATTCTTCTGTTCATGTACTCGAACAGAATTTCTTCAGACAATACCAATCGACCTGGTTCAAGTCATTTAATTTAGTTCATGCTAGATTCAGTTATCTTATAACTGATTCGCCTTCTTTCTCCATTGAAAAACCGCAACATTATTCAACATGGTTTCAAAACTATACCAAGATGCAACGAATTTCTCGATGCAATACTAATTTCTATTCATATTATATTGCTTCGCATACGACTGAATAAACATCATAAGCTGAGTTTGAGATATACCCAAAGGGAATTATATCCAATGACCTTACTGTTCGAACTTCATCCAAATCCAGCTATTTTGTATTCGAATTCAATATGACTTTATGGTGGAACCATTTTGTTTTAGGTTGGCCTACAAGGTGTTTAATCTGGCGTGAATAACGATATTCAGCTTTAAAGAAAGCACCATCTTCTTCCACTTCGAGGAAAGTTTGATCACTATATCCTGACTGTTCAGGGAATGACGCCCCCCATTTTTTCCCAATTGTGACAATTTGCTTTCTTATTTCATCGGTTGATGGCTTTTTTAGAATTTTAAAGCGGTCATAACCCAACGTGTCAACAATTTCATTTTCAAGCATGTAATCTTTATAGAATGCAGGTCCATAGACTATTCCGAAATAGATAATACAAGCGACAAGTAATATAAAGATGTAGGTACCACTACTTGAGGGACCGCCACCCATTTCCGATTCACAGAAATTCCTGCTATGATTCATGGAAATTCTCCTTAGAAGAATTGTTTATTGCAGATCACCTTCGTCATCATCAATTGCATATTTCTGGAGACGATATCGCAACGATCTGAAGGATATGTTGAGTAATTTTGCAGCATTTTTTTTCATTCCCTTCGAGAACTGCATTGCTTCGATCAAATACTTCTTTTCAATGTGCTCAATAATATTTTCCAGATCAACACCTCCTTCATGAAACTCGGGAACTAATGAATTCTGCGCTTGATGAAAATGCTTTATGCTTTGCGGAAGACTCTGAAAAGAGAGTGTGTTACTACTCTCAAGAGCCAACATACGTTCAATAACATTTTCAAGCTGACGAACATTTCCTGGCCAATGAAAGGAAAGGAGATGATCGTAAACGTCTTCATCCATCGATTTCAGCGGAATACTGTGCTTTTGGCAATACATTTTGATAAAATGGTCTATCAAGGGACGTATGTCTTCAGGACGCTCCCGTAGCGGGGGAATATGAATCGGTATTACATTTAATCGATAAAATAAATCTTCACGAAAGTGACCTGATGTCACTGCTTCTTCCAAGTTTTTATTGGTCGCAGCTATGATCCTGACATTGACCGTTATCGGTTTTGTACCGCCAACCCTCATAAAAGTTTTATTCTGTAGAACCCTCAGCAATTTAACTTGAATAGATGGAGATGCTTCACCAATTTCATCAAGAAAAAAAGTGCCCTCTTGGGCTAATTCTAACAGCCCAACTTTATGTGTGACCGCGCCTGTAAAAGCCCCCTTGGTATGACCAAATAACTCTGATTCAAGCAAATTCTCAGGTAATGCTCCACAACTAACTGTAATGAAAGGTTTATCTCGAATATGACTCGTATAGTGGATCGAGGAAGCTACCAGTTCTTTCCCGGTCCCACTTTCTCCAGTGATAAGAATTGTACTGTCAAGATTCTTAACCTTTGTCATAATTTCAAATACAGATCGTATTTTTTCACTTATACCTACAATATTATGAAAAGGATATTTTTTCTCAAGATGTTGTTTCAGTAATATATTTTCCTTTTTTATTCGCTGACTCTCAAATTCCTTTTTTATAACAAGTTTTAACTCATCGATGGACTCAAACGGTTTTTTGAGATAGTTGGATGCGCCGCGTTTCATGGCGTCGACAGCTGTTTTTTCCGAGCCATAAGCCGTCATCATGATCACACTGATATGAGAAAATTTCGCTTTAATTTCTTCAAGGAGTTCCATCCCATCCATACCGGGCATTTTTAAATCAACCAAGGCGAGATCAATATCTTCATTTTCAATATGAGTTAGTGCTGAAAGTCCATTATCAGCAACAAAAACTTCAAAACCGTCTTTTTCGAGTACTTCCGAAAGGAACTCACGTAAACTTTTCTCATCATCAACAACCAGAATGCTTCTCATTTTCAATCATCCCTTACGCTGATTTATCCTTAGGCAACAGCACAATGAACGTAGTCCCCGTATTCTCCAGTGATATATAATCGATTTGGCCATTATGGTTTTCGACAATACGATAAGCAATGGCCAACCCAAGACCTGTTCCAGACTCCTTAGTGCTGAAAAACGGAGTAAAAATCTGATCCTTGTATTTAGCTGGAATTCCCTGACCACTATCTTTTACTAATATGGCAACATAGCACTTTTGATCAAGTAATTGAACAAAATCAGGTTTCATTGATAAAATTACTCGTTCAGTTTTCTTATCGGTCATTATGAGGCTTAGGGTTCCTCCAGATGGCATAGCATCAAGGCTGTTCAAGCATAAATTTAAAAAAACCTGTTTGATTTGGAACATGTCACCATACAGCCAGATATCATCATCTGGTAACAAGAGTTCTAAATTGATCCGATTATCCATTCGAGGATGGTTGGCCAGGAGAATGATCAATTCTTTGAGTACATCGGTGATCGAGAATCGTTTGGCCATTATTTTTCGAGGTTGGGCATACTGTAAAAAATCTGAAATCAATCGGTTTAATCGTTCGGATTCACGGAGGATAATATCAACTAATTTCTTATTTGATGCTTGAATTGTGGATTCTTTGGAAATAATTTCAATAGAACCCTTCATCGAAGTCAGTGGGTTCCTGATTTCATGAGCCATACGAGCAGCAAGCTCACCCAGAATCGCCATTTTTTCATTTTTTTTCTGGGTATGTTCCAACTTTTTATAATCCGTAAGGTCTTGAAAAATAATGATATATCCTGTGTTTTTGCCATGTTCATCATAAAGATTGGATATCGAAAAACCTAAGTAGAGTTCACGGTCATCTTTAGTTTTGAACATGTGTTCAAAGCGATTTAGTTGTTCACTGAGCTTGTCCATGGAACGGAAGTCGATGAGATCGTCGATAGGAAGAATCCGCGATACTGCTTGGCCTATGACTTCTTTCTCTGAATATCCTGTCAATCGCTCAGCCGCTAGATTAAAAGTGGCAATTTTACCTTCAAGATTGACTGCGATAAGGCCGCTGTCGATGCTGCGTAAGATATTTTCGTTCAATTTCTGAAGTCGGAGAAGGTCTTCTTTTTTTGTGTTAAGTTCTTCCCCTGCCTTTCTTAAATTTTTAATAAGATGATTCGAGAGAAAAGCTACGAGATAAAACGAGCAGAAATTGATAAAGAGTTTGTAAAGAAGATCGCCTGTCGAGAATGATGTTTCAATAAAACCAAAAATATTCAAAGAAGGAATAATTTCGTTTTGGTGAAGGGCAGACAATAAACCATACAAAATGCAACTGAGGGATGCGATGATGTATGAACCCTGAGTTGAGAGAAGTATACCTGCAGCAATAATAGATATAATATAAAGAAATACCAGAGGACTGTAAATTGGTCCGGAAATATAAATGAGACCCGTTTCAAAAAGAATATCGCCTGAAATCTGAAAATAAGCGAAAGCGGACAGATTTTTAATACGATATAAGAAAAGACTGTAAATAATTGTCAGGAAATAGAGTAGTATAATGAGCCCGACAATAAACCACAATATGTTCTCATGTCCTGTTTCATAAAGAAGCGGTAAAGCAACGATCATGAAAGTCGTGATAATCACGACCCTCAAAATCATGAGATATCTTATTTGATCAAAAATCTTTGATGAGTATCGCGACTGTAACGACAACTGAAAACCATTTTGGTTTTGAGGAGTAACAGAAATCATGTTGCTCCAACACAATAATTGAAAGAATAGGGCTTATTGAAGTTGTGAGATCAATGCAAACATGGGCATATACATAGCAATGACGACAAAACCCACTGTTCCACCGAGGAATACCATGAGCATAGGTTCAAGAAGCTGGGTCAAGTTATCAACTGCGACATCAACCTCCTCGTCATAGAAATCAGCAATCTTGTTTAACATAGCATCTAAGGCACCAGTTGATTCTCCGACAGCGATCATCTGGACCACCATGGGAGGGAAGACCTCTGTTTCAGATAATGGTTCTGAAATTGTTTTACCTTCACTGATGCTGACCCGTGTTTTTAGAATTGCTTCCTCGACAACTGCATTGCCAGATGTTCGAGCGGTAATTTCCAGACCGTCCAGGATGGGGACACCAGAAGATAGAAGGGTGGAAAGGGTCCGGGTGAATTTGGCGACCGCAATTTTCCTTAATAATGTCCCGAGAACAGGGAGTTTTAAAAGAAGTGAATCAAAGAAATAACGACCTTTCGGTGTCTTATATATTTGCCTGAGAGCAATAATCATGGCAATAGCCCCAACGATAAGCAAGAGTGAATATTTCACGGCAAAATCACTGAACATCATAACGATCTGGGTCGGGACTGGTAAAGCACCACCCAGTTGGTCGAAAATATTTACAAATGTTGGGATAACTTTGGTCAAGAGGAGCATGACAACCCCGACTGCAACGACAATAACCACGGACGGGTAGGTCATAGCCGATTTGACCTGTCGTTTCAGAGCAAGATTCTTTTCCATGGTTGACGCTAATCTGTTCAAAATGGTATCGAGAATACCACCAGTTTCACCGGCTTCGACCATGTTACAGTAGAGTGAATCGAAATATTTAGGTTGTTTTCTCAAAGCATCAGCATAAGTTGAACCAGATTCTACCTCACTTCTGACTGCTTTAATCGCTTTAGCAAGCGTAGGATTCTCGGTCTGCTGGGAAAGGATTTCCAGACATTGGACCAAAGGAAGGCCAGCATCGATCATCGTTGAAAAAGTCCTGGTAAAGACGACCAGGTCTTTATCGGAAACGCGGTTTGATAGACCTGGAATAACAATTTCTATATCTTTGGCTCGCTTTTTGACTGAGGTCGCATTGATACCTTGTCGGCGAAGATGCGCTTTAACAATTTCGGCGTCATCCGCTTCCATCATACCACTTTTCTGAGCACCACTTTTATCGGTCCCCTTCCATTTAAATTCAGGCATACATCAACCTCCTCGTAAGGGATTTGCCATTTTAACTCATATGTAACTGCAAGTATTCATAGTAAAATATGCATTATGACTCACTATGTCACCATTTCACCGAGGGCGGCGATTCGGTTGTTGAGAAGCACTAGATGCCGTTGGTCCCTTGGAAATCATTTGTTCAAGCTCATCAGGTTTAATTGATCTGGACATGGCTTCCTGGAGCGAAATCTGACGCTTAGTATATAAATTAAACAAACTCTGGTTGAATGTCTGCATGCCGAATTTATCCTGGCCGGTTTGCATAGTCGAGTAAATCTGATGGATTTTATCCTCTCTGATCAGGTTCCTGATGGCGGCATTGGGACACATGATCTCCAGAGCCAGACAACGACCATGTCCACTCATTTTTGGCAGCAGGGCCTGACAGAGAATCCCTTCAAGAACGAAGGAAAGTTGGACCCGAATCTGGGTCTGTTGATGTGCAGGAAAGGAGTCCACGATACGGTTGATCGTCTGGTCGCATGAATTTGTATGAAGAGTCGCAAAGGTCAAGTGACCGGTTTCAGCACAGCGTAAAGCCATCTCCATGGTTTCGATATCACGCATCTCTCCAATGAGAATAATATCGGGGTCCTGACGCAAAACAGAACGAAGAGCGATATTGAAACTTTTCGTATCCTGACCGATCTCCCGCTGATTTACTACGCACTTTTTATGTGTATGGAGATACTCAATCGGGTCTTCAATCGTAACTATGTGCTCAGAACGATCTTCATTGATCTTATTAATGATAGATGCCAAAGTCGTGGATTTACCACTCCCGGTCGGCCCAGTTACCAGGACCAGCCCTTTAGGCTTTTTGGCAAATTCAGACACAACTTTGGGCAGACCCAACTCATCAAAACCAAGAATTTTAAAAGGGATAGTCCGAATGGCCAGGGCAACTGCCCCCCGCTGATTATAAATATTGGCCCTAAAGCGGCTTAATCCCTTAACACCAAAAGAAAAGTCAAGTTCTTTATCCTCTTCGAATCGATGCTTTTGAGCATCTGTCAGCACACTATAACCCAATTGCTTGGTATCTTTTGCCGTCAATGGTGGAAAATCCAAGGGTTCTAATCGGCCATCAATCCTGATTTGAGGTGGACTTCCTGTGGTGATATGCAAATCTGTTGAGCCCTTCTCTATCATTATTTTCAATAACTGTGGTAAACTGACCATTTTTCTTTACCCTCTCGAAGAAGGACCACACACGGTCCAATCTTTCCTCATTAATGTTCTCTTGTCGTTCAATAAAACACCATACCAGACATAAACAAGCCTTCAATCGTGTTACCGAGACTGATGGCCGGCGAAAAAAACCTAGTTCCCAAAGGTGACCTTTAAAACCTCTTCGACACTGGTAACGCCTTCCCTGATTTTGGTCAAACCTGAATCACGCAGGGTATACATACCGACTTCACGGGCATATTCTTTGATTTCAATACTCGAGGCCCCCCTGACAATCAATTCACGTGTAGGATCATCAATAGGTAACACTTCATAGAGTGCGATCCGGCCCTTATATCCTTTATTAGCGCAGGTGCTACATCCTTTCCCCTTATAAATAGTCAGATTTGCTGATTCTTCCTCAGAAAAACCAACATCGATCAGGGCCTCAGGAGGAAATTCGATTGGTTCTTTACACTTCTGGCAGAGTTTACGAGCAAGTCGTTGAGCCAAGATCAAGATCACCGATGAAGAAACGAGAAAGGGTTCAATACCCATATTGAGAAGTCGATTGATCGTACTTGGCGCATCATTGGTATGCAGAGTTGAAAGGACCAAGTGTCCAGTCAAGGCAGCTTTTACCGCAATTTCGGCTGTCTCAAAATCACGAATTTCACCAACCATGATGATGTCAGGATCCTGACGGAGAAATGACCGGAGAGCAGAGGCAAAATTTAAGCCAATATTATCTCTCATCTGAACCTGATTGATACCCGCAAGATTGAATTCGACCGGATCCTCGGCAGTCATGATGTTTTCGGAAATTTTGTTGAGCTGGTTCAGGGCAGAATAGAGTGTTGTCGTTTTGCCACTTCCCGTCGGACCTGTAACCAGAACCATACCGTAGGGCTTATGGATAGCTTCCTGAAAGTCAGCTAATTGTTTTTCGTCAAATCCAAGCTTGGTCATGTCGAGCTGAAGATTCGATTTATCAAGCAAACGTAAGACGATCTTTTCACCAAAGAGGCAGGGCAGACAGGAAACACGGAAATCCATATCCTGACTTTTGCCATATTTGATTTTGATACGACCATCTTGAGGCAGACGTCGTTCAGCAATATCGAGATTGGCCATAATCTTTACGCGGGAAGTAATAGCATTACGGATTTCCAAGGGAAGTCCCAGTTCCTGGTGTAAAACACCATCAAGACGATAGCGGACCCTGAAAGCTTTTTCATATGGTTCGAAATGAATGTCACTGACTCCCATCTTGATCGCCTTGAATAAGATACCATTAACGAGTTTGATTATCGGTGCATCTTCCGCTTCAGCAACAGCGACACCAGTATCATCGCTTTCTTGGACAAGCTCCATATCCTCGACAGCTCCTGAAATCAAATCACCGAAATCGCCGACCTCTTGGTCCCAATCCTCACTACCTGCTTCCTCACCACCTTCACTTCCGGGAGTGCTAAAAGAGAACGCTTCATCGCCTTCAGCATTCATCATATCCATGCCGGCATCTTTAATGGTAGCGAGACTTTTGCCAACACCGTAATATTTGCCAAGCGAAGTTTTAATCGATGCTTCAGAAGCGACAACCGGTTCTACATGATACCCAGTCAGAAACTTGATATCATCCATGGCAAAAACATTGGAAGGATCAGCCATGGCGATGGTCAAGGTAGCACCGGTCCGATTAAGCGGTATCAACAGATATTTTTTGGCCACATCCGCAGGAACAAGTTTCAGAACCGCAGGGTCAATATCAAAGTGTGAAAGATTGATCGAGGGAACACCATACTGTTCGCTCAAGAATTCCGTAAGCTCTTCTTCCTCAATAAAACCCAATTGAACAAGATTGGACCCAAGTCGTCCCCCCTGCTTTTTCTGCATCTGCAGAGCTTGCTCCAATTGTTCCTTGGTGACGAGTTTTGCTGTGACAAGCATTTCACCTAGACGACTAGCCATAAACAGTAAACTCCTTTGGTCCTCTCTTTTCAGTCCAATATTCTATACCATAGTGTAGCACATCAAACCTGCAATAATATGCCAGAAATCCGCTTCCAAGTATAACAAGTGCATGAAAGAATGTCAAGCATCCCATAAAAATATTTCTGGACAGATAATATATCGGTCATCATGCACATTATTCGAGTAGGGTTTGGCTGTTTTTCATAAGTTCGAAACATAAGGCCCTTTCTCCCAACAGACTCTGGATTTCAGTCATAAATTGTTCAGAAGGGTCGACCGCCATTGTTTCACTGATTTCAATATCAATCTGCTTTACAGGCTTGAGATTGATATCTGCTAGTATCCGGAGAAGAAGCCCGCTTTTCCCGGGATGGTCTTTGATCACATTCGCCAATTTACTCAAATTCCTCTTTGTCAGCCAACGGTAGGGAAGACTGATAATAACCCGATGGGTATAATCATGTCTGATCCTGTGAAGCGGAATAATATCGAGTGCTTTGAGTTTCTGACTTCCATTCATCAGATTCGATTGGGTTTTGATCAGAACAGGGACATCGATCTTCAGGTCTGCAACGCACTGATCAAAAACATCCGGTAAAACAGTAATATCACAGACCCCCTCGAGGTCTTCGACCGTTATGAAAGCCATGCGTTCCTTGTTCCTGGTCAAATGGTTCTTCTGGCTGATAATGATCCCTCCAAAAAAGAATTTGGCTCCGTCCGCCAAAAGAGGAATCGTCGAGGATGTTTCGGTAGCAAACGTTTTGATCTCATTGTGATACTCTTCGAGTGGATGACCAGTGATATAAAATCCAAGCGTATCTTTCTCATACGACAGTATGAGATGGCGGGGCCATTCAGGAATATCGGGTAATGACTTAATGGTTGTCGTCAAGTCGACACTGTCCGATATTTCGCTGAAAAGGCTGAATTGGCCGACTTGTTGGTCTTTTTGAACACTTTGAGCGTGTTCGAGGGCCTGATCGAGGACCTGCATGGCTTGAGAGCGCGTGACCTTGAGTGAACTCATGGCACCGGCTTTGATCAAGCTTTCAATAACCCGTTTGTTGACGCAGCGGAGGTCAACCCTTTCACAGAAATCGAAAATATCAGCAAATGATCCCTCTTCCTGCCGTTGCTTTATGATCGACTCGATAGCATTGAGACCTACATTTTTCACTGCACCGAGACCGAAACGAATGGCTTTATCCGCTACGGTGAAATTGCTTCCGCTGATATTGATATCCGGTGGCAATATTGTCAGGTTATCTTTTCTGCATTCGTTAATATATTTGACGATTTTTTCAGTATTATCCTGTTCAGAGGTCAACAGAGCGGCCATATATTCATAGGGATAATGTGCTTTGAGATAGGCCGTTCGATAGGCGATGATGGCATAGGCAGCCGCATGAGATTTATTAAAACCGTATCCGGCAAATTTTTCCATCTGTTCGAAGATATTTTCAGCTAAATCATTTTTTATGTTATATTGTTTAACGCCTTCGAGGAATGCGATCTTGTGTTTTTCCATTATTTCCGGTTTTTTCTTACCCATGGCCTTTCTGAGTTCATCGGCTTTAGACATGGGGTATCCGGCCAAGGTGCTGGCAATTTTCATGACTTGTTCCTGATAGAGGATCACGCCATATGTTTCTTTAAGGATAGGTTCCAATTGGGGTAAGGAGTATTTGACCACAGCCTGGCCGTGTTTTCTTCTGAGAAAGTCATCGACCATGCCGGAGCCGAGCGGACCAGGCCGATATAAGGCAACCAGAGCGATGAGATCTGAAATTGAAGTTGGGCGTAATTTACGGACAATATCAACCATGCCCGTGCTCTCAAGTTGAAAAACGCCGGCAGTCCTGCCTTGGCAAAGCATGTCATAGGTGGCTTTATCGTCCTCGGGAATATCTTCCAGTTTGAGTTTGAGGCCATAATCCGCCTCGATCATAGCAAGTGTATCAGCAATGACCGTTAAGGTCCTCAAACCGAGAAAATCCATTTTCAATAAGCCCAGACTTTCCAAGTTGCTCATGGTATATTGGGTCGTGGTTTCACCCTTGCTGGCCCGATACAGCGGTGTGTATTTAAGTAAAGGTTCACGGGAAATGACCAGGCCAGCCGCATGGGTCGAGGGATGTCTTTTGAGACCCTCCAGTACTTGAGAAATCTCGATGAGTTGGGCGATGCGCTCATCTTCCTGCACTTCTTTGGCCAGCAGAGGTTCTTGTTCGAGCGCTTTCTGAATTGTTATTTCCAACTCGTCCGGGATGAGTTTGGCGATCCGGTCTACATCACTAAGCGGGATATCAAGGACGCGGCCCACATCCCTGATAACATTACGGGAGGCCATTGTCCCAAAGGTAATAATCTGTGAAACGTTATCACGACCGTACTTCTGGGCGACATACTCGATGACGCGGTCACGACAGCGCATACAGAAATCCACATCGATATCGGGCATGGAAATGCGACTGGGATTGAGAAAACGCTCAAAGACCAGGTGAAAGCGGATCGGATCGATGTCGGTGATATTGAGAGCATAGGCAACCAGGCTACCTGCGGCTGAACCCCGGCCCGGTCCCACCGGCCAACCCTGCTTTTTGGCATAGTCGATGAAATCCCACACGATCAAAAAATAACCGGGGAAATCCATCTTCTTGATGACCTCGATCTCATAATCCAAGCGTTGCATGTATTCTGCGTATTGGGTCTTATTCTGATCAATACCGAGTTTTTCAAACCGTGCCTGTAAACCGGCCCGGACTCTGTCCTCAAAATATGAATGAACAGTAAAACCCTCAGGAGGTTCATACGAGGGCAGCATGGGCTTGTTGAATTCGATCTTCAGATTACAGCGATCAGCAATGATTCGCGTATTAACGATTGCCTCAGGTACTTCGCGGAACAGAAACTGCATTTCTGAGGCTGATTTGAAATACAGTTGATCAGAAGAAAAATGCATTCGGTCTTCTTCACTCAATTTCTTTCCCGTCTGAATACATAACAAAACATCGTGACTGGCGGCATCGGAAGCTTCCAGGTAATGACAGTCATTGGTTGCAACCAGCGGTACGGTCATACTATGAGCCAGTTTAATCAATTCCTTGTTGACCGCATGTTGATCCGGTAAACCGTGATCCATGAGCTCAATGTAGAAGTTTTCTGCTCCCAGGATATCACGATATTCTCCAATGACCCTTTGGGCATCATCCAGCCTCTCCTCGAGAACCAGAGTAGGGATTTCGCCATGGAGACATGCACTGAGACCAATAAGGCCAGAACTGTGTCGGGCCAAGGCTTCCTTATCGATCCGTGGTTTATAATAAAAACCTTCAAAATAACCAAGGGTCACCAGCTTGATCAGATTTTGATAACCGGTTTCGTCAGTTGCCAATAAGACCAGATGATAATAATGCGTGCGCACGTTGTCCAACTGCTTATCGAGCATGGATTGGGGGGCAACGTAGACTTCGCAGCCGATAATAGGTTTGAGTCCAGCCTTGGTAGCCCGGGAATAAAAATCAATGACCCCAAACAGATTGCCATGATCGGTTATTGCCAGAGCATCCATTTGGAATTGCTGGGCTCTGGCTACAAGACGGTCGATCCTGCAGGCCCCATCAAGAATACTGTTTTCGGTATGGACATGGAGATGGACAAAGTCGTTCAAATCGGTCTGCACTCTCTACTCCCATTCAATCGTAGCCGGTGGTTTCGAGCTGATGTCATAGAGTACTCGGTTAATACCGGCGATCTCATTGATAATCCGGTGAGAGATGCGGGCCAGGATTTCCGGAGATAAGCGGGCCCAGTCCGCCGTCATGGCGTCCTGAGATTGTACGACCCGGACAACACATGAATTTTCGTAGGTCCTTTGATCACCCATTACACCAACAGAATGAACCGGTAATAAAATTGCAAAAGCTTGCCAGACCTTGTTATGCCAGCCGGCTGACGCTACTTCTTCTCTGACGATAGCATCAGCTTCCCTGACCAGAGCAAGTCGTGTTTCATCAACCGGACCAATGACCCGAATAGCCAGACCCGGTCCGGGAAATGGATGGCGATAGATTATCTCATTTGGCAAACCGAGAGCCAATCCAACCTGCCGGACTTCATCCTTGAACAATTCCTTCAATGGTTCAAGAATACGACCCTGTTGAATGAGGTCAAGAATTTGAGCAACACGATTGTGATGAGTCTTTATCGTTGCCGAGGGACCTTTCGTTGATACACTCTCGATCACATCGGGATACAAGGTGCCCTGGGCTAAAAAATCGAAATTCCCGGCAGCATCGAAAAAGACCTTGATGAATTCTTCACCAATTATCTTTCGTTTGTGCTCAGGTTCAGAAATGCCGGCTAATCTCGTCAGAAAACGCTCCGACGCATCGACTACCTGAATGTTGAGGCCCATCCGCTCGACCAGAATTTCCTCGACATTTTTACGTTCATCCTTGCGGAGAAGACCGTTATCCACAAAAACACAGCGTGTTTTCGAACCGATCGCCCGATTCAGTAAGACAGCTAATACTGAAGAATCGACACCACCACTCAAAGCGCAGATGACCTGGCGCTTGCCAACCAGATCTCGTAATTGAGCGATCGTGTCATCAATAAAGGCTTCTGTTGTCCAACTGGATGTGCAGCCACAAATCCTATGCACGAAATTTGACAGTATTTTTGAGCCAAATGGAGTATGGACCACCTCGGGATGAAATTGAAGCCCGTACTGCTGTTTTTCAGGATTCATAATGGCTGCAAATTCAGAGTTGTCTGTTCTGCCCAAAGGCTTGAACCCCTTGGGCAAGCCGGTCAAACGATCGCCATGACTCATCCAGACCGTCAGAATTGGGCGATCGTCGCGACAACTTTCAGGAGGATAATCGAGAAAGAGCGGACTGTCAGCTACAACTTCGAGTTCAGCATGACCATACTCTCTTGCCTGAGAAGCCGAGACAACTCCCTGTTGATGAAATGCCATGAGCTGCATCCCATAGCAGATGCCCAGGATAGGTTTGTTCAACTGAAAAATCGCCTGGTCAGGATGGGGTGAATCCTGATCATACACAGATGAAGGACCACCAGACAGGATGATCCCCCTGACCTCCTCTTCCTCAAGAACTTTCAGGTCCACAGAGAACGGCACAATCTCGGAATAAACCTGCTGCTCCCGAATACGACGGGCTATCAATTGAGTATACTGAGAACCAAAATCCAAGATCACTATTTTTTCGTACGGTTTTCTCATAATTGTTTAGTACCAATATTGAAAAGTGTTGTGGAAAATCATGTTTAACGGTTGTTTTGCAATGCCATCTCAAAAATGTAAACCGATTGAACGGTCATATTCATGTCGTTTTCGGGCATCTCCGACTAGATCATATGCCCTGTTTATGTCCTTCATCTTCTGTTTTGCCAAGGCCTGAAAATCAGGAGAAAGTTTCTGGACCCGATCCGGATGATACTTTTTAGCTAATTCGCGATAACGAAATTTAATGGTCCGGGCCGATGCATCCGGATTCAGACCTAGAATATCGTAAGCTGTCGGTCGAGTATGTTTCGGACTGGTTTTGGTTTGATAATCATCCCAGCCATGCTGCTGTCGATTCTCAGCATCGGACCGGGTCTGATGCGAGTATTTCTCCGCTTGACGAAGCTCCTCTTCCAAACGCCGTATCTCTGCTTCCAGATCGGTATCCAGTATGTCCTCATCACCAGTCAATCCTGTCTGCTTGAGTCGGTAATTGATTTCTGCTTTTACCAATCGGCTTAGCCGATCAAGAATGCCCATCATCACACCTCTGATAGTCCGAATTAACGTCTTCCGAGCACTTCGTAAACACCGATTCTTTTTTCACGCCCACGAATCTGATACTCTCCCAGCTTGAGAAAATCAAACAGCTTTTTATCAGCCAATTGATAGGTTGTTTCACCAACGACGATCTGACCGGGTTGGGCAATGGTCGATTCCAATCTCGAGGCTGTATTCACCGCATCACCAAGAACAGTATATTCGAGCCGTTTGTCAGAGCCGAGGTCACCGGCAATGACTTTACCCGTATTAATGCCGATTCTGATATTCAATTGCTCTTCCTTGGGTTTGCGCAGATTAAACTGATGGAGCTCCTTACGCATGTCTAAAGCACTCATGATCGAGCGATCGACGTCATCACCGTGTGAGATGGGCACACCGAAAAGGGCCATCAAGGCATCCCCAATAAACTTGTCCAGTGTGCCCTGATGATGAAAGATGACATCGGTCATGATCGTGAAATACTCATTCAACAGGGCAGCAATTTCCTGAGGGGGTAGTTTCTCCGATAATGAAGTAAAACCAACAACATCAGAATAGAGAATGGTGGCTTGCCGCTCTTGAGCCTGACGCACGTCCTTCTTATTGATGATCATATTGATGACCTCGGGCGAATGATAACGTTCGAGATTTGCTCGAATTTTACTCTCTTCCTGGATTTTTTCATACAAACGCGCTTGCTCCAATCCGACGGCGGCTTGGCTCGCTAAAGCCGTAAATAGATTGAGATCATCAGTGGTAAAGCAATTGGAACTCATCAGACTATCAACATGAATAATACCAAAGATTTTCTCCTGATATGACAAGGGGACACACATGGCTGAGCGAATACCATATAACTGAATACTTTCTCCGCCATTGAAACGTGGGTCCGCTAACGCATCTGAGGTCAGTATGGCCACTTTATCTTTAACTGCTCGTTCAGCAATGGTTCGACTTAAAGTGATCTTTTTATCACTTTCCTTTATATTAGCACCGTATCTGACCACTTTTGGTATAAACTCATTCTTTTTCTCATCATACAACATCAGGAAGCCACGTTCAGCCGGTATAATCCTGAAGACTTGTTCGAGGACCAGGTCGAGAAATTCATCCAGAGGCTTGATCTGGGTCAAAGCCCGACCAACCTGATTCATGATTTTTAAAATCTGATTGTTCTTTTCCAAACGACGTATATCTGGGACTTGTTTTTCAGCCGACTCGGCTTTCTGCCAAGGTTTGGGTTTGACCACAGCCGGTTCAGCCAGAACATCCTCATCAATCACTTCCTTCAAAGGACGATAAATTGTTCCGGAATCATCCACAACAGGTCCTTCGCGTGATAAAAAAACGGCCTCTTCCGAGGACGTACTATGGAAGACAAGGACCGATTTCCCGACCAAGATTTCGTCACCCTCCTTCAACTTCTCCTTATGCACCGGTTCTCCATTCAAACGTGTGCCGTTCTTGCTGCCCAAGTCAACCACGTAAAATGAATCACCTTCTTTAACGAAACGGGCATGCTTGCGGGATACTGCAACTTCATTAAAGAAAACGATATCATTGTCAGAAGCACGACCAATGGTCATACTCTCTCGGGATAAACTATACTTCTTGCCCTTATTGATACCGCTTTTCACAATCAATTCTGCCATATTATCCTCGTCCAGAACAGACCTGCTGAATAGAACAGCACGAACACAATGCATGAGTCGGGAACAGAATCATATGACCTGCCCCAATCGTAGATGTCAAAAATAGAGCGTTTATGATTGAGCAAATACCTGCAATTCTTCCGGTTTATAGTCAGGCACAACAGGTTCCATTTTCTGCTGGGTCGTTTCCTTCTCAATAATGATCGGGTCTTTGACAAATGAACCTGGTGAGTTGGTTAATAGCCTTTCCGTATCGCGATAGGCAGCCTGATCAATGTCTGACCAGCCGTCTATCGCTAGAGGTCTCAGAAAATCATTGGCTGTCCCGGCTTTCGTTATCCCTTTAAAGGCACGTTTCAACGGCTCGATATACTCCGGCTTGATATTGTCCTCATAAATGCACAAGGGTGGCATCATGATCTCAGTCGAAGTAAACAAAACGGCAAAATCAGCTTTCTGAGGAAAATTACTGTCATACAGGGCCTTGTCAATGATGGCGACATCTGCCTCTTTATAAGAAACAGCCATGACCGCTGAATTGGATGTATCAACCACTCTGATGGTGAAAAACTGGGATGCATCCAGCAAACTCTCAAAAATGAGATTCGAAAGATAATTGTTATTAACCGTGCCACGACCGTTTGTCGCCAAGACCTTGCCTTTGAGCTCAAAAATGCTCTTGATCGCTGCTTCCTTCCGAACAAGAACAACTGATTGGGTATATTGCCCCCCATTCCGGGTCGGGACCATAATCGGTCGCATCTTTTCGGTCTTATAGTGCTCGATAAAATATCGAATATCAACAAAAACAAAGGCAGCCTTGCTGCTCTGAATAAAATTCCGCATGTCCGTTTCTTTTTGAAAAAAATTACCCTTTACGGTGACTTTCAACTCGCTTGAAAGATATTTCTCAAGCGATCGTATGGCGGTAACCGCTTCAACATTGTCCTTAAACGATGCGTCCGGTTGATAGAAGACGAAGTCAAGCGTATCTGCGGACAACGCCGTTCCGCTAAAAGAGAGCAAACAGGCGATGACAATGACAGCATATAGTCTCGAGAGTGTTTCAGTCTTATTCATAGTGATATATCCTCTTGTAGGTTTGGACCCATTGTTCAACATTAGAACGACCTCTTGGTTTCGTCTGCAAATACTGAACAAACTGATTATATGCCTTTGCCGGTTCACCGGTCCGTTCATAATAAATCCCAAGGTTTACGATGCATTCAGCCAGGGTTGGATCAATCTGCACACACTTCTCTAAATGGGGCAGAGCAGATTCAAGATCATTCTGCTTCAAGTGTACTACTCCGATATTATTGTGTAACGCGGGATTTTCAGGTGTTATCTCGAGAGCTTTCGCATATTCAGTAAGAGCTTGAGGATACCTTTTTTGCCCAAGAAGAATATTGCCCCGATTGAAGAGAGCATTGGACAGCGAATCAACTGAACCCTCAGTCCCATCTTCATTGCCAGCCTGCTGATACAACTTGATCGATTCTCGATAATTACCCAGAGTATAATGTACCAATGCTTGATTCACAATGAGTTGCTTTATCTCAGGTTTTTCTGCTGAGGCTTCTTTGAGATATTCAAGGGCCTTTTCAGGTTGATCAAGATTATACAAAGCCAGAGCCAGATTGTTTAAAATGGCATAATCTTTCACACCAGCGTCAATCTCTTTGGTGAGAAGGTCTGATGCTGCCTGATATTGACCTGATTTGAGTTGAGCATAACTAAGATTGAAAACAAGTTCGGGGCTCTGAGAAATCTGTTGAGCTGCACTATAATGAGTAACGGCTTCATCATACAGAGCGGCTCGCGCATAAGCATCGGCTAAATACCGTTGAATTTCCATATCATCTGATAATGCCGCGGCACTGACTTGATCGAGAAGGATCTTGGCTTCATCGTTCTTCTTCTGGTCTAACAAAATATTGGCCAGATTGATCTTTGTCTGAAGCAGACCCGGATCAATCTCAAGGGCTTGCTCATAGTGCTCCTTGGCCTGGTCCAGATTGCCTTGACCATAGTAACAATTGGCCAGAGCATGATGAACTGGGCCAGATCGAACACCATCAGTTAAAAGTTGATTCAAAACAGTTAAAGCTTCGTCGTATTTCTTCTCCTGGACTTTTAATACAGCAGAATTGATCTGGACCGCCGTGTTTGTACTGTCCATCCTTAATGCTTCAGCCCAGTCAGATTGCGCTTGATCATATTGCCGTAGCCGGATGTTAGCGATGGCCCGATCATTCAAGATAGGAACATGATCAACGTCAAGTTGAAGCGCGTCAGAAAAATACTTGATCGCCTCCTGAGTTCGACCCTGTTTCAACTGGATTCTGCCTAGATTATAGACCGCAATGCCATTCCGGGGATTCGACTCAACGATCTGACTCAGCACCAACCCTGCCTGATCAAGCTGGCCAAGCGATACGTAACAATCAGCTATCCCGGTCTTGATCTCTTCACTTGACGGATCAACACGCTCCGCTTCACGTAAGTCTGACAAGGCCTGCTCGTATTTACCAGAACGCTTGAAAAGAGCCGATCGGGAAACATAGCCTTCGAGTAGAGCAGGATTCAATTCCAATGCCTTATTATAATTCTCCATCGCTTGATCATATTGCTTGTCATCCCGATAAATATTCCCGATAAAAAAATAGGATTCCGCCTGATCAGGACTGATTTTTAACACCTCTTGAAATGTCTCCAAGGCGGATTTGGTATCATTGGCCTTGTAATACGTTTCGCCCAACTTCAACAACCCCGCCATATTCTGAGGATAATGCTTCAAAAAACGCTTGTATGTATCAATCGTTTTCTCAATATTGCCATCTTCCTGATACGCTGAGGCTAATTTATAGTAAACTACCAGGTTTTTGGGGTTGATTTTCAGACACTCCTCATACACTTCCTGCGATTCCTTAAAGTTTTGAATCTGATATAGCGTATTTGCCAAATAAAAATTGGCTTCAAAATTGTCCTTGGAAAATTTAATCGCGTCACGGAAGCTCGAAACTGCTGCAGACATGTCCTCCTGTTTTAAATAACATAAACCAATCAAGTTATGGATTTTTGACTGCTTTTTGTTCAGAGAAATCGATTTCATTAAATAGACCAATGCTTCTTGATAATTTTCTTCTTTATAGAGAATTTCACCCAGGACCGAATGGGGCTGGGAATTATAATTGGGATTCAACTCGATCGCTCTTTTGCAGATGTCTTTCGCTTGATCATATTGCTCAAGATTTGAATAACATGTGCAAAGATCGATGTAGGCTCCAATATAGTATTTTGAATAACTGATCGCCTGTTCTAAAAGCTCGGCTGCTTTCTTGTAATTGTTTTCATGCATTAAGGTCGCAGCTTCCGCTGCCTTATCTTCCGCTTCTTTAGGAACCGGTGGTTGGGCCCAAATCACCGTCTCAGTCATCAGGAGACAGAAGAAGAAAACAAAAACAAGAAATATCGACAGTCCTTTTACATGTTTCATTGTCACCCTTCCATTAGAGTTGTTAAAATCCTTAGAATCCCCACAATACGAGTTCATAAGACACCCGCTATGCAAAGAAATATTAACCGACACCAGCTATTTTGTCAAGTATTTCCGGATTGGTCTGAAGATTTCTCCTATGAACAGAATATGTGTGGATAGGACTTGATCATAACTTGAAAATGTGTTAGCATCTGAGGTCAGATCAGACTCGTGATTTCATGGAATGAAATCGCATCAACACAGAATGCGGATTCCTCATTCTGGCCAAGTAAAGCGTTGAATACCGTGCGAGATGGTTATGTCCGGACAAGAGCATATTCAGACATTATCGCTGGTTGTGCCTATTTACAACGAAGCTCAAAGCCTCCAAGAATTGCACAGGCGCATTTCAGAGGTGTTTCCCGAACCGGATTCGAGGCTCCTCGAGATTATCTATATAGATGACGGTTCAACCGATGAGGGTTTGCAGATATTGAAAGGGCTTCAACAGAATGATGCTCGAATCCGGATTCTGAGTTTCAGAAAGAATATGGGGAAGACCATCGCTTTGTCACAAGCTTTTAAGGTCTGTTCCGGTCAGATTATCGCGACACTTGATGCCGATCTGCAAAATGATCCCGCCGATATCCCCACGATGATAAAACTGCTTGAACAAGGGTCGGATTTCGTAAACGGCTGGCGAAAGAAGCGATTTGATCATCTGACCAAAACAGTGCCTTCCTGCGTTATCAATTCGATCATCCGGTTGATATCAGGACTGACCCTTCGAGATATCAATTGTGGTCTGAAAGTATTCAAGAGTGAGATCCTTAAAACTTTGAAACTCTACGGTAAACAGCATCGTTATATCCCTCTCAAAGCAGCTTTTGCGGGTTATACGGTGACCGAATATGTTGTTCAGCACCACCCTCGCCGCTATGGACATTCGAAATACGGTTTTTTACGGTTTCCCGAGGGCATATTCGATCTCATTACCGTTCTTTTTATGGGCAAATTTGAACGGAGCCCCTTTTACCTTTTTGGGGGGATCGGTACAGCTCTTTTTCTGGTCGGAAGTATTATCTTGACCTATCTTTCGATCGGTTGGTTTATGGGCAAATGGATCGCTTCACGGCCCCTATTCAGCCTGGCACTGCTCTTAGTCATCTTCGGCTTTCAACTTCTCTCCCTGGGACTTTTGGCTGAATTGATGCTGAATCTGAGTCGACCGGATTATGATGTGCCGTATGAAGAAGTGCGACCCCATCCCCTGGCGGTAAACACTGATCGACCTGATCGGAATTAGACGAATTGCAGTCGTCCTGAACGTTTTTCGGTCGAGATCGGACCCGTAATGACATGTATTTCGCTGAAGGAGTGATAGTTCTGTTTCTTCAGTCTTCTATCAAACCGAGAGGTTAGTCTTTGGCATCAGCATCCAAACGATCTATTTCCTTTTGGAGCGCTTCGATCTCGGCTGAACAGCTTTCCCAGACCTTAATGAGTTGGTCCAGTTTTTCTTTATCACGGGTATAATCATTCAATAACTCGTTGAAAAGCTGTTCGTGTTGATAGAGCGAGGGTTGAGCCAGGCGTGCCTCAGCCTCTTTGACCTTATCTTCAAGGGATGCGATTGCTAGTTCGGTCTGATCGAGTTTCTTCGTGAGATTTTTAAGCTGTTTTTGTGTATTTCTTCTGAACACATCGGTTTCCCGATGTTGTTTTTTCTCATCAAGCCATTGTTTTTTATTTTTAGCCACATTCTGAGACTGGGGGGAGACTTTTGGTTTTTCCTGTACTGGACCTGACTGCGACTGTATCGAGGCTTGTCCTTTTTTTTGAGCTCGATCTCCCCGGTCCTTTTGGACTGTCGGAGTATATGTTTCATGGAGGAGTTTCAAATGGTCCAGGTATTCTTCAAGGTTACCAGAATAATCTGTCAAACCATCGGGCTGCAAGTCCCAGACTCTGGTAGCCAGCCGATTGATAAAACTGCGATTGTGAGAGACAAAGAGAACAGTCCCGTTAAATTCGGCCAGGGCCTTGGCAAGCATTTCAGAACTATGAATATCCAGATGGTTTGTCGGTTCATCCATGATCAGAAGATTTCCGGGTTTCAGCATCAGTTTTGCCAAAGCGACCCTGGCTTTTTCCCCGCCAGACAGGACTTTGATCGGTTTATCCACATCATCACCTGAAAAGAGAAAGGCACCCAGGATAGTCCTGATCCGGGTTTGGGTCTCATAGGGTGCTTCAAACGTCAGTTCCTGAAGCAGCGAATTTTGCTGGTTTAAGATTTCAGTGTGATGTTGAGCATAGTAATGGAGAATGACATTTGTCCCAAATTGGATGTTTCCGTTGTCTTGGTCAATTTCGCCGGCGATCATCTTCAAGAGTGTAGTTTTCCCGATCCCGTTTTTTCCAATGAGTGCGATTCGATCACCGCGATAAACAGTACAATTTAATCGATGGAAAATGACATGCTCAGCGAATGCTTTATCAAGATTTTTGATTTTCACGACCTCATAACTGCTTCGGGCCGCTTCCGGGAATGAGAAATGGATCGTTTTTTTGACTTGGATTGGTTTGGGTGCTTTTTCTTCGAGTCGGGCTATCATTTTGACCCGGCTTTGGGCCTGTCTGGCTTTGGTAGCTTTGGCTTTGAACCTGCTAACGAATTTTTCCAGCTCTTTTCTTTCCTTATCGATATTTTTAGCCCGGGCTTCCAGAAGTTCCTCCTCCTGAGTTCGCATGAGCTGATATTGATCATAATTACCGTTATACAAACGAAGACCTTCAGGTTCAAAACTCATTATCCTGTTAATCTGATTATTGAGGAACAAACGATCGTGCGAGACCAGAATTAGAGCACCGCTAAATGTTTGGAGAAATTCATCAAACCATATGACCGAAGGTACATCAAGATGATTGGTCGGTTCATCGAGCAAAATAAGTTCGGGTTTCCGGAATAGTATGGCGGCCAGGGCAACTCTCATTTTCCAGCCACCTGAAAATTCACTGATTGGTCGATCGAGATCATTCTGAGTGAAACCGAGTCCGAATAGTATCTTCTGCGCTTCATGTTCTGAGTAATGCAGATCGTAATATTCGAGTCGGTTTTGAAAATAAGCTAACTCATTAGCTATTTCCAGTTGTTCGTTTTCCGAAAGAGCAGCTTCAAGACGTGTAATCGTTTCGGTTACCTGTTCATCGAGTTTTTTCTTGCCTGGGACAGATTCGAGCACAAAGTTTAATAATGTATTGGCTTTCAATTCCAAAATATCTTGTGGGAGATAACCGATCTGACATCCCCGGGCAAACTGCAAGTCGCCGGCCCCATAACCCTGCTCGCCACTGAGAATACGCAATAAAGTACTCTTGCCGCTGCCGTTGGGACCGACAAGACCGATCCGATCATCATTTCCGATGCGGAAAGAGACACGATCGAGGATGATCCGTTCTCCAAAAGATAAACTGAGATTCTGGGCAACTAATAGACTCATTGTATGACCGAATCCTTCAAGGGCTTCACTCTCAATTAAGCTCAATACTAAAATATCAGGTTCATTTGTATTACTCTTGTCAGCTTTGTCAATTTTATGAATCCTGACCGGCACAAACCGATTGTTCTGCCCATCCAAACTGGAGAATGGACGAGAAGGGGGGCTTCAGCGTATCTGCTTGAGGGCTCGTTCAGAAATGTCCCTCTTTGCACTTGATGAATCGAGCCAAAAGTGACATAAAAGAAATTAACTTGATGTATCCAAGAAAAACAGTACTGTGTCTTTAGAGTGAGCTTTTCAGAAAGGAGGTCGGTCAAAAGGATTGGACAACCTTTGGCTGATAAAATATGGAAAAAAGACTCTTTTCAGGCATCCAACCAAGTGGTGATATTCATCTGGGCAACTACTTGGGCGCTCTGAAAAACTGGGTTGCACTGACCAAGGAGTACGATTCGATTTTCTCTGTGGTTGATTATCATGCGATCACTATTCCGTACGATCCGTCCGTTATGCAGCAGAAAATACTCGATGCGGTCGCGGTATGTATAGCAGCGGGTCTTGACCCGAATAATTGCACCTTGTTCATTCAATCGACTGTTCCGGAACACACGGAACTAGCTTGGATTTTGGGCACGGTGACCAGGATGGGTGATTTGGAACGAATGACCCAATATAAGCAAAAATCCCAGCAATTCAACCAGAATATCAATCTGGGCTTATTTGCTTATCCCGTCCTCCAGGCTGCCGATATTGTAATATATAAAGCCGAGGCAGTCCCTGTCGGAGAAGACCAGGTCCAACATATCGAACTGACTCGTGAAATCGTCAGGAAATTCAATGCCACCTTTGGAGATACTTTCCCGGAACCACAAGCAGTTTTAGGAAAGGCACGCCGAATCCTCGGTTTAGACGGTCAAGCCAAAATGTCAAAAAGCATGGGCAATACTATCTCTCTGACAGAACCGGCCCAGGTTATCCAGATGAAACTTAATAAAGCCGTGACAGACCCCGCCCGCATCCGCCGGACAGACCCCGGGAATCCTGAAATTTGTAATATTTTTTCTCTCCATCAATATTTCTCTTCCGAAGATGAAATTAACCATATCTCGTTTGAATGCCGACGTGCTGGTATCGGTTGTATTGATTGTAAAAAAATCCTGGGGGAGCACATTATCGCAGAATTGTCTCCGATAAATGAGACCTATCAAACCATGCGACACGATCATGATTATCTCCGGCAAATCCTTGAAACAGGCAGTCAAAGATGCCGCACAATTGCTCAAGAAACTATGGCTACGGTCCGCGAAAAAATTGGTCTACGTTAATTTACCTTTGACTTACTCGTTTTTTTTCGCTACACTGATCATGATTGAATACCAGGAAGGAGTCGTTGTTTGTATACTGTGAGATAGTTTGTTGTTTTTCGGTGGGGGTGAGAATAATGATTATCCAGTGCAGTTCCTGTGGAACGAAATTCCGATTTGATGAAAGTAAAATTTCCGGGGCCGGAGTCAAACTGAAATGTTCAAAATGTAAAACTGTGTTTCTCGTAAAGAAGCCGGATGAAAAGGTTGCAGATGAACAGGTCGCCCCCTCCCGGCCATCTCCCGAGCAGGAAAAAACGAATATCTGTCCATCCTGCTGCTCGAACAATCCTCCGGAGAGTCGCTTCTGCATGGAGTGTGGTGCCGCATTACAGAAAGCCGTTCATGTTTCAACCGACTCTGAAACCCAGATCAAATGTCCCCAGTGCGGTGCTGAAAACGCAAGTGACAGCAAGTTTTGCCTTGAATGCGGCGCGAAATTCGCCAAAAGCCCTGCCAGTGATGAACCTACCCTGTCGGACAAAATGAAAAAAATGTATCAGGAACAGGGACTTGATAGCCAAAGCAGTGATGCTGGTGGAACACTCTTTCCCTTTACAGCGGGTTGGGGTGACGAATATTCCGGTGAAACGGTCAAGCGAAAAGGGGAAGATATCAAACTGATTCTGACCCTGAGAGTTATCAAAGGAACCGATAAGGGCAAAGAATATACCATCACGAAAAAACGGACCATTATCGGACGAGCTGATGCCGATATTATTATTGATGATTTCAAAACCTCTCGAAATCACGCTGAGATCGAAATACTCGGCAATAAATTCTTGATCAAGGATTTGGAGAGCACCAATGGCACTTTTCTCAACGATAACATGACTCCGGCTGATTTTCTCAGTCATGACGATACCATTACCATTGGTGATACCGTCTACCAAGTGATCATCGAAGAGGAGCGTTTTGTATAATCAAGTGATTATGTGGTCGCCTGAAGGATTACGCGGATACTCCCTCAGCTAGCGGAGGGCAATGTCTTTGGAGAAAATCTTGTCATACGGGTCTATGTCTTTACGTTTGACAGTTTTGCCCAATTTTTCCAGTTGACTGAGAGCGATCTCGTTTCCCGGATCATAAATCAAGGCCTTTTGAAAATTGTTCTCCGCTTCATCAGGCTGGCCCTCATCCTGATGGATCAAACCCAAGGTAATGTAAAACAGAGGATTATGACCATCCAATTCAATGGCTTTCAGAGCATTTTCTTTGGCCTGGGTGTACCATTTGGGGTTCTTGGCCTGGATTTCAGCGAGCATGCCGTAGTACATCGATTCTTCCGGATTAATATCAATTGCTGATTTGACAAATTCAACTGCTTTTTTATAATTCCGGGCTTTATAGGCTTTCATACCGATCTGATATTGCAAACCAGCTTTGGCCCTCAGACGGGCCAAACGACGCTGCTCCTCTTCAGTCAAATTAAAGCCCTTGGCTCGGTCATAGTTGGCTTTGTTCTCGGAATCGTGGAGCGTATTATATGCCAATTGAATCTTTTCGAAGACGATTTCAGCTACTTTTCTGATATTCTCGTCATCGAGATCATGGACCATATCGGGATGATAGTATTTGGCCAAGGTATGGTAAGCCTTTTTAATATCAGCATTCTGGGCGTCCTTCTTTACTTCCAGGATTTCATAATAATCCTGTTTGGCCATCGAATGATATTTTTTCGTAATAACCTGAGCAATATCCTGGGATTGATCAGGTTTTTCTCCTTGGTCTTTCGCTGTTGATGGGACTGGTTCCGCTTTTTCTTCCGGGGTTTTCTTCTCGATCGCGATGATTCCCTTTTTAAACAGATCGAAAATAATCTCCTGGACCCGCTCCTTGGGTAATCCACTAATATTACTCAATAGTTTGATGTTTAACTTACCATCGATCCGTGAAACAATGAAACCGGTTTGAGCATCCTTGATGTTTTTCTTTATTGTTTCTTCATTTGAGCCGTTTATGATCGAAGGAACATTATGAAGGGCAGCAACTTCCAGATGAAGAAGATCGATCAGTTTTGACTCGGTTGACGCCGGGTGGGCTTTACAGATAATATCGTTCAACAGGGCCTTTGCTTCAAGATAGCTGCCATCTGTCAGAAAAAGTTTCAAATCTCGTTCAAGATCGGTCGTCTTTTGACCATTATTCCTCACTTTGCTGGCAACGGAAGTTTCCTCTTCTGTCTCTTCTGTCTCATCGTCATCACTTTCGAACAGATCATCTTTGACTCGGACCATCTTCTTCTCGATGAACCTGACCAAAATCCTGGCGGTTTCGAGGTCAGATAATTCCGATTGAAAACAGATATCCAGGAAAGTTGAAAAGCCATCAATCGAGGTCATGACTTTGAATTCCTGCTCATCGAGCTGTTGATCCTGCTTTTCCGCAGGGGTATCAAAAGAAAGCTCAATGATGTCATACTCTGCCGGTAAGGCTGGCCCCAAACGCTTCCAATCATCGCGTCGGCTATGACCCGTCTTGATCAGATCGTCAATGGTCAATGGAAATGAACCTACTTCAACAGGTGGAAGCTTGTTGAGATAGAACAGAAACTCACCATCCTGCCAATCAAACAAATTCACAATAATTTCTTCAGTCTGCTTGTGAAGGGCTATAAGCAAATCCTTCTGGTCAACATACTGCAATTGAATGACTGCCTTACCGAACTTGGTATTTTCTTGTTTCTGCATCTCCTGGATTTTTTCGATCTGTTGAGGAGAAATCATGCCGAGACGGAGCATGATTTGTCCGAGCCGTTCCTTGGGATTATTGGAACTGGCCGTAACGATTGCGCCCTCTTTGACATACACATACTTCTTCTCGTTATGTCGGGAAAAGGCAAAAGCACCTGTCTTATTGCCCTTTTCAGCCCACTTCAAAATCTTGTCAATCCCGGATTTCGAGATTTTTCCGATTTGAGACATGGCTCTCCACTCGATCAAATCAATGGGAAACTATTCCGTGAAAACTGTTTGACATGTTCTCACAATTCCCCGATTATTTAACTGTGACAGTTAGTACGATACATTTTTTTGACCGTATTGTCAAGTCAAGCGATTGGTCCATACTCATGGTCATACATTTTCGAATTATCCTAGCTCACCCATTCCGATAATTCAAAATCCTTTTGAAAGATAAACACAGGTGCGGATTTAGGACAGAAAGCAAGATAAAGCCATCTCGTGCTCAATACCATCTGCAAGCAGAACTGGGGCGTCCATACTGCTCGGTGCATGCATGTGACGCGAATATCCCAGAAAGGATTCTGAGTTCATTGATATTTTCAATGAATGCAATTATAATGGAAAAGGAAATTTGTCATAATAGAATTGCCCTGTGATTTCTTGAGACAAGATTGGTAGTGGAGGCTTTTCATGGGACATTTAGTTGATATTAAGCATTTTATATTAAAGCATTTTTTCAGTTGGCTTTTACCTTTTTTATCTGCACGTTCAGACCATACTTTTATCATGATGACCTATTTGGCAGAGAAATTGGCCCGTAAGGATTATTATCAGCGTGAAATACGACACATACGTCGGCTTTTCATGACTAATCATCCTTCCCTTAAAGTTGTGCGCAAGATTATGGGTGAGATTGATCCTCATCATCGCCGGAGGCTGGTCGAAAGCTTCATCCTCAACCAATTACTGATAGGAACAGACAAGCGCCAGGCATTTTCAGAAAAGCCGGGCGGATTCTATCCTCCCGGTTTTACCGTGATCAGTCCTTCCATGAAATGCAATTTAAGCTGTTATGGCTGTTATTCGGCCATGCACTCCCGCGATCGTGAATTGAGTTTCGAACAATTCGACTCGGTTTTAAATCAGCAAAAAGAAATGGGTATGTATTTTTCAGTCATTTCAGGTGGTGAACCATTCGTCTATAAACATCTCTTCGATATATTCAAGAAACACGCAGATGTCGCTTTCCTTGTCTTTACCAATGGCAGTCTGTTCGATGAAAAGGTGGTGCAAACCATAAGGGAATGCGGAAATGTTTTGCCGTGTGTCAGTGTGGAGGGATTTGAAAAAGAAACTGATGAACGGCGTGGTGCCGGACAATATAGAAAAGTCATGAACACATTCGATCTGATGAATGAAGCCGGCTTACTTTATGGTTTTTCAGCGACCCAGACCCGTCAGAATTCGGACATACTTACCTCGGATCGTTACATCGATATTTTTATCGAGAAAGGGTGTGTTTTAGGCTGGTACTTTCATTATATGCCCGTCGGACGAGACCCGGCAGTCGAGTTACTGCCAACACCCGAACAAAGGAATTATCTTCGTGAGCGAGTAGCCTATTTCAGGAAAACGAAAATGATTCTTCTGGGAGATTTTCATAACGACGGCCCTTTGGTTGGAGGTTGCATAGCTGCTGGACGCAAATACTTTCACGTGAATTCCAATGGTGATATTGAACCTTGTGTGTTTTTTCAGTTCTCCAAACATAATATCTCCACATCAACTCTCCAGGAAGCATTACAATCTTCATTCTTCAAAGCCATCAGGCAGGGCCAGAAGAACAATTGCAATTTGCTCCGTCCCTGCACTATTCTCGATCGCCCGGAAATATCACGCTCTGCCGTCCGTGATCATGGCGCTCGACCCTCGAATCAGGGCTCGGAAGATGTGTTCACGAAAATGCGCGCAGCAATTGATACCTATACACAAGAATATGGCCGGATAGCTGACGAAGCCTGGAATAATATGCCCCAGACCCGTGAAGAACTGCTCAATAGAGAAGAAGAAGTGTTCAATCAGACCGGGCAATTACCATAACACTTTGTCCCAAGATTGATGTATACTGTGGCAAAGATATCACTTCATCGAAATATGACGCTGGTGAATGTGAGACGATCCCGGATTTCACGGAATACATGACTATTTAAACGTGAGGAGTATTCTGGTTCGATATGAATTGTATCTTTTGTGATACGGTTATTGCTGATGCTGTCTTTTTTTGTGATGCGTGTGAGCGTGAGCGTCTCCTCAATACGAACAGTATCGATCCAAATTGCTCACGCGAAGGTCAAGCTCTGGCCCGGACACTGAAAAATAGATATGAGCTGATCGGTCAGGTTTTTCGCGATTCCCTCTCGATTGATTTTAAGGCTGTCTATATTGCCAAGGGCAGAACGGATTGTATTCATGTCTTACCCATGACCATAGCTAAAAATGATCTCACTACTCAAAATTTCCACGATCGGGTCAAATCCTGGTCGCGTTTAAAATTAAGAAATCTGCTCAGACCAGTCGGGAGTGGAAGAGTTGGTAAGCTCCATTTCTGTATTAATCTCTTTCCCGAAGGGATTAGATTATCTGATATGCTGCTCGAAGCGGTTGAAATTCCACTCATATGGGGCCTACGCATCCTCCACTCGCTCTGCCTGCTTCTTCAGACCTGCCATAACCAGGGGCTCGTCCATGCTAACCTCAAGCCCACCGCCTTGTTTATCAATGCTAAAGGAATACTGTCTCTTACCAATATCGGTCTGGTCGATCCCTATCCAGTGGAACTCCTCCAAGAGTTGTCTCCCGGAGATATCGCTTTATATTCTTCTCCTGAACAATTGATGAAAGATGCCGCTACCGTTCAATCGGATATTTATTCTTTTGCTTTAATCGCTTACCGGCTCTTAACAGGTATTCATCCTTTCGAGACTGCAAAAGAGATGAATATTCTCTATAAAAACCTTCATGAATCTGTTGTGCCACCGGCAGCGCTTAATCCTGCCATTCCAAACGAACTCAATGATATTATTTTACACAATCTCCATAAGAAACCCCAGCATCGCGCAGACTCCATGAACGATTTTCTGAATGTTCTCAATAAATATCTGCAAATGGAAAACGAAATTGGTACAATGGCTGATATGGTCACCCTAACAGATAAAGATTCACCGAATAACCGGTTTGAATTCTCCCTTATCGAAAAAGGTAAAATCGAATACTATGATAAAAACTTCGATAAAGCCCTGCAATACTGGCAGGAATATCTCGATAAGGACCAGAACAATTTTGCCGTGAAAAAATTTGTCTTTTTTGCCGAACAGCATTTAGCGTCACAGCATAAAATGAAAAAGCATTCTCCAAATCAATCCTCATGAAATGGAGCAGCATGGGAAAGACCATTCTTTGGACCGATGCCTTGACAACCGCAATGCTTTATTTTATCTATAAGCTTTGTCTGAGCATCTATTGCTTATGAACTGAAACCAGAATTCAAATCTACGCCTCGAATGAGGCATCTCTCAAAGGAGTATGCAATGGCCGCTGAAAGTGAACATGTCATCGAAATTACTGATCTCAATATCAAGAAGGAAGTAATGGAAAGTGAAATCCCTGTTATTGTCGACTGCTGGGCCCCATGGTGCGGTCCCTGCCTTATGGTCGCTCCCACAATCGCGGAAATCGCTCAAGAATTTCAAGGCACTCTTAAAGTCGGTAAACTCGATGTCGATCAAAATCAGGATACGGCCATGAAGTTCGGTATCAGAAGCATCCCTACTATCTTGATCTTTAACAAGGGGGAATATGTCGACCAGATTATCGGAGCCGCTTCGAAAAAAGCTATCCTGAAACATCTGAACAAAGCCATCAATCTGCCCGAGTCTGCCTGATTGAACGTCGATGCCTCACTCAGCAACCTTTTTGCCAGGCTTATGCTCTTGCTCATGACGATTAAAAAAATTCATAGGTCGAAGTTAACCGCTGGAATTTGCTAAAACCCCAGATTACAAACCAGAGTCCTAATACAAAAAATGCCTGGCTGGCGATTGTGACCATGTGCTGTTCATATCTGACATTACGTTTAGACATGACACCTTCTCCTGTGAATAGAACCGTGCCCCTCTTTTTCCTACTATATACGCAATTTTCGTGCCAATTCAGTCAAACCGCACCAAGCACCGGTTTCTCTCGATGAGATCAGACCCGCATTGGCGAAAAATGGCCAAAAGCGGAAAAGAATGGTCTGCTATAATAAGACGATAAGAGCGAAAAACGCTTCACTTCATTGGAAAAAGGTCTATGCAGAGATCGTCCATCGTGCCGAGAAGAGCAGGATTGATCATTTTCACGGTCCTTCTAGTCCTGGTTTCTGGGGTGCGTTTCTGGCATCTGGATGCTGATCCGCCCTGGAATCTGAGTGATTCCGGTGGCTATTTTGCTGACGAAGGATTCTGGACTCATAATGCCCGGAATATGATTTTATGGGGTGAGCCGGTTCAGGATGGCTGGAACAACATGTATGTCAGCCCACTCTTGCATCTGGCCACTGTTGGGTGTTTCAAGCTGTTTGGCGTTACACTGTATTCCGCCAGACTGGTGCCGGTCGTATTGAGTCTGATAAGCCTGGTATTGTTGTATAGTTTATTGTATCGGGAAGGGGAGTGGTCGGCAGTCCTGCTCTTATTGTTGTTAGGTTTAAATTATATCTTTGTCGTCTACAGTCGAATAGCAATAGTCGAAGTACCAGCCACTTTTTTACTTGTTCTTGCCAGTATTTTTCTTATGAGGTCAGAAAAGCGGTCTGTATTCGTGAGTGGGATTATTCTCGCGTGTGCTTATCTGACGAAAACTACCCTTGTTTTCATTATTCCTGCTGCATTTGCGACTCTTATCAGTCATGGTTTTCTCAACCGGGATCCAGTTACAAAGAGAAAAAACCGGGTTGTGACAGAGATAATCATGCTGGCGATAGGATTGGCGATCCCATTGATTTTGTGGACTGTGATTATTTACCGCCCCTATGGCACATTCCTGGCCGGATATAACGAGTATTATCGCCACATGCTCATACCCAGCACTATTACGGGTTTTATCAAGGCACTGCTGAGTCAACCCTTTCATATCTTTTTCAATAGAACGCCCGTGTTGTTGGTTGTCTCGCATATCTATGCGTTGTTGGTTTTGTATGATCTGATAGATCGGTGTCGGCGGATCAATCGGATCGAGCATTTCGCCTGGTTTTGGTATGTTGGCGGTCTCATTTTTCTAGCATTGTTCAAATATCGACCGCTTCGCTATTATGTTCCGATCATGCCTGCAATGGTTATTCTCAGCTCCATTTTTTTCAATCGTTTGGTCCATGAAGGTCCTCAAACATTCACGTGTCTGTTGCGTGGCAGACGCTGGTTGATCACTTTAATATGGCTCTTGATACCATTAGCCCAGAATCTGGGCTTGCTTGTTGATCGATATGTTTTTCATTATGGTCTGTTGCATAAGCTATTTCATCGTTGGCCTGCCATAGGTATCTGGTATCCCGGCACGATCATGGTAGTCCTGCTTTGTCTCATAATGATCGCCTCTTTCATAAGGCTCAGAAAAGAAAATCAATGTCAACAACAGCGTGCTCATGCTTATTCACCCACGACAGTGCTTGCATCCGTCCTTTTGATCATGTTTGTCACGGTCAATGGATGGTCACTCATTTCATGGTTATATGAGCCCGAATACACACTACTTGAAACAAACCTTGAATTGGCCAAGTTTCCGGCTCGGGGGGCGTTTACCGGTCAGTGGGCCGGCGAACTCTGCCTCCAAACACCTCATCGGGTCGTCCCGGTCTTCAAGGATTTTGTCAATGATCAGACTCCCTTTGATCGGTACCATATTCGTTATGCCCTGCTTTGGCAGGAGTATCAACACAAAGAGCTTTTCATCAGGGATTTTCCCGAGATTGAACAACGGATGCGCTTTATAAAAGAATACTGGATAAAAAGGACTACGGTATATTTCTTTGCATTACCAAAGGGACCGGACTAATTGAAAAGGAAACAGAAGATGGATACTTCCGGCCCCGAGATGATTGTCATCTTCAGAAATGGCTGGATCATCCTGCCAAGTGATGAAGCATGCCCACACCGATTGGACATTCATTGTTTGCTCTATCAGCAGTTATGATCAAAAAGGGGGAACCCCTTGATCGGGGTGATCTTGGCTTGCTGGCAACCGCCCTGGTCCTTGCACATTTGCCTGATGTTGACCTTGTTCCTATTACGGTCTATGGCTTCTCGGCAGTCAAAATGTTTCACCAGGCCTATACCCATAATATGGCTTTCTGTCTTATAAGCTCACTGATAGCTTCATTATTGGCTTCAGTTATTCGCAAGAAACCGTTCATGCACTATTTCCCTTTTTTCTCGCTGCTTGTTTTCTCTCATATCCTGCTCGATGCCATGGGACACGATACCAATCCTCCGATCGGGGTGCAGTTATTATGGCCACTCAGTTCGAGTTATTTTCTTTTTCCTGTTCATCTCTTCATCGGTGTGGCCAAATCAACGGCCCGCGAATTATTCAGTCTTTGGAACCTGATGGCTGTACTGGTCGAGCTCATTGTGTTTTTACCCATAGTCGGGGTAATCAGGGTCTTGAATCAGAAACGATGGCTGGAGCGGATGCAGGAGGAGACATGACAGAGTCGTTCATCAAACAACGGACCGATTCGCTTGATTCCTATGGGGAATACGAATATCACCTGACCAGGGCAACCCTGCTTCCTCTTTTTCATGACTGGGGGCTGATATTGAAAGATAAGTATCTCATCGATATCGGTTGCGGGGCAGGGGGAAGTAGTCAGGTTTTGTATGAGGAAGGGGCCCATGTGACCGGACTCGATATCGATGCGGACCGTATCGACACCGCCCGAGATCGGACTCGCAGGAACAATCAGCCAATCGAATTTCTTGTCTCTGATGTTCATGAACCTCCGCCCCGACTCATGGGCAGGTTCGACCTGGCCATCGTCAGGGATGTTCTCGAACATGTGGCCGATCCTCATCTTTTTCTTGATCGGATCAGGAGCTTGATCAAGCAGGACGGCCTTATCTTTGTCTCATTCCCTCCCTATTATTCTGCATTTGGAGGACATCAGCACCATCCCCGGTCCATCACCCGCTTTATCCCGTGGTGTCATTTAATACCACAGAAGTTCTATGTGAAATTACTCCCTGAGATCGAGTCATATCGACAGGAAGTCAAATCTTTGAACAAATTGACCATCGGGCGTATGGAGGCTCTTATCGCGGCCAATAATTTCCGCCTCGTCCGTGAAGAACTGTTCTATATCAGGCCATCATTGCATTATAAATATGGCTTGCCTGTAATACGGGCTGGTCGTTTAGCCCGTCGAGGCTCAATGCGCGAATTCCTGATAACCGGTGCTTTTTTCCTTCTGGCAAGCCGGACCTGAACACTATTCCGAGAAGGCAGAACATCTCTGATCAGCCTATGTGATTGGCTCTTTTCGTTCACTGTAGCATTGGGCTTTATCATGTGGGTGATGCTGCTGAAAACGTCGTTCAACCAGAGTGGCATTTGTATTGGCATAACAGTAAGCACAACCATGGGGACAGGTATCATAGAAACCTATATCCTGACAGCGATCGCATTGACAACCAGCCCTGGTGGACGAACGTGGCACGGTGATAGTTCGCCCTGGTACTTGTTGAGCGAGACGGGCAGCTGAGATACATTGGGCAGCATTGGTCCCGAAAAGAGTCAATTCAGGACAACAACAAGCCTCGACTCTGAAACCATAACGATAACCAATCTCCTGCATCGCTTGAGCACAGTCAATTTTTTTCTGCAGTTCAGGCGATAGGTCGATCCCAAGACTTTCGAGTCGAAACCGTATCTTTTTATAAACATGCACAAAACTGATGATACAGAGATGAGCCTTATTTTCGAGTTCGGACAGGATAGACTCCAGCCGCTGTAAATGATACGGGACAGTCAAATCAGCCGAGAACATGATCGGATCATAGCGCAGAATAATCTGGTCGGCTGAACTGGCTGCACTTAATCGACGAAAGGTAGCCAGACTTTGCTCGAGACCAGGTAATCCTGGCTCAAAACATCGATCATAACCGTTTATGGTGTAATGACAATAAAACGGGTAACCTCGGTCTTTAACCAAGGCAATGATTCGGTCGAAATGTGCGTAATTCTTGGACCAGAAGATGAAACCGGCTACATGCTCAGGTCCAAGGAGGACCTGATAGGTCTGCTGATTGAACGGATGTCGATACTCGACTTCACCTCGCCTGAGTTTGTCCTCGAACCAGTCAGCATAAAAAGCGGGAATATCTGTACGACGGCTGACTGAAACGAGGACCGGCTTATCTTTATTGACTGGTCCCGTCATGTTTGATCAGCTTCCAGTTTGGCCTCTCGGGTGTGAGACCAACGAATGATTCCCGGTCCGATTTGCTTCAGCGACGTGTAGAGCAGCAGTATAGAGAAGATCGTTATCTCGAAATTCAACAGGGAACTGGGCGGGGTGTACATCAAATCGAACCGTAGCAGGTGTTTCAGATATTCTCTGAGTAGAACAAAACCGGGATCGATGAAAAGATGGCAGATAAAGCCCGAACAGAAAGCAATGAGCCAGGCAAACATCTCACCGTATTCTCGGATTGTTTGTCTGGTCGGGCCAGGTCGCAATTGGTGCCCCATCCGCTCAGTCCACAGACCGACCGAGCCGATCAGGCCCAGAATCAAACCGATCATTCCGCTCATCGTGATCAATGGTTTCAGACGGGGGCCAATACCTGGCATAAAAGAAACCAGCAACAGAAACACAGTCCCGGCAACCAGTACCAAGCCATAATGGAAAAACAATAACCTGGACCAAAGATTTCTGTTTCTCTGGCGAACAGTCGAGAGAAAAAGAAGAGAGGGTAATTGCCGTGTCAGTTTCATGAGGGTAGGCTCGGTCCGAGGGCTTTCAGAACCTTGACAAGTCTTTCGAGTTTCTTGGTCCTGCCCGGGATCATTACCTGATTCGACCTTTAAGGGGTAGAGTCCCCAATAGTTGCGATAGTTAGGACCTTTCAGTCCAAAAAAAGAGCAGATGATTACACCCAGAAACACGAAAATCGCGCAGTATGTCAAGAGATAAACCATCACGAGCCTCGTTCTCTTCTTAGACGAGACATGATATCGAAATATGCTGGATAAAAGAGTTACCTCATTCCCGGCATGACATAATAATAGGTTAGAGGGCTTGAATTTCAAGCCGGTCATTGACAATTTTTTCGTTCTATTTTAAGCTCGTTCCTGACGAACTGTTCGATCTAATAGATCGAACCACCACTTTTGTTCATGAGGTAAGCTTATGACCCTGGTAAGTAGACGTTTGTTTCTGAAGAACTTGGGCGTAGGGTCTCTGGTGACTGTTGTTCCGGGTAATTTTCTGTTGCAATCCGTCAAAGCCACCCAGGACTTGTCCGATTGTGCATCCGACCTGCCCGATTTAGCCATCCAGACAGCCCGGTCTGCCGGAGCGGAATATGCCGATATCCGGGTTTGTCATTATGCCTGGCAGTATATTTCGCTGCGAGACCGAGTCATTGAATGGTTGGATGATGCCCAGGATAGCGGTTTTGGTGTCCGCGTTCTGGTCAATGGAGTCTGGGGGTTTGCAGCGGGATATGCGTATTCAGCTCCGGAGGTAAATCGGTTGACGCTTCGTGCAGTCGCGATTGCTAAGCAGGCAGCTCACACAAACCAAACACCTGTTCGCCTCGTCTCTGTTCCGGTTTATCAGGCGAGCTATCAGACGCCTTACCAAATCGACCCGGTTGATGTGCCGTTTTCTACGAAAATGGACCTGCTCTTTTCACTCAATGATACCTTATTGTCAAAAAAGGGGATTGTTCGGGCCAATAGTTTTCTCTATCTGGCCCGTGAGGATAAATTGTTCTGTTCGAGTGAAGGCTCCCGTATTCAGCAGCGGATTGTGCGGAGTAACGGCGGTTTTACTGCAACAGTCGCTTCAGGGGATGATTTTGAGACCAGGAGCTTCATCTTACCTCCGCGGACCAGTGGTTGGGAGCACGTCCAAAATGCTGTAATGCTTGATCAGATCGACCGTGTGGCTGAGGAAGCCCAAGAGAAAATCAAAGCCGAAAAGTGTCCACAGCAAGTCAGAAGGGATTTGATTACCATGCCCAGTCATCTCTGGCTGACCATTCATGAAAGTGTCGGTCACCCGACTGAACTCGATCGGGTCCTGGGCTGGGAAGCGAATTTTGCGGGCACTTCTTTTGCGACGCCGGACCAACTCAACCGACTCCAGTATGGCTCGAAACTCGTCAATTTCAGGGCAGATCGCACTGATCCCGGCGGTATGGCCACTTGTGGTTATGACGATGAAGGCGTAAAGACCATGTCCTGGCTCATTGTGCAACAAGGACGATTGGTCAATTATCAGACTAGCCGCGAGACCGCTGCTATTCTCGGTCAATCTGCGAGCAATGCCTGCATGTTTGCCGATTCTTGGGTCCATCCTCCCATCATTCGTATCCCCAATCTGAGTCTCATGCCTGACCCCAACGGACCAAGCCTCGATGAATTGATCGCTGATACTAAAAACGGCATCCTGATCGATGGTAACGGTTCATACAGTATCGACCAGCAGCGACGGAATTTCCAATTCGGTGGGGACGCCTTCTGGGAAATAAAAAACGGTCACAGAACCAAGATGTTGCGCCAGGTAACTTATCAATCATATACGACGGAATTCTGGAATTCCGTAGATGCCATCTGTAATCCTGCCTTTTTCCAACTGTACGGCACTTCAGATTGTGGCAAAGGACAACCTTACCAGACCGGACAGATGTCGCATGGCGCCGCCCCGACTCGGATTAAAAATATCCTGGTCGGTGTTGCCTGAAGGAGTTCGATATGACTGCTGAACATATCATCGAATTATTGGATACGATCATAAAATCCGGTCGGTCTGATGCATTGCAAGTCACTTGTTCCGAGATGCATGAAACCCCGACTCGTTTTGCCGGTAATCAAGTCACTTACGGAGCCGAGACTGAACAGATCGTGGTCACGTTCACAGCTTACCAGGGCAAACGGCAAGCATCCGCTCGGGTCAATAGTTTGGATACACAGATCCTCAAAGACACTTTGAAACGGGCCGAGTCTGCTGCTGCCAGCGCACCGGAACTTGAGGCGGCCCTGAAACCACTCGGACCGCAAAACATGCCTCCAGAATGTTCTGACAAACTGCAAGAGCAGGATTATCTGCCTGAAACCCGCGGCCGAATGGTCGAGTTTGCCTGTCAAAGCGGTCGAAAAGAACAGGTCGAGTGCTCAGGTTATATTTCTGTCATGAACGAGCAGAGAATCATCGTTAATACCACGGGGCTCAAAGCACGTTCCAATCGTTCCACACTCGAGTATTCTCTGACAGCCCAGACCAGGGACGGCAAAGGATCAGGCTGGTCCGGCGCCTGGGCTCCCCATCTGACTGAAATTGATTACCAGTCAATCACGCGCAAGACCATCGACCTGGCCAAACTTTGTGCCGAAGCTCGCGAAATTAAACCGGGTCGTTATCCCGTTCTTTTGTCGCCCCATGTCACCGAGTGTTTGCTGCATAACTGGTCACATCATCTTGATGCCGAATCAATCAATAAGGGCTTATCATCGCTGGCTAAAGCATCAACGCAACCCGACCGCAACTATGTGCCTCGACTCGGCGATCAGGTGATCAGCCCACTCCTATCGATTAAAAGAGAAATTGCCCATCCACTCATCTGCCAGTTCGCCTTCGATGAATGGGGCGTCCCTTCCCATGACCTGACTGTCATCAACAAAGGCGTTCTCGAGAAGATCTACTATTCCTTGCCCTTTGCCCTGTCTCAGAATGTCATCCCAACCGGTGACCGTCAGTCTTTTCTCATGATCGGTTCGGATAAAACTGAGCAGGATTTGATTGCCTCACTCGAGCGTGGGATCTATGTGACGAAACTCTGGTATGTAACCTGGGTCAATCCGCAGGATATTACCCTGACCGGTATGACTCGCGATGGCACTTTCTGGATCGAAAACGGTCAGATCAAATATCCGATCAAGAACCTTCGTTTCAATCAAAGTGTGGTCAAACTGTTCAGCGAAGTATCAGCTTTGGGCAAGACTGTTCGATACTGGCCCTGGCCTTATGCCTGTCCCGCTATCGTTGCTCCGGAATTCAATTTTACTTCATCAACTGATGCGGTCTGATAATCACAGATTTTCTTCATGGGGCACCGATAGGGGAGAAGACCAGAGCAGGTATTTATTGTTCAACATACGAGCTGTTACTATTCTGTTGTGAACAGGCTTGTCTGATGTATATGAACAATTAATAACCAGGAACCAGGCTATGATCGATCTGTTAGTTATAATTTTTCCGGATTGGAGTGAATTCCTTCTGGTCAATCTTGTGTTCTGCCTGTCTGAAATCGTCTATGTCGCATTCGGCTTTGGTGCCGGTCTCTTGTGCATTGGGCTCCTTGCTCTGGTCGTGTCCAACATCCAAGACGTGGTCGTCATACTCCTGCTCGTCAATCTGCCTGTTGAGCTTGTCGTGGTCTGGCGAAGCAAACAAAATCTTCGCTGGCAAGGATTGCTCCGCATCCTGGTCGGTCTCGGTCTGGGGATTGTACTGGGCACATGGTTGCTCTCATTCGGAACACCAATCTTATTACTCGGATTACTGGGAATTGTGCTTCTGGTCATCGGTATTTCTTTTTTGGTAGCACCCAAACTGAAGCCGAGATCGGTCTCACTCTGGTGGGAACCCATTATCGGCATGCTCTCAGGTATATTAGCAGGTATGTTCAGCACAGGCGGACCGCCCCTGATCTATTATTATCAGAGTATCGGCAGCAAAAAATCCATTTTCAGAGGTAATTTGATGGCAATTTTTCTGGTCATGTCCCTGATCAGGGTCCCTCTGTATTCAGTTGTTGGTTTGATAAGTCTCCCGCGTCTGTCAGCATCTTTTGCAATAATGCCGGCTGTTCTTTTAGGTGCAATCATCGGCAATAAGATTCATCTCGAAATTGGTGAAATTCTCTTTCGACGTCTAGTTGGTATTATCCTGGCCATTATCGGCCTGATTCTCCTGGGCCGACTCTGAACAGGGCAGGGCTTTATTCAAACTAACTTCCGGAACGTCCGTTTCCCCAAACGAACGAGTACCCCACTCTCTTTAATATCAGCCATGGCATTCGTGTCTTTGACCGGTTGTCCGTCAACGTAAAAACCACCCTGTTGGATCAAGCGACGGGCTTCACTCTTCGAAGAAGTCAAGGATAAACCGGATAACAGCTCGATCCAGGATAATCCTCGCAATTCCTCGGGCACTTTGATTTCAGGTAAATCGTCCGGCGCATCCTTGTGTTGGACTATTGTCTCGAACTTTTTCTCAGCTTCGAACGCTGCCGCTTCACCATGATACAACGTGACCAGGTTGCGTGCCAATTCCTTCTTGATCTCCATGGGATTGTCAGATTTTTCAAGTCGTTGCTTCATATCATCGATGACCTGGTCCGGGAATGAACTTGTCAAATCGAGAAAATCTGAAATATATTCATCCGCAATGCGCATGGTCTTACCATACATGTCGAACGGTTCTGCAGCTATATCAATCGTATTGCCGTATGATTTGGACATTTTGCGACCGTCGGTCCCGACCAAGAGCGGATTCGTCAGCATCACATGAGGTGCTTGTCCCAAATGGGCTTGAATGGAACGCCCGGCCAACATATTGAAATGTTGATCATAGGCCCCAACCTGAACATCGCACTCTAAGGCGTAGGCGTCATAACCCTGCATCAGCGAATAAATCGCTTCATGAAAACGAAGCGATTCCCCTTTTTCCATCCGTTCCTGAAAATCTCGCCGCATTATGATCTGTTTGAAAGGAAAGATGCTTGCCAGTTCAACGATATCCGTAAATGAGAGTTTCGATAACCATTCACTGTTATAACGGATCTCAGTCCGCTTGGAATCAAGAACATGGGCAGCTTGTTCGGTGTACGTCCGCGCATTCTCGAGCACCTGATCATGGGTCAATCGCTCACGTCCCTGCATCCTACTACTTGGGTCTCCAATCATGGCTGTATAATCACCGATAAGAAAAATGACCTGATGACCAAGGTCCTGGAACTTCCGAAGCTTTTTCAAAGGCACAAAATGCCCCACATGCAAACGGGGACTGGTTGGGTCCACTCCCAGATATATCCGCAATACCTTTTTCCGCTTCAACTTCTCCTCAAGCTCTTTTTGCATCTGAGTGCGTAATAGTTGTGCCCCCTTCATCTCCAACCCTTGTTCCAACTCATCCGCGAATTGACAACCTCGCATCAGTAATTTGAGCTGTTTCTCTATCTCTATCGTCTTTGTCTGAGTGCTATTGTTCATGATTATCCACGACCCCTTCGTGTTCATGGCACTGTAACTCTCTGTAAATACAGGCATGATATAAATCATTTTGAAGTGAAATTCAATCAAATGCCATCCGGATCATTCGAGAGCTTGCATTACCACCATTTCTGTGTCTGATATGCTTTAAGATAAACAGAAAAAAGAAAAAAACTATCCCACTGGTTAACCTTTTCAGCAACATCCTACACTATCGTAGCGATCAGAGCAAGGAAAACTTGCGTCCGTCCCATATAACTCAATTTGAATTTGGAAAACTGACAGACTATTATAGAGGAAATTTTCGGAACTTTTTCATTTCAAGGATTGTTCCTTCTTCACGATAGAAATCAGATGGGTTTGAGTTGAGTTATGAAAGCACATACAGAAAGTTTCAGATACGGTCCTGATAGTCGGCTTACTGCGCGACGAACAGGCTGCTTTTGATATCAAGTGATAAGGGGAGAGGCAAGAGAGGGGAGAAGGCATTGCTGAAGATGAAGGTTGGATCATGTCAGTCGTTTGGAGGTAATTGTTCTATGAAACGATGTAACTGGTTAACTTCAAACTTTATTCAATTAGGTGGGTAGAATCATGATAAAAGTGCAAAACCTAACAAAAAGATATGGCAGCACAGTTGCTGTGAATAACATTTCTTTTGAGGTGAAGCAGGGCGAGGTATTGGGTTTTTTGGGTCCGAATGGCGCTGGTAAAACAACGACCATGCGTATCCTCACCTGCTATATGCCTCCCGATGAAGGTAAGGTGACCATAGCTGGTCATGATATCTTTTCCGATTCGCTGGCGATTCGTAAAATGATTGGTTACTTGCCCGAGAATGCTCCTTTGTATAACAACATGGGCGTGGTGGATTATTTGAATTTCATTGCTGAGATCAGAGGTATTGATCCGGTAGACCGACGCAGTCGAGTCAAAGAGATGGTCACGCTGTGCGGGTTGGAAAAAGTCGTTGGAAAAATCATTGGCCATCTGTCCAAAGGCTATCGACAACGTGTAGGATTAGCTCAGACGCTCATACATGATCCGGATATTTTGATACTGGATGAGCCCACAGTCGGTCTTGATCCCAGCCAGATCAAAGAGATTCGTGAGTTGATCAAATCGATTGGTGAGAAGAAGACCATCATTTTATGTACCCATATTTTGCCTGAAGTATCCATGACCTGTAAGCGGGTCCTGATCATTAACGAAGGTCAGATTGCTGCATCGGGGACACCAGAGGAACTGAGCATGCAGGCAGGTGGGACGGTCACGATACGGTTGGGGATCAAAGCTGAACGCGAACAGATTAACCAAACCTTATCCGGGATGAGTCAGATCAAGGATTTCAAATATATCGAGACAGACCGGGATAATTTCCATGCGTATGTGCTCAGTGGAACTCACGAGGCTTCAGCAGTCGACCTTTTTCATCTTGCTGTGGACAAGGGGTGGACACTCAATGAGTTATCTCTTTCGAAAGCAACTCTGGAAGAAGTCTTCCTGAATCTGACCATAGGGGAGAAGTAACTATGAAAAACGTGTGGGCCATTACCAAAAAGGAATTCATGACCTATTTCAACGCACCGGTGGCTTATATTGTGATTACGGCCTTCCTGGTTCTGGTGAACTGGCTATTTTTCAGAGGGGTCTTTATGGCGGGCCAGGCTAATTTGCGGCCTTTTTTTGGAATGTTACCCTGGCTGTTTCTGCTTTTCATTCCGGCTATTACCATGAGATTGTGGGCCGAAGAAAAGAAACTGGGAACACTCGAACTGATCATGACTTTACCGGTCAAGGATATCGAGGTCGTGATCGGCAAATATTTAGCCAGTTTCGGTTTTCTCTTGGTTGCGATCCTTCTTACGCTGAGTATTCCGTTTACGATCATGTATCTGGGTGAGCCTGATCTGGGACCCATTATCGGGGGCTATCTCGGAGTCATCTTTTTAGGAGGGGCATATCTGGCTATCGGGTTTTATTTTTCGTCTCTGACTGAGGACCAGATCGTTGCTTTTATTCTCAGTGCTGCATTCAGTTCCGTCTTTCTCATTCTCGGTCAGGATTTTGTTCTTTATAATATGCCTTCGTTTCTGGTCCCGGTCCTGCGCTATCTCGGCTTGGCAAATCATTTTGATAGTATTGGTCGCGGTGTCATCGACAGCCGTGATGTCCTTTATTACCTCTCAGTTATTTTCTTTTTCCTCTTTTTGAACATCCGATCATTGGAGAGCCGAAAATGGAAATAAAAAATGTCAAAACCAGAAAGATCGCCTATGGGACGAATACTGTTATCCTCATTTTATCGCTCCTGGGCATCATTTTTGTCGTCAATTATTTTTTCAGCCGTCACTTCATCCGGTTTGATCTGACCGAGAAAAAGGAATACTCGATTTCCACCTCGACCAAATCCATTCTGGCCGGACTCGATGACATCGTGGCCGTGACCGTATATTTTTCGTCAAAACTGCCGCCTTACATGTCCAACATAAAAGCGCAGGTACGTGATATGCTCGAGGAATTCCAAGCGTATAGCAAGGGCAATTTTCAGTTTGAATTCGTCGATCCGACCGATGACCCGGACCTGGAACAAAAGCTTCGACTTGAAGGCATCCCTCAGGTCCAGTTAAATGTCATAGAAAAAGATAAAGCTGAGTTGCTGAATGCTTATCTGGGCATGTCATTGCACTATGCTGACAAAAAGGAAGCAATTCCCGTGGTTCGTAATATTGGTAATCTCGAGTATGATCTGGCGTCCCTTCTCGTCAAGTTGACTTCGACTGAGATCAAAACGATAGGTTTGATAACTGAACATACTGAGGCCAGCACACCCATGGACCAACCCTACAACTCATTGAAAAAGGCCTTGGAAAAGCAGTATCAGGTCCAGACCCTCAATATCAGTAATCAGCCGAAAATCCCCGATACCATCACGACTTTGATTATCGCCAGCCCCGAATCGTTCACCGATGAGCAGAAATTCGCTCTGGACCAATTCGTCATGCGAGGTGGAAAGCTGATCGTCCTGATTGATAATATTCGTCTACAAGCCGGCACACTGCAAGCCGAAGAGGTGAAATGCAATCTGGGTGATCTGCTCAGCCATTATGGCTTGAAAGTTGACCCCGGATTGGTCCTTGATGTCCGTTACAACGAAATGGCTGCTTTTTCCATGGGTTATGTTTCTTACCAGGTCCCTTATCCCTTTTTCCCGCGCATTCCAAAAGAAGGTTTCCACGATACAAACCCGGCGGTCAATGGTCTCGAAACACTGGTCCTGCCCTGGACCGCTCCGGTCAGCCTGACCACGGGGAGTAGCGAAACGATCGAAAAGATCATTCTAGCCGAATCGAGTCCGATGGCATTTGTCCAGAAAGCTCCCTATGATCTGAATCCCCAACAACGTTTTCGACCCAGTAACGATGAGCTAGGTTCCGTACCATTGGCGGTTGCAGTTACAGGAAAATTCAGGAGTTTTTGGGCCGGTAAACAGCCGCCATCAGGTCTGGCTGAAGACACTGAACCCCCGCAGATACTCGAAGAGAGTCCGGATACCCAGATCGTCCTGATTGGTTCCTCTCAATTTATCAAGGAAAACTTCCTGAGAATGACCCGTTCCGCCTCGGCAAATCTCGTCTTTATGTCCAATCTCGTGGATTGGATGACCTTGGGACAAAAGCTTATTTCGATCAGGTCTCGTAATGTGATGAATCGTCCACTTGCCGAGATTTCCGAGGGGAAAAAGGCCTTTCTGAAATATTTCAATATTCTCGGTGTTTCGCTTCTGGTCGTTGGATATGGCCTGATTCGTCTCATGATTCGAAAGCGTTCCCAGAAACTACTCGAGAGTATTTATGGCTAAGGGAAAGGAGATCTAAACCATGAATTTCAAAAAATCGATCCTATTCCTCATTGCTTTTATTGTCATCACCATCATTGTTCTGGTGGTCGAGAAACCGTTTAAAGAACCCGGTTCGAAGTCTGAAAAGGATATTCAGAAACTCTTTCCCGGACTTGCACTTGACCAGGTCGCAGAAATTGTCATTAATCAAATCCCGGAACAGACATTTACGCTGCAAAAATCAGGTGATGGCTGGGTCGTGGCTTCAGAGAACAATTTCTCGGCGAATCCGAACGAGGTTGAGGAACTGATAAAAAGAACGGTTGACTTTGATACCAGGGAACTCGTTTCACGTAATCCCGAGAATCAAGCAACCTTTCAGGTCAATAAACTGGGGATTGAAGTCCAAATTACTGACACATCTTCCAAGAAGATTGCTCATTTTTTCATCGGTAAAAATGGACCGGATTATGCCAGCACCTATGTTCGAGCTGATGGCTCTGACCATGTCTATCTTCAGAAGGGTTATCTAAAATCCATTTTCGACAAAAGCAGAACAAAATGGCGTGATGCCCGCGTCGTGACTTTCGAAAAAGACAATGTCGATTCACTCACGCTTCATTTTACCAAAGAAGAGGAAGGCAAAAAACCGGTCGAGCACGAACTGACCATGAATAGTGCTCTCGAAGGGGACAAAGTAGTCTGGAATCTGGTCAAGCCGGAAGAGTTTCCGGCCAAATCAAACGAAGTGATTAGAATCGTCAATGCTCTGGCTACCTTCAGTGCCGACGATTTCTGTATCGATAAAACGTTAGCCGAAACCGGTCTGGAAAAACCATCTCAATGGTTCACCATTACCATGAAAGATGGTGTGAGCCATTCTCTCAATGTCGGCTCAAAGGAAAACGGGAAATACTATGTTAAACGAAGTGCTTCAGACACGATTTACCTCGTGAATGAATACAAGATTAACAACTTGCAGAAAACCTTCGATAATCTGAAGGACGAGGAGAGAAAATCAGCTTCGGAAGAAGCATTGAAACAAACAGACCTTGAATCTGATTTGGACCAGGCTGTCAATTCGATCACTCAGGAAGGCGATCCTTCCATTAGCAAATAATTACTTGATAATCAGCTAAAACCAGAAAGCTGCTATCACTTCATCGATATACTCCCCCTGCTAACGCAATATGGTATGGGGGAGTTTTTTTTGAAATTTCTCCTGTTCCCATGTTGAAAATATGAAATGATGAAAATATGCTTGTTCAACAAAGCTGTTTCTGATATAGTTACATTAGGTGGGAAGGTCAGCTCGGAAGGAAATAGAGTGAGTCTACAGATTGACAAAAAACTCTTAAACAACCTGAGAAGTAAAGATATGGGGGTGCGACTCAGGTCGTTGAAAGCTATTATTGATATTGAACCTGATCACCCGAAACTGCTCGAGTACTATTCTGAGATACTTACCCGAACAGCGGAACTTAAAAGTGAATTCGAAGAGCAGTTCTATTTTTTAGTTTGTTCTTCTCTCAAGAAACTCGGTAATATCCAGCTCGGCTCAATCAATGCTGAACTCGTTTTGATTGAAAGCTTCAGGGCTAAAAAGAAATCGGGCCTGCTCAAACGTCTGGGAAAACAGAAAGATGAAGAATGCCCCATCGGAATCAAGTTATTGATCATCGAGACTTTAGCGGATATCGGTGAAGCTGCCTCGGAGTATCTCTTGAAAGAATTGGTGCTTCATGAAAATGATCAAATCCTGGTCGAAGCCTCAAGGAACGCACTTCAAACTATTGATCGTCGCCTCCATCATGGCTTGGAAAGCCCATCGGCTCATACTGACCATCCTTCATTTTCCGGGCTGACAGAACGTACTGAGACACCGCCTGATCAGACTCAGCCGGAGCAACTTCTTCCGACACATCCCGAAATTAAAGTCGGGGAGACAATTGATATCACCGCTGCCGAAACTATCGATTTCAGCTCGAAAAGTGCTGATGAAGTCGATCCGATGGATTTTGACCTGAGAGAGTACCTCCTTGAAGAATCGCCTCCAACCATCAAAACGGTTGAATCCGAATCGGATGACAAAGGCGAACTGCTTGAAGTTGTTGAAGATTATGATGAGATAATCGTTGAACTTCCTCCTGAAGAACACATCAGTGAACAACCTGACTCAAAGAAGGAAGAAAGAAACAAGAAAGAAAATCATGACACGTTTGATCGAAACACTCACGATATTGTCATTACCGATGATGAACCCGATGATGAATTCGAAATCGAGATCGTGATCGACGAATCGGATGAACAAGACTCTGATCTCGAGTCTGAAGATCAAATTGAGAGTATTGCTCTTGAGGAGCAGACCGATGATGATTCTGAGGCGGTTGTTGAGATTGATGATGATTCGGACATAATCGACCCAATTATTCACCAAGCAGATACAGGAACAGAACCATCAATGAATGAAAAAGAAGGCTTCGGACAGGTTCAGCTTGAGGACCATGATCTAGACCGGGAGATAACGTTTGATGTGGAGAATGGACCCAAACCCTCTATTCAATCCAAATCAACACCTGTCCCTCATTCACCCGTATTGTCACAGACTGAAACAGATTCTGATCTGGCGAGTGGCGATCAGGTCATCGAGGAATTGATGGAAGAACTGGAATTGGAAGATAACCAGCCTGTTTTCTCTACGCCACGTTCGAAACACAAAAAACCAGGAAAATCCTCAAAATCAAATACTCCAACCGGAATGGACAATCTCGAACAGGTCATCGATGAATTGAAGAGCGACCTTCATGCGGAACAAAAAAAGAAACACACTCTAAAGAGCAAGAAGATTACTTCTGAACAGATCAAGAGCAAGCCAAAACTTGAGATTCCTAAACCTTCAAGTGTTGAAACACCATCAAAGAAAGAAGTCGAGGAAAGGAATTCCACTGATTCGTTGGAAACGGTCGATTTCGTCATCGAACCTACTCATTCAGCTCAAGAGAAAGAGCCTGTCCATACAAGCATTCAATTCGATGAGGGAGATGAGGAAATCTTTTTCGAGACCGATGAACAAGCACAGGACCTTTCAAATGATAATGGACCCGATTTTGAACCGGGTGAAGTTCAAGACGGTGACCATCCGGACCAACCGGAATTACCGGATGTTGAACACATGACGGCAATTAAGGAAGAGACCCATGATCTCGATGATGTTTTTTTGCATGAACAAGACGCCTCTGATAAGAAGAGCAATCTTGTCATCGATTCAGACCTGCAACCAAAACTGACAGTCGAATTTCATGAAGGAGCTGAGATACATCAGGACGATCTTGATGATATGTTTTTACAAGAAATAAGCCCTGATAAAAATGGTCCTAAGGGTACTCTTGATCAAATGACCTCCGAAACAAACGGCAGTAGTGCTCAAGATACTCTGCCTCATTCAGAGACCACGATAGAATTGAACCAGGTCCCAAGTCTGGCGGATACTATCACAAATATCATGGAGCTCAATGTGAGTATCGATGAAGGCTATATCTTGTCCCTGATTGACGGTCATACATCCGTTATTGATATCGCTCGCATTTCAGGCCTCGATAAAAAGGAGACTATTCAATATCTTGGCAGTCTTGTATCAAAAAGGATTATCCGGTTTCAATGAGTGGCTCGCAATCATTATTATACTCAAGGGCAGCTCACAATATCATCAAGTGCTACAATTAAACCCGGGTATCCCTCATTTTCCAATTCTATTAATGCCTGCTCAGCATCTTGTTTGGATTGGTAACAACCGACCCTGACGCGATAAAATACAGTTTTACCATTCGAAAATGAAGAGATGAGTATATCTGAATAGGATCTACTCAACTTTTTCTTGAGTTCGCGAGCATTACTTTCATTGCTGAATGAGCCAATTTGGACCGCAAAGTTTTGTCTGGGCAGCTCCTCAGACCATCTTTTTCCATCACCAGTCTTCCCAAAATCAATACATTCAAAGTATATCTCAAAAACACCCGCTTCAACCAGACCTAGTTTTCGTGCCGCGCCGTAGGATAGATCGAAATCGCGACCTCGTACAAAGGGACCACGATCGTTCACTCGAACCACTACCGATTTTCCGGTTTCCAGACTTTCAATCTTGACCAGCGTCCCTAAAGGCAGCGTTTTATGGGCGCAGGTCATCTCATACATATTGAATATCTCACCAGAAGCTGTGGCTCTGCCATGAAAATCTCGACCGTACCAGGATGCAACCGCTTTTCCCGTTAAACGGACTCGACGTACTTTATGAGGCGTTCCACACGAAAACATAATCATGATGAGAACGATCGTGACCACATATTTTTTTTTGAGAATAGTCATTATCCTCAACTTTCTCAGAAACAGGTGCTTCCTCCTTAGTATAATGAAACATACGTTTCTCTGCAAATAATTATCAATAGTTACTCATTGTTTCGAGGAACTTTCCACGAGTCTTCAAGAGAAAATGATCGTGCCTGCTTCTTTTTTCTTGAATTTCCCTGATCATTAGTGTATACAATAGAATGATTTGAATTCAGTGATTGTCCTTTCTCAGGAGATTGGATACATGATTACCGGCTTCAATACTGATATCAAGCACAAAGGCGTTGTCTATCACGTCCAGACTGAAGATAAAGGCGTCAAAAATCCCAAAGTGGAAACGCTCATCTACCGTGGAGGCATTATTTTATTTGCCAAACGAACACCCTACAATCATGTTCTCGATAATGAGTCTATCGAGGACGTGGTCACCAAGTTAATGGAAAAACAACACCATACCATGATCAATGAGATTAAAAGCGGTAAGTTTGACGAAGAAAGAGAAAAAACTTTCGGCGCTGATCTCATTTCTGATCGTAGCCTCGATGAAGTCATCCTCGATTATCTTGCCTCCGATTCTGACAAAACAACGGAAACCTGCTGAACCATACTCTCAAAAGTATCAAAAAGAGACTTGACCATCCAGCGAGTATTTGTTACTACTATCAAAATTTGCTGAAAGCGAAGGCCGAGGTTCTGGACAATAGTGAGGGGAGCACACGTGATCATTCGCATGATTGATGTTCTGATTGTAATCACTTTTGTCGCCCTGATTCTAGCCGTGGGTGGCGGGATCACCATACAGCTTGGTCCACTGATCATTCATGTGATTAATCCGGATCGGCCTCTGTACTGGTTATTGATTCTTCTGCTTATTCGGATCCGTTGGTTTCGGGCCAGGTCATTTCTAATAGACAATAAGCAGGAGATTGAGAACACACTCATCGATAGTCGACTCCTGTTTGTAATGCTGATCAGCCTGGTGGCGGCATTTGTGCTGAGAAATCTCGGCGGAGGTAGTCTCAAGGACTGGGATGAGGCGATTTATGGTTCGATTGCCCGAACCATGGTCGAACAGGGGCAGTGGTTATCACCTGTATTCAATGGGACCCACTTTTTTGATAAACCGCCACTGCAATTCATATTCATGGCCTTGATCTATACCTTGTTCGGGATAAGTGAATTTACACTCGATTTATCTCAGCCCTGTATGGCATATTTTGCCTGATACTGGTGTATGGTATCGGGGAACGATTCCTTGGACGGAACATAGGTGCTCTCTCTGCCCTGATCCTGGTTTCGATTCCGCATTTTCTGCACATGACTCACATGGGCATGCTCGATACAGCTATATCCTTTTATTTTTTACTGGTCCTGGCTTCATTCTGGGCGGTGGTCCAGGGAGACAAGCGTTTTCTGTTGGTTCTGGGTCTGGCGATTGGTCTCGGGATCATGACTAAAAGTGTGGCCGGTTTGATTCCCTTGATGATCATCCTGGTCTATACCGGCCTCAATCGACAGTGGACCCTTTTCCGCACTGGCTATACCATCTGGGGATTGATTCTGGCGTTGTTGCTGGTCCTGCCCTGGCATTTATACATGTTTGTCCGCCATGGGCAGGCTTTTCTAGACGCCTATTTCATGACCCATATGTATAAACGAATGACCACGATTTTTGGAAGTCTTGATTATCCTTGGAACTGGTATAATTTTGTCCTCGCCTATGAAATGGACTTCTGGTTTAATGTGCTCCTGGTCTTTCTGCTTGTCCAGTTTTTCTTCTTCAAACGAGGTTGGCTTCGGACCTGTACCGGTTTTTTATCGTTTGCCGGGATCATTTTCATGATTATTATTTCGCTGAGTCAGACAAAGCACCCCTGGTATGTAACCCCACTCTATCCCCTCATTGCCCTGTGTTTGGCCTCATCCATGCACATGCTAATCAAGGAACGATATCAGCAGATTCTCTTTCTCCTGCCCCTGGCCATTTTGTACTCCTGGCTGACCTTTTACCCGAATCATTTTTCCAATGACTTTAGTCCGCAACAGAAGGAGATCGGTTTAAGGATCAATACCCTGCTTCCGGAGCAGACCCCGGTCCACACCTGTATACCCACTATTAATTCCTTCCATTATTATAGTCATCGCTCTTTCATCAAATATGAATCTCCTGAACACATGCTCGATATGATCAAGGAGCAGGGCTCCCAGACCGAACTGTACTTTCTGCTTGAGGCGACTGAATCCACCGCAGATTCAATCCGTGGTTCAGGTCGAATCGTGGCTGAAAATCAATTGTATGTCCTGCTGAAATACCCTAGCAACATAGATCGCTAGCTTCTCTGGTCATGGGGCACACAGGTGACTTTATCCGAGAAAGGTGGAGCGAGCCGATCTGGCCCGAAGCGTGGTCATGACGAAGTGGCTTGCCACCAAGGCGGATCAGTCAGCTTCGCCCTCGAGCGAGTGAACGTCCGTTGCACAAGAAATCTGTCAGAAAACAGTCTATTCAGTTAATCGCACAACAACAAGCTCTATCAGTTATCATAGAAAAGTCAAAAGCAGAGGTAACCCCTAGAACGCCTAATTATACTACAGCTCATCGACACACATCAAGTATCTGGACGTTCTCACAGGCTGCTGCCGAAATCGGTCGTTCCGCCGCTTCCTATCACAAAGACACAAAGAACACAAAAACAGCAAAAATGTTGTCCTTTTAAGCTTTGCGGGCAGGTCTCGAGGTGGACCCCACCTCGTCTTATCTCTTTCAGGTCGAGCTCGTGCAGGTTGAAGCGTAAAATTTGGAAAAGTGCTTCTGGTCTGACTCGTAGTGGCACTTTTTGTATTTTTTCCCGCTGCCGCACCAGCACTGGTCATTACGCCCGAGATTGGCAGCCTCTTTCGGCGGATTATTCGCCTTCAACAGCTTCTGTATGAAATTCATCATCCTGTCCTGTTCATTGTTGTTAAGATTTGCACCTTTTCAGATACTCATTGTTTCATTTCAAGCTTTATTTCATATTGCAGGTCTTACATAACTTCAATAGACGCACGTGATCATCAACCATGGTTTCCTCATGACCGAGTAGTGTTCATGCTCCTTGTCGCCAGCAGCCTGCAGCAAATTCGAAAAAATCCTTTGTTCCTTCTTGAGCCGATAGGCTGTCTCGGGCAAGCACCCAGCTTCAATCCGTGATACCCGGCATCGGCATACAGTATGAATGCGGAACAGATTGACATGAGCGGGACGCTTATGCTATTTATCATAGAGAGATTATGGTTGCAGGAAACGTAAGATGCCGACGGTAAAGAGAGAAGGTTCTTATCGCTTTTTCTTTTATTCAAGTGATCGTGAGGAACCGGTCCATATTCATGTTGAACGGGAAAGCAAAATCGCATAATTCTGGCTCATGCCTGTCAGATTGCAGAATAGCGGTGGATTCAGCCGCACAGAAATAAATGAAATGAGCAACTTTATTAAGAGGAATGAGGAGCTTTTCGTGAGGAGTTGGAATGAGTTCTTCAATGATTGAAATCAAAAAGTTTTATGCTCAGCATGTCCACGTGACCGAAGATACCTTGAAGGTTGATCTGACTGATGGCCGCTCGATCGAAGTCCCACTTGCCTGGTTCCCTCGACTGCTCCATGGAAATAGTGAAGAAAGAAATGAATGGCGTCTGATCGGTTCCGGTGAAGGTATTCATTGGCCTCTCTTGGATGAAGATATCAGTATTCAAGGGCTCCTGGAAGGAAGGGGCTCGGCCGAAAGTCAAAGCTCACTTAAAAATTGGCTTGATCAACGATCAACTGAAAGTGGGCGTAGATGAGGATGTAGTGAAGTTCAGAAAACGATTTATGCTGTAATAAAAGCCGCTTCATCAGCAGAAATAAAGAAGATAAAAAGATCAAAACCAGACCCCTCGTTATTACCTTTTTTTATACCCTCTTTTGAGGGTATTAATTCTTTACTCTCTTTCGCCACAGAGCACCAGGACCGCGCCCGAGGCATTCGATCACACCTTCATACGTGGTACTTCTCTCTTTGAATTCACTGATAGACCGAAGAGATGGATGACATGATCCAGACACAGATTTGTTCTGTTCTCTCTGTTTTATAGGTCGATAGTTGACTGTCCCCGGTTGGTCAACTCAACCGTTGACTTGCCCCCTATCATGCTGTTCCTTCAACTTTTTCAATTTCAGGAGCACCCGCAGGTCCTCCTGATCTTTGGGGCGGGCGGCTGACTGTTTCATCCGGATGAGATCATCCAGGCTCGCAAAAGAAGCGGTTGTTTCACCAATTTTATCTTCAACACGATGGCTCCAAATATCTTCGAAATGAACGCCAGACACAAAGGGATGGATATCTGTTTCCACACTATATTGTCGAATCAATATTTTTTTGGTGAGTAAGTCCTCGAGGGAGATATCAGTCACGTCATAACCGAAGTCATTGAGGGCGACAAGTGTAGCTTGGGCATTCTCTGGAGTTGCTTCGATAAAGATGTCAATATCAAGAGTAGCTCGGGCATAACCGTGAACTGGGAATGCAGTCGCGCCTATAACGACATAGCGAACCTTATGTTCGTTTAATGACCTCAAAAGGCTTTCGGTATCCATGTCTGAGCATAACCTCGATCATTTCGCAGGATTTTGAGAACATCATTTCAAAGCGTTGTCGTGTGGTTAACCTCAATTGATACGCGAGTTCATACTCCAATTCTAACTCGTCGTTTTCAGCATCTCGATCGATTTTTAAAACGGTCTTGACTTCATCTGAACGCGACAATTTCAAAGGGATATTGTCAGCAACTTCTTCTGGTAGCACTATGTTCGCTTTCATTCTCGCCTTCATAAATGTACTTCTCTCATTGAATTCACTGGTTGACCGAAGAAATGAGATGACCCAAACCCAGATTTATTCTGTTCTCTCTGCTTTATTGTAAAGAAAAAGACCACTTTTGTCAATTCAGGTAACTCGACGATCCGGTCAATATGTGCTTCTTGATGATGTTCCTTCTCTTGACATGAGAGTTCGAGTGGTTTTTTATGTTTTGTAACCTGTTAAAGAATGTCGATTAATTCACATTTCAAGACTTGGTGACCTCATTTTTCCTTGAGGAGAAAACGATACAGATTGAAAGCAGGGTGAGTATGACCAGAAAAGTCCATGAGGTCAGATCAGGGACCAAAGGTTGACTGCTTGGTGGTGTGTATCGTCCTCCGGTATTCATCGAACCGACATCATTATATCCGCCCCAGACGATCATCTCATCTCCGGTCCAGACCGCTGTGTGATCGATTCTACCGTTGGGCACATTGATCATTGAGACTTCCTCAATGGAATTATCTTGGGGATAAAAAAGCTCACCGGTGTTGGACATATATCCGCCACCGCCCCAGGTAATCATGGCCGTTCCGGTCCAGATGGCAGAATGATAATAACGTTCATCAACTGTGGTCGGCTCAATCACTTGAAGCCAGAGATTATCAAGAGGATCGTATATTCCCAGCATATTGGACTGAACCAGAGGACCTATTCCACCCCAGATGATCATCTCGGTCCCGGTCCAGACAGCCGTGTGATGATATCTAATCGTAGGTGCATTGATCATGCTCAGGGCTTGCCAGGAATCAGTCCCGACATCATATTTACCGCCTGTATTAAGATAACAGGGATCCATACCGCCCCAGATAATCATTTCATCTCCCGACCAGATCGCTGTATTACACTCTCTTATGCTGGGAGCATTTTTTGTCGAGATTGTCGTCCAGGCATCGGTCATTGGATTGTATCTGCTCCCTTTATTCGTATAGTCGTAGAGATCATCGTCATAGCCTCCCCAGACAATCATTTCGACTCCGGTCCACACCGCGGGTTGACTTGAACCGAAATGTGGAGCATTAACAGTCGAGGCTGCTGACCACGTATCGGCGATTGGATTATATTTTCCACATGAGCTTATCCCACCCCAGATCAGCATCGTCGTACCAGTCCAGATGGCGGCATGTTGAGCTGCTTTACCTGGTGCATCGATCGTTGAAGTTGCCATCCAGTTATTGAAGATTGGATTGAATCTCCCGCCAGTATTGGTTTTGTATACATCGATATAAGAATCTGTTCCCCCCCAGATGATCATTTCAGTTCCGGTCCAGATAGCACTGTGATGTTCTCTGGCCAGGGGCGTATCAGGCGGGAGGGTCGACTCGAGGGTCCAGATGTCCGCGAGTGGACTGTATCTGCCTAGAATATTGGAGCGTATTGTCTGAGGAGTCATAACCTCATCGGCACCACCACAAATGATCATCTCCGAGCCGGTCCAGATAGCGGAATGATACTGGCGAGGCAATGGTGCATTGATAGTGGGCGTGAGCACCCAACTATCCGTGTCAGGATTATATCTGCCGCCTTCATTGACATTGTCCTGGGTAGGAACGTTCCATCCTCCCCAGGTAATCATTTCTTGTCCTGTCCAGACAACAGTATGGGAATTTGTTCCCAAAGGAGCATCGACAGTTGAAATGGAGGTCCAGGAGTCGTTTGCGGGATTATATCTACCCCCGGGGATTTCTTTATATCCCCAGGTGATCATTTCCTGACCGGTCCACACTGCCGTATGCCAGGCCGTTGGTGTGGGGGCATTCTGCAGGGAGGTCGGTTCCCAGGCATCATTGGTAGGATTATACCGTCCACCTGTATTTAATAGAGCCCCCTTTGAGGATGTAGTGAAGCCACCCCACACAATCATCTCACTCCCCGTCCAGACAGCAGAATGGGAGTGTCTGGGAGTAGGAGCATTGAACTCTGACGTGTTCTTCCAAGAGTTAGTGACGGGATTATATTGTGCTCCGCTGATGAAATTATCACGAGCTTGAAAGTTTCTTCCACCCCAGATCAGCATCGTGCTTCCATTCCAGACCGCCGTGTGCTCAGCTCTCGCGGTAGGAGCCTCTTTGTTTGTGATTGTGCTCCATGAATTAGTCAATGGGTTGAATTTTCCGCCGGTGGACAAGCACGATCGGCCGTTGCTATCAGCTCCCCCCCAGACAAGCATTTCGCTCCCGGTCCAGACTGCTGTGTGTCTGTATCGTGCTGATGGGGCATTATTTTGAGAAAGGGGGGTCCAGGTGTGGGTGAGAGGATCGTATCTGGCACCGGTATTACCGGCTACATATCCTCCAAAGACGATCATCTCGGTACCGGTCCACACCGCGGAATGTACGATACGTTCCTGCAAACCCATCAATTCCCAGGAATCGTTACGTGTTGCATCAGCATGAGCACACTCTGGAATGGAATACGGATAGTCCGGCTCCTGGATCGCCTTGGGAAGTTGGGCGGAAATGGTCCCCAACCATTCATCGAAAGGGGTTTTCAACCAGACCATTTTTCCGAGCGTGACGAAGTCCGATCCTTTAGCCCGAATTATCATGACAGTGAAACATGTTTCATCTTCCGTCAACCTGCTCCAGCTGCCAGGTCTCAAAGCTGCCCATGAGGCATCAAGATCCTGTTCGGTGGTACAACAATCCTTATTGTCTTCTAAGAATTCCCGGTCATTGGTGATATCCTGGGGATCACTCTCCTTGGGAGTAACTCGTTGGAAATCAAGAATAAGCTCTTTACGTAACCGGGCCCATTCACGATCACCAACCCACTGTCTGTCGCTGCTCTTATTCAAGTTCTCATGACTGGGATTTCCCTCATCAGTCTCCATTTCGAGTGTATATTCATAATACCTGCCACTCATCTTCTTCATCTGTGCAGGTTCAGAATAGAGCTCCAACTCATGTTTGACCCTCTCCCTTAAAGGACCCTGAATGCGATCGTCAAAGGCATAATACATTCGACAGAGTCTGTTCGCCAGAATGGGCCGAGCCAATCCTTCCGCGATCAGATAGGGATCATTTCCTAAAGCCTCGAACATTTCCCGTAATATGTCCGGCTTTCTGGTCTGGGAGACCAAACGCTCGATTTCCGCCTGGAGTTGTGGCCCCGTAACCGGTTTGTGCCAGTAGCATTCCAAAGCAATCGAAAGCTGGATGGTGCGGGCGACTTTTGCTTGGATTACCTCAGCCGAAACCATTGCGTCAAAATCCGGTTTCGGATCGTGATTGACTTCTGGCCAGATCAAGTGTCGCCAGTTGACTTCTTCAATTGCACGCTGCAGCTCAAAGCGTTCTTTAAAGGTGAGCTGATGATAATTTTGTTGGCCCGATTCAGGAGCACTGGCTCGGACATTCGTAGAATAGAAGAGAGGCGGCACGAGCAGAGCTGAAAGGATCAAGATGATGAGCGTTGAACGTATAATCAGGTCCAGCCTGAAAGCACTATTATTTGTCACTGATCTGAATCTATCTGAACTCTTCATAACACCACCTTTGATTCCCTTCCCCTATCGTTTAACCAACTATATATCTCGAATGAGACACTACCCTCATCGAATAAAGAATCATTCTTCAATTATTTGGAGTTAAGCAAAAACCATGCCAATTTTGGCACATGCTCGTCTTACATCAATAATGTGCTTAAATACTGGCTGGGTAAGCTTTATCGGAAAATCCGTTCGAGAGAAATGAAGATAGACTGTTCAGAAAATGAACATATGTTTAGCCAGGAGTGTAAATTTCTGCTTCACATGTTAGGCTCTTTCAAAGAAAGCTTGTATAATGGGTCCCATCAAAAGCGACGGTCAAAGCCGGGAAGGAGGAGTCGATTACCACGGACTCCCGGGTAGATCAAACAAGTTAAGGAGTCGATTCTACGGATGACTGTTGTGAACTTCGAGGAAGAATTGCGCTCGTTAGTGCTCCACTTCTGATCATGGCTGTGCCTTTTCTCATCCAAATAACTCAACCACCGAACAGATAGTCTTTTGAATTATTCTGATTTAGGCCTACCCTCCCTATTCAAGCCATAAGACGAACATGGAGCTGATACCCACACTATTAGGGAACACAGGGGGTGGTGTCGATGGTGACCGTTGAGCACTCGCCGGAAGCGGAAGAACTCCGTTCGACACCATTGCTATTTGTGCCCCAGCCGCCTTCTTCGGAGGCACCATCGTTTCCGACAATGAGGAACCAGCACCAGTCAGAGGTCGTGTCAGGTGAGCCGGTCCAGTCATGTGTTCCGGCTGTATCGAGCGTACAATCTGCACCAGAAATGGTATAGGTCGCCATATCATTACCCCAACCCCAGATCAGATGATAACCGGTCGAGCTGCAATTAGGTGTGATCGCATCCCAGGTGATAATGATCGAGCCACTCTTGGTGGCGGTCATCGGATTGGTTCCCGGTTCAGTACCGTCAGCGACCGTTACAGCAGTTCCTCCTCCGGTAGAACAAACGTTCATGGTGCAGTCCGTCTGAGCTGTGTATTCGAGCAGAATATTGTCGATATGCCAGTAATAACTTGTGGTTGCAGGGGCAACATAATGCCAACGTAAAAGGACTGTATTGCCGAGGAACGCCCCCAGATCTTCTATTTCTAAAGTACCATCTACCGGATCATCAATCGTTTGTGTCCGAAGATTGGTCCAGTTGTTTCCACCGTCAAGGGAGATATCGAGATAGATACTGTCGTTACCTGCATATCCTTTAAAATTACTGGCATATGTTACTTGTGCCGACAATGCATTCGTCAGATCGACAGGCGGTGACCAGAGTTCCGTATCCCAGGTCGAGCCAGGATTCCCGTCCTGTCCGGCTGCTGCACAGAATCCAGCTCCGCCATTGGCCGTGGTGTAATTAACCTGACCAAGGGCATCATTGCGGTCCCAATCACTGCCGGAATTGTTTATTACTGTCCAGCCAGCCGGCGGAAATGAACCCTCGAAGTCTTGAGAGATGGCCAAGAAATTCCCCGATATGATAGAGCCCAGTCGATCACTGAAATTATCGGAGAAATCACCTTCGCTGGTATGAATATCAAGTACAAAATCGACTGTAGTCCCGCAGGCTAATCCGGGATCGAACGAAACGGTAAAATGGGGACCGAGTGATGTTACGGTATCACCATGGCTGATGGTCGGATAATCTGCCTGATTGTCGAGGATAGTCACTCCCGGTGTTGTTGTGCTCAACTCAGCCCAGACATTGGCCAGGTCCCCGTCCCCAACATTGCTTATATCAATCAGGAACACTGCCGTTTCACCAGCGTCAAGAACGCTATTTTCGTCGCCAGGTCCACTTGGGCAATCATCGATGAATGTGTGGCTGCCATAGCCTGCTTCAGGAACGCATGGGGCAACATAACCGACAGTCACATCATCGATATGCCAGCCATCCCGGGTGGCCGAGGCATTCGTCAAGAGTCTGAACCGGACCTGGACCGACGCATTACCCAGAAAGGGCGTCAGATCATAACTCATCTGGGTCCAGACAGAAAGTGTGCCGGTGAAGGAAGCAAGACTGGTCCAGTTTGTCCCGTCGGTTGTGATTTCGAGATACCCATAATCACCACTATACAGAGTATAGATGTGCCAGAAGGTCAGATCAGCATTGCTCAAGAGTGATAAGTCGAATGGATCTGATGTCAGCGAGACATTTATGTTATTTCCATAATTGCCTCCCGGGGAATCACTCCAGGCATTCGAAGGGCTGTTCGATGCTTCATTCGAAATAGCCCAGGGGGCTTCGGCGGTCCATTTATCCGGACCGGTTTCAATGTCATCGCTGAAGATCGACCGATGAAAGAGTGTCTGAAAATTGTAGTACACCCCACCATTATCATCGATTGTAGTGTTGCCATATATATCCGTGGATTGGACAGAAAAGTAATAGGTAGTACATTGGGACAGATTAACGAGAGGAACAGCATGATCTGTTACATCAACGTAATCATACTCACTGTTGGTCACTGGTGGGAGCGAATTTTCAAATATTACAAGACTATCGGCTGCTTTATCCGTTTCCCAATGGATCTCGGCACTGTCCAGGGTGATATTGATTACCTGGACATTGGTGATGACGGGCGCCAGGCAATCCAGGATCGCCACATCCTGAACAGTAACTGGATTTCCCGTGCCATCATCTGCATCATAGTAGGTAGCAGTGATTGTGTCAGCATGATCGACTTCTAGGATTCCATTACCGGGTATAGCCGTTTCTGGTGACGTGGAGATAGCACCTTCGAACACACAGGCTGTTTCGAGGCAAGTGACGGTCTCACTGTCGCCGCTTGCTGTGATTAGTTCAGCGATGGCAGAACTGCTCAGATCAAGGTCGGCTATGGTGATATACACGGTATCACTGGTGCACCTGTAACCGGTTTTATCGAGATTGATCTGACCGGCCGGGAAAGGTATCGAGTATCCGACATCGACATCGTCGATATGCCAGCCATCACGTGTGCCGGTGTTGTTCGTCTGGAGTCTGAACCGGATCTGAACAGACGAATTTCCAAGGTAGGGAGACAAATCATAATTCTCCAGTGTCCAGGAAGTCTGCGTACCCGTAAAAGTGGCAATATTTGTCCATGTTGCTCCTTCGATCATGATTTCGAGATAACCGTAATCACCGGCGTATATGTTATACATGTGCCAGAAGCTCAGATTGGCATCACTCAACCCGGCTAAATCGAAAGGATCGGATGTCAATGAGACGTCTATATTATTATTGTAATTTCCACCCGGTGAATCGCTCCAGCCATTCGAAGCGCTGTGTGAGGCTTCATCCGAGATTGTCCAGGGTGCTTCGGCCACCCATTTATCCGGACCGACCTCCATGTCATCACTGAAGACCGACTGGTGGACGAGGGTCCTGAAACTGTAATACGCACCACCATTATCATCGATTGTAGTGTTGCCATACATATCCGTGGACTGGACAGAAAAGTAATAGGTGGTACATTGGGACAAGTTGCTCAGAGGAACACTATGATCTGTTACATTTGACCAATAGTACTCACTGTTGGCGACCGGTGGCACAGCATCTTCGAAGATGACCAGACTATCGGCCGCCTGGTCAGTATTCCATACAATCTCAGAGCTGTCCAGGGTGATATTGATAGCTTGAACATTGGTAATGACCGGACCCGCACAATCCATGGTTGCCGTTTCTTGAACAGTGGCCGGATTTCCCGTCCCATCATCTGCGTCATAATATGTGGCGGTAATTGTGTCGGCATGAACGACCTGGAGGGTCCCGTCACCGGGTATTGCGGCCCCATACGCCGTGGTGATCGAACCTTCGAAGAGACAACCCGCATCGAAACAGATCACAGTTTCACTATCACCACTGGCGGCGGTTACTTCGACTGTGGCGGAACCGCTCAGATCGAGGTCGGCCAGGGTGATATTCACCATATCACTGCTGCAATTGTAAATGATATCATCCAGAAAGATTTGACCGGTTGAGACCAGGGGCATGGCATAGCTAACAACCACGTCATCGATATGCCAACCATCCCTGACCGTAGAGGCATTTGTCAGGAGCCTGAATCGGACTTGGACAGCGGGATTTCCCAGGTAGGGCGACAGATCATAACTCATTTGGGTCCAGGCAGTCTGAGTGCCGGAGAAAGTCGCCAGATTAGTCCAGATCGACCCATCGATCGATATCTCCAGGTAGCCATTATCCCCGGTATTAATGTTATAAGTTTGCCAGAATGTAACATCGGCGTTACTGTACGACGATAAATCGAGAGGATTTAACATCAACGAGATGTCGAGATTATTGTTGTAATTTCCGCCCGGGGAATCACTCCAGGCATTGATCGGACTGTTCGATGACTCACTCGAAATTGCCCAGGGCGCATCTGCTGCCCAATTGTCAGGCCCTGATTCCATATCGTCGACGAACAGGGCACGATAGACCAGGGTCCTGAAAATGTAATATGCTCCGCCGTTATCGTCAATCGTGGTATTGCCCAGGTTGTCGGTTGATTGGACATAATAATAATAAGCGGTACATTGGGACAAGTCAGCAACGTGAAGGGAATGGCTGGTCACTTCTACTTCATCTGACTGGCTGTTCGTCAGTGGTGGAGTCACGATGTCATAGATAATGAGACTATTAGCTTCCTCGTCAGTATCCCAGACAATGTCAGCATTATCCAGGCTGATATTGATTGCCTGTACATTCGAAATGATCGGACCTGTACAATCCAGGGTAGCCGTATCATAAACCGTCGCAGGATTACCAGTTCCATCATCCGCATCGTCATATGAGGCCGTGATCGTGTCGGCATGTCCGACCTGAAGAATGCCATCGCCGGGAATAACCGCTCCAGTTGCGGTGGGGACCGATCCCTGGAATACACATGCTGTCTCGAGACAGGTGACTGTCTCACTGTCACCCCCCGTGGTGGTTACTGCAGCCAGGGCTGATCCGCTCAGATCACGGTCGGCTATTTCAACTCCGACCGCGTCGCCATTACACATGTAGCTCGTGGCATCGAAATTGATTTGCCCGGCAGAGAAAGGAGTGGCATAACCAACCACGACATCATCGATAT
>JAFGSJ010000129.1 GCA_016934675.1 bacterium | reverse complement strand
TACTCATAATCCACAATCCCCCTTTCTTTTCACACACACCACTCTATCACAATAAATCACAAGAGTCAAGAGGAGACTTGACCCCTTATCTATGGGTACATGATTTTCTGTCAAGGATGGTAACCATGAAACATGTCACCTTTTTTCGAAATCATCCTGGCTTTCCTCGACCTGCTCAATGGAAGGGGAGAGATCGATGCTTCCCTGTTGACAACCGATACAGTGCTTCAGGATCGTATCAATCGTCACCCCATACTGGTCTGGAAGGCACTTAATGTCAGGAAATACAGAGGATTATCTTGAAACGGGGCAGGCGAAGCCAGATCCGGATGTTTTGTGATGACTACATCGATTCACAATGATCAATTTCTGTCAAAGCGGACACACCAGCGGACACACCGCGGGGTGAATTTGGTGTATTTTGGGGTGTCCAGTGCAGTTTTTGAAAATAACCTGAAGCTTTGAAATTGGCGGTTTCAGCGGGTTTGTAAAAGGGATGACGTCATGCCTCTCACGCCGGAAACGAGGGTTCGAAACCCTCTGGGACCAATTTTTCGTCCATGCTGAAAAAATATCGCGTCGTAGCTCGAAGAGCGAAGACGGAACCCACGGGAATAAATTTCAGCGACCACTATGGCGAGCTTGGCGAAGACGGACCAACGGGGAACAATATCAATTTGAGCTTATAAATTGATGATGTTTTAATCTCTCGTTATCATTGTCGCACGCCTGTCTGGACAAGACAAGTATTCATTCATTGTCTTCACATCTTGTGCAAAACACAGGTGAGGGGATTTTTCCATGAACCTTGATGAACCATCCAACACTGTCTATCATGTCTACATCCTCCATAGACCCCTTATACTGGCGCAACATTCCTGTATCAAGACTATGGAGGGCAGGCAGGGATTTCCTCCTCCGCAAAATCGTCATGCGTACCCCTACACAAACCCGACATGCTATGGGAGACAGGTCGGCGAACAGGCATCCATCTTCACTTCGTATCACTGTGGGTAAACGTCCATCAAATTATGTGCAGGTATTTGCGATAAGATCACGCTTTGTATATAATAAGTATGAAACTTGTATGAGAGTAAAACGCTCATACAACAGGTATTCGTAGTAGTGCAGATTTACTGCTGGATGTAAGTAATGAAAGAGACATTGGAAATAGTTAATCAGATGCTTGAGGAAGGTTTGTTCTCCCGCTATGCAATTGGAGGGGGAATTGCTGCCCTGTTTTATATTGAGCCCATCACCACATTTGATCTTGATATCTTTGTCCTACTTTCAGAAACTGATAACGTGCTGATTTCATTGTCTCCAATCTATTCATGGCTTGAGAAAAAGGGATATACCACCAAGAATGAGCAAGTAATCATAGAAGGTGTTCCCGTACAATTCATTCCTGCCTACAACGATCTTATCATCGAGGCTGTTGAAAATAGTAACATGCAACTCTACAGTGGAATAAAAACACATGTAGTTAAAGCAGAATACCTTATTGCTATAATGCTTCAGACAAACCGATCCAAGGACAGAGAGAGAATAGCTATGATGCTGGACCAAACTGACCTGTCCCGCGATATCCTTGATGATATTATTGAAAAACACGACCTGAAGCATAAATATGATCAATTCAGAAAGCTGTTATCAGATGAGTAATTCATTAAGCGACAAACCTGTCAAGCAAATTACGATTGACTCTATCTTTGAAAGAAAAAGAAAATTTCATAGAGAGCAAGCCCGCATTCCCATTGAGGATAAGATCAAAATTTTGATTAAACTACAGGAAATTGCACTCACGATCAAGCCTGTGTGTGGCCCCGATGATCATCGGATGGTTTGGCAAATAGAGCGAAGAATGGGGTCACACCTATAATCATTAAATTAAGACTTTATGCCGAGCGATTGACGTTTAGTCAACAGGTCATTTCTAAGTTTCTTCTCTTCTTTAATTCGTTTCTGCATGTTGAGTTCAGTTATCAAAAATCTAACAGGGAAGTTATTGTGGTGTGGGGGTAGAGTAATTAGAGTGTCCCCCAATCATCTTTTTGCCCTGGGAAGTGGACCACATTTTTGTCGATTGATGAGGTCATTTGGCGGATTCACTGTTTTGGGGTGCGATAATGTAGCCCAACCGTCGGATGGCACTTTTAAAAGCAGTTTCCGATGATGAGTGCACGACCAGATGCCGCTCACCTGCACGGAGACAGTGTTTGCCGGCTTGTGAATCATGGGCGATCAGTGTGGCCAAAGCCGGGTCCGCACATTCAATAAGGCGAACCAAGCCTTTATCATGGAGCTGCGAGCATTTTTCGGCAACATCAGCGAGCAGGTGCGTGACCGTATCTGGCAATTCATGATCGCTTTTAGCCATCAGAAAATCCTTGATTTCAGTGATTGATCGTCCCCCATCCACGGCATTCAATAATTTCTCCTGACTGAGTCGCCAGGTATAATCTGAGGTATTGACCGCATATGAATCGAGGGCAAGTCGATCAGCCTGGCTCAGTTTTTCGGACGGGGCTACGATTTCCAGGCTGGGCTGAACAACAAAGACTGGTTGGCGAAGTGGAGGTCTGGGGGCAAAAGTTTGGGCGATACCGAGGCAGAAGGCACCCAGGGCATTTATTCGGAGGAAGATCAAACCGTCATATCGGCTTAAGAAGAACAGATCATCCGTTCCCCACATGGCGTGGAAGTCTCTGCGGGCATGAGCGGGTGGGGAGAGCGCGACATCGATCAATCCGAGTGTAGCGACATATTCAAGCAACAGACAGAACAGATATCGTCGTTCGAGCAGGTTGAGTCCGCCCTGATATCCTAAGCTTCCGTAGTTCGCATCTGCGATATAGAGCCCCCATGCGTTGCGGGTCACTTCAAAGGGGATGTTCAGGGCATAGAGATAATGGTAGAAATCATCAACCAGAAACCAGCCCCCGACCGGACATTGTGCCAAAGCCTTGTTCATGTTCATGCGTCGGGCAGCAACTGCGGTCAGATGACGTTTCGCTTTACCGGTCTGCCCCTTAATCGGATCGATCCGGGACAACTCATCGAGCAGGGTCGTTTTTTGCCATTTTGTCCAGAGTGTGCGAATGGTTTGGGCTGGATCGAGGGATAAGGCCTTTCGTCCGGCACTGGTAAGCTGAAGTTTGCTGCCTGATCGTTCAGCCAAGCCCCCGGCTTGAATAAGCAAGGGCCAGGCAAAAGCCCTGATTGGGCCGGCATTTTCATCATCCCACTTGTTCTTGACAGGTTGAACAGGATAGAAGTCGACACCGTCGAGCACTCCTGAAAGTGTAGCCAGTGCCGTCTTCGAGGGACGGTTCGTTTTATCGCTGATACTCACCTTACCGGCATCGACCAGACGCAGCACAGCCAGCAGTTCATGTTGGGCAGTCGTTTCCGTTTCGTGGATTGTCAGGACCAATTCATCATAATAGGTCTTTGTTTTTTCTGTCTTCCAGTTATATTTCTCGTATGGCTGCTGGTATTTGTCCGGTAATGTCGCCAGAGTATTGAGTCTCGCAGCACGTGGTGGGGGAACGAAGGCTTTGAGACGAGCCTTGAGATCATCAGCCATAATACCGTTGCTGAAAAAGAGACAGAGCGGTGTCGGCGTGACCAATTCATTATATTTGCTGTAGGTCCCCCAGTTCGGATCGTCACCATACTTGGCGTAAAAGTTAAAGCTGTCCAGGAAATTTTTCGAGCTATGAACGACTTCAGCGATAGCCGCTTTTTGGAGATGATCGAGTTTAGCCCACACTTTTCTGAGATTCTCTCCACTCATATATCTTAACAGGACCGCAATAAGGTCGTCCTTTCGTCCGGAGTTCGGGGTGAGTTTGGTCAGATTGACGAGTTTCTTGAGAGTTTCAACTCGCAAGCCATCCTTCAGGGCCTCTTCATATGTAGCATAATATTCAACTTTCGGCATGCTTGTTCTCCATTTTGTCTTAATCAGGGTTAATAAGGGTATTGATAAGTGTAAACGGATCGGGGGGCAGGACCCTGACCTCGCATCCCAGTTTCTGACAGATATCAGCCGGGGTCAGATCGTCGAGAGTCAGT
>JAFGSJ010000128.1 GCA_016934675.1 bacterium | reverse complement strand
GCACCTTTTTTCAATCTAATCTCTCTGGACGATTATCATGAAATGGAGTAAACACGTGAACAGCTCTTATCATCCTGAAAAAGTGAACGCAATCGGGATCGGGATCGCAATCGTAATCGGAGACAAGAACATGGCTTTCGGACATGAACAACGTGCTGTCGATATAGTATCCGTGTTGTATGTCAAGTGAGATTACGATCTTTGTGACCATTCAAGGGACCACACCGCTGAAAATAATGAGGCCAGGCAACTTCTTGATCGGAATGTTGCCCTGTTGACGAAGACCGGATAGCGTGGTAACTCTGAAAAACATGGTTTATCTTGTTTGGACGATGAGATCGAAAACGATTGCGATCCCGATCCCGAACCCGAACCAGTATGTCTTTTGATGTCAACCCGGTCATCCTGTCCGGTTTCTGAATAATGTCTGGAATACTACAGGACAGAATGATCAGGGCAATTCAATAATTCATTCATGTATATATTGTTTAAACGAAAAATGGTATATCGCATGCAACTATGATACAGCAGCCGGAAATACCGACCCTGTATCACTACGTCCTGATTCTGTACATGAGCAATCTCGTAAGAAACATGACCTGACCAGGGCAGGAATCGTGCCCTATTGTGGTGCAGAAAATTCAGGAAATACGACACACGAGGTCGCGAGTCTCATGTCAAGCGGTTCACCTCTTTATGACATGCTTGGTAATGTCGCTGAATGGTGCTGGCCAATGATCGATCATGAGTCCAAGCAGGCCGGAACAACAAGGAATAACCAGAATAGCCAAGGGCGGTTATTGGCACACACCTCTATCCCGACTCGACTGCCGATGCCGCTCTGAATATGTTCCAGGCTTCAGAAATATCAGGGTCGGATTTCGGATCCTTCGCTCTGTCCATGAAAAAAAGTGAAGAATCCGGCAATTGATTTTTCCAATCAATCCTCATTTATCATTTCTTTGTCTTTATTTTTTTTATTCAAGCACTATATCTCCCCTGTAAAAATAAGCATCATAACGAAAAAGCAGAAATATTTATGCTGTTCAGAAATTATTAACCTTTTGTGAACAGTGATGATGAACGGAGGACCGACCATGACCCATCAGAAAGCTGATCGTAACATCGGCATACTTCTTGCCATTTCCATCGTAATCATGATGATGATGTTTAGTGCCTGTTCAAGTGATAGTGATGATGAAGGCGATCCGACCATTACTCAAGATTGGTATATCAATCTCACCTTTTCGATCGTCGAACCGGATGAATATACTTTCTTCGGGACCGGTGATGTCACTCTACATATTGATGGGAAACAAGTGACGATCACAGGTCTATTCAGCATCGGACAATTAAGTTATGACAACCTGATCTTTGAAGGAATTCTTGAAGGAGACCAGTTTACTCTTACGACTACACACTATCAAGTTCAGTATGAATTTGATGACGCGGTAGGGACGTCTGTTACCAGACGCCCCCCGCACAGATCCGTACGTGAGGAACTACCTCATACGGCTCCTGCCGCAGGTCGAACGCAGAAGCGCAGATTTGGGTATGGATGCAGTATCCGAACACGTGGTATCCAGGTCGCAATCAACCGTTTCATGCGCTCCCAGGTGAACTTCTTCCCTTTCTGACTGCGTCTTCGCAGCGCATAGAGCCAGGCATGCTGAACTTCTGTCCGCAAGGCCTGAAGTGACCGGGAATTTCCTGGGATTGCATGGTAATTGAAGTAACCTTGCACCACTGAATGTAACCACTTCCCTTGTTCGGGTACAGGCTTATGCCTGTGCTGCAGAAGGATTGTTCGGATTTCTTTGATCTTCTGCCGAAGGCGTTTCGTCTGGGTTTGTCGTCGAAGCATGAAACCTCCATCCTTCTTGCGTCGGCCACATATGTGCGTGAACCCAAGAAAGTCGAATGTTTCCGCTTTCCGTTCTCCCCGTTGTCGCCGATTGGCACTCGCAAAACGCCCAAACTCAATCAGGCGGGTCTTCTGCTCGTGCAGTTCGAGTCCGAACGTGAAGAGGCGTTCTTTCAAGGCTTGTAAACATCGTTGGGCATCATCCTGGTATTGACAGCCGATCACAAAGTCATCAGCATATCGGACGATGTAAAGCTCTCCCCGAGCCTTTCGACGACGCCACGCCTGCACCCACAGGTCCAAGACATAATGCAAATAGATATTCGCCAGAAGCGGCGATATGACCGCACCTTGCGGCGTCCCCACCGCTGTCTTCGACCACTCACCATCCTCCGAGACCCCCGCTCGCAGAAATTTTCTGATGAGACGGAGGACTCGTTTGTCACCGATCCGGTGCCCCACGAACTTCAACAGCCATTCATGAGAGATACTGTCGAAGAAACCGCGGATATCCGCATCGATGATCCAGTTCACCTTGTGCTCCGTTATCGCGACATACAGTGCATCCAGGGCATTATGCTGACTCCGGCCCGGTCTGAAACCGTAACTGAAACCCAGAAAATCGAGCTCATAGATTTCCTGGAGGACCAGAACGAATGCCTGCTGGACGATCTTGTCTTCCAGCGCAGCCACACCCAGCGGGCGTTGACGGCCGTCTGATTTGGGGATCCAGCGTCGTTTCGAGGGCTTGGCACGGTAACGGCCGCTCTGAACCCGATCGTGGAGGTCCTCCAATCGGTTATTGAGGCCTACATTATACTCATGCCAGGTCACCTTATCCACGCCCGCTGCTGCCCCTTTGTTCAGATCATGGAAGGCGCGGTGGAGCATACCCACGCTCACATGATGGAGCAAGCTGGTGAACCGAAGATTGGTATCCCTTCGTGCTGCTTCTCGTATCCGAATCAGTCGACTCGACGTCGGTTCGAGGCCTTGTATCCCCGGGACGGGCAACTGACACGGATTTCCCTTGGCTGGAGGCCTTTTCTCCACAGACTCCGCCGGTGGGTGGCCTGCTACTTCCGGTTGAGCACCTTTGTTCGTCTGCTTCATCGATACTATGCCTCCATCCGACTTCCTGGAAACTTACACGTCGGGCGTTCGGCCACAGACCTTCCCCGACCGGACCTGTTGTGGATACTCAACAGGTCGTTTCCAGGATCTCCCGGTTTCCGTGAAAAGAGTGTTCGGACATGCACAGGTTCTTTGACTCCGCAGGTCCGGGATATCACTCGCGAGAACGCGATAGCCCGTTTTGCCTTCCCCCTCACACCACAAGGTCGGCAACCTGGACAGGTGATTTCGGAGCTCAATGGCTGGCCTGTCCGACCCCTGTCAACGCTTCGCCGCTGCCTTACGGTCAGCCGACGCATGACGCGGGGCCAGAGCGGCTCGCTAAACCTTACTCTGTAGGGCTCTTTCATCCCCTACTCCTTTCCGGCTTTGACCGGCGCTTTCGGTGTGACCTATACGGAGGACATCAATCTCGATCTCCCGCCTTTTACGGTATCGGAAGACGAAGCTTCAGGGACGGGCGGTATCGTCATTATTACAAATCCCGGTCCAACGACCGAGTCCGGCTCATTTTCATTCACTGCAACCAGGACCTAGTGCCTGATTGCATAATTGCCTGATGTTATTTTTGACAGGATAACAGGATGTTCTGGATATATATTAATCCTGTTCATCCGAATTCAAATCTTTTACCTTTCGTTTTACCTCTACCTTTTCTTGTCCAAAATTGAGGAGTAATCCGACCTTGGTTTTTGTTGCTTTCAAATAATTAACGAGCTGGACCTCATGTGATTTGACTATCCGTCTTACCGATTTTAATTCAACCATCACTTTTCCTTCTACAAAGAGGTCAGCAACAAATTCACCAACAATTTCATCATTATAAAAAACAGTGATGGGGTGTTGCTGTGAGAAATTCATTCCAGTTTTGTGGAGTTCGCTAGCCAGACATTTTTCATAAACAGATTCGAGGAATCCATACCCCATCCGATTATACACCCTATAAGCGCAACCTATAACCTTCTCAGTAATTTTTTGCTGTTCCATGCCCCACCACTTTCCTAAGGTTGTGATCATTTTTTTGATGAAAATGATCAAGGAGAGAGAGTCTGAAACTCTCATGATTATTAACATCCGGTTTATCCTGTAATCCTGTCTAATAATATCAAGCATTTTTGCTATTGGACACTGGTTTTGAGAGAATGAATACCCGGCAATCAATCAAGCTCGAAAAATAATCGGGTAACTCTTCCACTCGGAGCCATATCGAGTTCGAAATAGATGCCCCCAGCGCACATTTGCTGGTTATCGCTGATCCGGCCTGAAAAATGATATCTGCCCTGCTCTTCCCCATTCGGTTGGAGACATGTTCCAGTGTAAACCGAACGATAATAGCTGTCCCGGGGCTGATCAAGTCCGAGGAAATCGTCCCTGACCCGCTTGCTCGAGGCAATACTCCAGCGAAACATATCGGTAAAAGAGCGGGCAGCAACCTCGCGAGCAAGCAATGTCAGTGTGGTCATTGATAAACGACGGGATTGTTCAATATCCATCAAAAGCAAATCCGTAAAATATGCCCTGATCTGAGCATGCATGAGATCAATCGAATCACTCCTTTCATGGTCTCCAGCTTCGAGTTGCTTCAGGACCCTGACTATCCCAGCCACTCGTTCCCGATGAGGAACAGAAAAGAGAAAACGCGATTTCCAATCCAGACATCGTCTTAGTTGTTTCTGGACTCGGACCAATTCCTTGATGTCACACGCTCTTTGAGCCCCATAATCGGAACCAGGCCCTGCAATACCATGGTCTATAAGGGAAGTCATTCGGCAAAACAATAAGTACTCATGCTGATACGCATAGGATTTGCCGGGAACAATATCTAAATACTGGTACAGTTCCTCCGGTATCTCTGGTTGAATCCTTCGTGTTATCTGTTCCTTCAAAGCCGATGATACCTGCAACCCTTGGCCAGACAACGATACAGAGTATTTACAGCTACTATCAGCACCGTTTCTGAAATCTTGACTCACACCACTCAAACAGACACAACCGAACAGAAACAGACTCGTGAATACCGCTGAAATCCTAAAACCCCTGCTCATCATGATCGTCTCCTCCCTTGTAATTGCATGTTTTCGTTGCAATCCTTAAGGGCAAATCCCATGCCAGTCATGATGACGAAAGAGTGAAGAGGACAAAAACAGCACGAACCGGCCTGTATACATGATGAAGAGCAATCCGAAGACTTTTTTCGTATACGTCTGAGCAGGTCAGAAGTGAAAACGAAATTTTACATTATAGTTTAACCGGTCCTGGTGAAAATAGTCCTGGGCGCAAAATCATTGTTATTTATGGCTTCCTGGGTCCGATTGCCCTGAAATGAATCGGCCAGGCAAAGTGGTAAAAAAAATATACATTTCCACTTTCACCCTGATACATTCAGACACATTATGAAAGGAGCAGGTAAACAATCAGGAGGCCAATCGGAAGAATCGATGCAACGACATCATCTCCAGAGCCGATTGAATGGCCTGATTGATCGGATACAATCCCCCGCCCAAAACGAAATCGATGTTCTGGAGTTCTTCCTGGTAATATGGCATGTAGGGGATGGAAAATCTCGAACCCATATTCTCGGCCACGGTAGCATAACAGTCCGGATGTAGTGTTTTAATCCGACGACAGGTCAGAATCTCTTTCTGACCATATTTATTACTCCGAGCACTGAAACCAAAAAGGCGGCAAATCATGCCTCGCTGCGAATATTCAAGACAGGAACCGGCTGAACCGGAGCCAACTTCAGCTTGATAGAATATGCACGGCCCGGTACCATCTCTCTGTTCGAGTTGCTTCAGCAATGCTTCGGCCATGCCCGGATGACGACGACTCAAATCATCAGCCAATGGCAAAAACTCGAGAATGGTCGCTTCAATATCCGATTTCGAGCAACACTCACCACAGCCCACCGGACAATTCAAACCACTCTGCAACTTGAACAGAGCACAGGCGTGATCAATTTTCCAGAATAGACGTCGGACCGCCGCGATTTTTTTCTGAATCATCTGCCTAACCTTTTCGTCCTCAATTTTAAGAATAGTGAGTATGACATGTTCATCTAGTATTTCAAGTATGTTTAGTAGTTGGTTTTGTTTGACAGAGGCAAAGGGTTTGGGTATAGTATAAGCATTGAAAAAGATATATGAACAGTTCAATCCATAGGCCAGTGTCTTTTGATTAGATCAGATGAGGAGGAAATGATGAAACAAGAAAAGCGGATGTTGATGAAGAGATGGATTTGGTTGTGTATCACAATTATAAGCCTGCTCACGTTGGTAGAATCGTTATCGGCTGCGGATATGGTGATTTATGACGATCAATTGCAGAACAGTTGGCAGGATTGGAGTTGGGGGACATATAGTTTAACCGAAACTGATCCGGTTTATGAGGGCAGCTATTCTATTTCATGTGGGCAGACTGGCTGGCAGGCGGTCTATTTTCATCGTGATGGAGGTGTGAGCGGTCAGGATTACGAGTCTCTTGATTTTTGGATTCATGGTGGTACTGGTGGGGGTCAAGCGGTGGAAGTTGCTTTCATCTTCAATGACAGCACGATTGCGACAGCCGTCGTTTCGGATTATTTACCGGGGGGTCCGGTCGCGGGTGCATGGCATCAGATACAGGTTGATTTGGCTGAAATAGGCCTCGGGAGCAGCAGTTTTGAGGGGGTCTGGTTTTGGATTGCCGAAACCGGGACATTTCCGGCAGTTTATCTTGATCTGGTGGAATTGATCGAGAACAGCGGACCGGTTGAGCCTGTTACGATCAGTATTAGTCCCGGTTTAAATCGTCGTGCGATTAATCCTCATATATACGGTGCCTATCTGACCGATCAGTTTCAAGCAGGTCAACCTCCTTACCCGGTACGACGTTGGGGTGGTAATCATACGACTCGGTATTCCTGGGAAGACGATGTCAGTAATCGGGCTTCGGACTGGTTTTATCTCAACATTGCCAATGCGACTGATGTACCGAGTCTGCCATTCAATTCGACAGCGGACAGATTCATCGATGATGTTTTTCTGAATAATGCTGAGCCTTTACTGACTGTACCATTAATCGGTTGGACTCCGATAGACCGTCAATCTCGCTGGGGCTTTTCGGTCAGTACATATGGCGAACAGGAATGGAATGAATGTAGCTATACGGGTTATCCGAGTTGGTGTAACGAGGATGCGGGCAATGGTAATTATCCGGATGGCAGTCCCATAACCGGTAACGATCCTTTTGACACATCGCGGAGTATTACGCCTGTGTTTGTGACTGATTGGATGCAGCACCTGGCTGTACAACATGGTTGGGCGAACGAGGGTGGTCTGAAATTTATTGCTCTTGATAACGAACCCATGCTCTGGAATTCGACCCATCGCGACGTTCATCCGAATCCGGTCGACTATTCGGAGATGTGGTCAAGGACCGAATCCTATGCTTCCGCCATGAAGGCCCTCGATCCGAATATCATGCTTTTCGGGCCAGTGCTCTGGGGTTGGTGTGCTTATTTCTATTCGGCAGCTGACGGTTGTTCGCCCGGTCCAGACTATAACAATTACGGTCCCTTTCTGGAATGGTATCTGGACCAGGTTGAGAGTTATCGTCAGAGCTACGGAGTGCGTTTAGTCGATTATCTCGATGTGCATTATTATCCTCAGTCGGGCAATGTGGCCTTATCTGATGACGAATCCGAGGGTACGGCCGTGCTGCGACTGCGGAGCACCCGCAGTTTGTATGACGCCAGCTATATCGATGAATCATGGATCAATCAAGCCATCCGGCTTATACCACGGATGAGGGAAATAATTGATAATCATGCACCTGGCACGAAATTAGCCATTACCGAGTATAATTGGGGTAATGATGAGGGTTTGACGAGTGCCCTGGCCCAGGTCGAAGTTCTGGCTCTTTTTGGTCGCGAGGGCGTTGATCTGGCTACACGTTGGGTGGCACCTGCTCCGGGGACCAGGGTCGAGGACGCCTTTAAACTGTATTTGAACTATGATGGATCGGGCAGCCAGGTCCAGGGTGACAGCGTTCAGACGACCAGTTCAGATCTCAACCGTGTCGGGGCCTATGCGATTTGTGCTCAGGACAGCACCTTTTATCTGGTCATGATCAATAAAACCACACTGGAACAGGCTATTCCGATCAGTGTTGCCGGTGGTCTGGACGGTGATCTTTCCGTTTATGGCTTTGATCAAACTGCATCACTGGAATTCATCGGTAGTCTAACCCAGACTGGTGGCGAATTCGAGTTGACTATGCCTGCCCGTTCCGCCCGCCTTGTCGTCGGACAACTCGATTGCATTCTGCCCGATGAGGTCGAAAATTTCATGCTTGAAGCGAACTCGAGTACAATCATGACCATGACCTGGAACAATTGTGCCGGAGCAACCAGTTATATGGTTTTTGAAGACATGTCCCCTCAGGGTGCGTTCGATGACATTACCGGGACCGGGACAGATGGTCTTACAGGCATCGAGATAGCCATTCCCGGCACCAACACTTTTTACAAGATTGCCGCGATCAACGCCTGTGGTACCGGACCGAAATAGGACCGATCCCCGTCACTCATGATAACGTTTTCCTCGTAGAAACGATGGGTTGACAAAATCCATAGCTGCGCTTCATTACATACTATAATTCTGAACTTGGAAGGGATGGGGAAAACAAGCATGGAACGAAGATTATTGGGGGGCATCGGTCGAGGGTTGTTTCTATTTCTGGTTATCAGCTTGGTTTTCGGTTCGTGTTCACGTTCGATGAGCGAGGACCAGAAAAGAAAAATCCCCAGCCCTATCTTGGGAGGGGGGAACAACACTCCGACTTCACTCGTATTTCGCACGGATTATGTTTTTCTCGGTTCGCACAAGCTCAAAGTCGAGATAGCGGATGAACCGGCTTTGCAGCAACATGGTTTGATGTTTCGAAAGAAACTGGAAGAGGAACAGGGCATGCTTTTCGTTTATGACAAGGCCCAGATACTGAAATTCTGGATGTTAAACACTGCCGTTCCCCTCTCGGTCGGCTTCTTTGATGACAAAGGGACTTTGTTCGAAATCCGGGATATGAGGCCCTTTTCGATCTACCCCCAGACTGAATCGTCAAAACCCGCCCGCTATGCTCTGGAAGTCAATGAAGGCTGGTTTGAGCGTCATGCTGTCACAGCAGGATGTCAATTGACATTTGCTTCGGAAAAAGAGGTGAAAAATGTTCCATAGGCCGAAACACTCGCACTCTACATTTAACTGTTCAGGCATAGTTATCCTGCTTATTCTGTTGTTCATGCTGAACAGTTTCATGGGTTGCGCCCAGTATCGGGCCCAGAGATATGTTCGCATGGCCAATGAGATTTCGGGCACAGACCTGACTGATAAAGAGCGAGAGCAAGCTGCACGTTACCTGAATAAGGCCTTGCAGATCTACCGGAATGTAAAACAGCTCGAAGCAATGGTCCAGACCTATCTGGCCATGGGAGATTTATATGGACAGACCGACCAGACCAGAATGCTCGAACACTATCAGAAAGCGATCAAGGTCTGGGACGATGCAGCCGAACCGATCCGGGCTTATCATACTCTGAAACAGGTCTATCAGGCGGCCAGTATGATTCCACTACAACCAAACCTGACCAGAAAATTATTACTCGATCTGGAACAGCGGGCTGGTGATAACGGGTCCTTCGATGAACAAATCGAGTGGTTACTGGCCTTGGATGAATGGGGAGCTTCAGAGAAACAAGCGACCCGATTGGCAAGCCTGATCCAGGAAAGCCAGCGTTCAGATTTGGTCCGGCAGTATTATCAAACCAAGGCCTCGCAGATGTATGAACTGGGCGACTACTTAGCAGCCCTGACATATTATCAGAAAATACTAAACCAAGAACCGAGCGACTTGTTTAAGGCTGATGACTTTTCCGTCCAGCTTTCATTACTGGACATTTTTTCAAAACTGGACTGGGCCACTTTCCGTCAGCAGCTCGAGATGCTGGTCAAGCAAATTGTCGAAACACAGGAAGGCAGCGTTGTCCTCTCTCTTGTCCAGAATGTGCACAAATACCTCGCTTCCGCTTCACCTGACGAAGCCCGTTCACTGAATATTCAAGTCCTTATCGAACCATTGCCTTCTCTCGTGCCTGCCGAACAGCTCTTCGAATTTGAACTTACCTTTTCCCGACTCCTTCAGTGTACAGGTCACGAGAGCACTGCAGCGTTAAACAAGGCTCGTTCCTGTATTCAAAAGGATTCAGTCCCTGAAGAATGGACCATGTTGATCGAAACAGCGGTCGCTGTGCGTGAATACAACCTGGCCAACGACTGGCTCGAACAGTGTCGCGAAATATATCCAGACTTACCGCTCGCTTTGGACCTGAAATTCACGCTCCTGAAAACACAGGTCTTGCTTGGACTGAACGACCCAGCATCCGCCCGAGATACAGTCAAAACAGCTCTCTTGACAATGAAAGAAGTGGCGAGTGCAACCCAAGCCGATTTCCTGTGTAACGCAGTCGAATTATTCCTCGAACAAAACTCGTATCAGCATGCCCAGGAACTGCTCGATCAGAACAAACGACTTCTCGTTGAGAACAAAGACAATCTTTCGCTTCACACTCGACTCCTGGAATCATTGATCAAGCTCCAGCGGGTCCGCGCTGACCATTCAGGAGCAATAACCACGACACATAACCTCTTTGCCTTGTTTGCCCAACAACCAGGTTATCAATTGAAGAAGGCCCAATTATATGAAATCCTGGGCGAGATCGCACTGCAGCAGGGTTATATAGACCAGAAATTCAATCCATTTGACATGGCTGCCCACTTTGTTCATGAGCTCCCCCTGACCGCACTGCATCCGGACCTGCATCTGAAATTATTGAAATCCCGGCTTTTAGAACCTGATCCAAAATCCCAACGCATTCGCGATCAATACTTTACCTTGTTTAAAGATTTACTCTCTCATCTGATCATACCTGTAACTCAATTTCAACCCTTGGCAAAAGAGTATATTGATTTTTTAGTAAAGTATGATTATCCATGTTCCTTGCTCTATGTTCTCGAGATACTGGCAAGCGGTGAGTCTGTCTTGAAGGAAGTGGACCGGCGTCACCTTACCGATCTGAACGAGATTCTTGACTTTAAGACGAATGAATTGAATAACTATGCTGATGAACAGCTCCTTGATCGCTTGGTCCTATTAGTCCGATGCAATCGTGCTCTCATCGAATTGATCAGGCGGGATGTTTTAGGCGCTGATAGTGAGCAAATTAACCTGGGCAAGCGACTCGAGCTCTTCAAGCGAAACAGATTGGAATATGAGCAGATCGGGCTTCAACTGGCCGGTTCTGGCCAACGGTGCGGACAGTATCTCTCACTAATCCGTTGGGTACTGCAGGAAAATATGCTGAATATTGCCGAGGATACATTGCTCCTCGGTCTGTTCAATCGTCCTGAAGGGTGTTATGCCGTGACACTAACTAAGAGTCAATGTTCATTCGAAGGATTTATTCCGAATGAGGGCAAGGTATGGCCTCTGAACGACGTCCAGGAACAGGACCTTCTTTTTGACAAGCTGATCATGGGACCTCTAGCGCATCAGACCAAGATCAAAAAGCTGATCGTCATAGCCGACAGGGATTTTACTCAAATGGGACTCGAACAGTGGCTGGATCAGTCCCAACAATTGGCCCGAATAAAAACAAAAAAGCTTATGGCCAGCCTCGATCCAGCCACAATCCCGCAGCAAAAGCCCCACATGCAGCCGAGTCTGGATAGAACATAGCTTCGCACGATGATTAATGAAAAGAAAAGCACCACAGATTTCACAGATGCCACAGATTATTTTTCCAATTCAAGAGCGTAAATCTGCGAAATTTGTGGTGATCTTTTGTTTCTCATCTAAAACTTCGACAATCCGGTGCAGGTATGATGAGCCATGTGCGATGTCTATAGACCAAAGAGCGGAGCGATTTTGGTCGATCAGAAAAAAACATTTTCCCCAAAATGCGCACCATG
>JAFGSJ010000127.1 GCA_016934675.1 bacterium | reverse complement strand
GGCCACATCGGGAATCCCATCGCTGTTGAGATCGCCTGTGTCGATAGACTTCAACTGCATCGGATCATTCACCTGATACATGGTCCGGCCTTTTCCAAAAACACCTTTTCCGTTGTTGTAGAATATCTTCACGGTGTACTGATCTAGAACAGCCACATCCACAATGCCGTCTTTATTGAAATCAGCCGAACTGAATTTGGTGGCTGATGAAAAACCGGTCAGGGCAATGTTCGAGCTGAACACACCCTGTCCGTCATTCAGGAAAAGAGAAAGGTCTTCCGTGCCCATATTACTGGTCATAAAATCCGGATGACCGTCATTATTGAAATCCCTCACCTCGATCTGACCGACCATGTGGTTGGGACCGTAATAGGTCGGCTCCCCGAAATTGCCCGTACCGTCTCCAAAAAAGACGGAAACCGTGTGCCCCCCCCAGTTCGAATTCACCAGGTCGATATGACCGTCGTGATTGAAATCTCCCGTGGTCACAAAACAGGGATTGCGTTGGGCGCTGAGGGACGGGGCCGGGACCAACCAACCCCGCCCTTGATTGAGATAAATTCCGATCGTGTCGCCTTCATTGATGGTCACGGCCAGATCGAGGTTACCGTCCTCGTTGAAATCGGCGACCGCCATGCCATGAGCCCCAATCACTGCAATTCTGCCGAGAAAATACGGCTGCTCGCGGACAGCGTCATCCGAACCAGTACTCGAGCAGCCCGAGAGTAGCACAATCAGAAAAAGAATAGGGAAAATGTGCCCTGAATACATGGTAACACTCCTTACAGGAAAGGACCGGGACCTATGTCGGACAGGCCCCGGTCGGATACATCATTACGGACAGGACGGAAAGCAATCCTCATACGCATCGGCAATCTTTTTCAACGCTTCTTCATCTCGATAGATATTTATACCGGGAACACCAGGACCCCCTGTATTTCTAATTCCCGGTTCAAGATGGACGAAGTTATAGGCATTGTTGGCAGCCACACCAACAACATTACCAAGATTTACATTATTTTCCCGGCAGTCATTCCCGTCCGTATCAAGGAACACCCGGTCCGTGCCGATAGGAGGATAAAAATGTCCGTTTAGGGTGGTAATCTGCCTCATCTCAGGACACCTTCCCTCTCTTTTTCACAGCAGGAATAACTTCTACCGGACTTTATACACAGAGTTGATAGAAATGTCAATCCTTATCGCCCAAAAACATTGTATCAGACAGGGTGAATGATGTCAACTATCCCAACCGTCTCAAACATGTACATAGCGTTTGTTTACCGATCTGACTGTTCCGTTCCCGACTGTTCGGATGATGAAAAATGCATCAGTCCCAGGGATAAACTTCGTGCCGATAGAGCCGAGGCGGTCTGCGGGGGCGATGTCTCGAGTTGAAAACCAAGACGCCCAGCAGACCGGCCACAAACCCACCGATATGGGCGAACCAGGCCATACCGCCACTGCTGGCGGACATGATAGAAACATTCACCAAGCCGCTATTCGTGCTCGAAGCACAGTTTACCATTCATTGATAAAGAGGAAGCTGACAAACCAGCGAAAGTTTTGTATTTCAAAACAGGCGGGGGACCGTCATGCTTCCACGAATGTTTCTTGTTTCTGTTTCCTATCCTACGAAAGTATACCTTTTCTGGGTTATATCTATTCTCTCTTCGTCTCCATCCCGAGTTTTTTACCTCCTGTTTCCAGAGCTCGAGCGAAATGAGTCGCTGTTTCCGTCGCCTTTCAGATTTGGAGAAGGCAGCTTCGCAGCCAATGATTCTTGTGCCAGCCGAAACCTGGCTGAAGCCTGGTTCTTCGGACCTGCGGTGCTTGCTGCCACGCAGCAAAGAGCTTGATACACTACTGTCATGTATTTGCCAGTATTGTGTGACAGCATGATATTTGGATATTTAGTGTCGTATACTATCATGGAGTAAAACTGCAGCGTTAAAACAGGGAACCAATCGAGTAATGTGAGTGTTCATTGACAATTATACAGGGCATGAATACTAAAAGGGTGATAGTAGAACAGATGTTCAAATACATTGGATGGTGACGATGGGTGTATCAAGCAGTTTTTCAAGAATTCACGGGAATTACAGGTTTTTTCGGAGCGTATCCCGACTGTTGAAGGTGGCAAGCTCTCGGGTTTTCCGGCCTGCAGTCTGTTCCGGGATATGCTTTGTGGGTGTACTCAGTGCGGGCCTGGTCCTTTTTTCAAGCTGTTCGAAGGTAGACAGGGCCGCTCAGGGTCAGACAACGGGCCAGCAGGCTCATTCGGTTGCCGATCAGGCGAGCGAGCCGGTCATTCCGGTTGCGGTCGAAGCGGCCCGACTCGGTGAAATTTCGAGTTACTATACGGCCACAGCCACATTGGCAGCGGAGAAGGAGGCCGTGGTCCTGGCCCGGGTTGCCGGTGTGATCGAATCGATCCGTTGTGAGGAAGGTGATCAGGTCCGACCTGACCAGGTCCTGATGACGATTGGTGATGAAGAGTATCGTTATCGTTTGGCCCAGGCCGAGACGAGCGTCGAGGACCTTCAGTCGCGTTTCGAGCGTTTGAAACTGCTCAAAGCCCAGAAGATGATCTCGGTCGAAGAATTCGAGGGTATGCAGAACAGCCTCAAAGCGGCGATAGCAGAGAGGGACCTGGCTGACTTGACCTTATCATATACCCGGGTGAGCGCACCGTTTGAGGGCGTGATTGTGACCCGACATGTTGATCTGGGCCAGAATGTCAATGTCGGCAGTCAGCTTTTCAGTCTGTCCGATTTCCAGCCGTTGCTGGCTCGGGTCCATATTCCGGCCAAGGAATTCAAGAGGCTGCAGGCCGATTTTCCGGTCGAGCTAGTGCTCGAGAGTAACAAGCAGCGATTAGAGGGGCGGATCAAGTTGATCAGTCCTGTCATCGATCCCAGCACGGGCACGATCAAAGTCACCATCGAAATCCATGAATATCCGGCCGGAGTGCGTCCCGGCGATTTCGCTGAGGTGCGGATTGTCACCGAACGTCGGACTGAGCGGGTGCTGGTTCCGAGTATAGCCGTGGTAGATCAGCGAGGTGAGCGGGTTGTGTATGTTGCTCGTAACGGTCTGGCTGAAAGTCGACCGGTCGAGATCGGATTCAGCCACGATGACGACACTGAAATAGTCTCGGGTATTTCTGTGGGGGAGCGGGTGATCATCAAGGGTCAACGGTTAATCAAGCATGGTTCGCCTCTCAAGATACTTGAAGAAAGGCCTGGGGATGGGTCTGATGCGGTCGAACACAATCAGCCGGGCCAGGCAGATCGTCCCGAAGAAAATGAAGCCGATCAGGCCGATCAAGCGGCGCCATCTGCGGACCGGGCGGTCCAGTCCCAACAGCAAGCAGGACCCTGATGCGCAGTTTGATCGAAAGTGCCGTTCGGCGTCGGGTCACAGTGATCATGACGGCGATCGCGGTGATCGCCTTTGGATTGGTCGGTTATCAGCGTTTGCCGCTGGAACTGTTTCCCAATATTGTTTATCCCACTTTAACCATTCAGACTGATTTTCCGGATTCTGCACCACAGGAAGTTGAAAGTCTGATCACGCGTCCTCTCGAGGAGGCGGTGGGTGTGCTGCGGGGTTTACTTTCGATCCATTCCGTGTCGCGTTCAGGCGTGTCGGAAATCACGCTCGAGTTTGCCTGGGACTCGGATATGGACCTGCTCTCGATGGAAGTCCGGGACAAACTCGATCGTTTGGTCCTGCCCGAGGAGGCCGAGGACCCGATCGTGCTCCGCTATGATCCGTCATTGGACCCGGTCATGCGTCTGGCCCTGACCGGCCCGGTCGAGCTGAACGAATTACGGCGATTGGGCGATCGTAAGCTCAAACAGGATTTCGAGAGGATCAAAGGCGTCGCTGCTGCGGTCATTAAGGGCGGATTCGAGGACGAAGTCCAGATCGAGGTCGACCAGGAACAGTTGGCGGCATTAAGTATACCGTTTGAACGGATCACGCAGGTGGTGGGCATCTCGAATATCAATCTGCCCGGTGGTTCATTGCGTGGGGAACAGAGCCAATTTCTCATCCGGACCATGAATGAATTCGATACGGTCGAGGAAATAGGCGAGCTGATAATCTGGCAGCAAGACGATCGTTCTGTCAGGCTCAAAGATGTCGCTACCGTAAGAATGGGAGTGAAGGAGCGGGAGTATATCACCCGAGTCAACGGCCGGGAATGTGTCGAGATATCCATTTACAAGGAAGGCGATGCCAATACGGTCAGTGCGGCCCGACTGGTCCGGGCCACAATGGCGGAATGGCAGCGAAGGTTGCCCGAGGATTATCGTTTGACTCTGTTGTTCGACCAATCACATTTCATCGAGCAGGCTTTGAACGAGGTCCGTAATGCGGCCATCATCGGCGGTCTTCTGGCCGTTCTGGTGCTGTTTCTTTTTCTGGGTGATTTCAGGAGTACTCTGATCATCGCCACATCGATCCCGCTTTCGATTATTGCCACTTTTCTGGTGATGTATCGCCTGGATATCTCTTTGAATATCATGTCTTTGGGCGGATTAACTCTGGGTATCGGCATGCTGGTTGATAATTCGATCGTGGTCCTGGAATCGATCTATCGCAAGAAGAAAATCGGTCTTTCATTGCATCGAGCTGCTCTGTCGGGCACGCTCGAGGTCGGCCCGGCGGTCATGGCTTCGACCCTGACCACGGTCGCCGTTTTTTTGCCGATTGTTTTTGTCGAGGGGATAGCCGGCCAGCTTTTCAACGATCAGGCCATGACCGTGACCCTGAGTCTGCTGGCTTCTTTGGTAGTAGCCATCACGGTGATTCCCATGTTCAGTGCCCTCGGATCGGACAAGGGCCGGGATCAGTCCGATCAGTCGGGGGCGAGAAAGGATGCCTCAGATCGCACCGCCAGTCAAATGAATTCATCCGACCAGACCCTATCATATATGACCCTGGGCTGGTTTTCACGGTGGTACGATCGGATACTGGGCCGAGTTTTGGCCCATCCCGTTCTAACCACAGGTTTCGGACTCTGCTTGTTTCTCTGTTCGCTTTGGGCCCTTCAATTCATCGGCACGGAATTGATTCCTCAGTTGACCGAGGGTGAATTCTTTTTCGAGATTACCATGCCCGAGGGGACTTCGATCTATGCGACTGATAAGGTCGTGCAGCAAATGGAAAACCTGGCCGGGCATATTCAGGGGATAGATCATTACTATTCAACAGTGGGGAGTCGTGTTGTCAGTGGCGGTTTGTCGTTGAATACGACCGGAGAACATCTGGGCCAAGTTAATTTTGTCATGAGTGACAGAAGCAATGAGCGGTTGGAAGCGAATAGTATCCAACAATTACGGCAGGAATATGCCGAGCTGCCGGACCTAACAGTGCAGTTCGGGCGACCCGCTTACTTCAGCCTGAAGACCCCGATCGAGCTCATCCTCTTTGGCGAAAACCTGGAAATCTTGCGTGATTATTCACTGGAACTTGCCGCCAGATTGAATGCAATCACCGGTCTGGTCGATGTTCGTTCTTCACTCGAAGCCGGTAATCCCGAGCTTCAAGTCAGATTTCATCGGGCCAAACTGGCAAGTCTGGGGCTCGATATCGGCAGTTTATCGGACACATTGAAAAACAGGGTCAAAGGTATCGTACCCACTCGTTTCAAGGAGGAAGACCGGCAGATCGACATCCGGATCAGAAACATGGAAGCGGATCGGGGCACTCTGCATGACATCGGTAATCTGGTCCTGTCCGGACCGGACCAGCAACCCATCAGATTGATACAATTGGCCGAACTCAATCTCGAACGTGGACCGGCGGAAATTCACAGGCTGCAACAGCAAAGGGCCGCCGTGATCTCGGCTAATCTGAAAGGACGAAATCTCGGGGCCGTGGTCCGTGATATCGAAGCCCTTCTGCAAAAGCATATACCACCTTCAGGTATCACCTGGGAATTGGGCGGACAAAATCGCGAGATGCAGGTGTCGTTTGCCAGCCTCAGATTCGCTCTGTTTTTAGCCGTTTTCCTGGTCTATCTGGTCATGGCTGCAACCTTCGAGTCTTTTCTTCACCCTTTCATTATCCTTTTTTCCATCCCACTGGCCCTCATCGGCGTGGTGATCGGTCTGATCGCGACGGGAACGACCATTTCCGTCATCGTCTTGATCGGAACGATCATGTTAGTCGGGATCGTGGTCAACAATGCCATTGTTCTGATTGACGCTATAAATCGTATTCGGCGGAGTGGGCGTCCGAAGAGGGAGTCCATTATCAGGGCCTGCCATATCCGATTACGCCCGATTCTGATGACGACACTTTCGACCGTGCTCGGTCTCATACCCATGTCCCTGGCCTGGGGCGAGGGGGCCGAATTACGATCACCACTCGGCATCACCGTGGTTTCAGGTCTTTTGCTGAGTACCCTGCTTACCCTTATACTTATCCCGGCTGTGTACCAGATGGTCCCGTCCAGAGTTACCCTGGCGACGATAGAGGATAATGGACCACCTGGTGGAAATGAGGAGGAAGTGCCTCGATGACTTTACCGGAGCTTGCTATCAAGCGGCATGTCACCACCTTGATGATCATTGTCAGTTTGATTGTGCTGGGCCTTGTGTCCCTGTCACGTTTACCGCTCGCTTTCCTGCCTGATTTCGAACGTCCCGACTTGTTTGTAGAATTTCCTTATGCCAACGCCTCGCCGGACCAGATCGAACGGATGATCATTCGTCCCGCTGAAGAAGTACTCGGTTCCATGCGGAATCTGAAGGAAATGCACTCTGATTGTCATGATGGTGGAGGCATGGTCAGGCTGGAGTTTGATTGGTCCACAAACATGAATATCGCCCGGGTCGAAGCCTGGGAAAAGATCGATCGGATCAGACGAGACTTACCGGCAGATTTAGGGGACATTCAAGTCGGTTCGCACTGGGACAACAGGGGCGCTGATATGCCCATCCTCGAAGGCAGGCTTTCCTCGAAACGGGACCTGAGTGCGAGTTGGGACCTGCTCGAGAATAAGATCGTGAGACCGCTCGAACGTGTGCCCGGTGTGGCTGTGGTCAGGATGGACGGCGTGAATCCCCGCGAAGTCAAAATCAATATCAAACTCAACAAACTCGAAGCTCACGGCATTGACATCCGGACGGTCAAGAATCTGCTCCGGACCGGAAATTTCAATCAATCTCTCGGTCAGGTCCGGACAGATGAGCGTGTTTTTACACTACGAGCCATCGCCAGTTTCAATGAAATCAACGAGATCAAGGCCTTACCGGTCCGTTCTGACGGGCTCCGACTCGAAGATATTGCCGAAGTGGTCTATGCCGAGCCTCCCCTCGAATATGGCCGTCACCTGGATGGCGATTTTGCCATCGGGATCACGATAAGCCAGGAGTCCAAAGCCAACACAGTCGAGGTTTGTCAGGCGATCGAGGCCCGCATTGCCGAAATGAATGCCGATCCGGACCTCGAGGGTGTTAATTTCCTGGTCTGGTTCAGTCAGGGCCGCGAGATCAAGAAAACGTTGAGTGATTTAACCTTTACCGGCTTGTTTGGAGCTGTGCTCGCCTCGATCGTGCTCTTTCTCTTTCTCAAGAGGGTTTCGACTACGATTGTGGCGGTCTTATGCATTCCGTTTGCCCTGATCGTGACCTGTGGCGTGATCTGGGCCCAGGGTAAATCGCTCAATACCCTGACCCTCCTGGGCTTGATTGTGGGCATCGGTATGTTGGTCGATAATGCAGTCGTGGTCATGGAGAATATTTTCCGTCATCGCGAATCGGGTCTGGAACACGTCAAGGCTTCATTAATCGGGGCCCGTGAAGTATCGATCGCGGTCACGACTGCCACCTTGACCTCGGTGATTGTCTTCCTGCCCCTTCTTTTCAACAAGCCCAGCGAGATGAATCTGTATCTCAAGGAACTGGGCATCACCGTTTGTTTGACGCTGTTGGCTTCTTTATTTATCAGTCAGACCTTGATCCCCCTGGCCACGTCCTGGTTCATTCGGGCGGAGCCCAAGCCGCGTTCGCGGATAATGATCTGGACCGAGACCTGGTATGAGCGTATTCTCAGGTCAATGTTACGGCGGCGCTGGTTAACTCCGGTCATCGCTGTACTGATTGCCGTTTCAGCCCTGTATCCTTTCTTTCGGGTCGACCTGGTTTTCGATATGGCCGAACAGGAGCTGTTTGTCCAGGTCAGATATCGTTTCAGTGAAGAGCCGAGCTTGTCGGTCAAAGAGGAGTATGTCAACAAGGTCGAGGCGGTCATCGAGCCATACCGTCTGGACTGGCAAGTCCGTTCAGTCTACAGTTTCTGGGGCGATGCCTGGACGTTCACCCGAATTTACCTGAAAGAAGGTCAGGCCAATCAGCAGAACCTGGACCGGGTCAGGCAACAGTTGAAGGAAATTCTGCCCGAGCTGGCCGGAATCAAACTCGAAGTCATGGAAAACCAGGACTTCTGGCGTTTCGATCGGGGCAAGAGAATCGCGTTTCAAATTGTGGGCGAAGATTACGAGGTCCTGACCAGTTTGGCTGATGAAGCCAAGAAGCGACTCGAAACCGTGCCCGGTTTGCACGACCCGTTTTCCGGTGAAGATGAAACCAATCAGGAAATCCATGTTGAGCCGGATCGTGACCTGGTTTCTCAAATGGCCATTTCGCCCAGTCAGTTAGCCGATGTTATCGGGCTGACCTTTCGCGGCCATCGCCTGCAACGTTTCAGGAGCGAGGACGGTGAGCGTGAAATGCGACTGACCCTGGACGAGCAGGATATGGAATCTGTTTCACAATTACGAAATTTGCCCTTGTGGACAGAGGCTGGTGTAAAAATCCCCTTGGCTTCCCTGGCTGACTTTCGTGAAGTCCGGGGCGCGAAAGATATACATCGTGATAACAGGTTGACCAGTATCTGGGTTGGAGCCAAATACCAGGAAGGAACGCGGGAACAGTATATGGTCGCCCTGAAACCGGTCATCGATGGCCTCGAATTCCCGCTGGGTTACTCCTGGACATTTGGCCGCTGGGAGCAACGCCAACAGGAAAAATCCAGAGAGTTCCTGGTCAATCTGCTCCTGGCCCTGTTACTCATTTTTGCGGTCATGGCCTCACTCTTTGAATCGGTCAGGCAGGCCATCGCCCTGATGATCGCCCTGCCTTTTGCCTTATCCGGGGCCATCTGGACGCTCTGGTTGACGAATACGGATTTCGACCAGCCGGCTGCCGTGGGCGTGCTCTTGCTGATCGGCGTTGTGGTCAACAACGGTATTGTCATGATCGAACATATCAACACCTATCGCCGTCAAGGTATACCGCGGGCTGAAGCCATAGTGAAAGGCGGACGCGAGCGCCTGCGACCTATTCTCATGACCGCCATAACCACGCTGATCAGCCTGGTCCCGATCGTCATCCAGAAACCATCGCTGGCGGGAGTCTATTACTATTCCATGGCTTTCGTCATCATGGGCGGGCTGCTCGTGTCGACCTTCCTGACCTCGGTCCTGCTGCCAACAACTCTCACGATTATCGAAGATATACCCGAAAAACTGAAAATACTTGCCCAAAAACGTGTCAAGAAAGCTTTATTTCTTTTTCAATGAGCCGTACGATTTCGCGGGGAGTCAAGACAAGTTGAGCGACCCCGAGTTCGATCGCATGCCGGGGCATACTGTCGACGGTGCAGGTATCGGGAGTTTGGGCGATAGTTAAAGAGCCTGCTTCATAGAGTGCCTGTAATCCCTGAGAGCCATCTCGCCCCATACCGGTCAGCAGAATTGAAATCGCTTTTTCACACAGAAGTTGGGCGGCACTGTTAAACAGAACATCAATCGAAGGTTTGATCTTATCTGACTGATCGTTATCCAGTATGTTCAGAAAGCCCGCAGAAGCAAAATAGATACTTTTCTCATCAGGAGCGACATAGACCGTACCCGGTTCGATCCGTTGTTTACCCTTGACCAAAACGACCCGATGACCACTGACTTGTCCCAACCACTCAGCAAAACCCTGAGCAAAACCCTTGGAAATATGTTGCACGATGATAATTGGCAGGGGACAGGGGGATGATAATTGGGCCAGCAATTCCGCAATGAGTGGTGGACCTCCGGTGGAGGCACCCACGAGCACGATCGCGCGTTTGACGGCATAATCGGCATCGACTCGGGGCGGTCGAACCGCAGCGACAGGAGGTTTGACCGTTGCCTGTATCGTTCCCGGACCGGACGGAGACCGTTTTTGATGTAATACGGGCACAGCTGCCAGTATCTTGATCATCCGCCTTAATTTCTGGCTTTGTTGCTCATAATCATCAGCTTTTGGGGAGGGTAATTTGGCAAAGACATCCAGGGCACCTCTCTCGAGGGCTTTATAACTAAGCTGTGGATCATCAGGATTTATTCCGGTGATGATCACGATTGGCCTGGGAGTTTCTTTCATAATCTGAGCCGTGAGATCGAGCCCATTTTCATGTTTAAGATAAACATCCATGGTGATAATATCCGGGTCCGTTTTGTGGACCAGCTGCATCATTTCCTGGCCATCTTTTGCTTCACCGATGACCAAAATCTCATGGTCCTTTTCCAGGGCCAGTCTCAAGGCAGACCGAGCCGTAGGTGAATCATCAACGATCAAGACTTTAATCACAGCTCAACTCCTCATTTCTATTGAATAATCATTTCTCAAAGATAAAAGATGCCCCAGCAAATCCAACATTCAATCCAAATCCGTCAGTCCTGTGGCGAGTTGGGCAGTCATCCGCTCAAGTGTGCATATACTCTCACAAATAACGATTCTTTTGTCTTATGTATGAACATCACGTGTAATTGACAAGTCTGACCAAAAGCTGAACACGACCATTTTAGAAATGAAGGAGCCGACCTTGAAAACCATTTATAAAAGGTTTTCTCTTCGCTCGAGGGCAGCCCTTAAAAGTTCATGAACAGTTGTCTGGCTGTTAGCCAGTGTCTCCATTGCATTTAATCCTTTCAGGTCTTCGATTAATTTGTTTAAATGATACATGGTACGCTTGTTCTCACCATTCAGTTCCATAGCCAATGTATACCAATAACGAGCTATATAATTATCCTTTTCATGAAAAACGACATAGCGTAAATCATTCGCGGCCACTTCATATTTACCAAGTGACAGATTGAGTGTCCCCCGCCAGAAATATCCGGAGAAATAACTGGGATTCTTACAGATCATTGTGTCGACCAGGCGAAGTGCTTCATCGATCTTGCCACTATTACTCAGGATGATCAGACGGTTGAGCAACCCATCCGCATCATCATTCACGACTGGCCAGAATGTCGACTGGCTCAATGAACATCGTTTCCATTCCCGGAGTATGGGAGAATGAATGGGCTGCTTTCTTGCTGGTCCCGGTCTGGTCCTCGAGGTCTGCCTCTGGTCGCTGAGAGATAATTGTTCAGGCTGAGGTCGAACCTTCACTTCAGATACTATCCTGAAAACAGAATTATGGTCCGGGTCCGGTTGATAGGCTTTATCTTCCGGAAAAGCATCACTGGGAGATAAAAGCAGTCTGCCGGCCGGCTTGAGAATTCGCTTGAATTTGGAATACAATTCAGCTCGGGCTGCCCGGGTCAAATAGATTGAGACATTACGGAACATAATGACATCAAGGACCTGGTCCGGAAGCCCATCACAGTAATCCGCCAGCGAAGCATGGGTGAAATTGACAGGTAAACGATAGTGCGGTTTGAGTTTATATTGCATCCTGTTGATTTTAATGAAATATTTTTCGTTCAGATGCTGGCTGACATGACGGAGCGACCAGGGGTGGAAAAGGCCTGCTTTCGCCTGCATGATGGCTCGCTCATCCAGATCGGTACCTGATAGATGGATTTTACTGAGAAAGACCGGATCGATATTTTCCAAGAGAAAGAAGGCCAGTGAATAGATTTCCTGGCCCTGGGCACATCCGGCCGACCAGATCGAAAATGAAGGCAATTCCGGTTGTGCCAGAAGGGTTTGCTGAGTAAGTGCGCAGAGATAGTGGAAATGAAGGTGATGACGGAAAAAGTAGGATTCCTTAACGGTTACCTCACCGGCAAGGTGCCGCAGGAATTGATCTGAGCATCCTCCGGTTTTACGAAATTGTTCCTGATGTACACCGGTTGGGTCAAGCTTAAGGAGTGCATTCCGAAGCAATACTGTCCAATCAGTCTGGACCATGATCCCGAATTTCTGTTGGATCAGATCGGCAATGCGTTCGAGGAGATCAGACATCTGGTTCCCTCGTCCGAAATATTCTTTGTTTTTTCCGGTCCTTTAGTCCTTTAGAGATAACGGGCAACCATTTCCAATAGATTACTCTGTTCGAATGTGCCCTTGACGACGTATTCATCGGCACCTGCAGCAACACCGGCTTCAATATCTTCGGGCCGGCTGAGTTTGGTGACCAGAATAACGGGCAGGTCCTTAAATCTGGGGTCTCGTCGCAATCTTTTCGTTAGCTCGAAACCGTCCAATCCCGGCATCTTGATATCGGACACCAGCAAATCGAAGGTTTGGCCCTGTATTTTTTGCCAAGCCTCTTCGCCATCGACAGCCACACTGACCCTGTAGCCTGCACTTTTGAGAATGTTGCTCTCGAGGGTCCGACTGGTCAGTGAATCGTCAACGACAAGAATCTGCTTTTGGGCTGATTTGCGTACCTGTAACAATTGCTCTTTGAAAGAACGATTCTTGATCAGATCGAACAGCTCCGTAACATCCAGAACGAGTGACAAACTCCCATCAGCTTGAATATTGACCGCATTGACTCCAAGCACTCTATGAAAATTCCAGGGTAACCGTTTGGCTACGAATTCTTTTTCTCCCTCGATCGTTTCAACGATCAAGCCCAGTTTTTGACTCTCATGTCTGAGAATGACGATTTTGAGATACTTGTCACTATGGTTGGATTGATTGGACGATTCAAATAAATTTGACAGATGGAACAGACGAAGAGGATCTTGCTTTTCAAGAGTGACCGTGGGCTGACCGTCCACATATTTGATCTCATTGCGGGTCAGACGAATTGTACGTTCCACAGACTCGATTGGAAGAACATACGTTTCCATCTGGTTTTGAACGAAAAGTCCAAGCGTGGACAGAATACTGATCGGAATACGTATAAAAAATGTCGTTCCGCCCAAGGTGGGCTTTGGTGAAATCTCGATCGATCCGCCTAATTGTGAAATCTGATTACGGACTATATTCAAACCGACCCCACGACCACTCAACGTGCTGACATCTTGGACCGTGGACAGACCCGGAAGAAAAACCAATTCGAGCAGTTCCTGTGCTGATTTGGCCTGAATTTCCTCCTGAGTGATCAGGCCAAGTTTCAATGCGGCCTGACCGATTTTTTCCGGTTTCAAACCCTGTCCATCATCGCTGATTTCCAGCTTGATCATATTACCCTCGATCTGGGCTATCATGAGAATGAGTCCTTTTTCCGGTTTGTCCTGCTTGACTCTGTCATCCGGTGATTCAATACCGTGATCGACGGCGTTTCGTAACAAATGCATGAAAGCATCCTTGAGATTATCCAGAACGACTTTATCCAATTCAGTTTCACCCACCTGTAGCTCGAGCCGGGCCATTTTTCCCGATAAACGGCATGTCTCCTGGACGATCCGTCGCCAGGTCACGGTCATTTCATGCAGCGGGATCATCCTGACCTTTTTTAGAGCATTGGTCATGCTGCCAGTCAAATACTTGAAATTATGAGTGTCCAATCTGGAATTGTGTACCAGAGGTCGGATTCTGTTGCTCAGATCGCTCAGACAATCGGTCAACTCCGGTTTTTCCTTTTTCAGTTGGGTCACATATTTGTAGAAATTTAAGACTTCCTGATGGTGAAGGGCCATCCTGGCTTCTGCAATCAGCAATTCCCCGGAGTAACTCAATAACTGGTCCAGGCGGCTCGGGTCAATCCGAAGGGCCAGGGCAATGTCTCTTTGTATGGTTTTGCTTTTTTTTACTGAAGAAGAGTTTGGCTGGTCCTGATCAGGTCCGGATACATCTTTAGTCGAAGGTCCCCCGGGATTGTCAGTTGAAGTATCGTTTCGAGTCCGATTCGACAGTGACCCGATCTCACTGATTTTTCTCAATTCAGCAACTATAGTGTGGAAATCTGTCTCGTCCCATGATCCTATAACAATGCTGTTGATCAGGTCTATGGCATTATGGACGGTATTCAGAAATCCAGATTCGAGTTTTTCTGACTTTGATGATACGAGAAATGCCTCTTCCAAGGCGTGGGCTAGTTGTTCGATAGACTCATTTCCCACAGTTCGGGCAGCGCCTTTCAGATTATGGGCCGTTCTGAGAATGTCGTTATATATTTCCGGGCGGTCGGCTTGTTCTCTCTCAGCCAGAGTCTCCAGGTATTGAGTAAGTTCATCAATTCGTTCGAGCGCTTCTGCCCGGAAAATCCGGTAGAGTTTCTCGAAATCATTCATCGCATTCTCCCTATTGCCCCATAATAAATAGTCTTAAATTTGTGCCAATCATGGTCAGATTATCGACGGCCCGTTCGAGTTGTTTGGCACCGGATGCAGTGTCCTTTCCGCCCTGGGCGATGTTCTTCATGCCTTCCGAGATCTGCTTCAAACCGGTAGACTGCTGCATGATGGCTCCCGAGATCTGACGGGCTTTATCAGCCGCAATTTCCAAAACATTGGCCAGGCTTTTAATGACTTGATTGGCCGACTCAACCGCCCGAACACCTTCCTCCGTTCGACGAATGGCATCACGAATCTGCAGGGTCGCTTCCTTGCTCTGCTCGGCCAGATTGCGGACCTCTGCGGCCACAACCGCGAAGCCTCGACCGTAATCTCCAGCTTTGGCAGCTTCGATGCTGGCGTTGACCGCAAGCAGATTCGATTGTTCGGCCAGGTCTCCTATCATGTCAAGAATATCCGTGGTCTGACTGATCGATTCCATGACCCTGGTCGTTTCTGCGATGGCATCCAGGCCGCTTTTGCCGAAATCCACAGCCTCGTTGGCTATTTTAACAACTTCCTGAGCATTCTCGGTCACCGTTTTACTCATGGCAAAACTCTCCTCGATGGTCGACGTGATCTGGGTCACCGAAGAGGCCTGCTCAGTGGCCGTGGCCGCTGATTGGCGGGCCGTCACTGAAAGCTGGGTCACATTGACCAATATGCTTTCGACATGCCCCATGGTTTGACCGACGACCTTGCGATAGAGTAGCATTAACGAGACAATGAGCGCAAAGACGCCCACAGGAAAAGCCCAGAGCAAATTCGCTAATGTGAAACCCAGTTTGCCTACAATAAAACCGAGATAGACCAAAATAGCGTAACACGGGGTAACAAGTCCGAAAAGCTTTGTTCCCAGTCCTTGGCGGAATTTCATATAGGCAAAAACATTGACCAAGCCAATAACGAAGACAAGTAACGTCGCACAATAAATGTATTCTTCCATCATGGGCCTCCTTATGATTAGGCGATACGCTAAATGGTCATTTTCTTAGTGATTTCAGGCCGGAGCACCTACCTGTAACAGGTCGTGCTGGACCAGCTCCTCAATATTCAACAGTGTCACACAATCTTTGGTCAATCCTTCAATAAAGTGGCTGTGGTCTGACGAACTCGCACAAAACGATCGGGCAATATCATCATTCCTCACATTCTGAAATCCCGAGATTTGATCGAAAATCAAACCGACCTTGCCACGACTACCCTCGACGACAGCCAGATAGGTCAAGGTTTTCGCCTGAATATGAAACCAATCAGCTAAGGAGCAGATCGCAATGATATCATCGCGGATGTGGGCTATGCCACTGATAATTCTGGGCATCTGCGGCAACGTGGTTATATGCGGACAAGGCACAATGTGAATCAGGTTCTCGATTCGGACCCCGAACTTCTCATCACCGATATTGAAGACAATAACCCGGACCAGCTCTGACTCTTCAACTTCCCGCTTGGGGACCTGGGCCGCCATTTCAGCCCGATGTAATAAAATGACTTCGAACTTCGAGTCCTCATCTCGTGCATTCATGTGAGAATCTCCCTTCATGGTTTCATTTCTCCGGGACTACTCGATGCTGACACCTCGGGACAATCTGATGTCGACAACAGAGCAGCAATACTCAACAAAAAAACGGACAGGGGCTTCTGTTCATAAACTCCCAGTACATAAGGCGCTTGTGGAATATCAGGTGGCACTTCCTGGACCAGGTCCATTGTAACAGTCCTGATCGTTTTGATGCCCTGGACGATCAGACCATACTTATGACCCCGAAAAGAGGTAATGACAATAAGATCGTTCAATACTACGGTCCGGGCCCGATGCTGCATGCGACTGGCCACATCAATAACCGGGACCAACTCTCCCCGAAAATTCAGCAGACCCTTTATCCAAGGCGGTGCCTCCGGAATCGGAGTTAAAGCGCAGATCAACAGAACTGTTTCACAGGAATCAACGAACAGGCCGTATTGCTCGGGACCAACCTGCATGAAAAGCACCTCTTTTTCACCCGTTGGTAAACTCTCAAGATGAAGACTCCGGCTGATCGATGTCTTTAATTCATTCAAACGATGCTGTAATTCCCTGACTTCATCGAGTATTTTGTGTCGGTCCATGCCTTACCTCACTGTATTGTCCCGGTGCATATTGATGTAATTATCTGGTTCCATGACCCGGGTTATCGCCCTGATATGCCTACCATTATTCGAAAATTCAAGCTTCTCGGCTAATTTTTGAACGAGAGCCAAGCCCCTTCTGCCCAACGGCCTGTCCTGATTGGACTGGTCCCAACCCATATCCGCAAAATCAACACCCTGACCGTGCTCCTCGACAATTATCTCAAAATAACCCTCATCGAGATACGTCACAAGAAGACTCACTCGTTTGCCCCGGTTCAGCATATTGACATGGCAAATTGCATTTGATAATAATTCCCGGAATATTACCGTCACGGGCGTCGGGTCCGCCCGACTCTTAATCCTCACAAATTCCCGACAAAACTCAGTCAAAATTCCGGTCCAGGTAAAAGTCGCCGAAATCGAGATTTGCACCTGATTGTCGCTGGTTAATATAGTGAGCATGGTCGTGACCGTCCCTCCGTTTTCTATGTTTTTCCCATCATTACCCCTCTCTGGTCCTGATTTTCCAGGATCAATGGCTTCCTCTTTCACCATGACCTCGACAATCGGTCCTGGCAGAACATACAGGGGCAAAAATGATGCCAATTATGACCCAAGTATATTCGAGTCCCAGAAATAAAGGATGGAGCACATTGCACTCCCCCTCTTGTTCGCTCGAACAGGTGGAGAAAAAGTATCCATTGTCCAAATCGAACATTGGATATGCCATCATCCACTATACAAGGCTTTTCTATAGATTTTACCACCAAACACCGAGGACAAAGTGAACATGGGTTTGAGGCGGATTAAACCGTCACAATGCGCAACGCTGGACCGTTGTCTGAATGTGAGTCGCGAGTGTCCCTACTAAAAGTGCGGTGTTCAACGCGATATGAATGAACATGAAGACAGTGGCCAATCAGTATCAGGTCTGCTTTTTTCGTTGAAGGGCTTTGATCAGACCTGACCTGGTCATACCGATGAGATGAGCGGCCGCTGATTTATTTCCGTCGGTCCTGAGCAGGGCTTCGTTAATCAGTAATTCAGACAATTCTTTATGGGAGGGGAGGACTGACCATGCTTTAAACGGCGTTTCAGAGGGCTGATGATCGGGTTTTTTGGGGAGTGCCGGGCTCCTTTGAGCGATATATTCCCTGAAATAGTCCAGGGAGAGGACCTTGGAAGTGTGACGCCGGACTGCCTCAAAAATCATGCCTTCAAGTTCTCTGATATTGCCGGGGAAATAATAATTGGCCAAGAGCATGTTCAGTTCGCGGGGTGGCGTGGGCTTTTTCTTTTTCAATTCACGTGCAGCCTGCTCGAGAAAGAAATCGATCAACAGGGGCAGATCGCCCAGGCGCTTTTTAAGCGGTGGGACATGGATTTGGTTCGTTTGCAGGCGGAAGAGCAGGTCTGTGCGGAAAGTACCCTGGCGTTGTTTTGCGACCAGATCACAATTTGTCGCCATGACCAGGCGGGTCCGCGACTGTTTGGGCAGGTCAGCCCCAAGCGGGAAAAATTCCTTTTCCTGGAGCAAGCGTAGTAATTTGACCTGACAGGGCATGTTCAGGTCTCCAATTTCATCAAGGAATAACGTTCCGGCCTGTGCCTGTTCGACCAGACCTTTTCGGAGCGAATCGGCACCGGTATAGGCACCCTTGACATGCCCGAACAAGGTATCGGAAAAAACAGTTTCATCGATACCGGCAACATTAATCGCGATAAAATGCCCGGGACGTTGACTGAGCGTGTGAACATTCCGGGCCAGCATTTCTTTGCCGACGCCCGAATCTCCGGTTATTAAAACAGGACGATCAGTCAGGGCAATGGTTTCAATGTACTGGAAAATAGTCAACATCTGTGGATTGCGGGTAATGATGCCGCTGAAAACATCCGGATTGTCCAATTGCCGGGATAATATTTTTTCCTTGAAGGCAGAATATTCCCAGCGCAATTCCCTCATTTCCAGAGCACGACTGACCGAAGAAATCAAACGGGCATCTTCAACCGGTTTGATCAGGTAATCATACGCTCCGAGTTTCATACACTTAATCGCAAAAGCAATATCATGAGAACCCGTCACCATCAAGACTGGAATATGGGGATAATGTTCGATAATGATCGGGAGAAGCTCATCGCCTGACAGGTGAGGCATTAAAATGTCCAGCAGGATGACCCCGATCTCCCGCTGTTTCAATATGGGCATCAGGTCCCGGCTATCGAGTACGTGGAGGATTTGGTCGATACCTCCGCTTTTGAGCTGCAATTCCAGACTGTTTACCACGGAAATATCGTCATCAACGATGAGTACAGGTACATTTTGCTTGTTACGTTTCATCTTGGTTTTCATATGATCTGTCCAACGAGGGCAGGATCAAAGATGCTGTTGTCCCCATTTCGGGACAGCTATCAAACTCAAGCCGACCGGCGTGCTGCAAAACGATGTTCTTGGAAATAGTCAGACCAAGACCGGTCCCTCCACTTTCCCTCTTGGTCGTATAGAACGGTTCGGTTATCCTGCTCAGAAGAGATTGGTCCATGCCAACCCCAGTATCTCGAATCATAATCACAACCTTAGCGTCCTGATGATCATAACAACTCTGGACTTCAAGTCTGTCCTCAGGTGAACGTAAGGCCTCACATGCATTTCTCAGTAGGTTGATGATCACCTGTTCCAGCTTCTGATAATTGCCCCGGACCAGGGGAAGATCATGATTATATTCAACCTGAAAATGCCGGGTTGCCTTCTTGATATAATTTGAAGTCAAAGTCACAGCCGAGCGAATCACATCATTTATATTGATCAATCCATCCAGTGCATCGTCATTAGTGCGTGAATAACTTTTGAGCTCGGTCACCATAGTCTTGATACGCTCAGCCCCCTTTAGGACCCATTCAAAAAGATCGGGAATCTTGTCTTTTATCTCTTCATAACTCAAACCACCCATTTTGAAATCACCGTTTTCCCTATAATACTTGGCCAGGATCGGCTGAATATCGCGGAACATATGACTTAAAATACCCAGATTGGCCATGATATACTGGTTGGGATTGTTGATTTCATGGGCAATCCCTGAGGAAAGCAATCCGAGCGAGACCATCTTTTCATTCTGGATGAGTTGTTGTTGATGTTGCCTGGTCAATCTTTCCAGATGGAGCTGTTCACTGATATCACGGGCTATCCCTTGGACTGCTACGACGTGCTGATCGCAATATATCGGGTAACAATTCACCTCGATCGGCACTTCCTTCGATTTGACATTGATGATATTAAAACGGATGTTTTGAAATGATTCACCTTGAAACAGCTTATGATGGAGCAATCTCGCTTTTTCCTGATCTGATTGGACCACAAAGTGTAAGAAATCCTGTCCCACGGCCTGATCGACCCGGTAGCCCAATGTTCTCGTGATTGTGGGAGACACAAACGTCAAAATATTGTCCCGATCGATTCGAAAAATGAGATCAAAACTACTCTCACTCAGCTTCCTGTAATTCTCCTCGCTTTGATACAGTATGATCTCAAAAATCTTTCGGGTTTTCAGCTCGTGCTGCAGCTTCTGATTTGTTATTTCGAGGCATTGTCGTTCAAGTATATTTGCGCATGTCGCGCTGACCAGGAGGCACAATGATTGAAATAACTCAATTTGCCGAATCGTGATCGGATGATTCAAGTCCCCAGCTATGAGAAGAGCACCTAGAATACGGCCTTCTGTCCGAAAGGGGTGGACCATTATCTGGGTCTTATCGGCTTCGTTCATGATAGCCTCTCGTGTTTCCACGGTGAGGCCATCTTTGTAAGGTATGCCTGATAAATAATCCCGCAGGCAATTCTGCATCGAAACCCGATATGAACCAGGAATGGCACAGATATCCCGGATATTGTCTGTTATTAAAATGGCGCCTTCATCATAGATATGAGACCACATCTGGCTGTGGATGTCGAAAAATGAGCCCTCGAACATGAATTGGACTTGACCGGATTGGATGAATTGCGTGATTTCAGCCTGTTTAAAGTCATGACTCACTTTCCGGATCTGACCCAAGCCATTGTCGGTCTTGAGAAGGACTGCACTCCAACTCAAGCCAATCCTTTTCAAATACTCTGGTATTCGCTCATAGAGCATGTCCAGACTGACCAGATTCGCCATCTCTTCAATCATCTGGTGATGCGGATAAGAATACTCACTCGTGCTGTTCATGACTGCCCCCCCATATCTCATATACGCTCAATCACACGTTCTGACACATTTTCAAACCATAGAAGGGAGACCCCCTGCTCCTCGAAAGAATGCAAATTCGATGCCACAATGCTCGGTCAGACGAATCCCCTGTGTAAAAAGTCTTCAGGACCTCAAACCCTTTCTGACTCTGTCCAGAATCGCAACTTTTTTGGCGAAAAGTGCTAAAAAGTTGGCGAAAAGTGCTAAAAGTTAGCACTTTTCGCTGAACCTGAGGAATGACAAAAAAATAATCCAGGTTTTTGTGATCTTATTGATTGACTTTATAACAAAATTCATCTATATTAGTAGTAACTTCCTCTTTCAATGAACGTTCCATTGCTGAATCTGGGCTCAAGACAAAACAGATGCCTGGATGGTGTCCGCGTCAGGATTGGAGCAAGGATACCTCAGCACCACAGTAGTATAATTTTGATATTCCATATTGAATAATTGGAGTATGTACGTCATTGAACAAGCGGGAGGTTGGTATGAAAGTAACAAAAATAGTGCTGCTTTTCGGGTGTATTTGTTCGGCAGGGATAGTTTATGGAGCGGGTTTGGATTTTAATTATGTCGGTTTAAGGGCAATTGGGATGGGAAATGCCTTTACGGGAGTTGCCGATGATTCGACGGCAGTCTATTGGAATCCGGCCGGATTGACCCAATTGGAGCCTGACACAACAGACACTGAACTATCTGCGCTCTATACCGGGTATATTGCATATAATTATGACGCGCCCGACGGCAAAAGTTATGAAAGTGACCAACCGGTTTTTATTCCTGGTCTGTTTGTAGGCAGGTCAATGGGTGATCTGGCTTTCGGTTTGGGGGTATATGCCGAATACGGGGCAGGAGGCATTAAGTTTTCCGCTTTGCCCGGTTATGGTGACACAGAAGCTTCGGTGGGATTTTATGCGTTGGGCTTGAGTGCGGCTTATCGAATTCGGTCTGACGTTTCGATCGGTCTGACTGGCGAGGTAGCGTATGGCATGAGGATGGTAAAAGCATCCGCTGCTGATCTGGAGCAGGATTTCTCTGGCATAACGGGTTATCGAGTTAATGTTGGTGTCATGTATCAACCGAAAGAGACCCTTAATCTCGGCCTGCAAATCAAGAGTCCGACAAAACTCGAGATTGAGGGGACCTATCGGATCGGGGCGTATAATCTCGAGGATAGTTCATCGACCTGGGAATCGGAAATTCCCTGGTATATCTTGGCCGGCCTTGAATATAAGCTGAGTTCGGAGATGTCATTAGCTTTTGATTTCGCGTATCGCTTCTACAGCCAGGTTGAAAAGCAACCGCTGAAATCAAGTGTCTCGAATATTGCCCCGGAAGAGACCTACTGGGATGATAATTATAATCTGAATATTGGGTTGGAATATCAGACTCCTCTGGCTCTCACGATCAGGGCAGGTTTTGAATATTTGAAAGGGGCGGTCGATCCGGATAAAATCAGCCTTTTGAGTATGACTGATACCGATGCCTTGAGTTTTTCGTTAGGAGGCGGTTATGCTCTGACCCCGAGTTTGGAATTGGCCCTGTCACTCGCATATTATTATGGTTTTGAAACCGAGAACGAACTCGATGAACAATTTCGGACGGACATGTTCATGCAAGTCTTGGGTTTGAAATGGCGATTCTAGTGTTTTCGTGTAAAAATATCTGATGCTCTTTTGACGGGATTACAGGATAAACAGGATTGAAATCGCACACGTTCATCAGGCGTTCATCAGGTTTTGATGAAGCCATGGATGAACGGGAAAAGCAATCATGTCAATCCTGTGATCCTGTCTCATACTATCGTCCATTTATGCAATTGTGCACCAGATACCGTCTCTTATTAGCCGGTGATAAATGTTTTCAAATGTGTCCCGATCTGGGTCAGGTTTTCGATGGCTTGTTCGAGTTGTTTGGCACCCGAGGCAGTGTCTCTGCCACCCTCGGCAATGTTCTGCATAGCCTCAGAAATCTGTTTCATGCCGGTTGACTGCTGCATAACGGCTCCCGAGATTTGACGCGATTTATCCGAGGTAATCTC
>JAFGSJ010000126.1 GCA_016934675.1 bacterium | reverse complement strand
GAAACAAGAAGCTCTTGACGCAATTTCCAAATTGCCGGAAACGGCTGATATCGATGAAATCATGTATCGCCTTTATGTCATCGATAAAGTCCGCAAAGGACAAAACGCCGTTCGACAAGGCAATGTGATTTCCGCTGATGATCTCAAGAAGGAAATTGAGAAATGGTAATGTGGTCCGATCTAGCCAGAGACGACCTTCGAAAAATCCACGATTATATAGCAGCTGACTCAGGATATTATGCCAAGAAAGTTGTGCATACTATTATTGAAAACACAGATAACCTTGATCAGTATCCAGAAATGGGCAGAGTGGGAAACAATATCTCAAGAAAGATAACACCTTACAGATTAGTGAGAAATGATAGGTCGCGTTAGTTTGCTTTCTCGGGATGTTTTCTAACCAGTCGTTGAATGTGGAGACTGACTCGTTGCTGAAACGTTTCTCCGGCTCACTATTTGGTATGGTGGAAAACAACACCTGGCCTGGTGGTATCGTCGGTCCCGGTCAGCTCTGGCGTTAGGAAGACCCTGCGGGCGGCGTAGAAAGAGAAGAAGCGTTACCTATGGACTTATTAACAATTGCCCAAGGCAATAAATATATTAAAGAAGCCCTTATAGTAACAGGAAAATATGAAAAGCAGCGTCTTTATATTTCGGCGGGAGCTCTTGCTCAGACAGTTTGGAACTCATTATTTCAAAGAACACCGGAATATGGAATCGAAGACTTGGATATCATTTACTATGACAATAAGAACCTCACGGCGGAAAATGAACAGGAGGTTTATGAAGAAATAAAAGTCTTATTGCCCAATATACCAATAAAATTAGACATTAAAAATCAAGCTCGCGTTCATTGTTGGTATGAGAAGAAGTTTGGGTATGTAATAACGCAACCGCAATCGTTAGAAGAGGCAATTGGGAGATTTCCGACAACAGCCACAGCAATAGGAGTACATACTATGATAGGCATCAACTGCCATATTATTGCTCCTTTGGGAACCCAGGATTTATTTTCTGGAGTAGTAAGAGCCAATAAGAGACAAATCACACAAGAAATATATGAAACGAAGATAGCAAAGTGGAAAAGAAAATGGCCGGAACTGAAAATATTGGATTGGTGAAGATTTCTAACGAAAACCTTAATCCTAATCATGTCCAATAATTATGATTTGCCCACGCAAACGAACGCCCCTTCATTATGCTGCACTGGTGGGTAATGAAAAAATCATTGCTTACCTCCTCGACCATGGAGCTGATATTGAGGCTCGCGACCAGATCAAACGATCAACCCTACACTGGGCTGCAGCCTATGGTCGACCAGAGGTCTGCAAGCTGTTACTCGATAGAGGAGCCGATAAGAACTCCGAAGATGAAACCGGGATGACAGCGATGGATTATGCTCTGAAGTGGGCATGGAATACGCCCTGGGATCGTAACCGAGAAGAACGTCAACAAAAAGTGATAAAGATACTTTCTCACCAGTAGTCGCCAGAGGTTACCCCTTAAGTACTTTCAAACCAGATCAGCTAACGGACAGAGGTATGGACTGTTTTTGTGTGGGAATAGTTATCGTATCCAGACGCAGACGCGAAAAATTTCGGGGAGGAGGATTAAGCGACATAGCTTATCTCCCCACAAAGCCTTCGGCGGCAACCTTAACTTCTGTGACTTTTCCCTTGGCCAATGCTTCTAATGGGGTGAGTGAGTCGAGCGAAGCTTTAGGTGTTAACATAAATTGTAACCTTGATGTGCCGGGTAGATCACCCAGCACCCGACTGACTGCTTCGAGATGCTTCCGTTCGTATCGCGGATCAGAGAAAAATGAGGGGTAGAAATTATGACCCTTTATCTCGACCGAAAACACGCGTTTCGCCTTCCTGGCCTTGCTCAGTGCCTGTCGGGTCCAGTGAAGCTGCTCCATGAGCTCTTTCGCCTCGATCAAGATACCTTCGGATACCAAACGCTCCAGATTTTTCGCAGTCTTAAATTGATTTTCCCTAGCCCATTGGTCTAGGTTCTCGGTTTGAAAGGCTTGCTGGACTATATCAACAAAACAAGAAACTAGATCGAGACGTTCCAAGATTGCTTTCTTCTGATCACTGGGCTTATCTTTAACTCCGAGTTGTTTCCTGAGTTCAGCGATTGAAATGGTTCTGAATCGTTTAGTCTGATGCGCAACTCTCTCCAATGATGTTAATATCTCCTGAATCGTTTGTTCTTCTTTTTTATTTACGGACTTATGCACCTTAGTCATTGGCATTCTGTCTCTCCTTTCACTTTATTGTCTACCTACAATATAGTGCACCGTTGCAGAAATGTCAACCATGTCAACCATGTCAAACCCGTCAACCAAACCGATCAAGACCCTCTATCTTAGCCTTTCCGCCCCATAATTGATCCCGATAAACCCAAAACAGAGGTTTACTGGCCCGATCCTCTCACGAGGGTAAACATGCTGGGTTGAACCAGCGAGTACCTCAGAATCGATCAATTTGTACGAGGATGGCTGGTTTCATACATCTTTGTTCTCCGTTGACATTAGTCCGGAAACCGGGTAATCTTGTCGCTGGCGGCTCACCGTTCGGTGACAGCTTGGAAACCAGGAGGAGGTCAATGAAACGGGTTCAGCTCTGGTCGGTCAATAAGGTTACCGATAAGAGCTCATGGACAGCTGAGGATGTTCTCAGCGTGGATACTACGGAGACCGAAAACTTGTTGGAGTCACTGCTGGTTGATTCACCACGTTTGTTGATGGAAGGTATGACTCTCATCGGTCGTCAGGTGCCCACGGAAGGTGGTCCTCTCGATCTGGCTGGGGTGGATATATCGTTGTTGACCTTCCATGCATTCCAAGAGGGTGAGTCGTTGTGTTGGCTCCCAGTTAGTCCTTTTTCATTGACATGAAGAAAAAAATCGAACATAATGAGCGAAAATGCCGTTAAAAGTGATATAAAGAAAAGGTGAAGCCTACGATTGCATAAAGTTCTCTACAAAAAAACAAGCCTTCTGGAGAAACGATGAAAATCAAATATAGGAATCCCCCGATAGAGGAAGCACTTGTTGAATTTCGTTTTGAACCAGGGCAGGAGTGGGATTTGACTATCCCGGGAAAGCTACATGAGCAAAAGGAGATAAAAAGCTTATACACAGGTAAACCGCGTACTCAAAAATCTCTCGAAGCTTCATTCCAATCTGGGCCTGGACGTCCTCCAAATGTGGCCGTTCGTGAAGGAGTTTCTCGAATCCATTTGGTGAATGACAAGGGAACATTATTACTCACTTTAGGTACGGATGTCATGAGCGTGAATACCCTTAAACCGTATGATGACTGGGAACACTTTAAACCTAGAATTCAGTCAGCACTTGATGCATATTCCCAGGTTGCACAGCCAATAGGTATTTCTAGAGTTGGAGTCCGGTATATCAATAAGATTGTGCTTCCTTGTATGACTATCGAAGTAGAAAAGTACTTCAAATACGGACCGCCCCCCATTACTGAGTTAGACAACAAAATTGCAGGTTTTCTTAGTCGAGTGGAATATATTTACGATGACGCTGTAAAATTAATTATCACCCAGGCGTCTGTCGAGGAGCAAAATATGCAGCCTGCTTTAGTGCTTGACTTAGATGTTATATGGGAAGAAAAAAAGCACAAAAATCGGGGTGAAATAATGGAAACTGTGGATGATCTGCATGAACGAGAGGGTAAAGCTTTTGAAGCAATGATTACCGATGCAGCGAGGGAGTTATTCAAAAGTGAATGAAGCAAGCGTAATAAGATTCGATAATGGAGTTTCTAATCAGGGCATAAATCTAAGCATACTTTCTTTGACTGAAAGTGGCTCAGGTGGTGAATTTGACATCGATACGTTTAAACCACCAGCTGTAACAATCGGAGCTTCACAGGTGGCCGGTAGCATCCAAGATAAAGTGTTCAGAACACCCTATTACATCACAGCAGCAGCCTCATGCTATTTATTTAATTCAATGATAGCTGTGCCTATTCAAAAGGGGGAGGTCTCCTTGCGAGAAACAGAATATCTCATCAAAGCTGCTCTCGAGATGGATCCAATAGAGGATGGATTTTCCCATTCAGCTGAAGTCTATATCGAGAATGCAGTTGAAGAGTATGGTGATTATGTGGGTTCTTGGCTGATAAATATTCTCTCAGATGATTTTGAGTCCCACTGTTTTAAGGCAGATATGCTCAGGTTATTCAGTCGTATGAATCCTTTTACAGAAGAACTGCGATATAGGATAATCCAACGTGGTTTGTCGTCGTCATATGCGGAAGTTCGTGATGCTACTGTTCAAGCGGCAGAATCTTGGGAAGACAATCGACTTGTCCCTTTACTAAAAGAACATACAGAGGCTTGTCCATGGTTGGCAGAATACATATCTCAAGTTATCCGGGACCTAACAATTTGAGAATATATGGTATATTTCGTAAGAAAAATAACGCGAGCAAAATGGGACATTAATGAATCATTGTCAACTGGAGAAATTCCAGCAGACGGCGTAACATTTGATCTTCGTACACAAAGTAACTCGTTATCATTATGGCAACTCGAGTCACCATCCGACAAGGAAATCAAAAATATTGCGATTGCATTAGCGACTGCGGCAACTCGTGTTGATCGAATGGATCTCACCTGGATTGAAGAAGTAAAACTATCAAAATCTGGAATCACTATACATAAGAGTGACGGTAGAACACCAGTCGAAAGCCTAAAATGTAACCATGTAGAAATAAAGAATCTTGACTTGGAACGACTGTGTGTCATTGCAAAGTCAATCGATGAAGCTCTCACAAAAAACCAATATAAGCGTTTTACCATGAAGCAAATAACGAGTATCATTGCCGAGGCTGTACGAGAAGATATTGTAACAATAGATAAGTTGCCTGATAAAATAAGAGAGCTAATAAACAGGAAACTGAATAGTTGAGCACAGATCATTCTACCAGCGTCACTAAAGATTCTCTTCCTTCTATCGCAATATCTATTCTTGTAGACCCAACATGTGGTCGCATGCCCCACCCAGTAAAAGAATCACCTTGACATCAATATATTACCCCGATGTATAATGTATCACCTGATACATCAGGTGATCATATGGAATATCTGGTTTTATAAGGAGAATAGAGTGAAGAAACACGATGACATACCGCGATTGATCAAGGAACTCAGGGCGAGGACGGGTTTGACCCAGGAGAAGTTCGCAGCCAGGCTTGGGGTCACGTATCCGACTATAAACCGGTGGGAGAATGACAGGGCCAAACCGTCCAGGCCATCGGAGATACAGTCAATCTCCTTACTCAAACCTTCCAGAAGCGTTGTAAAACCAACAAGTGGAACAATATCGAGCTGACCTTAAGCCCCGAACAGTGGACCCAGAACCAGGAAGTGCTGGAAACAGTCCTGAAAAAAATGGTCGAAGGCTGGCAAGAGAAAAAGATAGATTCGCCCATCGAGCAACAGTTACAAGATAATACCGATGAAACACAAGTTGTGTAAATCGGGAAGTCGGTAGGGCTTAGAGACACTAAGGGACATATTATATGAATTTAACAGAAGCTGACAGAATTTGGAATCGGGCTTGCGGTCAAGACCCATTGCGAACACATTCAGGTGATCGAGCACTTGCTGACCTCCTCGTGGCGCATGGTCTCACCATGAATGGAGGTGTGCTCCATGCAGTTGAATGCCTCACTGAGGATGAGATGTTAGACGTAGAAGCCGGATATAGGTTTTATGGACTAGATCAAGTCGCCGCCATCTTTACTCATGCGCGAAGACTAGTAGATACTGACGAAGACCTGGATGATTATGAAGCCACGTTAGATCAAGAATATGCGGATATCATTCCTGATGATACATCGCTCATCAAGCGTTTCGAAAAACACCTGAAAGAAAATCCATCTGAGTATGCACCTCTAAGGGAGGACGATTAGAAATCTCTCTCGAAAATGAGGGAAAGTCAAAGACGGACGTCACACCCGGTAGCGACGGCGATTGGGAAACTCGACACGCAAACGAGTGCTGGTCGTCCTCTGAATGCAAGATTTTTTTGCTATTCTAGCGGAAATGGTGAATTATGTCTTGACTTCACTTTTCAGAGGTGACCCCTCTTAATCGCTTAAAATGAAAGGTCCAAAGCTTACCCCTTAGACCTTATATACAATCTGTTTTTACCCAGTGAAACAGATGATTTGACAACTCTCTCTGAACTATCTTGGCGACACTCTTGACTTGCGAAAAATTGCGAAATATAATAAGGTATAGATGAGGCAAGATGAGATGTAAAAACCATTTAATACGATTGATCGATAGGAGAATTTAAAATGCCAAAATTTGTTTCACAGCGAGAGAAATCATCAAGCACTACTCGAACCCTTGGAACTGTAGCATATCTTGAGCAACAACCAGGACTTCGTGATATCGTTGAAGGGGCAATCGATAATTACCTTCAGAGTGTTCCCGAAGGTGAGCAAGTTACCCTAGCTTGTTTTAAGGCAATCGGCAAAGATCGTCTTCATGCTCTTGCCGAGACGGAATCAATACGTAGAAAGAAACCGATAAATAAAATGATTGATCTTATCAAGCAACATATCGGACTCTGGGTTCCAATAATTCTTGCTCAAAAATTCGGTCCGGAAAATATCTATACTTTTCGAAACGAAAAGGACCTGATAAATGCCAATCGCCTAGTACCAGATTTTTGGAAACCAGAATTATATTGGGTTTCATCATTTACACCACATAGAAGGATTTTGAAGTACCGGGCAATGAAATTCAGTTTTGAGAATAAGTTTTATGAGATCAGAGTCTGGCAGCAGCATGACGCATATCATGTCCGTGCATATTTTAACAAGAAGCCTGCCAATGGCTATGAATACGTTGTTCACGCCCTAACAGCTTTCGCGTTTAAAAATCGGCACGGGTATCATCCCGTCGACGACTTAATTGTGAGCGCAAAAGAAGATATCATCAACAAGACATGGGAGAAATACCTCTCTGTCCTGAAGGAAAAGGAGGTAACCTTGAGTAATTTTGTCGAGTATTTGAGAAGCCTGAATGAAGAGGATCAACAGAAAGAGATTGATGGCAAGATTGCAGAGACTTTCCATGAAATATTACATGATGACTTAGTAAACAGTCTTACGGCTGATATGAATGCAACTGGCTGGGGCTGTGATACATATGATGTCGTCCGCTCTGATATCAGCGATAGAGAATGCAGTGTGGAAATCAGCTTTATCGTGACCGGCGATCAAGATCCTGATAAAGGTCACCTAGGTAACAGTATTTCCGGAAGTGCAATAGCAACCATTGATGAGGATGGGAAGGTAGATTATAAGGTTACATCTGCTGAGATTGATTACGATTGATTAACTCAGGATGGCTCTTTATAAAAATCAACGATGACTGCTCAGCGTTGACTTTAGCTGCGAAACTGGGTAGTACTGTGACTGGCTGCGTTTGAGTTAGCGAAAATGTGATGATGCTGGATGATGAGAGCGTCGGATTAATGAGGACAAGAACATGATAACAGGTGAACTCAGGTCGAAGGTGGATCGGATTTGGGATACGATGTGGTCAGGGGGGATATCGAATCCGTTGTCGGTGATCGAGCAGTTGACGTATCTGCTGTTTATTAAAAGACTGGATGAGTTGCATACGTTGAAGGAGCTGAAAGCGGCCCGGACGGGTCAGCCGATCGAGAAGCCGGTGTTTTCGAAGGACCAGGATAAGGTGCGCTGGTCGCGGTTCAAGGAGACGGCCCCGGAGCAGATGTTCGTGACGGTCCGGGATGAGGTCTTTCCGTTCATCAAGTCGCTGGGGCAGACGAACGGCGATCCTGCCGGGAATGGCAGCACCTATTCGCAGCACATGAAAGATGCTCTGTTCATGATGCCTACGCCGCGGGTGCTGGCTAATGTGGTGGACCAGCTCGACAGTATCGATATGGCGGACAGTGATACCAAGGGCGATCTGTATGAGTATATGCTGGGCAAGATTGCCACCGCAGGGCAGAACGGGCAGTTCAGGACTCCCCGGCACATCATCAAGCTGATGGTGGACATGACGGCCCCGACCCCGAAAGATGTGATCTGCGATCCGGCCTGCGGGACTGGTGGTTTTCTCATTGCCGCGTCGGAGTATCTGGTCAGGAATTATAGTACCGTGATTTACAAGGATGCCACGGCCCAGCGGCGGTTCAACGAGGGCACGTTCCACGGCTATGATTTTGACAGCACCATGCTCCGGATCGGGAGTATGAACATGTTGCTGCATGGGGTCGAGAACCCGGACATCCGGTATAAGGATTCACTGGCCCAGGCGGATGAGCTGGATGAGGAGAAGTATTCGCTGATCCTGGCCAATCCTCCGTTTGCGGGCAGTCTGGATTTCGAGTCTACGGCCAAGGACCTGCTCCAGATCGTCAAGACCAAAAAGACCGAGCTGCTGTTTCTGGCCCTTTTTCTGAGATTGCTCCAGATCGGGGGGCGGGCGGCGGTCATCGTACCGGACGGGGTGCTGTTCGGTTCGAGTAATGCCCACAAGGCCCTGCGGAAGATACTGGTCGAGCAGCAGAAGCTCGACGCGGTCATTTCGATGCCTTCGGGGGTGTTCAAGCCGTATGCCGGGGTCTCGACCGCGATTTTGCTGTTCACCAGGACCAACTCGGGCGGCACGGACCGGGTCTGGTTCTATGACATGCAGGCGGACGGGTTCACGTTGGATGACAAGCGGACCCCTCAGCCCGATAAGAGCGATTTGCCGGATATCCTCGAACGCTGGCAGAAGCGTGAGACTGAAGTCGAGCGGAAACGGACCGACCGGAGTTTCTTTGTGCCCAAGGCCGAGATAGCAGGGAACGATTACGACCTCTCGATCAACCGTTACAAGGAAGTGGAGTACGAGGCCGTTCAGTATGATCCTCCCAAGGTCATTCTAGAACGACTGGCAAAGCTGGAAGAAGAGATTGCCCAAGGGCGAAAGGAACTTGAGGAGATGCTGGGATGAAATGGCAAAAAAAAAGGTTAGACGATATAGCATTATTGGATCGCCGTTCTATCCTCCCATCGAACACTGCTATTTCAACTCCATACATAGGTCTTGAGCACTTGGATAGCGAAGGTAATATCACGTGCACAGAGACAGTAGAAAGTGCAGACCTGAAAAGTAATAAGTTTCTGTTCTCTGGAAGACATATTCTTTTCGGGAAACTTCGACCGTACCTTCGCAAAATTGTAAGGCCTGATTTCGAAGGTATCTGTAGTACTGACATCATACCTATACTTCCGGGTGATGACGTATCCAGGGATTACTTATTCTATTTCTTACGTACTCCTGAGATGGTGAGTTTAGCAACGAATCGCAGTTCAGGCGCAAACCTTCCTCGGTTAAGCCCAAAGCAGTTAGCTTCTTTTAAGATACCCCTACCGCCGTTGGAAGAGCAGAAGCGGATCGCGGGGATCCTGGATGCGGCGGATGGGTTACGGACCAAGCGGCGGGAGTCCCTGGCCCTGCTCGACACCCTGCCCCAGGCCACCTTCCTCGACATGTTCGGCGACCCCGTCACCAATCCAATGGGGTGGGATACCGTTGAGGTTGGTGATGAAATACATTTTTTAACAAGTGGTTCTAGGGGGTGGGCTAAGTACTATTCGGACAATGGCGATATTTTTATTAGAATCCAGAATCTTAAAAATGGAAGGCTTGATTTGAGTGATATAGCCTTCGTCCAAGCGCCAGAATCTGCAGAGTCAAAAAGAACAAAGGTTGAGCCAGGTGATGTTCTTCTTAGTATTACTGCTGATTTAGGCAGAACTGCCGTTGTTCCTGATAATATTAGGAAGGCTCATATAAATCAGCACATTGCCATATTGAGGTTTTCACAATTGAATCCAGTGTTTGTCAGCTATCAACTTGCTACGAAAGGTGGGCAGGCACAATTCACTCGCTTAAATAGAGAGGGTGTGAAAGCTGGGCTTAATTTCAATGATGTTAAGCGTATTAAATTGACAAAACCACCATTTGACCTGCAATGTCGCTTCTCCGCTTCTGTTAAATCCGTCGAACGTCTGAAACAGAGTTATGGTAATCACCTGACCGAACTCAACTCACTCTTCGAATCCCTGCAACACCGAGCCTTCACCGGGGAGCTGTAGTCATGACCAATTTTGCCTTTCTGCCCTCAGATTTCAGTGCTATAGCGGAATCTGCTCTCAAGGCGGAAGGCTATATCATGAGTGATCCGCGGACCGCCTGTTTTCAGGCCCGGTTCACGCTCGAAGTGATGGTGCACTGGCTCTACCGGCATGACCCAAGTCTACGGATGCCGTACGATCAGAACCTGGGAGCCCTCCTCCACGAACCGAGCTTTCAGAACCTGTTGCCCGAAGCGGTCTTCCAGAAGGCCCGAGTGATCCAGAAAATGGGCAATCAAGCCGTGCACTATGCTCGAGCGATCAGCCAGCATGATGCCCTGCAGGTGGTCAAGGAACTGCATCACCTGTGTTATTGGCTGGTGCGCACCTATGCCCCCGAGGCCCCACGTGAAGGTGCTGCGTGGCGGGACGATCGAGTGCCTCAGCCGCTCAGTCCGGGTGAAGTTGTGCCTCGCACTGAGTTGGTGGCCCTCGAGAAACAACTGGCGGACCAGCATGAAGCGGCGTTCAAGCAGCAACAGGAGCGGGATGCGCTCGATGCCGAGCTCAAGGCCCTACGGGCTCAACTCGCCGAGATTCGGGCCACGCGGGTGTTGCAGCCTGATCCCCATGATTACTCCGAAGTCGAGACTCGGCGTTATCTGATCGATGTGGACCTGCACCGGGCCGGCTGGGCATTGGACCAGGTGCGTGACCGGGAATACCCGCTCGAGGGCATGCCTACGGCGTCGGGTGGCGGGAAGGCCGATTATGTGCTCTGGGGTGATGACGGGAAACCGCTCGGAGTGGTTGAAGCCAAAAAGAGTACGGTCGATCCGGCCGCTGGACAGCAGCAGGCCAAACTGTATGCCGATTGTCTCGAGCGCATGCACGGGCAGCGTCCGATCATCTTTTACACCAACGGGTATAAGACGTTCCTGTGGGATGACCGGACTTATCCTGCCAGACGGGTGGCCGGCTTTTACAAGAAGGACGAGCTGGTCCGCCTGATCCTGCGGCGGTCGCAACGGCAGGCTTTGGATGTGGCACAGGTGAAGGACGCGATTGTCGAACGGTATTATCAGAAGCGAGCCATTGGCAGTATGTTCGAGCAGTTCACCCAGTCGCGGCGCAAGGCCCTGCTGGTCATGGCGACGGGGACGGGCAAGACCCGGACGGCGATTGCCCTGGTGGACGCTCTGCAACGGGCGGGTTGGGTCAAACGGGCCCTGTTCCTGGCCGATCGGATCGCCCTGGTCAACCAGGCGGTCGCGGCTTTCAAGACGCATCTGCCGGAATCGAGTCCGGTCAACCTGGTCACCGAGAAGGACACCGAAGGGCGGGTGTATGTCTCGACCTATCCGACCATGATGGGTTTGATCGATGAGACTCGAGGCAATGTCGCCCGTTTCGGCGTGGGACATTTTGACCTGGTGATCATCGACGAGGCGCACCGCTCGGTCTATCAGCGCTACGGAGCGATCTTCGAGTACTTTGATTCATTACTGGTCGGACTGACCGCCACGCCTCGGGAAGAGGTGCACAAGAACACGTATGATCTGTTCGATCTCGAACCGGGTGTGCCCACGGATGCCTATGAACTCGAAACTGCCGTACGGGACGGCTTTCTGGTGCCGCCGCGGGTCCAACAGGTGGACCTCAAGTTTCCTCACGAGGGGATCAAATATGACGCTCTCAGTCATGAAGAGAAGGAACAGTGGGAGGGTCTGGATTGGGGTGACGGGAGCGCGGACGGGGTGTATCCGGACCAGGTCAATGCCACGGCCATCAACAACTGGCTGTTCAACGAAGACACGGTGGATAAGGTGCTCCAGCATGTGATGGAGCATGGTCATAAAGTCGAGGGTGGGGACCGTCTGGCCAAGACGATCATCTTTGCCCGGAACCACGAGCACGCCGTGTTCATCGAAAAGCGGTTCAACCATCATTACCCGCAGCAGGCCGGGCACTTTGCCCGAGTGATCGACCATTATGCGAGTTATGCCCAGAGTCTGATCGATGATTTCTCCCAGAAGGACAAAATGCCCCACCTGGCCATCTCGGTGGATATGCTCGATACAGGCATTGACATACCCGAGATTGCCAACCTGGTCTTCTTCAAGCCGGTCTATTCGAAGATCAAGTTCTGGCAGATGATCGGACGGGGCACCCGGCTGTGCCCGAACCTGTTCGGACCGGGCAGCGACAAACCGGACTTTCGGGTGTTCGACTTCTGCTTCAATTTCGACTTTTTCCGGGAAATCCCAGAGGGGATAGACTCGGGAGACAGCACTCCGCTGGGGACACGGTTGTTTCAGTCGCGGGTCAGGTTGCTCAAGCATATCCAAAACAGACCCGCGTTGGACCCGGACGAGAAACTGGGCGGTGCGCTCATCGACGTTCTGCATGGTGAAGTCATCTCGATGAACCCGGACAACTTCATTGTGCGGATGCACCTCGAGGCAGTCGAGCGTTTTCAGGACCGGGAAGTCTGGAACTATCTCAAGGATGCCGATCGTGAGGTCCTGATGAGTGAGGTCGCCGAGTTACCCAGTCAGGTCCTGACCGACGAGATCGAAGCCCGGTTGTTTGACCTGACGGCCCTGCGGATGCAACTGGCCCAGGCTGAGGCCGATCTGGTCAGTTTCGATAGACACCGGAAACGGGTCATCGAGATCGCCAGCCTGCTCGAGGAGAAAACGACTATCCCGGCGGTCAAAGCCCAGCTCGAATACCTCGAAGCAATCCAGGACATTGGCTTCTGGGAAGGGATCGACCTGGTCGCCCTCGAGGAGATGCGGCTGCGGATGCGGGGGCTAATGCCTTTTCTGGATAAGAAGAAACGCACCCTGGTCTACACGGACTTCGAGGATGAAATCCAGGGGGTGCGGGATGAAGATGTGATCGCATTACCGGCCATGACCGGTGCCCAGTATGAGAAGAAGGTCCAGGACTTTCTGCGGAATCATCCGGACCAGCTTGTGGTCCACAAGGTGCGCATGAACGAACCGCTCACCCCGACCGATCTCGAAAGCCTGGAAACGATCCTGGTCGAAATCGGTGAGGCTGATGGCCAAACCCTGTTATCTGAGCTGCTGGCTCGGAGTGGGACCCCTTCCCTGACCCGCTTTGTTCGGAACATGGTCGGTCTGGATCGCAGAGCAGCCCAGGCGTCATTTTCCCAATTCCTGGCTGACAGGAGCCTCACGCCACCTCAGATACGGTTCATCGAACTGATCATCGACCAACTCACGGCCCGAGGCGTCATGTCTGCATCGGCCCTCTACGAACCCCCGTTCAGTCACCTGCACTCTGGTGGTCCAGATGCCCTGTTTGCCGGCAAAGAAAACGTCATGGAAGGGATATTCGCAACATTGGAAACGTTCACAACAGGTCTGGCTGCCTCTACAGGATGATACAACCGAAGGAGATCATAAAAAAGTCACCACTGCATTTTCATACTGAATGTACCGACACCAGCACCTCAATCTCAGCAATACGGGAAGGGAGGTGGACTCATGCCATTCGATAAAAAGATACCCTAACCTGCCCTGGTGGAGGTTCTGACTGCATAAACCGAACACACCCGTATATCATAATATGTCCATGTCATGGACACGCCTGAGAAACATGTCCAAAAAACAACGAAATTTGGACATCGATAATCGATCAACCGCTTAACCATTTTTGCTCTCAAGGGATTCCGGTGAATAGAGTAGAACTCCATTTCTGCCAGAGTGTCCTTGAACAACAGTCGATCATTATTCTCGTAAAAAATGTTTCGACGTTCGTTGCCCCGCGATAAGACGTGGCACAACGCTCCTTCATATTCTATTCGCCATTCTCGTGTCATAAACAGAGCATTACAGATACTATCAATTTAGTCACTAATCAAGACGTGACACCGTACTCAAAACGAAGTATATGAAAAGGCTGGGGGTTTTTTCCCGGTGGAAACTGGGGAGGTTTTCACCGGTGATAGCAGCCAAGAGAATAGTAGTGTTTCGTAACTCGTTATAAATAAAAAATTCTAATCCTTTTTACTGTAGAAGATCAGCCTAGGAAATTTTACGATCCTGAAGCTTAGCTTTTCAGTCTTACTGCCGGATTATGAAATGAACATCGATCTGAGTATTTTTGATTTTTTTTAATTCTTGTGCTTACATAAAGGACGTTGGACGAAACCGCTGACGCGGTAGTGTGTTCCTCACAGGTCATTTTCTGCCACGAGATATCCTTTCCTCATTCAAACGTAATCTG
>JAFGSJ010000125.1 GCA_016934675.1 bacterium | reverse complement strand
TGTAGTAGCGGTCATGACGCTGGCGGAGCTCGGCATCACTGATCTCTTCCTGAGGCAGCATCCGTACGATCAGATGCACATGATTACTCATGATCGCAAAGGAGACCACCTTGACGAAATAGACCTGGGCCAGCTTCCGGAGTAGGTTCAGAAATTCCTCCTTAGCCACCTCATCCAATAGAAATGATTTCAGGACCGTCCGGGTCACACAATGATAATACCCACTGCGAGGGTCCTCATACTTCAATCGTGAGCGACGTGCCATAATCGTTTCCTCCTTTTCCTTGCTATAGCGTTATACTCTCTTTTTTTTCGGACATCAATAATGAAGCATTTTCAATCGACCATGCTACCAATTTACACCAAATAAAAACATTTAACAACCCTAATTTGAATGTCCCCCAAAATACCAAAATATCCCTGATAGTTATTTGGTTCGGCAGGCCAGGGCGAGCCATTCATCCTGTTCATCCATCCAGAAGACGGAATGGCCGGTTCGGGCGAGAAGTGCATCGATTAAGTTTTGTTGTTCCTTGAGTATGCCGGAGAAGACGCATGATCCGTCAGGTCCGAGATGCGACAGCAGATTGGGTCCCTCCTGTTGGATGATAGGCCACTCGAGATTGGCCAGGATGAGATCGAACAAGCATTTTCTCAGGCAGGATTGTGTACCGATGAAGGCACTGAAAGTGGATGAGGCGTGGTTCAGATTGATATTATCGTGAAGCACGGCCTGGACCAGGGGGTCACAATCAAAAGCCACGACACGAGTCAAACCCAGCTTGAGAGTAGCCAGACCAAGAATACCGCTACCCGTTCCGCAATCCAGGCAGGTTTTGGCCATAAAGGGCCCGTTGGTCTCGAGGAAGCGCAGGATGAGTTGGGTGGTCGCATGTTGCCCCGTGCCGAAGGCCATGGCCGGATTGAGAGTCAGGGTCAGAAGTTCGGGGTGCATGGTCAGGTCCCAGGGTGGTTGTATATAGAAGCAACCCGCCTGGAACGCGGTATGAAAGCTTCGCCAGTCGGGACTAATCCGGGCTGGATCGATTTCGTTCCAGGCAAGTGAATATTCTCCTGGCCCGAACAGATCACGGAGCTGGGCGATGAGATCAGCGACGGCCTGACGGGTCTGGGTCTGTTCAGAATCGGACAGGTTTGAAAAATCGAAGTAAGCCTGGACCAGACAATGTTTGGGTGGGACAGAGTTAAAGGTGGAATTGAGAGTATCATCGGTCACCAGCCCCATGATACCAAGGTCCCACAAGCCGGCAGTCAGAAATTCAGCAGAATCGCCGGGCACCTGACAGGTAACACTCTGCCAGATTAGGCCTTTCCGGGCAGGACCGGTTCCGGAATGTGTTCCAGCAGCTCCGGTCACGAACCGGCTCAACGCGAGAAAGCGATTTCAGCGAGCTTGGCCGATGATTTGCGCAGATCATCCATGGACTGTTTGATCGCATCGGCATCATTGCCGAGAATATTGTCCTGGAGTCTTTTCATGGCATCCGAGATATCAGTCCTGACGAATTCCGACAAGCGGGCCTTATACTCGTTAAAGGCCTTGTTCGTTGTATATAAGAGCGTTTCGGCCTGGTTCTTCAATTCAGCAACTTTCTTCTTGTTTCTATCGTCGAGTTGATACTGTTCTGCTTCACGGATTTTTATACTGATTTCTTCGTCTGACAGGCCGCTCGAAGCCACGATTTTGATGGCCTGTTCCTTGCCCGTACCCAGGTCTTTGGCGGAGACGCTGACGATCCCGTTAGCATCGATATCGAAGACGACCTCGATCTGCGGGACCCCTCGTGGGGCGGGTGGAATACCGACCAGTTCGAACCGGCCCAGGGTCTTGTTGTCCGAGGCCATGTCACGCTCGCCCTGCAACACATGGACGGCCACAGCAGACTGATTATCGTCGGCCGTCGAGAAAACCTGGCTTTTGCGGGTAGGGATCGTGGTATTACGGGGAATGAGCCGGGTAAAAATGCCCCCGACCGTTTCAATACCGAGTGAAAGGGGCGTGACATCGAGTAGTAATAAGTCCTTGACTTCCCCGGCTAGAACGCCTCCCTGAATAGCGGCGCCGATGGCGACCACCTCATCGGGATTAACCCCACGGCTTGGGGTCTTATTGAAAAACTCGGTAACCGCTTTTTGGACGATCGGGGAGCGGGTTTGACCTCCGACCATGACTATATTGGTGATATCATGTTTATTGATTTTGGAATCAGCAATACATTTTTCACAAGGGACCATGGAATTTTTGACCAGGTCTCCGACCAGAGATTCGAATTTAGTCCGGGTCAGGCTGATGATCAGATGCTTGGGTCCGGAGGAGTCCGCAGTGATAAAGGGGAGGTTGATCTCAGTTTTTTCGGTGGACGATAATTCACACTTGGCTTTTTCGGCTCCTTCTTTCAATCGCTGCAGTGCTCGCCGGTCATTCCGGAGATCGATCCCATGTTCATTCTGGAATTCCTCGACCAACCAGTCAATGATCCGTTGGTCGAAATTATCGCCGCCGAGAAAGGTATTCCCGTTAGTGGCCAAGACCTCGAAAACCCCGTCGCCGATCTCGAGGATCGAGATATCGAAGGTCCCGCCTCCCAGATCATAGACCGCGATTTTCTGGCTTTCCTTCTTATCGAGTCCGTAGGCCAGGGAAGCGGCCGTGGGTTCATTGATTATCCTCAAGACATCGAGTCCGGCGATCCGGCCGGCATCTTTGGTTGCCTGGCGTTGACTGTCATTGAAATAAGCTGGCACCGTAATGACCGCTTCCTTCACTTCCTCGCCCAGATATTCTTCGGCGGTTTGCTTCATTTTCTGTAAGATAAAGGCGGATATTTCGGGTGGACTATATTCAGTTCCGCGGATTTTGACTCGAATGTCACCGTTTGGAGCCTCGACGATTTTAAATGGAGAGGTGGCAATGATTTCTGCGACCTCAGAATCCTTATATCTTCTGCCAATAAAACGCTTCACCGAAAAGACCGTATTTTCGGGATTGGTAATCGCCTGTCGTTTGGCAATCTGTCCCACAAGCCGTTCATCATCTTCGGTGATCGCAACAATCGAGGGTGTGGTCCGACTTCCTTCCGAATTCGGAATAACTTTAGGCTCTCCACCCTCCATGACCGCAATGCATGAATTGGTCGTCCCTAAATCAATGCCGATTACCTTGCCCATTTATTGTCCTCCGAGAGTATTCTCATTATTCGTTTCATCATCATGATTGTTCTGGTTATCGTCACCGGTCTGATCATTATCTTCTTTGAGCATGTCAAGGATTTCGCCTTCGAGTTTGAATTTCTGGGTAATTTCCTTGATTGCTTGATGAATCTGTTCTTCTGGGACCTCATTGACATTTTCTACCGCGGCAACATGTTTAGCAACGGTCACCATGGCAGGTCTGATTACCCGATCATGGAGATAGTATCCCTTCTGATATTCCTCGATAATGACATTATTTTTATGCTCGGTCGTATCGACCACCATCATGGCCTCATGCTCGACCGGATTAAAGACCTTGTCCTTGGTCTCGATAATTTTCAAACCGATTTTGGCCAGACAGTTAGTCAAACCACGATGGATCATTTCGATACCTGAGATAAGGGCCTGAAGATCATTCGACTTTTGGACCGAATCCAGGGCCCGTTCCAGGTTGTCCAAGCTGGGCAGTAATTCGAGCACGAGACTTTCGAGACAATATTTTTTGTAATCCTGTTTTTCACGATAATGACGCTTTTTAATATTATCGTACTCAGCCTGAAAACGGACCAGACGCTCGAAATTGTCCTTGGCCTCCTGTGATTTCTTACGCAATTCACGTTCGAGTGCATCGATTTGACCGGCATCGACTGTCTTTTCCGGTGGCACAAGTTCAAAAAACTCGTCAGCCAGGATATCTTCTTCTCCTTCAATGATCACCGCATTCAATGCTTCTTCCCGATGTTCTCCAGAAGAGTAACTCGGTGAGGCTTCAATCGTATTTGGTCCGTCCTCGAAGTTTGCAGTATCATTTTCGGTCCCGTTTTGATCATCCAACTCGATTGTGATTTCGTCACCATTCGTCTCGCTGTGATCATCATCCTGTCTCTCGGGTATGGCTGACTGGTCGCGGTCTTTCTTGGGGGAGCCTGTCACTCCCGATGTCGCTGATTGTTGTCGATCGTCTTCTTTTTTGTCTTTACTGTTCAAGAGAAACCACCTCTCTGGAAGTAAGAAACGTGCTCACCAATTTCGATAAAAAATCAATCAGAGCAATCATCCTTTCATACGGCATCCGTTTCGGACCAATGACACCCAAACCACCAACAGTATGCGAGCCCTTTTTATATGGCGATACAATGAAGCTTAAATCCATCAGATTCCGGACATTACTTTCCGAACCGATACAGACATTGACGCCTTCATCTTTCATGAATTCATTGAGCAGCATGAATAAACGTCGTTTTTCCATGAATGCCTCGAAAATACTCTTCATTTTCTGAACATTGGCAAATTCGGGTAAATCAAATATGGTCGTTGCTCCCTCCAGAAATATATTCTCACCAATCAGTTCATCATCCCGGACCGCTTCAATCGCTTCCTTGGAGTAACTTAAGGAACGTCTGACAAGTATATCATACAACATTCTCTCATGGTTCATCAAGTCCACTATTTTGTCCCTGATCTCCGAGATCGTGGAACCCTGAAAAGTTTCATTAACATAGTTGGAAATTTTATTCAAATCATCCTGGTCCACAAGCTCTTCGACTTCGAGAACTTTCTGGTAAACGGCACCGGAATCCGTGATAATAATCGACAGTATGCGTTCGTTTTCGATTTTCAGAAAATGCATACGTCGGACAATCAGGCTCATGATACTCGACAGTAAGGATACTCCGACATAAGAACTGATCCGATTGATTATCCGGGGTATTTCCTGGAGCAGAGTATCCTCGTTCACATTGCCCTCGCGGAATTGATTTCGGATCAGTCGTTGTTCCTGGTTCGAGAGTTGCTGGGTTTTTTGAATGAGGTTTTTAACGAAATAGCGATAGGCCTGGTCAGTCGGCACACGACCGGCAGAAGTGTGGGGTTGATAGAGATAACCCTCTTCTTCGAGGTCGGCCATAATATTTCTGATCGTAGCCGACGATATATTCAGATTCATACATTTCGACAATTTTCGGGAGCTGACAGGCTCCAACTTATTAGTATAATTGATGATAATGGTTTCCAGAATAACCTGGGTCCGATTATCAAGCGGAGTAAATGTACTTGTCATTATAGATCACCTGTGAATCAAACATCGCCAATCCATTTATTTATACATATCCGGGCACAGTTTGTCAAGTTTAATCTCGGGTCCCTGTTCTCTTTTTCAAGCGGGCTCTGATCGTCCATAAAATCGTATACATTTTCATAAAAAGATTCAGATAACGCGTCTTCGGATTGGTATAAAAGAGCTGACGCAGCTCATTCAATCTCTCGGGCAAAAGGTCGGTATCAGGCTTGATCAGGCCTTCTTGTATTGCCCGTTGATAGATACCTGTGTTCGGCTCGATCCGTAAATTGGTTATACAAAAACCCTTTAACCTGTGTCGCAAGCGATACTTGGTCCAAAACATAAAAATAAAGAGTTTGCAAAAGCTGAAAAAGTCCTGGGCTGGTGGATTAGCCAGAAAATTATACGAAATGTTCATGTCCGGAATTTCCATAGCTTTGGTGAAAGTGGTCCGGATATCCGAAGGAGACATGTTTTTACGCAGAGCAGTCAGTGTTTCAGCCGAATAACCATCCGGAGAAAACGAGAATTCGATACAACCTGCATCGATACAGAGCCTGATGAAATCGTGATCGAGTCCTTTCTCGCTAAACCAGCCCACCCATTTCAGCGGTAGTTTTGCCGCAATCATCCGCTCACAGATTTCACGCGCATGATCGCGGGGCAGATTAAAAACTGAATCCACAAAAGTAAAAGATTGTATCCCGTGTTGTCCGGCCAGGTTTTTCAACGAATCTATGATTTTTTCCATTGTATGTTTACGAATGATAGCACCATCCAGGAAGGGATAGGTGCAATAATCACAACTCAAGCAGCAACCCCTCTTGGTTTCCATACCAATCGAGCCGGATTCGGTCCGATATGGTTCCAGATCGACTATATTCCATCTGATCTTGGGCAAGAGATCGAGGTCCATACGTTCGCGGTCCCCTGAATAACAGATGTCCTGTTTATCACGGTAAAAAAGACCTTTGACCCGGGCCGGGTCATCCGTATGGTCCAGAAGTTCACCAAGCGTAGCCTCGCCCTCGCGATATATCCCAAAATCAAGGTCCGGATTATCTGTCATGATCCGTCGAGCGAAGAGCGAAAAACCTGAGCCACCGGCGCATATGAATGAATTGGGCGCAATGTGTCTGATCATGCGGATCTGCTGCTTAAAGTCCTGATAATAATAATACAGATCACGGGTTTGGGTCGTATCAATGTTTCGTAATGAAACTCCCACCAGATCGGGTTGATAGTCAGACAGTTCCCTCTGCAAACTCGATCTGGGCTCCGGATACACGTTCAAGTCCACGCATCGGACTTCATTGCCATCACGCTGTTCGATGAACGAACCCAGATAGGCAATGCCCAGAGGATATATCGGTTTCTCAGATCGACCCAGATACGATTGTAAGAGAAGGACCCGCACTTTTTCCCCTATCGCTCTAGACTGCTCAACAGCTCGTTTTCCGTATTCAAGATTTAATCATATAAAATATGGCTTATGATGCATTAGAACAGCCCGTTCTCTTTTTCCAGAAATGTTCGATTACCAAGAATAAAAACTGGTGAGATCGGGGACAGTCCAAATATGAATCCAAACATAAAGCCTTGGCTAGGCATTCGAGCCTGAAATGAATATTGAATAAAATCTGTCTGTTCAATATAATTATGCTTAGATATGGCTGAAACAGTATCATATGTATCGTCAACTGATCTAGAACATGGTTTTTTCTGAATGATACTTCGAGGAAAATGAATATGACTGATACGGCAAGCAAATTACCATATCAGAAAATTGAAAGGATGAACCTGAGAGAACTACTGGTTGTGGTCCCACATAGTGGGATCGTGATTCCATCGGAAATTGATATCGATAGTCTGTCTGATAGTTTTCCAGATCTGCTCCGAAACGTGGATTGGTATACGAATTGGCTGTATGATTTTCGAGACATGCTCAACAATCAGCAGATCGTTTTTCCGTATTGCAGTTTGCTGCTCGAAGCAAACCGCGACCCCGTCATGTTAGATGACAGTGTGCCCTTGAAGGATATTCACGGCCAACCGATTTATCGTACGGGGCAAGAGCCCGGCTGGGAACAGAGAAAGCACTTATCCGACAAATATTTACTCTCTTTTCATTCAACGATCGAGACCGCGATCATCTCCGGTGCAGAATTCATTCTGGATGGTCATTCAACGGTAACGGCCCGGGGAGTATCCGAAAACCAGATCGAGCTCATGAATTTTCAACAAGTGAATAGTGAGAAAGAGCCTGATTACTTTTGTCCGGATGTTTTTGTGACCATTTATGCCGAGGAACTGCGTAAACGTTTGCCTGAAATAAAAGTGAGTGTTAACGAATCGGAATATTACCGGGTCTATGGTCATATTTGTGCTCAGCATTCCGTGAATGCGTTCAGTCGCGTGGGCAAGCGTGTACCGGCTCTCATCCAGGAAACGAATGAGAGTCTGTATAAAAATGCGGACAGGACCGTGAATGTGATGGCCTTGAATAGACTTCGTCATGCATTTGCCCATGCGATCTACAGCACCATGAATCGGGTCAGAAACCTGAAACAGGGCAACTATTTGATTGACTTGCACAGTTTGAGACAAACGTATGATTATGATTGTGGGACCAAGGCGTTACAAACCGTTATGGCCTATTATGGTGTCGGTGTTCGTGAAGATAAGCTACTAAAGGAACTCGACTCCGGTCCTGAAGGGACAGCGGTGGAGGATATGGTCCGGGTGGCCCGAGCCAGGGGTTTCGAGGTCCGTTACGGTGAGAATTGGACTTTGGATGATCTGAAGGAATATGTGAAGGAGGGACATCCCATTATCGTTTTAATCCAGGCCTGGGCAGACAAGGTCATGTCCCTCAAGGACTGGCGAACTTCCTTCGATCACGGGCATTACGCCATTGTCATCGGCTTCAATAAACAAGTTGTCTTTTTTGAAGACCCCTCCTCTTTTCACAGGACCTGGCTCAAGGATAGTGAATTCCTGGCTCGGTGGCATGATATGGACGCGACCAACCGTATTCTCAACCGATTCGGCATGGTCCTCCTAGGTCGCAATCCGGTGGGTAAGCTGATCGAACATATGGATTGAAGCTATTGAAGATACCCGAGTGCCTTGAGATTGTCCTTTACCTTGCCGGACAAATCGTCAATATCGACATCAGATTCGGGATTATCCCGGATAACGGCATAAAGATTACTACTCATGATCGAGGCAAGCTCCCTACGTAAGAGATAAGTATAGTATCCGACCCTGACAGGCAAATCTGCAGCCAGATTACGTGCCTCAGGGATATCGACATCCATTTCATACAATTCCGGGGCTCGTCCTTGCATGATGATAAATTTATAATTCTGGTCGAGGAGAGCATAGCCCATACGATTGTCCAATTCGAGATGAAAGATGGTCGGGACCTGTTCCCTGGATAAGAGCGTGTCATTCAACTGCCCATCTGAACGGATAAAGGAGTTTTTGTTGAGATGCGGTCCCGGATCGGGTAAGTCAAACATGGTCACAAGATTGGAAAATATATCGGACAAATAGGTCCGCCCCGAATATATAAATGGGCCCCGGTCCCAATGGGAAGGTGTGATGAAAAACGGGATGCGGATTACCTCATTGTATAAAGTTAGTCCATGATTGAAATTGCCATGTTCATAAAACTCATCTCCATGATCAGAAACAAAAATGATTGTGGTCCGGTCCAGAATATGTTGTCTGGCCAGGTACCGGAACAGACGGGCGATAAGATTATCGGTTTCGGTGATTTCAGACAGATAGAGTTCCTCGATGTGTTCGAGATCGTTTTCCGAACGTTTTTTTCCGAGTATCCGAAGTTTTTTCAGAGAGTCGACACTTCCATCGAACGGGCTGGAATAATCGTTTGTATCATAATAGTTTCTAGTCGGGACATACGGCAGATGGGGATGGCAGAAGTGGAGGTAGAGGAAGAATTTCTTGTCTTTGATCTGATCAATGGTCTTGATTGCCTGATCGGTAAGAAAAAAATCCCGGTTTTCATACTGGGCCGCAGGCACAATATTGATCGGATGATCTTTTGCCGAGGGAGCCTGAAAAGCCTGAATATTGACCTCGACCCGAGGCATATGATCCATGAGACCGATCAGATTATAGTTATCGAATCCCCGGCCAAAACCATAGTCCGTTGAAACATTACCGTTGGCTATGAGGCCATAAGTGGCATAGCCGCTTTTTTTGAAACTCTCGGCAAGCGTGGGAATGGACGAGGTCAGTTTGTCCTTTCTGGTGATGGCCTGGTGGACCAGGGGAGAGGTCCCGGTAAAGAGGGTCGCTACTGCTGGGCGGGTCCAGGACGTGCTGCTGTATGTTTCGGGAAAAAGTGCTCCCCGCTTGGACAACCAGTCAAGCTGGGGAGTATTAACCAGGTGGTGTCCGCCAAAACCGGTTGAATCTGCCCTGAGTGTATCGACCAGAATAATAATCAGGTTTTCATCCTTATATGGTGTCTTATCCCGCGTTGAAGTTGAGGCAGGGGGTGGAGACAACGTTCGAGAAATGTCGGGCCCTTGCTGAAAACCGCTGATAGTCATTGAACCGACAGCCAGCCTATATCCTGGAAGATCATTGCCGTCAAACCAGGTAAATGAGAGACAAATGAGCTCACCGGCAACATCGCCCAGATTGACGGAGATCGGATACCATTTTCTGCGAAGCGATGAAATATCGGGCTCAAAACTATGTGTTTGAAGGGGCGACTGATTATCCGTTTCCACATGTATCGTAAATTGTACGAGATCGTGTCCGGGTTGCTGTTCCTGACATTGATCGATACCGAGAAAGAGCTCGAGATTAGCCGTTTCAGGGCAAACGAGGTACATTTTCAGTGTTCCAGGTTTCAGAAAGCACAATGATTGCCTTGTGTTATTACCGATCGAGACCTGTTGGACAAGGCCGTTCTGTTCGGTTTCACTCTCAAAACCATCAATTGGCTTAGCCTGTGAATAGTAATCGATGAGATCAATGATTGTGCGGGGTGTTTGATGAGGACAGCCTGTATATAAAATGATAATGACCGTGAAAAGCAAAACTTTCTCTCGTAACATAAGGACAGACCTTCAAATTTTTTGCATAATCGGAAAACAAATCGTGAGGATATTAAAAAAGGCTATATCTGAAGTTCTTGTTTGTCAATGAATCGTGTGCGTCGTACTGCGTGTGATTTACCTTCACTGAACATGAGGGGGAGTCATTGATATGAGACTGCACGCACCGGCTCGGTTCTTGACTTGGTTACTTTGGTCCGGTATAGTGTGAAAAAAATGAGGGGACCCGATAACAAAGCGAGGCATTCATGACTGCTATCTTGGCTGGACTGATAATCTATCTATGTATCATGCTGACTGTGGGTATTTTCACCTGGCGTTTGAATAAATCAACACTGGATTACTATCTGGGCGGTCGGAAACTGGGTCCCTGGTTGGGCTCATTCTCGGAAAGGACCAGTGCCGAGTCGGCTTGGTTGTTACTCGGTTTACCCGGTGCCGCCCTGGCGGTCGGGCTTGTCGAGGTCTGGACTGCAGTCGGTTGTGTAGCGGGTATCATTTTTTCCTGGTATGTTATCGCCGAGCGTCTCCGGATCGAGACGGAGGACTGCCAGGCCATTACCCTGCCTGAATATCTGGCCGTGCGTTTCGGTGAGTATGCTCGAACAATTCGTGCTCTGGCCATGCTGATCATCATTTTCTTTTTTACGTTTTACCTGGCGGCCCAGATGAACGGTGCCGGCAAGGTCCTGAATGTCACCTTCGACATTCCAATCTTTTGGGGGATGATCATCGGGGCCTCGGTCATCGTCTGCTATACCATGATGGGCGGTTTCTTGGCGGTTGCCTGGACCGATCTGATCCAGGGTTTTCTGATGATCACGACCCTGATAGTTTTGCCCTGCATCGCCTATTACGAGCTCGTTTCGCAGGGTTTATCATTAAGCGAGGCCGTGTCGAATGCTCCCGGTGTAATTGGCAGTTATACCGCCGGCAAATCGGGTTGGGCTGGTATCGCTGCCGTTATCGGCGGACTTTCATGGGGCCTCGGCTACATGGGGCAACCACACTTGTTGACCAAATTCATGGCCATCCGATCAGCACGGGAAATCCGGATCGGGCGTCGAATAGCCATTACCTGGGCCATCCCAGCTTTCACAGGTGCCATCTTTATCGGTTTGTTGGCCCTGGCCCTACACGGGCCTGATTTCTTCAGCGACCGGGAACAGGTCATGCCCGCTCTCGTGACGGAACTCATGCCCGGGTGGATCGCGGGCATACTCATTTCCGGAGCAATCGCAGCCATGATGTCGACGGCGGACAGCCAATTGCTTGTCATCTCGTCGGCAATCATCGAGGACTTTTATCGCAAGACCTTGAAACGTGATTTGTCTGACCGGGCTCTCGTCACCTTTTCACGCCTGATCACACTATCAGTCGGTATCGCTGGTATTCTCCTCGCGCTGTATTCCGATAAACTGATTTTTGCCATGGTTTCCTATGCCTGGTCCGGACTCGGCTCATCATTCGGTCCGGTCATCCTGATGACCCTGCTCTGGAAAAGGACGACCGGTCCCGGGGTCATAGCCGGTATGTTGACTGGGACATTAACCACCATTATCTGGTCGAGTATCACGACTCTGGATGCCCTGGTCACCTCGAGACTTACCAGCTTCCTTTTTGCTATGATCGCGATTATTGTGGTCTCACTGATCCGGACCCGTAAATGAAACAAGGCACGTGAGTGAGACGCTCTCAAAAGTGATCCTCCTGAGCAAATCGCGGGCGAAAAAGTTTTGTGGGGAGCCTTTACATTTACCTAGAGCTGTCTTACTGTGATCTTCTTAACTTCAAGGCTCTAAAGCCTCAAACACAAAACTCTGAAGTCTTCTGTCCTAAAGCGGCAGCCATGGATAGCGGACCAATGGGTCGGGCTTGAAAAGGTCCGGTCTGCCGGTATTGCAAAGGAGAAAAACCATGGATCATCTCACAACCGAGAAGCTGTTTGCTCAACTTGGCCTCAAAGACAAGAATGACGGTGCGACCACCGGTTCGAGCGGAGGCTGGATCAAGACTACGGGCAAAGAACTGCCCTGTATTTCGCCGATTGACGGCAAGCTTATTGCCACGGTAACCCAGGCAACTAAGGAAGAATATGAAATTGTTGCCCAACGGGCAGCCGAGGCTTTTAAAAAATTCAAAACAATGCCTGCGCCCAAAAGGGGCCTGATCGTGCGCGAGATTGGCGATGCCTTGAGGAAACACAAGGATGCCCTCGGTCAACTCGTGACCCTGGAGATGGGCAAAATACTGGCCGAAGGAAAAGGCGAGGTTCAGGAAATGATCGATATCGCTGATTTCGCCCTCGGTCTCAGTCGCCAGTTGTATGGTTTGACCATGAACAGTGAACGGCCGAACCATAGAATGTATGAACAGTGGCATCCACTAGGCATCGTCGGTGTGATCACTGCCTTCAATTTTCCGGTCGCGGTCTGGTCCTGGAATGCACTTTTGGCGGCAGTGTGCGGCGACGCAATCATCTGGAAACCGAGTTCAAAGACACCGTTGACCGCCATAGCCGTGCAGAACATTCTGGCCCCGGTCGTTGATAAATACGATATCGATGGGATTTTCTCCATGATCATCGGTAAGGGCAGGGACGTCGGTGATACCATGGTCAACGATCCGAGGGTTTCGCTGATCAGCATGACCGGGAGCACCAAGATGGGCCGCCAGATCAGCCGCACGGTGGCAGAACGTCTGGGCCGCTCGCTGCTCGAACTGGGCGGCAACAACGCCGTCATCATCGCCGAGGAAGCCGATCTGGATATGGCCCTCCGGGCTGTGGTCTTTGGGGCAGTTGGGACCGCGGGCCAAAGATGTACCTCGACCCGAAGAGTGATCATTCAGAAATCAATCAAAGACAAATTCGTGAATTCTTTGAAAAATATTTACCGCCAGTTGAAAATCGGGAACCCGCTCGATGAAAATATTCTCGTTGGACCCGTGGTCGATGAATCAGCGATCAACGATATGCTCGCGGCCATGGAGAAGGTCAAGGAGCAGGGCGGCACGATCCTGTGTGGTGGTAAGAAACTCACCATTCCGGGCTATGAGAACGGTTATTACATCGAACCGGCCATTGCCGAAGTGAAAAATACGATGCCCATCGTCAAAGAAGAGACCTTCGCGCCCCTGCTCTATATCATCGAGTATGATACGATCGAGGATGCGATCTTCTACAACAATGATGTGCCTCAAGGATTAAGTTCCGCACTTTTCACCAATAATCTCCGCTATTCCGAGCTATGGCTGTCCCAATGCGGTTCGGATTGCGGGATTGCCAATGTCAATATCGGCACGAGCGGGGCTGAAATCGGCGGAGCATTCGGTGGTGAAAAAGAGACCGGCGGCGGCAGAGAATCCGGGTCGGATGCCTGGCGAGCCTATATGCGCCGCCAGACCAATACCATCAACTGGAGTAAAGACCTGCCCCTGGCCCAGGGTATCGATTTCAAGATTTAACCGGAACCGCCTCGACGGTTAAGAACTCACATATTCTTCCAGGAAAATGATCGGGACTGGTCAATGAGCCAGTCCTGTTCCCTGTATGTATTGTTGAATGTAACTGTGTTCGTTGCGACACGAGGAGGTCGTTTATGTCGACAAATGCAATCTTTACCTTGACCCGTCCAGAAAATGAGCCGGTTTTATCGTATGCTCCCGGGACTCATGAGCGGGAAACTCTGAAGAAAGAGCTGGTCCGCCAGAGCAGTCAACAGATAGAAATCCCCTTGATTATCGGCGGCAAAGAGGTCCGGACTGGCAAAACCATGAATATTGTCACGCCCCACGATCACAAACATGTTCTGGGTGTCTGTCATCTCGGCGGTCAAAAGGAAGTTGAAATGGCCATACAGGCAGCCATGGCCGCTAAAAGCGAGTGGGAGGAAATGGACTGGCACCAGCGGGCCTCGATCTTTTTGAAGGCCGGTGAACTGCTCTCGACGAAATACAGGCAGATCGTCAATGCCGCAACCATGCTCGGACAAAGCAAAACCTGCCATCAGGCCGAGATCGATGCGGCCTGTGAACTGATCGACTTTTACCGCTTCAATGCCCACTATCTCCAGGAAATTTATCGGACCCAGCAAGTCCATAATGCCAAGGGGGTCTGGAACAGAATAGAGTACAGGGCGCTCGAGGGATTCGTCTTGGCGGTGACTCCGTTCAATTTCACCTCGATCGCCGGAAACCTGCCCCTTTCCCCGGCAATCATGGGCAATACCGTACTCTGGAAACCTGCCTCGACCTCTGTGCTCTCGAATTATTATCTCATGGTCATGCTCAAGGAAGCGGGCCTGCCGGACGGTATCATCAATTACCTGCCCGGGCGGGGCGGCAACATCGGTGATCCGGCCATCGACTCCGAATTGTTTTCCGGGATACATTTCACCGGATCGACAGCTGTCTTCGGCTCGATCTGGCAACGAATTGCCGGAAACATCAGAAAATACCGGTCGTATCCCAAATGCGTCGGCGAAACGGGGGGCAAGGATTTTATTTTTGTCCATTCCAGCGCTAATCATGAAGAAGTCGCGGTGGCAGCAATTCGGGGCGCGTTCGAATACCAGGGCCAAAAGTGCTCCGCCGCCTCGCGAATGTATGTTCCTTCGTCCATATGGTCAAAACTGAAACCGTTGCTGCAGGACATGACCGAAAGCCTGAAAATGGGCGATATTTGTGACTTCAGGAACTTCATGGGCGCAGTTATCGATCAGAACAGTTTCGAGACGACTATGAAATATATCAACCTGGCCCAGAAGAGTAACGAGGCCGAGGTCATTGCTGGCGGGACTGGCGATAATTCTAAGGGCTACTTCGTCCGTCCCACGATCATCGAAACGACCAATCCTCGTTTTGTGACCATGGAAGAGGAGATTTTTGCACCAGTCCTGACCGTGTATGTCTACGACGACCAGAAATTTGAAGAAACGCTCCGTCTCTGTGACAATACTTCACCCTATGCTCTGACCGGAGCCATTTTCGCGACGGACCGCAAGGCGATCATCAAGGCGGAGCAAGCATTGAAACACTGTGCCGGTAATTTTTACATTAATGATAAACCGACCGGGGCCGTGGTCGGGCAACAACCTTTTGGCGGAGCCCGGGGCAGCGGCACGAACGATAAGGCAGGCAGTCACCTGAATCTGCTGCGTTGGGTCAGTCCGAGGGCTATCAAAGAGGCCTTTGTTCCACCAGTCGATTATCGTTATGCCTTCATGGACCAGGAATAAAGAATGGTAGAAACAGTCAGCCTCGAGGCGGGGCTGACTGTTCTTTTCACACGTCCTTCTTACTCTCGCTCCCCCCGAAGAAGATGTTTTTAAAGAAACCAGCACCCGCATTAACGATATTTCCCCCAGCATCGAACAATTCTGACACGAAACGGGTCAGGGTATCTCCACTGTCATCGATATCCTGTTTCAGGTTCTGAAAGGCATTCTTCCAGGTGTCGGACATGTCGGCATGGGCCTCGCTGTCTCGCGAAATATAATCACCGGCCAGGATATCGCGGTAATTTCCCTGTTCATACCAGCGATTCAGCTCGCGCATGCGGGCCACAACATGCGGATGGGTCGCCCGCCAATTGTTCAGTATCTTGTAAATCGAGTCGACCACATCGCCGTGGCTTTCATATTCATCTGCCTGACTGAAGAACTCTTCGACACTCATATGTTCGGTATGCCTGCCGCCCGCAAATTTCATCTTCATCTTGAAGCAGGTATCTATGTTCTGACTGACCAGAAGAGCGGCCCGGTCGCTGGTCAGTTCAGCCTTGCGGAACCACTCGTGCAGCGCCGCCACAAAAGCATACAGGGCCAGATTACCGAAGGGAATGCCTAAACCTCCCAGCCGCAGCAGATTGGTCAGCGTCAGCAGAATACTGTAATAGAGCATATGATTCGAGACGACATGCCCCAATTCATGGGCGAGGACCACTTGCAGTTCAGCGGGTTCGAGCATGTCGATCAGGGCCGAATTGACAATAACGAACGGCCGGTCAATCCCAAAAGCGAATGCATTGGCAAACGGCGTCTGGGCGATGAATAACTCGGGACGGTGCTCGATGTCCAAAATCTCGCACGCTTCGATAAATAAATCATGCACGTAATTGAACTGCTTGTCCGTAACCCGGACCGAGGACGAGAGGAAAAAGAGTCGGGTCCGCTTCTCCTGGATCATGCCGAACAGAAACCGGAGTATCTTGTCGATCCCAGGCAGCTTCCTCAAGGCCACCAGAGCGGCCGCATCGGTCGGATGCTCGAACGAAAGCGAACTGATCCGGGGAAACCTCTTTTTCTCTTTGACATGCACACCACCCTTATTTTTCATGCTTCACCTCGTGTATCTGCCGCAATGCCGCGACTTTTTATACAGACAACCTTAACTCCCACAAACTCTACAGTCAAGTATAGCAGAAACAGCAGATCAGAGGAAATCCTTTTCTTTATGTGCTTGAGCACAGATTGATTCTCATGCAACCTGACAAAGAACATCCAGTCAATCCTGTTATCCTGTCAAAAAGGGTTGCACTTCTTGGTAATCAAGAAGACGCCCCAGCCCTCGTCTCTTCTCTATTTATTTCCGAAGTTCGTGTCCATGAATATGTGAAAGGAGGGACAGTCAAACGCAAAAATCTTTGAGAAGTCAGGAGACAGGAGACAGGAGTCAGGAGGGGATGAAAATACATCGATGGATGGAAGGAGACAGGCTGGTAAATCAGAATGTGAATGAGATGGGACATTTTTTTCCTGTTGATCGTGGCGTTGTTCAAACCGGACCAGATTCGTTTCGATCAGCATACAGACCGGACCCCTGATGAACTGTTTGAGGTGCCTGATTACAGAGTGATTCTCATGGTATCGATACAATATCCTGTTCATCCTGTTATCCTGTCAAAAGAACAAGCTGTATTTCTTGTGTGATGGTGGGATTATTAGGAAACGTGAAGATTTGATCTTTTACAGGGCGAGGTCCGGGGTGCCTTGTTCGATAGTGAGGCTGCTGCGGCCGGTGCCTCGGGGAGTAATTCTGATCAGACTCGATAGGCGTTCCTGGAGTGCGGGAACATGTGAGATCAGTCCTATTTTTTTGCCCTGGGCCTGGAGAATTTCGAGGGCAGCCAGGGCTTGATCGAGTGTTTCGGCATCGAGAGTGCCGAAGCCTTCATCGATGAACAATGTCTGGATGCGGGTTTGGTCGCTAGAGAGCTCGGCCAGGGCCAGGGCCAGGCCCAGTGAGACCAGAAACGTTTCGCCGCCGGACAGGGAGTTAATCGAGCGTTGTTCACCGGCCTGATCGAGGTCCAGGACCAGGACTTCGAGCCCGGTGCCTTGGGCCTGGACCAGACGGAAGCGTGGAGCCAGCCGGGCCAGATGCCGGTTAGCGAAATGGACCAGATGTTTCAGGGTCAGGCTTTGGGCAAAGGTTCGGAATGTCTGTCCGGAATGATGGCCGATCAAATCATTCAGTTCGAGCCAATGGGCACTCGACCGTTTCAATAGGTCCAGTTCCCGTTCGAGTTCAGCGGCCTGTTCCATTTGCTTTTTCAGGAGCATGTGACTGAGCTGGACCTGTTTCAGTTGCTCCTCGACATCTTTTTTCTGAGACGTGATCTGGTGTAATGTGTGCTCGAGTTCTTCGAGTGTCACGGGAGGTCGGGCATTATCCCGCTGGAAAGAATCGAGGTCTTGCTGGCGTTGCAGGTGCAGACGTCGGCTGGTTTCGAGGTTTGTTTGCAGTTCGGTCATTTCCCGGTCAAGCTGCTCGACAGCTTCGGGAGTGTATTGTTTTAATTCATCCGCTTCCTTCTTGGACAATCCTCTTTTTCCCAAGGCCTGGGTCAGGAATATTTCAGCCTGCTCCGCCTCGTTTTTCCGAAGGTCCAGGTCCTCGAGCGCTTTCTCTCTCCGGGCGTTCAGTTTTTGCAGTTGTTCGCGTTGTTCCTGTTCTTTGTGACGCAGCTTGGAAGTGTTCCGGTCCAAATCGGCCAGCGTTCGCGACCATTGTTGTTCGATTGTGGCTACGGCCTGTCCCTCGAACAGTTGCCGACGTTGGTCTCGAATGGTCTCGAGGGCGGCCCGCCCTTGTTGATACTCCTGTTCGAGGGTTTTGACCCTGTCGGTCATCGTGTCGAGGTTACGGGCACAATTTTCACGGGCGGTTTCGAGTGCCTGATGTTCCTGTTCATGTTCGGCCAGACGTTGTTTCTTTTCGGTATATTCAAGGACAGACCGGACCAACTGTTGTTCGATTTGTTCGAGATCGTTTCGGGCCTGGTCACTCCAGCCGGGCACTATCGTCCCAAAAAGAGGGTCGAAGCGGTCGATAAATTCGGTCCAGTGTCGCTGGGCATCGTGCAGCTTACCTTCGAGAGTTTCCTTTTCTTTCAGTGTTTTCTGACAGTCCTGTCGAGATTGATCACGGGCAGTTCTGGCCGCATCCAGTGCCAGTCTCTTCTCTTCAAGTTGACGATGCAAACGGTTGAGAGCTTCGGCCAGTTTTTTCTGTTGTGTGCGGGCCTGTTCCGCTTTCTTTTTTTGGTCCAGAAGTCTGGTTCTCACGGTTTCGAAAGTTGCCCGATCTTTCTTTAAATCCAGTGTTTTTTCGGCGATCATAATGTGCAGATGCGATTGGGCGACCCGATCGACCAGGTCCCGGTAAAGGTCAGTGTGTTCGGCAGCCAGAACGTGCAGTTCGGTGTCCGCTTCCGCCAATCGTTTCTGTTCATTCCTTATGGTTTCTTCACGGGAAACCAGTTGCTTTTCGAGCTCGGTCCTGTTGTGAGTCAGTTCCTGGCTTTTTTTCTTGAGGAGAACGAGTTCGTCCTGCTCCCGATCGATAAAATTCTTATCGGGCGGAAGTTCATGGGCCCAGGGATGCTCACGCGAGCCGCAGACTGGGCAAGGTTCACCGGACTCGAGCCGCTTCCGGAAATCAACAGCTTCGAACTGGGTGCGGAGCCGATCCAGAGTTTGTTCTTTTGCGCTGATTTGGCCCAGCACATTTTCCAGTTCAAGTCTGAGCTGTTTAAGTTGCTCGGCCGAGGCGAGTGCGTGTTCGTTTTCAAGGGATATTTTCTGCCGGCATGTCTCCAGTAGTTCCGTCAACTTGTGCTGCCGTTCGTTGCGATCAAGTAGGGCTTTCAGAAGATGGTCCGCATCATGGACCAGCTCGACAGTTGCCTCGATCTGTTCAGATGGATACTGTTCCTGGTGCCGGTCCAGATGGTCCTGCTCAGTCTGCAGTGAGTGTTGAACGGCTTGTGCTTCCTGTTCGAGGGTCGCAGCGACCTGTTCCTGTGCGTCACGTTTCCGAACCATGAAATCAAGGTCTACCTGGACTTGATCGAGTTGGGTCCGAGTGGTTCGAATGAGACTTTGATTGTGGGCTGTTTTGGTCAGGGCATCGAGCCAGAGCGGTTTCTGTTCAGCCAGGTCGGCCCGCTTTTCGTTCTGTTCGAGCCATTCTCTATGCTGGGCCAGGCTCTTCTCGAGTTTCCTGATTTTCTGTTCGAGGGCCCGCTTCTCCTTTTCCATTTGTTTCAATTCAGTCGAAGCGGATTGCCAATTATTTTCCTGGGTGCGAACGACTTCGGCTTTTTGTTCGAGGATCGTATCGAGTTTGCGGGCCTGATCGAGCAGGGGTTTTTCGTTCTGCTGTCGGTCCTGTTCCTGCAGGAATTGCTGGCTGGCGTGATCGAGGTCCTGTTTGAGCAAATCGCAGGAGATTTGCAGTTCATTGCATTTGGTGATCTGGTCCTGAAGCACGGCCCGGGCCTGTTCAAGATTGGTTTGACCTTGCTCGGCCCTGTCCAATTCGGTCCTGAGTCCTATGACCTTGTTGATACGTTCGAGCAGAAGACGGCGGTTTTGGGCTTGCTCGTTGTGTTGCACTGCCTGTTGATGTTTGGTCAGGGCTTGTTCCAGGAATTGTTCCAAACGGGAATTGTGCTCGAACCAGAGTCCGTATTTTTTCAGGGTATCCTGCTCTTTTTCCATGTGCTCCAGTTGTCTGATCAGGTCGGTCTTTGTTTGTTCGAGTCCGGTCAATTCATCAGGGCTTGGTAGTTTCAGGTCGCCCAGTTTACTCTGGTGTATTCTGAACTGGTCTTTTATCTCACGGGCTTTTTCATGGGCCTTGATGGATAGTTGGGTGTAAATATCGAGACCGGTGATGGTTTCAAGCAGTTTGGCCCTTTCGTCGGCAGGGGCTTGCAGGAAGGCGGCAAACTGGCCCTGGGCGAGCAGGACCGATCGGCTGAATTGCTCGAAAGTCAGCCCGATCACGACCACGATTGCCTTCTCGACCGGTTTGAGGCCGGAGGCCAGGGTTTTCTCGTCGGTCAGATCGACCAGTTCTCGGGTGGCATTCTGGATTCTGCCCTGTCGCTTACCATGGGCCCGTTTGACTCGCCACAGGGCCCGGTAGAGATGATTACGGACCTCGAAGGTCACTTCAGCTCGGGCCTCGGTTGCGCCGTGACTCATGGCGGTTCGGGCATCGTTACCGGACAGTTCCTGGAGCCTGGTTTCGCTCCTGATATCCTGTAAACGGGGGCAGGTCCCGTACAGGGCCAGGCAAAGCGCATCGAGCACGGAACTCTTGCCGGACCCAGTCGGACCTACGATGCCGAACATGCCAGACCCCAGCAAAGGTTCACGGCTAAAATCGATCTCGAAGCTGCCGTACAGGCTGCGGATGTTCATCCCGGCGATGCTCAGAATTCTCATCTAATCACACTCTCCTGACCGCGTTGTGTCCTCGGCGGTCCTGATTTCCTCGAGTAAGTCGAGATATACTTGAACGAGCTCCGGCGGCGCTTCCGCCTCATAATCGAGTCGGTATTTCATTTTCAGGACTTCGATTGGGGTCAATTGTTCGAGGACAAGCTGTTGGTCCAGGGCATCGGCCAGGCCCGCGTTGATATCGCCGGAGCGCCTGATGGCGAGCAGGTTAATATTGCTGCCTTGGACGCGGTCCAGTATTTCGTGGCGCAGGTCCGGCCGGGGCTCGGTCAGCGATACGGTCACCCGCAGGAGTAATTGTCCGGGGCTTCCGTTCGGATAACGGTCCACAAGCTGATCCAATTGCTGACAGACCTGCTCGAAGGTGCCGGTCTGATCGATCATGGTTACACTCTGCGGGACTTCCAGGAAAGCGATCTCGGGTCCGGCGTGATTATCCGGCAGGGTGACCCTGATGACCCTGTGCTCGTACGAGGCTTCAGAGAAGGACAGGGGCAATGGCGAACCGCTGTACCAGATTGGAACATGTCCTTTGACCTGCTGGCAGCGGTGCAGGTGCCCAAGAGCGACATACACAGGTTCCGTGCCGAAAATCGAGCCTGGCACAGCCTGGATTAACCCGGCTTCGATCTGGACCGGTCGCTCGCTCTCATCACTTGGGATCCCACCCAGAGCAAACAGGTGACCGGTCAGGATAATGGGTTCATTGCTCCGTTGCCGGTGTTTTATTTCCGTGAGAGCATTGTTATAAAGAGAGATCATTGCCTGGGTTACCCGGATGACACCTTCGCCGACCGTTTCTCCTGCCGGGGATGGTGGCAGGTCGACTGGGCGAATGTAGGGCAGGGCCGCCAAGAGTATGCCCGGCTGGTTTGCATCGCCACCCAAACGAAAGAGACACTGTTCGATTGTCTGGGGAAACGAGCCGACCAGATGGATACCCAGCTCATGCAGGGCAGGTTCGAGTGCATCCAGCCGCCCGGCCGAATCATGATTCCCGGCGATGAGTACGACATGAGGGCAGACCTGCCTGGCTCGGACCACAAACCGGATAAACAATCGCAGGGCATTGACCGGCGGATTAGCGTTATCGAAAATATCACCGCACACCAGGAGCGCATCGACCGGATTGTCGGTCAATTGTTCAAGCAGCCAGTCGAGGAAGGCTTCTTGTTCAGGCAATCGCTCGAACCGATCGAGTTTCTGGCCCAGGTGCCAATCCGCGGTATGGAGCAAGCGAAACATATGATTATTTAAGAATTTCCGGGTTTGAGCTCATACACAGAGCGATCATTCGAAATGTTGACCACAAGGGTCATTTGAGGCATTATTGGGACCGACCAGGTCCGGTTCGCCTATCAAGTCACCGATCTCACGCATATCCGGATGGGTCCGGAATGCACGCAGGAGTTGTTCGGTCCGCCGTTCGAGCTGTTCGCTGAGCAGCAGATTTACTTTTTTCATCATTTTGTAACCGAGTTCGAAATGCTGGTCGAACACAGTCAGCATATTCTGGCCCCTGATTGCGAAAAATTTGCATTTTTCCGAACAGATAGCTTCGGCGTGATAAAAATGACCGTTCATGAGCGCGGCCAGTCCCAGGACCTCGCCCGGATTGATCGTTCCAACCGTGACTGTGGCCCTCGAGGAGATTCTCTGCTCGAGCAGGACCTTGCCTCGTCGCAGCATAAACAGGGTTTCGGCGAGGTCGCCTCGGGTATAGATCACGTGGCCTTCATCGAATTCGACTACTTCAATGAGAGGAACGAGCTTGTCCAGCATCTCCTCGGGCAGATTTTCAAGTAGATGTATGCGTTTCAGGTCTTCTTTGGATATCATTTTTTTCCATTCCTTTCAAACGTCAATTCAGTAAGTATAACATGATAAAAACGATAAGCGAGATCATTGCGGTGAGTCCGATCGGGACAGTCCCGGTTTCGAGGGCCCGGGCTAATTTCACCCGGAATTCGGGCCAGTTTTTGGCCGTGGTCGAGCCGCTCATCAGGCGGACCGGGGACAGGAAAAAGAGGGCGAGTCGGGTCGGGGCCGAACGGGCGAAGGTCGCTAACATGGTCGGCACTGCCCGGGCCAGGAGTTGATCAGATCGGGCGTTCAGACCGTTCAGGGTCCGGTCCGTCAGCAGGTAAAAACGTGCGGCTGCTCTGCGATAAAACCAATCTGCATCCAGGTTCGTGGCCCGGAGTTCCGGGAGATACTGTCCTGAAAGGAGCAGGAGCATGAAGGCCAGGCCGGCAGATACAATCAATTCCAGGTGGCTGATGATATGTTCAGTGCTGTAGGGCAGATAATCGACCGGATAAGGCAGTATCGAATATAATTGAAAAGGTTGTAGTCCCAGATACAAGCAGGCTGCAGCGGCCAGCCCCATGGCCACCAGCATATTCAGGGGCGGCTCTTTGGTTTCGAGCCCGGAACCCTTATGGAAAAAGGCGAAATAGGGTACTTTCAGATCGGCAAAGACCATTGCACCGGCCGCGGCGAATTGCAGGACCAGCCAGACCAGGGTCATGTGCTCATGGGCCAGGGCACTGACAATAATGGATTTGCTGATGAAACCGCTGAATAGGGGCAGGCCCGAGATTGAAGCGACGCCCACGATGCAGAACAGGCAAGTCAGCGGCATGGATTTGAACAAGCCGCCCAGGTCCGTGCATTTTATCTTTCCGGTCATGTGCAGGACCGAACCCGCAGCCATGAACAGGAGTGCTTTGTAGAGAATATGACAGAAGGCATGGGCGGCGGTGCCGTTTAGGGCCAGTTCCGTGCCGATGCCCACGCCGCACAACATAAAGCCGACCTGGTTCAACAGGCTGTATGACAGGACCCGGCGCAGGTCGTTCTCGAGAGCGGCATAAATGACCGGAAAGACCACCATGATTGAACCGAGCACAATCAGTAACTCGGTCCCGGCAAACATGCGGGCCATGACATAGACTGCGCTCTTGGTCGTAAAGGCACTGAGAAAAACCGTACCCGTGACCGTGGCCTCGGGATAAGCATCGGGTAGCCAGGGATGCAAGGGTGGAATGGCAGCGTTAACGGCTACACCCAGAAAAATGAGCCAAGAAGAAAGGCCGGTCAGACCGATGTAACTGAATTGGGTGGTCCCGGTCTGGTGCACGTGCAGGAGGATGCCGGCCAGCAGGCACAATCCGCCGATAACATGGACCATGATATAGCGGAAGGCTGCAGCCCGAGCCTGGGCTGTGCGACGGGCTAAAATCAGAAAAGTCGAGGCCAGGGCCATAATCTCCCAGAATATATAGAGGCTGATCAAGTCACCGGCAAACGTTACTCCCAAAGCCCCGCCCGCATAGAAAAGAGCGGACATATGCTGCACATCATCGCGGACTTTCAGGGCAAAAAGCAGGGCGATAAATGTGACCAGCACAAAAATATACCCGAAGACCAGGCTGAGCCGGTCGATCCTGCCCAGGACCAGATCATGGCCCTGAAGCGAATACAGCCACTGTGTGCCCCGGGGGACCTTGACCAGTATCCAGAAGGCCATGGCCGGCAAGCTCAACATATACAGGGATTTCAGTCGACCGGGCAGCAGCGGGATTACGAAAGCACCCAGAATGAAAAGCAGGGCCGGCGAGATGAATGATGATGTCATGACCTGGTCCATTTTTCTGTTCCGTTTCTCCCGCTACAATTCTTTTTTGGGTTGATTGTTAATTTTCAGGTCAGCTTCCTTTTCGTTATCGATGACCCGATCGTCATCTCGGTCGAGCTCCGAACCGGCACAACGATCGTAGTATTCTTCATCCCTCTTGACCACGACTCGCCAGGCTTTGGCCAGATACATGAATCCAATCACGGCCAGAAAACCGAAGGCGGCAAAGAAACCGGGTCCGTTTTCCCAATAAGAGTCCGGAACAAAGAAAAGCAAGATCAGATATAATAGAGCACCGAGGCTGATGATGACAAGAAACCAGGCATATCCCGGCCGTGGTTCATGATTGAGTGCCATGCGTTCGCTTTGTTCAGTCATGACTTATCCTCCGATCAGGGACCGGACCGCCAATCGGGCCAGGGTCATAAAGGGTTGGGGATAAAAGAACAGTCCGACCGAAAGGACCGCTGTCAGACACAGGGGGACCATGGTCCAGACTGGAGCCTCCCGGGCCGGACCCTGATAGGCACATTCCGACTCGTCACAGAAAAAAGCCCGATAGACAATGGGTAAAAAATAGGCTGCATTCAGCAAAGAACTGAGTAATATGACGACTAAAAATCCGATCCGGTCCGCCTCGAGGGCACCGATTGCCAATAACCACTTGCTGATAAAACCGCCACAGGGAGGCAGTCCGATGACGCTCAAAGCGCCAATGAAAAAAGCGGTCATGGTCACCGGCATCTTTTTGCCCAGACCTTTCATCTGGCTGATTTTTTTCAAACCCGTGGTGACCAGGATTGCTCCGGCACAGAAGAACAGGGTAATTTTACCGAAGGCATGCATAGCGATATGGACCATGGCCCCGGTGATCGAAGATTCCGATAGCAGGGCCGCTCCCAAAACGATATATGATAACTGTCCGAGTGTCGAAAAGGCCAGCAATCGTTTCAAATCATTCTGGGACAGGGCGATCAGAGAGGTAACCAGGATCGTAATCGAAGCCAGGACACAGATGACGGTGGCCAATCCGATCGAGTGCAGATAATCCATACCGAAAATGAAAATGAGGGTCCGGACCACACAGAAGGCACCAACCTTGACCACCGCCACGGCGTGGAGCAGGGCACTGACCGGTGTAGGGGCGACCATGGCCGCCGGCAACCATGAGTGCAAGGGCATCAGACCAGCCTTGGCAAAGCCGTAGGTAAAGAATAACAGGAGGACCAGGACAGTCGTCGGCGTGTTTTGTCCCTGTGCCAACAAACCCTTGACTGAAAAATCCAGGCTGCCGATATCGTGATAAACGATCAGAATCGCCGGCAGAAGCAAGGCAATCGAAGGACCGAGCAGATACAGCAGATATTTACGGCCCGAGCTGCGGGCCTGGTCATCCTGATGATGGGTCACCAGCGGATAGGTCGACAGCGAGAGCATCTCGTAAAAGAGATACATGGTCAGGAGGTTGGCCGAAAAGGCCACGCCGATCGTAGCGGACAGGGACAGGGCAAAACAACAGAAGAAGCGGGTCTGGCTGTGCTCTCCGAGGCCACGCATATACCCGATTGAATAGGCCGTGGTCACGATCCACAGGAACGACGAGACCAGGGCAAACATGAGTCCGAAAGCATCAACCCTGAATTGAATCGCCGCACCGGGCATGACCTGGCATAAGGTGTATTCGAGTATACCTCCGTCCAGGACCAGCGGTACCATACTGGCCACGATGAAAAATTTTAAACCCGCGGCCACGAATGACCAGGCTTCACGGATATTGGCCGACCGGCTTGATAGCAGAATCGGCACGGCCAGAATTGAAACGAGTACGGCCAGCAATGGCCTTATCGACTCGACCACAAACATAGACTCACCCCAAACCGTGAGGGATAATCGGGTTAATAAAAGTCGTAATGATGCTTCCGGATAGAAAGCCGAGCACGATCAAGCCTGCTGCGACGATCAGGACAGGCAGGACCATTTCGAGTGGGGCTTCGGCATAGTGCAGTATGGGGGTAGGGGGTTGATCTTCCCGGTCAGGCCCCACACCCGGCTTGAAATAACCGATTTCAAAGATCCGGAAGAAAAGGATGACATTGATCAGGCTGCTGAATAGAAGAGCGGCCACGAAATCGTAATGACCTGCGTCAAGACCGCCCAGCAGCAGATACCATTTACTGAAGAAGCCACAGGTCGGCGGGACCCCGATCAAGGACAAGCCGCCCACAACACAGGCGGCCATGGTGAAGGGCATTTTGGTGAACAGTCCTTTCAGGTTCTCGATCGTATCATCGTTCAATCTCGATTCGATCAGAGCCAGGACCAGGAAAACACACAGGGTCATGAAAGCGTCATTGATGATATGCAGGACCGCTCCGGTCATGCCGGCCGCGTTTCCCAGCCAGAACCCGCCCACCATATAACCGACTTCGGTTATGATCAGGTAGGATAGCATCCGGCGCAGACTTCTTTGTGAGAGGGCGATCAATGATCCGGCGATGATAGCCAGGCTAGCCAGGCACACCAGCACGCGTTCCAGATCGACCACCTTGAAAATGTATTCCGCCGAAAAAACGGTCAAACAGATTCTGATCATGACGTAAATCATGACTTTGGTCATCAAGGGTGCCATCAGGCTGGTTGAGGCCGAGGGCGCATGACAGTAGGCATTGGGCAGCCAGCCATGCATCGGGAAAAAGGCCATTTTAATGAACAGTCCGATCAGGCAGAACAGAAAGGCAAAAAAGACGGTGCTCGATTGATAGAACTGCGGCAGTATTCGAGCCAGATCAACCATGTTCAGCGAACCGGTCATGACGTAGAGATAGCCTACGCCGAGCAAGTAGAGACTGGCCCCGATCGTGCCCAGGAACAGATAATTGAGTGCGGACAGCGGGGCCCGGTCCTGCCCGAGACCGATCAGGGCATAACCGGTCAAGGAACAGATTTCCAATAAGACATACAGGTTGAAAACGTCGCCGGTAGCCACAATACCCAGGAGACCCGTGACAAAAAGCAGATACAGGGCGGTAAAGGTCCCGGTTTTCTCCTGAAATTCCTGGAGAATGACGCGGCGATTGGTAATCAGATTGAGCAGGGCGACCAGGGCCACAATGGGTAAAACCAGGCCATTGAGCGTGTCAATTCGGTAACTGATCCCGATCGGCGCCTCCCAACCGGCCAGTTTATAGAGAATTTCACCGTCCTGAACGACCCGGATGGCCAGCATGATCGAGCTCAAGGTCGCACCGGCCAGGGCGACCGTGGCCAGGGCGAAACAATATCGTTTGTCCCGCCACATGATTATGGTGATTATCAGGGCCGCTAACAACGGGAGCAGAACGATCAAGATCGGATAGTGCTGGGTCATGGTTGCCTCAATTGGTCGATGATTTCATCCTCTTCCAGGGTGCCGAACTGACGATACACCTTGATGATCAGGGTCAGGGCCACACCCAGAGTCGCTACGGAAACCACAATCGCGGTCAGCATCAAAACATGGGGCAGGGGATTGATATAATCCGCGATCCGGATCGTCTCGGCTGCGGCATGGTCAGGTCCCAACTCAATGATCGGTATCCCGGCCCCTTTCTTGGCGGCCGTGGACAGAAAAAATAAGATAATCGCGGTCTGAAATATATTCATGCCGATGATTTTTTTGGCCAGATTGTTCTTGGTGATAATACCGTACAGTCCGATCATCAAGAGTATGAGACAGGCCCAATAGTTGAAATAGGATTGGATGAAAGACCAGAACGCGAGCATAATCAGAGCCCCTCATCATGTCTGCCGACCGAGGACAGGTTGGTATAGATCCAGAGCATGACTGCACTGACGGCCAGGGCCACCCCGATTTCCACGATCATGATCCCATGCGAGCGGGCCATGACCGGGTTTGTCCCGAAAAGGAGGGCCAGCTTGCTGTAATCGAGATAATAACCGCCCAGGACCAGGCATAATGTTCCCGTGCCGGCATAGATCAGCACACCGGTCCCGCTGAATATCCCGATCAGTTTTTCACTGATGCGGTCAGTGGTGGCGCGAAGATCGTGAGATAGTGCGAACAGGATCAGGGTAGCCCCGAGAATGACGCCGCCCTGAAAACCGCCGCCCGGGCTATAATGACCGTGAGCGACCACATATAAGCCGAAGAGTTGTATAAATGGGATCAGGAGACGGCAGGTTATTTTAATGATGATATCCTCGGGAATCCAGATCGAATCGATTTTCTTGAAAATCATTGAATCCCGTGGTATTTTCCCGCCCTGTTCGACCCGAATGGTCAGTCCGGTCGGAATATGACGGAAATAGGTGTAATCCCGCGTCTCCCGGCCCGGAATTCTCAACAGAAAATAACAGGCCAGACCCGCCGCAAAGATCACGGTCGTCTCGAACAGGGTATCGTAGCCCCGGTAATCAGCCAGGACCGAGGTGATAATATTAGGCACGGCCGTATCTTCGAGGCTATGTTCGATATAATAGGGTGAGACATGCCGAGCCGCAGGGACCTCCGGCCCGGACCAGGGGGGCAGGTAAACCGCATGGGCCACCAGAATACAGCCACAGATCATGACCACAATCAAGCCTGCTTTTTTCAATCCTTGGTCCTCCGTGTGGTATGAAAAACCGCGGCCACGAAAAAGACTGTGCTGACCCCGGCTCCGACCGTCGCTTCGGTAAAGGCCACGTCAACCGCGCCCATGATCGCCCACAGGAGACACATCATGAAACTGTATGCCCCGAAAAGCACGGCGGCACTCAACAAATCGCGGACCCACAAGGCCCCCAGGGCGCAGATGAAGACCAAAAACAGGACCAGATATTCAAGAGCAACGATCATGGCTGGTCCTCTTTCCGTTGTTTGGTCCATGGTTCGAGACCGGCCCTGACACCCGCATCCACAATCGCGTGAGTGGCGGTCGGACTGGTCAGAAACACAAAGATCAGGACCAGAAAAATTTTCATTGCCGTCAGGACCGAAGCAAGGCACACGTCATCGAGAACATACACAGCCAGGCCGGACATACATAAGACCAGACCCATGGTATCCAACATCCCGGCCGGGTGCAAGCGGCTATAATAATCCGGAAAACGCAGGATGCCGACTACGCCCCCGGTAAAGAAAACCAGACCCAAACCAATCAGGATTATTGCCAGTATGACCATAACAGTCCGTTTCAACCCTTTCTTTCTTCCCGACCGGCTACTTCAAATCCCCGTCGCTTCCGTTTCTGCAGGTAGCGGGCTGCCGCCAGTATTGAAATAAAATTCAGAAATGCATAAGCCAGGGCTATATCGACGAACATATCGACCCGTTTATAGGTCAGTCCGATCAGAATGAGCAGGACCGTTGTCTTGGTCCCGATCGCGTTGACCCCGATCAACCGGTCCAGCAGGGTCGGCCCGATTATCGCCCGATAGAGTGCGAGCAGCATCAATAGCCCTAGAATCAGACTCGCCCATACGATGATCTGGTCCATCATGACTCGAACACCCTGGCGATCCGCCTTTCCATCTCACCCGGCAGTGACTCACGCGAATAACTGTCGATCGAATGCACGGTTAGATCGCCATAGACCGACAGATATACCGTTATCGTGCCCGGCGTCAAGGTGATTGAATTGGCAAAGGTCACCAAACCGATCGTGTCTTTGATCATACTCCTGAATTTGATCACTCGCGGGTCGATCAACTCGAGCATCCGGGGATGAAACACAAGATACAATAAATGACAGTTCGCCTTGAGGATCTGATAGAGTAGCCAGGGAATGTACCATCCGAACCGGACCCAGGTCCGGATGACACTCCAGGACATTGTGGCAGAAAATAACAGATCGCTCGACCAGAGTGCTACCAAAGCACTGCAGATCATTCCCAGACCTACATGGAACAGGTCGAATTTCCCCGAAAAAACCAGCCAGATAGCCAACATGATCACAAAGGTTACGATTCTGGCCCCGATTGTTTTGCCCGTCGGACTTTCAATATGCTGGGCAACCAACTGCAAGGAAATCGGCTTTCTTTCAGGCGACCCACTTGGCCTATGTATGTTCCACCATTTTTTTCCCATCTCGCTTCGACTCCCTACTCAGAACAATTATGGTATAAGGTTATTGCGAGAAGGTCAAGACCACAAGTCCGATACGAATTGAGCGGGGCTTGACCTTTCTTGTTGGAAAGCATTATGATAAAACCTATCTAATTTTATGATAGGTGCGGTTTGTAAATGCATCGTGTGGAGTTTGCTGAAATTCCTTATAAAGCAGAAGGACATGAACATAAGAGGGAGAGCCAATGACTGAATTTCGTCGGGACCCGATCATCGGTCGCTGGGTCATCATTGCGGAGGAACGGGGTAAAAGGCCGTCCGATTTCACCGACGAGGAATACTCCGTTCAGCGTGGTTTCTGTCCTTTTTGCCAGGGCAACGAAGGTTGGACCCCCCCTGAAATTCTGGCTGTTCGCGCATCAAAGACCGGAGCGAACCGGCCGGGTTGGCAACTGCGTGTTGTCCCGAACAAGTATCCGGCCTTGGTCACTCAGGGTGATTTAGACCGCCGTGAGTTCGGCCTTTATGAAAAAATGTCTGGTATCGGGGCCCATGAAGTCATCATCGAGACTCCTGATCACACTGTATCGCTAGCCGATCTGCCGCTCGATCATTTTTGCATAGTCATTGAAAGTTTTAAAGCACGATTGCTTGCTCTTTCCAAAGATGCTCGTTTTGAACTTGCAATCATTTTCAAGAACCACGGTCGTCCGGCCGGTGCTTCACTCGAACACTCGCATTCCCAGTTGATCGCCCTGCCTATTATTCCCAAGCGTGTATCCGAGGAATTGCAGGGCGCCTTGAACTACTTTTTAGCGAAAAACCAGTGTATCTACTGTGAAATAATTCGGACTGAGCTCGAACGGTGTGAGCGGGTGATCGATGTCTCGGAACATTTTATTCTGCTGGCCCCTTATGCTTCCCGATTTCCGTTCGAAATGTGGCTTTTGCCTCGGGAACACAGTTCTCATTTCGAGCGGACCAGCCCGGACATGTTGAACCATCTGGCTGATTTTATGAAAAAGGCATTACTGCGAATGAATCAGGCTTTGGCCTCCCCACCGTATAATTTTTTGCTGCATACCTCGCCGTTTTCCGATAAATCAGCTCGATATTATCACTGGCATTTCGAGATCATTCCGAAATTATCGCGTATTGCCGGTTTCGAATGGGGTACCGGTTTTTACATCAATCCGACCTCACCCGAGCAGGCCACGCGCTTTTTGAAAGGTTCAGAATAAAGGGGTGTTTTCATGCGTTATCTTTCGACGCTGATCATTCTGGTTATTGCCACTGTCCTTATCAGTTTTTGCACGATGTTGATCTTTAAATTTGTAGGGAAAAAACGACTTTCAGCCCTTCTGATCATCCTGATGAGTGTTGTATTGAGTATTATTCTTTCAGCATTGTATGCCCAGTTCTTTGTCGAGATTCAGCCCGTGCAGGCAGGTTGGCGAGCCAAGACGACTACGGGCGGCCTGAATCAACTCGGTTTGAGGGGGCGACCTTTCGAGTGTAAGGATGGTGACTTCGTGGTCTTGCTCGTGGGCGACTCCCAGGTCGAGTGTTCGAATTGCGAGCCTGAACGCATGCCTGAGCGTCTGCTCGAGTCATATCTGGTCTCGGCGGGTTTACCAGCCAAGGTTTTCAGCTTGGGGTCCATGGGCTATGGTCAGGACCAGGAGCTTCTGCTGCTCGAGGAATATTTCCGTTCTTTTTCGGCGGATCTGGTGGTGCTCTGGCTGACCCCGACCAATGATCTCTGGAATAATCTTTTTCCGACACATTACCCGATTAATGGCATGCCCAAACCGACCTTCTGGCTGGAAAATGGTGCCTTGAGGGGTCCCAATTGGCAGATGGGCCAGAGTTTGGACCTGCCCTGGTGCACTCTGCTTATGCTCATGCGCCGGGTTTATAACGGAAACCGCTGGTGGGGGGCCGATCAACGCTGGGTTCGACATGTGCCGGCACCTTATCGGCCCATGACTTCGTTTGATGGTCCGGTGAATCAACGCTGGGAGAACAATCGGGCCCTTCAGCCGAAACGCGAACATATCGAAAGCGAAAAGCGTCATCTGGCCATCTACCTGGTCCCGCCAAGTGAGAGAATGGAATATGCTGTCAGCTTAACCCGGGCCCTGCTCGAGCGAATCCGGGTCTTGACGGAAACTCATCAGGCCCGATTCTGCCTCTTTCGGGTCCAACAGCCGGTCGACCATCTTGATCCGGGCGAACAGGTCTATCGTTTCAAAGGCAACTATTTCAAGGCCAGTCCGGACCAACTCGAACAGACCATGACTAGGGTCGAGCAGGGTTTCCCCGCCTTTGTCATCAGAAATCGAGTGGCCGATTGGCAGGTATCCCAACAGGACCACCACCTGAACGATGCCGCCAACGATCAGGTCCTCGCCGATCTCGCTACCGGTATCCGGGATTGGCTGATCACGACAGTCAATCCAATACGTTAAGTTGCAGGCCTGGTCCTTCCTCTAAGTGAGACCCAGCCCTTTTTTAGCAATTCAAGCAGGCTGTCCCGGAGGAAGCGAAGCAGTCGTGCTCGGCTTTCGGGCATACGTATCAAGAGCCGCAGATAGCTGTTGATAATGATGGGTCGGTGGTAAAATGCATGGAGGATACGTCGATAGGCCTGTTCGAGCCAGGCCACCCGCTGGGGGTTTGCGTCACAGAAATGCAGGCCGTCCAGCTTTTCCCAGAACTGGATTTCAGCCTGGTCTGCCCGGAACGTTTCATAGAAACTGGTCCCTGGATAGGGCGCGAACCGGGAAAGATTGATCTCGGTCAAGTCGGTCGAGCCGATGAATTGAATTGTCTCCCGGACCGTTTGTTCGTTTTCTCCGGGATAGCCCAGCAGGAACAGTCCCTTGGTCTGGATGCCCAGGATGCGAGCCTGGGCGAGTGTTTGGCGGGCCTGTTCAAGGTCCAGTTTTTTATGCATGGCCCCGAGTAATTCGAGCGAGCCCGTTTCGAGTCCGCAATTGAGGCGAACGCAGCCGGCCCTTTTCATGAGCTGCAGGTCATCGACCGTCAAGGAATCGGCCCGGACATCGGCGGTCCAACTGATGCCGAGGTCACGCTCGATCAGTTGCCGGCACAGTTCGTGTAATCGTGATCTTTGCACCGACAGATGGTCATCGACAAACAGAATATGATTCACGCCGAAATGCTGCCTGAGATGACAGATCATGTCCATGATCCGATCGACACTGTGGCTCCGATAGCGGTAGCCAAAAACAGAATGGTCGCAGAAACCGCATTGAAAGGGGCAGCCGCGTGAGGTGATCAGGGGTGCGGACGGTCCGCGTGGATAGGAAAAGACCGGTGGACGATACCGATCGGGAAAATCGGGCAGCAGGTCCCAGGCGGGCAAGGGCAGAGCATCCAGGTCCTCGATCTGTTTGCGGGGACCGGTCTCGATCCAATTCGAGCCCGACCTGAACAGTATCCCTGGCACATTCCGGTAATCGCTTCCATCAACCAGGGCCTGGACCAATTCTGTCAACGTGAGTTCGCCCTCACCCCGCACCACGAAATCGAATAGATCACCAGGATTGTCGAGTCCGGTCCCGATGGCCGATACATGAGGTCCTCCTACAATAATGGTACTCTCGCGGTGTCTTTTTGTGATGCGAGCAGCCAGACGATAGACCCGGGCCATTGCTACCGAATACGTAGTCATACCTACTATATCGGGCTGAGCACCCTGTAATTTTGCTAAACACTCTTCTTCAGAGTCACCCAGGGCTGCCGCGTCGAGCAGGATGACCTCGAAACCGGCTTGACGTAAGCAAGCGCCTAACGAACAAATGCCCAGGGATGGAAGTGCGTTCATGATCTGGCGAACGGGCCTGAACAAACCCGTCAATTCAAGGGCGGGGGGATTAAGCAAAAAGATGCGGGTCATGGCTCTCGGGTTTGCCCGGCGATACTGCCGGCCAGCTCGGTTTCTGCCCGGATTTCCGTACCTCCAGGAGCCGAGGTCCGGGGCAGCTCTCGCCTCGAGGGCATTCTAAAGAAACAGTTGGATTTAAAACCGTGGAACCAACGAAAAAGTATGAAATATGTATATGGGAAGCCCCGATTGTTCAGGTGGTCCATGATCAGATGCAGCCCGATCCCGCACAAGGCACCCAAACCAATCTCGCTCAGGCCGGGTACGAATGTCAGCACCAGGAGCAGGGGCAGGTATTCCCAGGCATGAAAGATGAGAAACAGACGACCCTGGGGCGCCCACTCATCGGTCCGGAAAAAATCCCGGAAGCCGAGTTTTCGCTTCCGGCGTCGCTGCACATAATCCAAAACATGGTCGAGATCGATCAAAACGCCGGTAAGAAAGCAGGTCACTCCGGCTTCAACAGAATCCAGAGCACTCCCCAGAGCGACAGCGGCCACAGTCGAGCCCAGCAGATGAGCCATTGGCTGCACAATAATCCTTTCTGTTCAGGTGAGACCGGTTACGATAAAAATCCTTATCCTATTATAGAGCCTAAGGGCCAAAATACAAACAAGACCTTTCCTTCATCATTCAATTGTTTATGTCCACAATCCAGCAATAAGTTGCAGCAATTTTCATCAATCTGGCAACACGTAAGGCATTTGGTGGGGTAGCTTGGGGTTGTAAGGCAGAGAACGGTAGAGTCGTCGTGAAAAATGAAAGATGAACAGCGGACACACACGTGCGGAATCAAGTATTCCAGGAATTGAAAACGTGTCCGCAGATGTCGCTGATAAAAATCTGGGTTATCCGTGAAATCTGCGGTTACTCATTTATTTCAACAGAAAACAGTAGAATTCCGATACGATGAGAGAGCATCCGTATGCAAAGTGACTCACTGATTGCCCACGCCGGGTCACGATTTTATATAGAAAATTAGTGAATAGCAAAGATCGGAAAAGTCAGCACTGATGAGAAACTGGGTACAGGGTCACCTCTGCACAGTGAAGTCACGACACCTATTTCCCGTCGTACTCGATACAATAGGTAATGCAAGTCTCTGACGC
>JAFGSJ010000124.1 GCA_016934675.1 bacterium | reverse complement strand
TGATAACATTGAAAAGGTAATCCAATGCTTCTTCATGGTATCGCCTATGCTGCCAGTAACCAGGATTCCATGTAGCGATCTTCATGTATATTCCTTTTGTTGCTATACTGCGAAATCCACGATAACCGGGTAGTGGTCCGAGCCTACATTATTTCCGATTCTCAGTTCTATTACGATAATAGCTGGTGAATGAAGACAATGATCGATCGGGATCCAGAGAAAAGGAATGTAGCTCGGCCAGGTTGGATTGACACCTCTCCCTTTGGAGCTGTCAATAAGCCCGGTTCGTTGGAGTAATCTTATAAAATGGTAGTTCCAGGGTACCACATTTAGATCTCCAAGAACGAGAGTTGGTTTTGAACGGTTGATATGATCCGGGAGTTTCTCAAGATGTTTATTGCGCCATCGTGAATACTCTGCCCCGCTTGGTGGCAGTGGATGTGTTGCGATGACGGTGAGTTCCTGATCTCCAAGGTCGATGGATGAGATGATTGTGGGGACATCAATACCGGTAATATGTTTTATATCTGATTTCAGTAAGGGAAGCTTGCTGTATAAACCGATTCCGAAGTTGTCCTCTCTTGGCTGTATGCGAGAGTGAGGATGCGTTTCAGTGAGCCAATCCAGCTCCTTTATCCAGCGTTTACTGATCTCCTCAAGAACAAGGATATCAGGAGATTCTTGTTCAATGGCCTTTCTCACCCGCACAGGATCACCGTGTTCAGTGTTTACATTAAGGAGCATGGCTCTCATAGTCTGTTGTCCGTCCGGTATCTCGGCTGGACTACCGAAATACATGGGGAGAATATCAACAAGGTCAAGGCTCGCACAGATGATGAAAACAAGGGCTGTTATTTTCCAGCGACGTATTAAAAACAGGATTGCGAAGATAAGCAAACCCAGCAAGTATTGCACTCTGAAATGCGAAAAGAGGTCGAGAAACCAATGGTACTTACCCAGGAAACCGAATACTGTTGCAATACAAGCAACAACTCCCGCCGACATGAGCAGGCCCCACAGACGGACTTGAAGATTGAGAAAGCTATGATCTTTCATATTGGTTCTATCAGTTGCTCACATTTGAATTTCCAATGAAAATTGACAGCATTATTTAGAATAAATTGAGGGATTATAAATGGTGAATTACCCATATCTGTGTAATAATAATTGGTCTGACTTAAGCGTATCATTTGGATCATTGCTTGTCGGGTTTGTCGGGTTTATGTCGGGATTTGGAACTGCAATTAAAATAGATGTTGGTATTAATAGGCTCATGTCGGGTTTGTCGGGTTTATGTCGGGTTTTCGTCGCGAAAGTTGGTAGTTAGTGGTTCGACCTTTCGACCCTGCTTTTTCAACAAGTCCCTTATTCTCAAGATCTTTCAAATGGCGTAAGGCCGTACGATCAGTTACCCCCGACAGATTTCTGTATTCAGCGTTGCTGATACTACCCTTGTGTTTGATAAAGATAATGGCCTTTTGTTGAGAATCGTTCAAATGTAAACTGTTCAGAAACTCTTCGGTAAGCCAATCTCTCCACAAAGTGACGACAAAATGTGGACCTCGTTGTTTAAAATCAGGTTCGGGTATTCCGACTTTCCTACAATCGGCAATCATATCTGTAGTTCCTGTTCCTGCCCTTTCAGCATAGCCAGTACGAAAGAGTGGTTCCGCAATCAGTGGATTGCGAGGGATTGGGCCATGCGGTTCGCGTAATTCTGCTTCGGTCAGATCTGCGGGGAGCTTACCAGGATTCCAAATTTCAACACGGTCTGAAAAGACAATGACTTGGATAAATCCGGTACTACTATAATCTCGATGAGCCACTGCATTTACAATTGCTTCACGAATGACAGAATATGGGATTTCAGGTTGGACTGGAGCTGCAGCTCCTGAAGAAGCAATTCCAACATGGCTAGGAAGCTTTCTAGTAACAAATTCCAGTGAGGAATCTATCATTTCAAACACTGTCCCCTCAAATACATTTTGTGCAAGGATGGGTTTTTGCTTTGTTGTTCCGCTGAATTGAAGGCAGTGTATTTGTGATTTATCTGTAAATGTTGCTGGCGATTTTCCGAATAGTATAATTGCTGCGTTGGAAGGCTTCTTTTCTATCAAAAGGCGAAAATTCTTTAAGACGGCATTAACAGTTATTGGTCCTTTATAATTAAGTCGACCTTTTGATTCTGCCACATTAAGAAATTCGCGGATATGAGAAAGAGCGACATCCTTTAATGTTGCACCAGTACAGGGTGATGATTCGAATGAGGTAATATTCAAAAGACCACGATCTCGCAGAAAATCAGCAAGGCTTGCATAGACTTCACGCAACAAAGCTGGTATGTCATTCACTCGTTTACGAGTTACTATTTCTTCTGCTTGCTTGATAAGCTCAGACATGTCTGGTTCGCGGGAGTCTGAGGACGAATCAACAATATAGATAAGTACCTCACGATCGGTATCTATTGCTTTTTCAAATTCACGATGGGTCGGGGAAAGACCACCGGAGTCCTTTGGGCCATATTTCTTTCCAAACAATCCTAGATAGATATCGCGATCTGCTACTTCAGATAGATAGGTTGCTTGAGCGTTCTTTTTTCGTGCTGGAAGATCTTCAAATAAAAAAATGTCTTTGAAAAATTGATGTAAAATTGTATCATTAGTAATGTAATCCTTAACTGCGCGACGTTCAGATTTAAGTTCACTCATAACACTACTGATAAATACGGAAAATTCAGTTTTTGTGGTTTTACTCATTCCTATTCCTCCAAAGTGCTTTCAAATACTGATCAGCCTTTTTAATATCTAAAATTGCAATTTGATAATACTCACAACCATTATTAAGCTAAATCGATCATTTTCACGCCCAATACCGTAGATCCTAAGATCCTCCTTACTATAGAAAATCTCCACATGGGTTCCGGTAGTTTTGTCCGAAATCGCTTTTTTATTATGGACAGATTTCTTGACAAGGTCAATAAATAAGAAACAATTTCTGCTCAGCTACCATTATATATGGATAGGTTTATGACTATCTCTGTCCTAAAGTGGCAGGGGCTGTGGATCTCTCGAAGCACTATCTCGAATGGTTCGTAAAAATCAGTACAATCGCTAACTTGAACTTCGAAAAGAGTAATAATCTACTAAGCCTGCTTAGATTTCATTTTTCATGTGACGATTATAATTATATTGAATAAAGATAGACGATTACTTGAAAAGGGGGGAATCCCCGAAAGTCTCCCGAAAGAATCTGTGGGGTATTGAGGAGGGCTGAACCCGCCTGAACACTGGGCATAAAAAATAGCGGGGGCCGGATTGTTAACTCGCGTCGTAGCATTCTATAAGCGAAGACGGACGAACCGACGATACCAGCCCTAAACCCGCATGAATAAACGATCTCATTTCGGGACCTACAACATTCCTACAATTCACCTTAATCAGGTAGGCAATATTGCGCTGAAATTTTATTTTGGTCACTCTTCTACTCCGTGCTGGAATCGAACCGGCACGATGAGGCCTGAACCGTCACCAGTTCTGGCTCGGATTTTGCTTTGTTACATTTTTGTTACATTTCCAGTAGGATTTTTCCAACAGAGTCACGATCTCAATAAGCATTAGATTGGATGACGTTCGATTTGCATAAAAGACATTACAAATTCCTCAAGGTATCCTTGAATGAAAACGCGATGTCATATGGTAAAGTTCACTTTGAATTTGAATCTCAATCTGTTATAATCTTGTTGGATGTTAAAATTTTCATCAGTTGAGTGGGGAAATTAATGAAAAGAGCTCAAATCCGGATGCTAGACATGTTCTGTGGTGGGGGCGGCAGCTCACGAGGAGCTGTTATGGCTGGCGCGTCACCTGCAGCTGCCCTGGATATGTGGAAACTTGCAACGGACGGATATCGACTAAATTTCCCAGAATCAAAAGTATACCCTGTAAAAGCCAGTAAATTGCTACCTACTCAAATAATTAAGGATGTCGGTAAAATCGATCTTATTATCGCATCGCCAGAGTGCACTAGTCATAGTGTAGCAAAGGGTAATAAGCCCCGTTGTGATAGAAGTAAGGAAACAGCTTTTGAGGTTATTCGTTTTGCGAAAGTTTTAAAACCTCGTTGGATTGTCGTTGAGAACGTTATTCAGATGCAAAAATGGTACCGTTTCTCTGAATGGTATGAAAAAATGAATGATCTTGGTTATCAAACCAAAATTGCTATTTTTAATGCACAAAATTTCGATACTCCACAATCGCGTAGACGTTTATTCATTATCGGTGATCTTGAAAGAATTCCTGTTCTTCCGACCCCCACTGGACCAACAAAAAAGACTGTTGCTTGTAGCATCCTGGGGTGTGGCGAATCTAAAAATGAACCTTGGCCTTTTTCCCCGGTTAATAGTCCAAGGCGTGCCAAAGCAACATTAAATCGCGCTAAATTTGCTATTAAAGAAATCGGTGCGGGTACTGCATTCATTATGGTTTACTACAGTACTGACGGTGCTGGGGGATTCCAAACACTCAATCGTCCATTAAGGACAGTAACAACTCTTGACAGATTTGCATATGTAAGACCGAACTGCAACGGGTACGAAATGCGTATGCTGCAGCCACCTGAACTTGCTGCAGCAATGGGCTTTCCCAGCTATCATATCTGGCCAGAATCAAGCCGTAGAGATAGAATTAAACTAATTGGAAATGCGGTCTGCCCACCAGTAATGCAGTCTATTATCAGTGCATTGACTGAGGGGCAAGAATAGAGAACTTAGGGTGGTCAATAAACTAACATATTCGGATCGTGAATTACTACTTCAGACGTTTGATTCGCTTAAAGACGCATGGCACGGAGATGATGAAAAACTGCTTGCAGATGCATGTACCTGGGCAAAATCGCTTGAACCAAGCTGTGGATTCGAGCATTCGCTTACACGAGATATTGCCGTACTTTCCAAATATCTGATATCCTATAAAGCAGACTATGATTTGTCAGATATTGCTCGTGGCGGTCTTCTTTACGTATTACGAGCCAGCGGGTACGAACAATCAAGGCTTGGAGCACTTGGTCTTCTGGGGGATGCTTTTATTACTAGCTTTGCTGTTCACGAAATCCGTGTTAGGCTTGACGAAAATGCAATCTATAACCCACCTCGATTAACATTTGAAGAACAGAAACACGCTGAAAACCTTTTTTTGGAACTTGCCGAGAAACCAATCTCGAGCGATCAACATCTGATTGAAAAATCCCGTTCTGTATGTGATGGATTGGCTAATTTAGCTACTTGCGGTCTATTTCAAAGGTTTAAAAGAAATGTCGAATTTCTCATTTCGGTGATTTCGAACAACGACTGGAGTAAGGACCAGCGTTGTTATGCACGAGCAGCTTTGAGTTATTTGATTTGTGAAGAGGATACTATTGATGACCGTCTTGGAATCGTCGGATATCTGGACGACAATTTTATTGCCCAGATGGCAGTAGACTTAATTGATCCAAATCGGGACCCATGGGTTGAAATCCTTGATTTGACAGTGGGGGCATGGCCTTTTCTGAATTCCATGGTGATAGATGATGGTAGCGGTGGTCGACCGGTTTCTGAATACATGATTATTAATTCCGCGATTGCATGTCCTGTTTTAAGAGGTAATCCCAATCTGACTATCCTGGTTGCTCCATCTGTAGGTCCCATACCTTTATTGCTTGGATTTATCGCGTCTCTCGGATTGATCCAGAATTCAGGGCAACGTGAAATTTCTGAGAATTTATTTAATATTGGACAAAAAGTACTAGTTGATAATAATGCTATAGCAGTATTTGCCGGTATTAAAGATATTAACGGACACAGGAGATTTGGGCTGACACAAGACCTGTTTAGAAAAGGCCATTATCAGCCTTGCACACATTGGTGGCCAATTTCTTTCCTACGTCGACTGACTCCTGCTGACTGGTCGAGGTCGACACGTGGCGAAATAACCTATGATCTTAGCAAGAGCGGGTGTATGCTTCCTGCCTTAGAATATTTGTTCAATGCAAGCAGATCAGCAGATATTGCAGCTGTAAAGAGTAAAGTGCTAGTTGTCACTCCGGTTACAGTTGCAGGCGCACTGGCAAAACAATTTAAATTCTATAATTACCCATTGAAAGATGTAGTTCCTATGGGCAATATCGTCGATAATCAGATCAAACCATGGTCTAATAGTTTTGGACAACAAGAACCATTTTTGTTGTTCACACATGATGTGGATATTGCGTCTGTCTATGCTGAGGAGCACACAGAATCAATAGATACAATTATCGTCGATATGACTGGTCGAAATTCTGGTAAATTTTCGAGTCTTAGTGAATTAAAACGGATGGATTTCAGGACCATTGTTGTGATCCCTGAAAGTTCAGCGAGCGATTTTTCATTTATTGATAATGAATCAACAAATTTGTGGGAGTGGGATTCAAAAGATTTTACTGAGCTGCTATGGCCAAATTATAAGATGACAAATGCAGATGGTATAATAGTTCGATATGAAAGCAGATTACAGACCAGAGCATCCGCAAAGCCAATTACCATGTTCATTGATTGTTCGATAGTGGACGAGTTATTTGAGTCAATCAGACATCTGAAGTTAATTGCACAACAACGCGAGGAGGATCCACTGGCTGAACTCGATGATCTTGTTGCTTTGGCTTTTGGGGTTTCGTCTCGCATGTTCCGATCTGCAATTCCTCTCACTGAAAATATCCCGTCCTACATTGCAATAGAGAATAGCATCAATAAAATTGTGGATATTTCTAACAAGTCACTATATTTGTCCATTCCAGAGAAGACAGCAGTTACCGATACAAAGGATTTGATACAGACACTTTTTGAAAAATTTAAGTTGGACAATCCAAAAGCTGCGGCGCTTCAGGAATTAATAAATGCCAAGCCTGAACAGGCTATCATCTGCCCTGATGCTAGGCTTCTTGTTGATCTTGAACGAACTTATGGTAATCTTGGGATTCGAATCCTAAGTGATTATAATCCTGAAGATGAATCCACTATCAGCGGCGCTATTATTCCAGGTTGGTTCCGCAAAGATCGTATGGCAAAACTATTAGTTCCACCTGTTATCCAGCCGCTGACGTTGCTTCTTTATAACCTCGAATTACGCTGGCATGCAGACTTCTGTATCGAGCGTCAGAAATCAAAGAAGAGGCGTTCAAAATACGGCAAACGGTCCAAAGTGTTTCCCGGAATAAAAGGGTGGGCTAAATTGGATTATGAAACAGCAGAACCAGCCGAAGATGAATATGAATCCAGCTTTCTTCGAGAACTAGAAGCCATTCAGGGGCGGATTCATGCGGCACGACGGAAACATGCTTATCAAACGGCAAAATCCGATGGAAGTGAGACTGAAGTTGCAGCTCGTCTTGTTTTGTTTGAAGGAGGAGCCCATGCATTCTTACGGGATTCATATAGGGCCACCGTCGTAACTCATCTCCTTGACTCCATCGTTGAGGAAAAAGAAAAAGAAAATGCAGAGGTCAGGCACATGACGGTAACGGAACTCAAGCCCAATGATGCCTTATTGTTTAATCGTCGTTCTGACCGCGACGTAATTCGAACTACCGCAGATGATGCTATGCCAAAAGGTCTTCGAGCTATAGCGACTGCATGGCAAAGTGCGTTGGTATCTTTTACACAAAGGGAGAACTTGAAGGCCAAGGAATTATGGGAACGCCTTAAAAGTGCCGGTTGTTGCCTTCATTTACAGACCATCCGAAGCTGGCTTGATAATGATGATATGATTGCCCCACGCCAATATGAAAGGGATATTGGTATAATTGCTAAAATTACTGGAGATCCATACCTTAATAGTAACCTAAATACCGTGCTTGAATCCATCAACATTGTTTTTGGTGAACATCAGCGTGCTTCGCATAAACTAGCACAGCAAGTTTTGAATCGTACTATCGAAATTCTGAGGGAGGAACATAGCCAATCGAAACTGATTGAGCTTGAATCAGACATAGTAGTACTCCGAGTAGTCGAAATAGATGATAATGAAACATTCGTACGTCTTTCAATTGTAAACAGCTTGCAGGAATCTGAACAATGGCACGTATGATTCCTGCTACAATTCATCCTAATGTAAAGAGCGAGGCAGAGCGAAAACTGTTTGGTATAATCCGCGACACACCAGGAACTAACGACTGGGTGTGCCTGCATTCGCTTGGATTAGCCCGACACGCCAGGAAAAGGCGTGGGGAGATCGACTTTCTTCTTCTTACACGAAAAGGTATCTTTATTCTTGAGGTCAAGGGGGGGCGTGTATCACGGCATGGCGGAGTGTGGCAATTCATAGACCGTTATGGCATAGCCCATGAGAAGCACGAGAGCCCCTTTGACCAAGCCTCCACTGCTATGTTCGCCCTGGAGAACGATGTACATCAGAAGTTTCAGGATGACCAAAAACGCTCACATTTGCTGTTTTGCTATGGTGTGATGTTGCCAGACATTATTTTTAACGAGATAGGCTGTGAAGCGGACCGCAGATTGGTTTACGATGCACGAGATCGTCACAAACCTATGACAGATTTCATTAATCGTTTAGCTGAGTTTGCCAGGGAAAGTGATACACGAAACTATTACCTTCCAACGGAAAAAGATATTCAGGCACTGGTAGATTTTCTGCGACCCGATTTCGATTTGGTTCCTCCTCTGGGAATCCAAGCAGATTTTGCATCAGAAAAATTCCTTTCACTGGAAAGGGAGCAATATGCGGTCATCGATGCATGGGAGCAATACCACCATCCAAGAGTATTGATCCAGGGTGGAGCAGGCACCGGAAAGACTCTGCTTGCACTCGAAGCATCAGTTCGTGCAGCCCGGAATGATGGGGGGAAGGTTTTGCTACTCTGCTATAACCGTTTGCTCGCACGGTTTCTGGAGGAAAAAATAAAAACTCGAAAGCCAGATGGGGAAATTCAGGTCAAATCAATTTATGGCCTTTTAAATGATCTTATCAGTGTTTCATCACTTTGCAGTGAGTTCAACAGTAGGCGTGCCGAATTAGACGCCTCTGTTGTTTATAATCGCCTTTATCCCGAATATGCATCCCTTGCTCTTGTCGAAAGGGATGCCATGCCAGCAAAGACTTTAGTTATCGACGAAGCTCAAGACATGATGACCTTGGAATTGCTGGATGTTCTCGATGCATTTGTAGAAGGGGGACTTAGATCAGGGCAATGGCGTATATTTTGCGATGTGAATAATCAAGCCAGCGTCTTCGGCGTTTTTAAACAGGAAGCTTTGGATCGCTTAAAAAATTATGGGCATCTCTCAATTCTGGCGACTAACCGCAGGAATACAAAACAGGTTGCAGAGGAGACAGCCATGCTGACCCGTCCTCGTATTACTGCTCCAGCTTCGGTATCTGGTATTCCGGTCCAGTATAATTGGTATAATACTCCAGAAATGCAGAGTCAAAAGCTTTCATCAATTCTGAAACGATTACACCGCGAAGAAGTAGCTCCCTACCTCATTACAGTGCTTTCAGCACGTAGTGTTGAAAAATGCTGTGCAACATCTGTATCTGATCCAATGCTAGTACCTATAGAATGGAACAATGTATGCGAGATATTTGCCGGCAAATATCAATCATCTACTTATTGTACGATTTCAGCCTTTAAAGGGCTTGAAAATGATTTTATTATTTTAACCGACATTGAGTATCTTGAGTCCGATTGGTGGCGATCAGTTATTTATGTGGGGATGTCTCGGGCTCGCATTTGTTTGTATTTGCTTCTGCATGACTCGCTGCACGAAGTCTATGAAACTCGGCTTCATCAGTGGATAACAGAACGAAATAATATGGCACTGAGCACGGAATAAAAATGGAGCGACAATAATGATACATGAAGAAATTTTCAGGCAGAACATTATAGATGCTCTTCGTCGTGAGCTGATAGGTCCGACATGGTTAGCAACAGAAATGGTTGCGAGTGAATACAATGTTATGGCTGAGCAGTCCAGCGAAATCCTGCAAGAGTCGCCAGTCCAGCGATATTCTGCGGGCGTGCTGTTTCCTTCGACTCAGCCAATTATAGAGGTGGAAGATGCTGATGTATCAACTTATGAAACTGATCCTGATGAGGACAATCCTGAGATATTCACAGATGAGCAAGTTGAAGATTCGGATAGGAAGTATCTGGGATCCGATACAATAAGTGATGCATATGATGAAACTGTCCGCATGGCAAACGAATTCTTTCCAGCAGCCATCGGTTTGACATTTATTGCCCGGGTACCAGAAGAAGGTCTTATTATTAGGCCTCGTGCGGCAATTTACAAATCACAAAAACCTGATGATGTGAATTCGAGACTGCGAGAGTGGTATCGGCTTGCTCTTGATCTCAATCCGGTTTTACTGAAAATCCCAAGAAATACCGATCATGGTCTGAAATCATTCGAACTCACAGATAATTTGAAGCTACGTGCCATTTATCATCTTCGAAAAAATGGAGCTTTTCTCATTTCTGTTTCTCTTTTTAATACAAGGATATCCACAGGAGATACATTTCCCTCTGGTGCTGATTGTTATTTCCAGGCAGAGTTTGATGTGACAACCCAAAACAATCTGTATGTGTTTTGCGAGTATCGCACATCACACAGAATGTTGAGCGATCCTGAGGAGGCAGCTCTTGAACTACTCTACCGAAATCGGAGAGCATACGCGGTGGGACATGGCTGCGCCGCAGACTGGGGTAATGAATCGGATGGCATGACCAATCGGGTCGCCACAACCTCGATACCATCCTTCAAGGTTGCACCTGTTCTTCCACGAGAAGGTGCTGGGGACGAATTTAGCATGTTCATTCTTTCTGGAGCTGAAGGAAGAATAGCACCTAATGAAATTCCAAGATTGCTTGCTCAACTTGAACGAGACTACGAAGCCTGGATAAAACTCAGAGAAGGGGAAATCGATTCATTACAATCACATTATCAGGAAGCTGCCCGTCGGAATCTGGTATATTGTCGTCAGTGTCTGTCAAGAATTCAGGCAGGAATAATATTGCTCCGAACAAATAAGAAAATGCTTACCGCATTCATGCTCGCCAATCGTGCCATACTTATGCAGCAATACCATTCACGCAGAGAAAAGCGTAAGATTTCAGGATCCTGGGAAAACCTTCCAACGAGTTACCAACCAATGCAAAATCAAAATGGTCGGTGGCGAACATTCCAGCTGGCCTTTATCCTGATGAATCTGTTGTCGCTTGTAAAACAGGAGGATGGAAATGACCATCCGGACAGAAATATTGTTGATATAATATGGTTTCCAACTGGAGGCGGTAAAACTGAAGCCTACCTGGGCCTGGCTGCATGCGACATATTCTATCGGCGTCTTATCAACCCAGAAAATGCGGGATGTACCGTCCTGATGCGGTACACATTGCGACTTCTAACAGCACAACAGTTTCAGCGGGCAAGTTCCATGATCTGTGCTTGTGAACTGATACGCCGTGAGATGTCAAAGCAACTCGGGAATGAACCTATTACAATTGGCCTTTGGGTCGGTCTGTCATTGACTCCTACTCGGCGTAGAGATGCCGTCAATGCTGCTAACGCTCTTGCCAACAGGCAAAGACTTGCTGATAATCCATTTCAGCTGTTGAAATGCCCTTGGTGCGGAACGGAGTTGGATAACCGAGAGCATCTTGGTTATGTGACTCAACCAAGACCTAATACCGTTATCTTCAAATGCCCTGATTCCCGATGCCCGTTTTCAATGAGGAGTGCTAAACTGCCAGTCTTGGTGGTAGATGAGGATATTTACGAATCTCCACCGACACTCATTATTGGCACAGTTGACAAGTTTGCATTGCTTGCTTGGAATAGTGAATCCGGTAGGATATTTGGCCAAAACACGAATTACGATCCTCCCGACCTCGTAATACAGGATGAGTTGCATCTCATTTCTGGCCCATTAGGTTCAATTGTTGGTTTATACGAAAGTGCCATTGATATGCTTTGTTCCTGGCGAGGAAGACCACCAAAAATTGTTGCCTCAACTGCAACAATTCGCCAAGCTTCAAAGCAATGCAGGTCCCTCTATGACAGGGATATTTTTCAGTTTCCACCACAAGGGCTTGATATTTCCGATTCCTACTTTGCTGTCGAGGATACTCACGCACCAGGTCGTATTTATGCAGGTGTCTTCGCAACTGCAGCACCTTCATTCGTAACAGCAATGATACGTACCTTAAGTTCACTATTTCAGTCCTGCAAATCGATTGCACTTCCAGATGGTGCGAAGGAAAGCTGTCGTGACCCTTATTGGACAGTGCTTCAGTATTTCAATAGCTTGCGTGAACTTGGCCATGCTGCCACGCTTGTTGAAGCAGATATCCCAGAATATATGTGGGCAATAGTTAGTCGGGATCGTATACCGAAGGAATTGTGTCGACGCTACCTGTTCTGCGAAGAGCTTACTAGTCGCCGGACTGCAGATGAAATTCCGAAGATACTCGATCGACTCGAAGTGAAATATCCGCGACAATCAGAAACAGGTCCCTACCCCCTTGACACATTATTAGCGACAAATATGATATCAGTAGGTGTAGACGTTTCTCGTCTAGGTCTTATGGTAGTCGCCGGACAGCCCAAAACTACATCGGAATACATCCAGGCAACCAGCCGTGTAGGTCGTTCAGACCGATCACCCGGATTGATTATTACAATGTACAATCCAGGCAAACCACGAGACAGGTCTCATTATGAACAGTTTCGTGCTTATCACTCTGCTTTTTACAGCTTCGTCGAACCGACAAGTGTGACTCCTTTCTCCATTCCAGCCTTGGATCGTGCACTTCATGCGGTGCTTGTCATAATAGCACGGCATCTGGCTAGACTTGAAACGCCAGACAAGATTCAACCATCGGCAATAGAAATTAAAAATGCTTTCAAATTCATTCGATCACGTTGTGAGAATTCTCATCCAGAACACTCATCTTTAATAGAAAGCAAGCTGTTTAGTTTACTGAGGCAGTGGGATGAATTCAAACCTGGGAGATGGGGAGGCTTTGGTAAACCACCCGAAAATCAACCACTAATGTACCCCGCAGGCACTGAACCTCGTGTTGAATGGGACATTTCATGGCCGACACCAACATCCATGCGAAGTGTTGATATCGAGTGCCTTGCACGAGTTGTCTCTACCTATCCTGATCCAAACGACTCAACTATGGGGGAATAACAATGGCTCTCAAATCGTTAAGACGGTCACAGGCAGTGATCCCATTTGGTATAGGTGCCCTGGTTGATTTTCCTGGCCAGAGTCTTATGGCAGCAGGCTTGGATGTTTGGCCCGATCAACCTGAATGTCAGATTCGTGATGACCGTCTAGCTCGTCGACTAAATGTAGCCTATTTCCGTTCCCCCCCACCTCCACCACAACCTGGTTTTGTAGGTGATTATCTTCCATTTGTGCGTTTTCCTCTGTGGCATTTTTGCCCCCGTTGTAGGACGATGAAGAAAGCTAACTGGAATGACACTTCCCCACCACGCTGTGACAGTCAACTGATGCCGCTACGCACGGGGGCACCATCTTGTGCTACACTTCCGGATAAAAAACAATGGCGCATGGTTCCATTAAGATTTGTTGTAGCCTGCGAGCACGGACATATTGACGATTTTCCTTGGATCGAATGGGCACACAGCAGACCTGGACAACTGCTGGAGACTGTCATTCCATGCGATAATCCTGTTCTTCGATTCAATTATACTGGTAAAGCAGGATTAATGGGACTGCTCATAAAGTGCGAAACATGCGGAGCTAAAGCACGATCGTTGATGGGATCAGCAGGACCAAATTCACTTAAGGGTTTCAGATGTAAGGGTAATCGGCCATGGCTTGGCCCACATGGCAGGGAAAATTGTATTTCTCTCGATCCACCAAGAATGTTACAACGAGGTGCAACTAATCTGCATTTTTCAAAAATTGCCAGTTCAATCCTTATTCCGCCATTCAGTGATCCTATCCGAAAACTTGTTGATGATGCACACAACTGGAGCATATTGACATCTGGTGTTAGGGAAGATGGAACGCCTGATGAATCGCGTTTACGATTTTTCGCAGAAATTAAAAAACTCGACCTCGACCGACTTAGACAGGTAGTTATTCAAAAACTCAATGGTGTTGGTTTCGAAAGTGATTCTCAAACTGAAGAAGAATATCGGTATTCTGAATACAAGGCAATGCTGGAATCTACCGGAAATACAGACCAGGAATTCATCACCGAAAAACCCAAAATGAACAACTATAGTAGCCAAATTCGAGAATACATCGATCAGGTAGTATTGGTTAAAAAATTAGCTGAAACACGTGTTTTAACAGGGTTTTCGAGAATCAATCCGCCACCTTATCGTGAATTCGATCGAAAGGATCAATCGCAGTTGAGCCTTCAGCTAAAGCCTTGGTTGCCTGGTATACGCGTTTATGGCGAAGGTATCTTTTTCACCTTGAAGGTAGCAAAAATCCAACAGTGGCTCAGCAATACAGATACCCGACTTTATGATGAGATTTTTGCAAACCATCAGCGTATTTACGATAAGCTAGGAAGAAAACCCCGGGAAATCCCTTCAAAGTTTTTTCTACTGCATACACTGGCTCATATCCTGATCCGCCGCTTGAGCTTTGAGTGCGGATATGGAAGTTCTTCCCTGCGAGAGCGCATTTATTGCTGGGAAGGTGAAGACCGATCCATGAATGGTATTCTGATTTATACCGCAGCAGGAGATAGCGAGGGGACGATGGGTGGTCTGGTTGAGCAGGGAAAGCCTGGTAGACTCGAATTTCTGTTTCAAGGTGCAATCAAAGATGCAATGTGGTGCTCAACAGATCCACTTTGCATCGAAAGTCACGGGCAGGGAATTGATTCGTTGAACCGTGCAGCATGCCACGCTTGTGCATTATTACCAGAAACAAGCTGTGAGGAAGGTAATCGTTTCTTGGATCGTATTGCATTGGTTGGTAAGCCTGATAATCTATCAATAGGCTTCTTTTATGGTATTGTGAACAATATTTTATCGGGCAATGAAAGAGAATAGGGGAAAAATTTGTCTTCTAAAAATGAATATGATTTTCAAGAATTGGGAAAAATTGATCTCATTGTTGATGCTGTTTACAAAGGTGGTCGATCTGCAAATGCTGGGGATGATCCATTGCATCCACTTATTGGTGTTAGTAATCAAGGAGGCTTTCGTTATCTTGGCAGCGTTGATATACCGCATTTAATTGTTTTTACATCAAGTTTTAATGATCCTGACTGGCCTGACAATTTGGATAAGGAAACAGGAACTCTGACTTATTATGGTGATAATAAAAGACCTGGCCGTGCGCTTCATGATACTCCCCGAAATGGCAATAAGTTACTGCAGAATATATTCAATGCGGTACATTCAAAACCACCGCGAAGGGAAGAAGTATCGCCAATTCTAGTGTTTGGAAATGCAGGGTCATTCCGCGATGTAGTTTTTCTTGGGTTGGCCGTTCCTGGGACATCAGAATTGACGGAAATGGATGACCTTGTTGCTGTATGGAAAATAGCTGACGGAAAGCGTTTTCAGAATTATAAGGCATCGTTTACAATTTTAAGAGTACCTTGTGTTTCTCGTGATTGGATAAATGACATTAAACGTGGGGATCCCATGTCAAAAAATTGTCCAATTCCCTTCAAACACTGGGTCCAGAAAGGTATTTTTTTACCACTAAAAGCTGAGAGTTCGGTTGAACATAGGAGCAAGGCAGAGCAATTACCCGAAACCGTTGAATCCCTGAAAATTATTCGTGCAATCCACGAATATTTCAAGGATATACCGGTGTTATTTGAATCCTGTGCCGCAAATATCACTCAATTGATGGATAAGAATTTTTTCTCCTTCAACCTCACGAGACCTAGCCGAGACGGTGGACGTGATGCAATTGGTCTTTACCGAATTGGCCATGGTGATTCAGCTATCTATGTCGATTTTGCCCTGGAAGCTAAATGTTATGATTTGACAAATTCGATCGGTGTAAGAGAGTTGTCCCGCCTTATCTCAAGACTCCGACATCGCCAGTTCGGGGTAATAGTGACAACTTCATATTTACATTCACAGGCGTATCGCGAGTTAAAGGAGGATGGCCATCCCGTCGTTGTAATCGCAGCAAAGGATATCGTTTCAATTCTATCGCTTGCGGGTCTCAACAGGATCGAAGATGTACAACATTGGCTTGTTACGAATTTCCCAAAATAGAAAATTGGGGAACTTTGGACTGGGCAAGGAAGAATAATGGCAAAGCTGAATTCGAACAAAAAACGATCAGTACCAAAGGCCGGGCATCGTTCCTGGGCACCATTTAACGCCCCAGTCCCTGGCATCCATCGTGGAGATATCATGTCTACAGAAAAACGTAGTAAAGTCATGTCCAAAATCGAGGGGAAAAATACAAGTCCTGAGAGAATTATCTTTGCTCTTCTTGAAGAAAATAAAATTCCATTCTCAAAACACGTAGAAACTTTACAAGGCAGGCCTGATATAGTGTTTCATGAGGAAAAGGTTGCTGTATTTATAGATGGTGATTTCTGGCATGGGTGGCGGTTTCCCTTGTGGGAGCATAAATTATCAGAAAAGTGGAGAGAGAAAATTACTGCAACACGTAAGCGAGACCAGCGTAATTTTCGAAGATTACGAAAACTTGGCTGGAGGGTTGTCCGAATTTGGGAACACGAAATTGAACATTCATCAGCAGAGTGTCTGGAAAAAATAGTGAACACCTTAAAAGCTAGACAAAGTGCCTTAACATGATTAATAAAGCGAAAAAGGCCAATTTTTTTACTTTACTAAGACTCAGGACAGGAGATCACAATCGAAGACACAATGTAATAGGGATTGAATGTTTTAGCCAGAAGCGATCGTGGATAGGAGAATCTCATAACCAGGGAAGGTAATTACATGTCAGAACTCAATTTTAATATTAATGCTTGTATCAAATCACTTGAGGAAACCCTTAATTTCATTTGTGGCTCACAACATCAGGATTTATCACCCGAAATGATTTTTTCATGTGCTGCACCGCTTATAGAAAACAACCGTTGGTTTGCTTTTATAAACCTCGAGACAGTGCTTATTGAAAGTATCAATCGGAAGAAGGCCCACATTTTCTGGAAGAGAAATGCAGATGCTGGATCGGAATGTGGTATCGATCCATGGGTTATTGAAACTGCTGTCGAGCTTGGTCTCATCACGGAACATGAGCGGGATATGGTAATGACTGAAATTCCAGGTGATTTGAACATTTCTGACAATTTTAAGGATATCATGAATCAACTCCAGGCAGAAGTAGAAATGCTGCGACGATGTATTCAAGATCGTCCTGACACATCACAGGTAGCTGAAGAGTGTTTGACGCCACCACCGGTTACTCCATTTGATATGCCAGATTGTCAACCTGAATATAATGAACGCATTGCAGCTGCCCTTGAACAGACCTTCAATAGCAAGATTGAGCGTGAAATCAGTGGAACCCTTGGTCGAATTTTTATCTTTAAAAATCAAAAAGGTACCTATCCGGAGAGAATCGCAGTAAAAACAATAGATCCAAAACTAGTCAGTGAAACAGCTAAATACGGAGCGATAGAAAGGTTTATTCACGAAGTCACACATTGGATTACCTACAGACATTCACCATTCATCATCGCGCCTTTCAAAACTGAGATTGTTAATGGCTGGCCGTACATTGCCATGCCTTATTGCGAGTGTACAATGCGCGAATATATCGATGGTAACGTCCCTCGGAAAGGACTTCCTGAAGCTATCTCACTTATGGTCCAAGCATGCTGTGGACTTCAATATGCGAAGAGGAAGGGAATGAGATCGCATCAGGATCTTAAGCCGGAAAACATACTTCTTCAGGATTTGAAAAAAAAATACCAAATTCCAGAAAATTATCCATTTCTCTGGTCTGCTCGTCTTGCTGATTTTGGCATGGCAAATGGTTATTTAGAACTAAAATTGCCGTGGGGAAGCAGACCATACATGGCTCCTGAGCAGTATATGAAAGACGGTATAACCGACCTTTCACAAGTTGATGTGTTTGCATGTGGTGTAATGCTTCATGAATTGGTGACTGGTATGCATCCAATCGGTGAAGTGACCTCAGATATCTGGCCAATACCTAAATCAGGAAAATCGCCAAATTGGAGGAGAGAAGACAAATGGAAAAAGTGGGCTCGCTCAGAAGATAAGCTTCGATTGGAGACTTACGATGATCTGAGGGGAATTCGAGACATAATAGAAGCAGCATTGTCAACAAATCCCGACGACAGACCGTCAATTGACTCATTCCAACAATCACTACTTTCCGAACTAAAAAACTTCGATAACAATGCCTATATGAGCCTGTTGACTCTAATTGCATTTTATCATTGTTTGGAAATTGATTCAGAAGTATTCAATAGAGATGTCGACGAACCGCGATATAAGCTAGACCAAATAAGTGAAGTGTCACGTGAATTCCGATAAAAAGAAACTGCCAAAAATCACTTTCCAGTCAAATATTGAAGATATCGCAGTAAATAGAGTTGAGGCAAAATTCATTAACAATGGGCACAGACTCCAAAGAATTAGTCCTGATGTAGGCACAGATTTGAGAGTTGTTTATAATGACGACGGATGTGCCCGAGGATTTTCAACGGCTATTCAGGTCAAGGGTACTAAATCAAAAGACACGGATAGTTACTTAGCTTTCATGCAAAAAGTGAGTGTTCACAATCTGTTGTATCTTAACGAAAGTCCTGAGCCGGCATATTATATTGTTCATAATTGTGATCTTGATAAATCATATTACCGTGAGGCGCACGAGATTTTAGTTGAATATGACCAATGCAGACCAGGGTGGAGAGAAAAAGATGAGATAGGGGTACTAATCTATAGTGAGAATGTCCTGACTGACGAAGTGATTAATACATGGATGCTGGAATCTGAAGCGTGGGCTAATGAACGCAAAACGACAAAAGACATAGTTGAAATTCTCGAAGCCGCAGTTGCCAAATATTGTAAGGTGACAACTAATCATAAAAAACCTTCTGGGAGTGATTTTTACAGTAGCGTCATTGCCAGCATAGTCTATGCCTCTCGATTACTGGATATTCTTGATGTCTTGGAATTTTACCATCATCTCGCATTCTGCTCTTTATTATGTAGTTTGTATAGACATCGTGCCCGAAATTTGATATTGCCAATTTCAATTACTGCCACTTCAAATCTTGGTCCATTAAAACTTTATGAACTTACTCAATTATTATCCTCGGCCCAACAAGACTATTTGCTCTTCGAAAAAGAATTAAATGGAAGATTATCATCCACGGATAGGAAAGACTCCAGATCAATCTCCGCAAAACCAAGAAATCTTGCAGGATTAACAATGCTCGCAGAAGATATTGAAGATAAAAGCAAGCTAATTGAAGGATTATTGTCACGATTCCATGGACTTGGTATAAAAGGTGAATTCGTTAGCCCGGAAGACAAATACATTAGAGTATCAGCGGAAAATGCAACGGGTTTACTATTAATTTCAACATTCTTATCTGATTTTGGACTCTCCGAGATTAGGGATTTTAATAAATTGGCAAAGGATTCAGGTACCGATGCAGCTGCGATCATCATTCATCCTTCTCAAATAATGGACTGGGGAGCAACAAAAAGTAAGAGCCCGAAAAAAACAGTATCATTAGAGATCCCTCTCGGCACAGCATGTCCAGTAGTAGAAAAATTTGAAAAAGCACTACTTGTTAAGGCAATAAAGAAGAGGAAAAATGTCGACAATTCTATTCAAGCAACAGAGTATCGATCCTGTTTTTGCCATTCGCTGCATCAAGAATTTGATATCGGAAGCCCAGCCACAGTGTTCTTCCAGCAAGAATTTTGCAGAAGATATTGTGATAAGGTTTGGCAAATCCTAAAGGCTGGCAAACATGCATCATTCGTTTTTTCCTATCTGGACCAAAACTCTTATGAAATACATACTTTCATGAATTCGACTGAACTTCTCGCGTACCTTTGTGGTGGCCCCATTTCTTTCCAGAATATAGGTGGATCCGTGTCTATTCTAATACGTGATAAAATGGAATGATCAGATTGAAACTCCGTATCGCTTCATAAAGTATTCACTCCTCGCAAGGTCCTTTTCAAGCTCAAGGATCGCAGTATCAAGCTGGGCTTCATACAGGTCATTCAAGTGAAAGCCGACGGTGAAATAAGTTTGCCAGTGCATCCATTTTGGCTTTTTAAAATCATCTGGATCAAGACCGTACTTGCTATGGAGTGACAATATCTTCATCTGAAGCGAGATGAATCTGTTCTTGATATGACGAGATTGATAGGTCAAATCGAGACAATGACGGCAACGGAGACGACCATTGAAATAGAGATGCATGACCCTCCTGCCACAATCTTCACCGGGACATCGGAACCATGTTCGATGCATTCCGAAATGACAGGGGGTCCTATCCAGTTCTATAAAGGTCGAGTGACCATTGCTGCAGTCGATGGATAAAAACCCGTCATACACCCTGATCATGAATTCAATCGGTTCCCTGTTTCTCAACCGCCAGGTGCTTCTGATAACAGCGCCTTGCCAGAGTTTACCATTCAATTCCTTGACTGATAACCTGATAGGATAATCTTCTACCCTCTTCCTGCGGTTCTTAAGTCGTCTTCTTCCCGATGTTATACCACCCACAATCTCCCCCTGGATTTTTTCGAAATAATTAGCAAACCTTATAGAAATTCTAGTCTATTTATAGACTCTTGGCAAGGCCTTAAGCCTTAACTGATAAGGGTTGAGGTGGTGAGGAGGCCGTTATGGACGAGGAGTTGAAAAAATGGAGGGTGTCAAGTGACCGGACGGTCACTTGACGGTTTCTTCAGAATATCGTGCGTCTCTCCGAAGAATCTGATAAATGCCCTGGTGGGTAAAATCAGTTCCCCTCCGCGTTTTAACACCGATTGCCATGAGTTTATGTGCCATGCTTCGGTAACTGCTACCTTCTGCTTTCCACTTTTTCATCATTTTCAGCAATTCCAGCTCTCTTTGATCCGGGACTAACAAGCCATCCTCATCAAAAGCATAGCCATAGGGTGGCTCACCTGAAATTCTTTCACCCTTTGTTCTTTTATGTTGAAGGGCTGATACCGTCCTTTCGCTGATGATTTGACGCTCCATTTGACCGATCGCTGCCAGGAGGGTGAAAAAAAATTGTCCGAGTGCAGACTGTGTATCCAGGTTTTCGTTGATGGAGTGAAAGGCGATACCCCACTTTTCGAGCAACCGGGTTGTATTGAGTGCATCAATTGTATTTCTGAAGATTCTGTCGAGCTTGAGCACGATGATCGCATCAATCTCCCCCTTTCGCGCACTGTTCAGTATCCTGGTGATCCCTGGACGATTAAGGTTCTTTGCTGAGTACCCATCATCGGTAATGATGTCGACAAGTTCGTATTCCTTGATACGAGCATAGGCGATAATCTTCTCACGCTGGACATCGAGCGAAACTCCCTCGACCTGTTCAGAACTTGAAACACGAATATAACCGAGTGCTGTGCGCATAATTTTCCCCCTTGTGTTTTGAGGTTTGATGTGAAAAAATGAATATCACTGAGAGATCAGATTTTCGTGGACATCCTTTTACATGGATGCGGGATATATTGTTATTATGTTGATACCTGAAGGGAAGATACCGCAGAATCGTTCTTCATAAGGAAGGGATGGATATAATGGCCAAGAATGAATGTGGAGTTGATGTCCCTGACAACGTGTCTGCAAAAGCAAGACAACTCGGTTGTATTCAGGGGAGCAAGTATGTTTATCCTGATGGACAATACGACAATAGGCGACCTGTCGCCAGTATAGGCTGCAGGAGAGCATCACGATTTCGATCAGATTTTATCGATTATTGCAAAGTCGAGTTAATCAATGGTTGGGTCGCCTTCAGATCACCATCAAGTATTCGACGAAATCCACTGCCAGGAATATCACCACCTCTTTTCTCAAGAATTGGAGAGATAACTCGAACAAAAAAGATCGACGGAAGTCCATTAGTTTACCGAGTTGAGGATGAGGAGGTTTTCATTGCCCCTTCAAACGAGGGTAAGGCTTTCTGTCTTCAAAAGCTCCGCTTCGATGATGGCCGGGGAATAGAAAATGGACACATAGAGTTTCGCATCTGTTACTATATGAAAATTCACAAAGAACATAACCAGGGGAAATGGGGTTTCGGGCAGTTTGCTCCAATGATGACTGAAGATGAACTGAAGTTGGTTGTGAAGAGAATGAAAGAAAAAGGTTGGTTGGAATAAGATCACACAGGACATTGAGCCGAAGATCGAGTCCTCATTCTGCTCGATATAACTAGTTGATCACTATTGACTATGTTGAAAGGTCAGTGTCCTCCCATTCTGTTCCAGGTGACAGAGCCCATGTGAGAGAGTGACGACGTTCATGTATTGCCCCACCATCAGCAACAGGATGGAAATAGGTTGGGACTGAATTATCGCCAAGCTGGGCCTGTCTGACAGCGTTGTGGGTGCAATAATAAAGGTCTTCTAACTGACCGACTTCGATGGCTGATCTGGGGTGAATTGCGGCAATAAACTCTGTTATGTTCGTCGTGAAGCCTGGGAAAAACTCTCCAATCATCCGTTGGATCACCTCATCGGGAAGTTGTCCTTGATAGAAGGGTGGCTCCGGCTCAAATCCGAGGATCCACGCAAGTGCCCACATGTTTTCGAGATACCAACCAATAGTGTTGTGATGTGATTCTCGTGCATCTTCACGTGCCATTAAAACAATCGCGTTTTCAGACATCGTTAAATGTCGATCCAGGTTGTTATGATTATAGAACTCCTTCAACAGGTTGGTAGGTGCAACATCCTCAGGTGCAGATACCCATAAGAATAACGAACATAGAGCTAGGAATCGGGCTGCTATCTCCTCAACCGGTCGCAGTTCATCGACACCTGATTCAGTTCGATAAAGCGGCAACCAACGTGCGCAGATGAACGCCCTTTCAGCAAGCAGACAGTAATGTCGTTCCCTCATCTCAATTCTGGAAGGATCAACTCCCGTCGTTTCGCCCGAATGTCTGAAGTTATCTGGATTTATTTCCTTCAATTCCGCTGTTGGTTTCTCATCTGTGTTTTCTTCCTTTAACGTAGGCCCCACGAGAATACTACCGTCAGGTAGCATCACACTATCGACAACAAACATAAAACCATTAAACGTGGCGATGATGTGTACGAGAGATCTGAAAGCATCCGAATCAGGATCCACCGGACATGGTAAGAATACTCCAAGGACGCTCTTCGTTCTTTTGATGAGCTCTTGGGCTTTGGACCTTGATTCACCGCTGCTCGGGAGTCGTGCAACATATGCACAAAATCCTTGCAGATGACATTCAAGATCATCTTGCTGTAAATTCAGTTTCACCATGCCATCGCGAGTTTCATACTTGAACATGGTAGGCTTCTTGAAGAAGCCTCCATCGAATTTGCCGTTTGGAAAGAGCTTTTTCAGGGGCGGTTTCTCTATCGGTAGATATAGGGAGCAGTTCTCAATCACAGGAATCTCCTATCTATATAGCCTTATCGGACTCTTTACTCATGAAAAATTCTGATTTACTACCCATTTATGGTCGAATTTTACGCTCCAATAGCTTGGCTTGTCCACGTCCGTTGGATTTGTTTCTTTTCGGCCTTCGTGTCACTGTCGCTTCAGTTCGAGTTCTTTGACCAGCTTACCGTTCGCATCTAGTAAAGCGATACTGACCTCCAATACGTTCAAAATGCTGTTGAACTCGAAATCCTGATTCACAAGAAGCGTGGACTGCTCAATGATCGCATCGTGCAACTCAGAAGCAGCAGTGTAGGTGAGCATGAGAGTTATGCACTTGGCACCACGCGACTTGAACCAGTTGATCATCGCTTCATTGACATGCCGAATTTCTGACTCAATCGGGTGGTTCTCGTCGATGATTGTGACAATAGCCAGCGCGTATGACTTGGAAAACAGACCGGATCTCTTCGACGCCTCCATCACTTTCATAGTTTTCCCCTCTCTCCGAAGAAAAATGTCCCAGCCATATATGCGAATGTTCCATTGGCATACGTCTCATTCCTTGTAAATTGCTGGCATAACATTCACCTCGATTTTTGCGTTTATCGCGGCAGCTCGAATGTATTATTTTAAATTTGTTGCAATTTGGCTTCGATCTTGTCCAAGGTCATCAGTCTTTCTTCGCGATGGGGCCAATCTGTGGCAAGCTGAGCTTGTTTTCGCAGGCGTTCGGTTGTTTCCAATGCAAGTTGGCGTATATGCGGATCACAGGTTGCCCGAAGCTTGATGTCAGCGAATGCAAGGCCAATTAAAGCCTCATCCCGGACATCATTGTCCATCTCTTCGAGATTTGGGTATCCCCAACGCTTGGCGAGATCCTTGAGAAAAGCCAGGGGTTGACTATTCTTATGGCGTTTGAACCAGTCAATATAGTCATATAAAAGATCGGCACCAGTATCATTGCCGTTCGGGGAGAAATCATTCGCGAGCTCCCAGAAGAAAGGATCATCGAGAATCTTTCTTGCTCTCGGGTGGAAGTCCTCCCAATCGATTCCCAATTTATCCCACGGGGACATTGCTTCCCGTTTGGCTTTATCTGCCTCTTTTAATAAAGCTACTAGATCATTGAGGGCATTCTCCGATCGAGGAATACGCTGTCGTGCCGCTTCGCAATGACTGAGAAAGGCCTCAAGAGCGAATGCATCTGAATTCTTCAATCTTGTTCTCATAAGTGGCAAAGCGTTAATGACCTCATCAACCCCACGCTCAAACATCGGTAGCGATAATTGAGGGGAGGGTTTCCATTCACGGCCATCCATAAGCTCACTAGCAATATCAATCACGAGCCTGCCCTTTGCTCGCCAAAAGGTGATCTTAGGCAGGGTTGAGCGGTACATGTTATGCTGTTTGAGAGCTTCTTCCAACGTTTTCCGTGGGGGGCCGGAGTCTGGAAAATGAAGTGTGACGCTAAGCTCTTTGATTGCATCACCAAAACCGTCAGTCCCCATCAATAAAAAATCACCTATTGGGGAAAGTGTTGGATGACTACCGCAGCAGTCGTATGATTTGGCCATAACATAGAAATCCACAACAGACCTTCCCTCTCAGGATTGTTATGATTTATAAAGCTGAAATTAATCCCCGAACTGGTGAAATGCCCGCTCACATTTTTATCCTGAACCATGCTATTTTGACATCCTGGCTATTCAGTTCATGAATCATTGTACTAAGAAAAAAGCCAATGTCAAGAAAGGATTGTACACGAAATTACGATTCTCTTTCTACATAACAGAGACAGTAAACTGCTGTGCTAACTAGACGGAGCAGCGATTTCGAAAATCTTTTGATTCCAAACTTGATTAAGCTCACAGGTGATGACTTTTTATGATATACTACGATCATAGCGAGGTCATTTGACTCGAATGTGTATGAAGAACAAATGTTGCCCAATCGCAAGCGGGCTGGTCTCGATGAAAACAAAAGCGGGGACGATCGATAGCATTTCGGGAGTTTGACATGAAACCTTCACTCAACGCATCAGCAGAAGCCATAATCGAAGCAGAGAGAGCGCTTGGTGTCACACTGCCAGAGGAACTCAAACAGGTGTGGGCCATGAGTAACGGTCTCGACTATCCTCAGGACTGGAGAATATACCCTGTCTTTGACAAGTCCATGCCCAGAAAAAGCTGGGGCCATATTGTCGAGGAAAACAAGCGGTCCGCACATGATTATATGCAAGCGGATCTTCTCAAGATTGCCAGCGACTCATACGGTAATCATCTTGTGCTCAAGATGAGCGAGGGGATTGCAGGGAAGGATATCTTCTTCTGGGACCATGAGACAGCAAATCTCCAGAAGTCCTCGATAACACTGTTGAATATCCAGGCCGGGGCAAAAAAGCGTGTTGAGGACATCGAGAAAAAAATGGCCCGGGGTATGAAGAAGAAGCGTTAGCAACTGGGGCAATGATCATGTGACACCATAAGGTAGGAGCATGAATCTCACATCGACAGCAAAATCGGACAGGATACTTAATGGTATTATGTCAGCCTTTATCCTGCTGTTCTTTGGCCCGGTTACCCCCATGATGTACATGTGGTATCCGGAGACGACGTTACTTTTGAAGCTTACGAAGTCGTTCGCTGTCAGTCTATTCTTCTTACTTGTTCAGTACGCTATAGTGCAGTTCGCATGCTGCATTGCAACGCCAGCATGGGCTCAACGATACTTTGAAGTTATAAAGAGGAATGCATTAGTGCCAATGCTGGCTTTACCAGTCTGTGCAGGCATTTTGATGGTCATTATAATGAGATGACAAACATTGAACTATATAAGGTAAAGGAACTGAACAGATGGAATATCTGAAAATAGGCCGGTCTCCCACTTTGTGGTTGTTAGTCTTGCTGTGGTGCTATGCATCTTTGCTTAATCTGGGTTGTGAACAAAACCTATTTATTAAGACAGGAGACAATGAAATGCTTGGAAGTCCACTGACAAAAGCCATTTCACGGGGCATGAATGAAGGGGGCGATTTGTCCAATGAGCTCAACAAACTTGGCGCTTACACACTACGGAGTCGTGGAGATGCAAAGGCGATCTGTCGCGCCTTGGAACAACTGCCTGATAATCTGCACGATGATGAATTAAATACAGAAAGATACAGAGCCCTGACCGGTCTGTTTCAAGACGTAGAAAGTGCTGAAGTACCCGCTTTCGAAGTGATGCATTCACAGGGCATACCTGCCCTCATTCGGGTATATGATAAACTCATCGAAAATCCATCAGAAGAGTGTATGAACACTTTACTATTCGCGCTGAAAGTCCTGGCTATGTATGGTTCTCCTGAGGGGACTGACCGGATTATTGAAGCTGCGAGGAAACCACTCGGTCCAGAAGAATACATGTGGTCGGTTATTCTAAGTATATTTGATGAGAAACACCCTCATACCGGTAGACTATTCACGGAGTTATCCAATCCAATACCACCTGGATTCATTGCCGTAAGTCTCCTTGATGCAGCCAATACAGCTGCTATTGCCGGTAACACATTGAAACACCCATTCGACTCACCTGAAGGATGGGCGAGACTTGAACAATGGCTTACTGTAAAAGACCCAGAACAGTTCAGCTACGCACATAGCGCCACTGCAGCGTTACCATTCATTAACAGCAAAGAGCAGTCAAGACTCTTAGCCATTGCTTCGAATCATCCTGATCCTTCTGTTCGAATGGAGTCCGCATGGGCTGCAGCCAAAGTCGGGAATGAAACCGGAATTCGAAACCTCATCGCGTTTAGTCTGGAGCCTAATCACTCAGCTACTGCCTGTCAATATCTTGAGGAGCTCGGTCGAACTGATGCTATCCCTGCAGAAGCAAGGGAACCTGATTTTGCCGCGAAGGCCGAGTTTGCTCATTGGCTGTCCCATCCTAATGAGCTGGGACGTCCTCCCGATAAGCTCGAGATTGTTGATAAAAGGACCCTCAAATGGCCGCCGGAGTATCAGAAGAAAGACCTATGGCTTATCAAGTATACGGTCTATGATGATACTGGGCTGGAAGAGGATGATGTGGAAATGGGTCTGGTGGGAAGCACAACTTTCTGTTTTTTTTCATACAACCTTACTCAGCGTCCGCCCGAGGATGGATACGCAATCCACTGCTGTTGGGAGCTTGAAGGAGAGGGGTTGATAAAAGAAAAGGATATAGAGAGTCCCGAAGTATACCTACCCATGCTTGAGCAGTGGCATGGTGATGAATTGTTGTCACCCGAGATTGTTCATATCGTTGAGATCTCACCGCAATTAAGATATCCTCAAAATCTTGTCGCAGTAGCAGCAGCAACACTTAATGGGAATAGTGGTTGGGTAGTTCTGGATGGAGATCGAAGCAGTTGGTATGGCAAAGACGAACTCCCTGACACTCTTACGGGTACAATAGCAAAGGTCCACATCGGTCGTCAGTTACTCGGATTTTATGACAACCCTGACAGAAAGAAATACCTCTCCAAGGAAGCACCAGAGAAAAAACCAGAGGATATCGTGAAAGCATATGAACACTATCTGGATAGAGTTATTAAGGGTGATGCTCATGAACAGAAAAGTCTGCTTGCCGATTACAGCAGTCCACTTGGAAAGCATCTCACGCGATACGCCAAAGCATATGCCCACCTGCATGATACTACAGAGGATGAAGTAATCATTCGGGTCTACGATCAGTTTCTTGATGTCATCGCTGCGGGGAATGATGAGTTGAAGAAGAATGGCTATGATACTTTCAGGCCTATTGGGGAGATGTTTGATAAATACGTTGATGCCCTTATCAAGACCGATAAGAAAGAGAAGGTCTTGTCTTTGGTGTCGTTGCTGGGACCTTGGTGGGATCACAACACCGGCTACGATAAGCTCGGAACTGCTGCATACAAGGCAAGTGATTACCAGACTGCGGAACATTATTTTCTAAAGTTGCAATCAAACTACCAAAACTGGGAAAGATTTGACGGCACTGGTCTTCTCGCCAGGATATGGTTTCATCAGGGTAAAAAATCAGAGACAGAGCAGCTGCTCCTTGAATGCATGCAAAGGATTTTCGATGAAGCCAAAGAGGCCAAAGGACCAGACAGAAAGTCTTTTGAGAAATGGTACCAAGACAAGAAAGATATTTTTACCGAACTATTTCCAGATATTGCAGTTAAGAGGTTAAACGAAAACAATCTTCCACAATCCACTCTGCGTCCCAGGTAATGATCAAGGCACGATAGGCTATTATAATCATGAACAGATGGTACTTCTGGGTGCTAGCACCTATTATGCTTGCAACGGCGATAGGGTTACCTTTTTGGACAGATCCACCTACTTGGAGCGGGCGAGTGGTGATGTATGTCATCTGTATGACTCTCGTTTTCGCTACGATCGGACTGGCCAATCCCAGACGTTTTGCCTGGGCACTCAGACCTGTCGCGGCAGTGATCTTCATAGGCTATTCTGCTTACGTAGCAATTGAGTTTGTAGGCTGGCTCCGTGGTGAACCTTTGGGTTTTGGTCAACCCCGATCAGACAGCAACTTATTCAACGCTATCTGCGGTTTTTTCGTTTTTGCTGTGCCCGCTCTGATGTACCTCTTTTATGGCAGGACTGGCAGAGTGGTAGATACACTCCTACAAGAGAAATCCAAACTGGACTCTTAATCAACCTGGAAGGATAGTTTGGGGACAGTCAAAGTCAGACGTCCACCCCGTGGTGTGTCAGCTTTGGGAAAACAAATTCGTTTGAGTAGAACCAAAATTTCCGCCCAGATCAATCCACATCCGCTTGATTCGCACTTTTGTTCCACACTGAGATTTATTCCGTGACCACTGTTCTCGCTCTTAAGCTCCCAATTCTTGACAAAGGACTGCCGTCAGGGTAAAAGTTATTCTAACCAAGGTTACCGCGCCTTGAGGAAGATAAGAGGTTGAGGCTTACAAACGAGTAAATCGCCTTTATAGTTCGCTGAGGAAAAACTGAAATGCCTGGTCAGGTAGAGCGTATGAATGCAGCTGAGATTCTCGACGAATTTTCAGTTAAGATTTATGAACCCCCTTTAGCACTTATACGCGAAGATGATCGAATCACCGACCTTTCAAATCCAGTGGTGGTTCTGATGCTCGTGATTGACTTCGAGACTGAGCTGTCGATGAATGGCATCAATGATTTCATCGGCAATAGTACGGGTCGTTACGGTGCCCTTACTGTGGACGCCTTGAACATCCTTGGATGCAAGGAAGCTGCTGAGACTCTCACCACAATCCTGAAAGCAGCCAACTCTGCAGGCATGACCCACGAGGCAATTCAGCTCGAGCGTCAGGGGCTTGAGCCATATACTATTACCACGTTTCTTCAGTTGCATGGTGCTAAATGGGAACAAGTCAGTACTGAAATAAGCGAATTGGCTCATCAAATCGACTTTCAGATTGTCTTCGAGGCTGCAGAGGAATTCATCGACCATAATCGGGCTGACTTTCTGGCAGCATTAAATCAAATATGATGAGAGTATCTATGAAATGTCAAGGTTCCACATCTCGACCGATAGACCAACTTGGAGCGGTTATTGTCCGGACAAATACTCCCGCTATAATACAATAAGAAAGTAATAGTCTGACTGGATACGTGGATGGTGCTGTACCGAGCACATTGATTATTAGTACTTGAAATGGGGGAGAACGAAACAGCTTTCGGCCTGCGCTGGACCAATAATCGCGGACGGATATTGGAATCAAAAATGACGAACGGAAAAACGCATATTGGTTTGATTATAATCCTGGGCATAGCGGCTGTACTTGTGTTCAATCCAATCAGCTGGTCGATACTGACCATGATCGTCAGCATAATAGACATCACCCGTCGCTAAGCCAAACTGAAATCTCCCGAGATATATCAGCCCGTGGCAGATCGACTTGCCCTTTACTGTCAGTCGGATCCAGCTCTGCTTCCGGAAATCCTGAGCAATGCCTGGCTTCCCAATGAAATTGCTGACCTTGGCCATGCCAGAGCACAAGTCTCATCAGACTATGCCATTATCGAAATGGGAGGTGGTTTCCATCATTTTGGTTACAAGCTTGGGCGTGACGATGAAAAATCAAGTCCGGATTCAAATATCTGGGTGCTATTCACATATTCAGAAGATGGAAGAGACTGTCGCCTGACTGAAGTGGCTTTGACACCATCCGATCGACTTGAACGCAATCAAATTATTGAGCTTGTAAGCACCGGGTACGATCGTCGAATTGAAGCCCACCCACACGACGATTTGGCGTATAAGGGTGAGATGCAAATGTTCCTGAGATACGGCCACCTTGCCGAGGTGAAGTTGACCTGTGAGCAGTGGGCACTTGCTCGGCCTGACTATTGGCTGCCCCATTCAACTCTAGCCCATGTTCGCTCACGATTGAACGAATCGAATGTCGCGGAAGTTGAGTTCCGAGCGTGGGTGAACGCTCACGCCAGCTTCCCGAATTTCATTTATCTCTTTCTCTTCAATATGCGCGAAGGTCATGTCAAAGCAGCACTGGATGCTCTTCGACAATCATTACAACAGCCTTTTGTGGAAACATTTAATTCGGATGGCAACAAGTTCTACTTGGGCTATAATGGAGCCACTTACGCCTTTATGGAGGGGGAATATGATCTGGCCCTGGCTCTGTGCGACAAGATGTTGGCTAAACACGACCAGGACTCTAGTTGGTTGCGCAAAGTTTGGAAAATGCGTGCAGCCACTGTGTTCATGCAAGGCTCTACAGACGAAGCGCTGGACTGCATGGGCAAGGTGAAAAATTATACCGATCCTAAGTGGTTGGGCACTTCACCTGAAGATCAATGCACAGACTCCTGCCTCCTTAAAGCGATCAAAGAGAGCAATTATGATTTTGTGCGCTCATTCCCAAACTGGATGAACGAATGGGATACATGGTTCACGCCATTTCATTCTGATGAGGCTGGATTCTCTAATCGAGATTTCCTTCTCGCTCCTTATCCCAGCGCATGGATTGAGCAGATTGCAAAACCCAATACGGAACCGGGGAAACCATGAGCTGGGACGCATTCATATTCAATGGGGAAGGGGTGCCGCGATCGCTTCAGCACGTTGCACAAGACTGGCACCCACAGCCCATCGGTTCATCATCGCAGGCGAAATCAATGATCTCTTCAGTGCTCGCGGATGTGGTGTGGGATGCAGCTGGCTATGGGATTTTCGAAACCCTGGATTATGCCATCGAGTTCCATGTCCGTGATGAAGAAACCGTTGATTCTATCGGTGTCCGCATCGTTGGGGATGGTGATCCGATTCCGGTTCTTTTCGCAGTGTGTCGAGCCCATGGTTGGGTTATCTTCGACAATCAGGCCGGGGATCTGATTGATCAAGAAGCAGACCCCTCATCAAGCTGGCGTAAGTTTACCGAGTGGCGTGATCGAGTCATCACCCAAATGGATGAAGAGTAAGCGAGAGTCAGCCCTCTGTCTAATGTACTGATTCCGCTCGAAATCGTTCCCAAATTTGTCGATCTGGTGGAAATCAAGTCTGAGCGAAGAAGTCAGAACCAGCTCTCTTATGCAAGACTCTAAACTTCATTTTTATTGACTCAATACATTCTTTCAAGTAAGAATGATATCAAGCTTGAAGACCTGTCTTGCGATTGTCAGGTTTCAATGACTTGATTAAAGCAAAACAGGTGCTTGTGATTTTTCAGTGTTTGGGAGTACATTATTTCGATACGATTGGCTAATATGCGCTCACGCACCGAAATCTTTGATGAGTTTGTCTCTCGCTTCCATTACGGCCAACCTGGGAGACTTGTGAACGAAAAGGAATTGGATAAAATTGACGAAGTCCTGAACACTCGGTTGCCCGCAGCTTATCGCCAATTTATGATGCGCCACGGTGTAGTCTTCACGCCTTCGATTTTAGACGAAATTGCGGACGATCAGATGGATCATCCAGATCTTCAGGAGTTTCTGAAGCCAATGGACGTTATCGAGGGCACAAAAATGTACTGGTCAGCTGGAATGCCGACCGACGTTATTGGATTCGCTTCGGATTGCATGGGTAACATGTTCGGATTCCTACGCAATTCTGTGCCATCCGATGATTCGCCCGTCGTATTCTTCGATCATGATTTTGTGGAAGTTGATGAATTGTCTCCCTCATTTAATGAATTCCTTTCTTGGTATTTGGATCACCTGAAGGGACTTTAGAAAACTAGCAATTGAGGCGGCCTCAAGTATGTCCAAGGGTTATATTTCAAAATTCAATTATAATCCGAGCGATGTCGCCCAGCGTATCAAAAATGTGGATTGGTTCAGTGCGTGTGGGAAAAGCTTCACGGGCGAGGTATCCATGCCGATTCAGCCTGTCTCGTCATGGGCGCAGGCGCAACGTTCCTGTCGGTCAGAACTGTGGGAAAATGTTCAATTGGAGGCCCAAAATCAATTGACGATCTGGTTGCACCACAATGATCGAACGAATTACCAAAAGTGGAATGATCTCGTGACTGGCTTCAAGAGTTCGGTTATCAATCCTCTCGTTGATGGGCACATCCGGACATTTCTTGAAGAGCATGGTTTGGATGGAGCGATCGAGCATTGTGTTTCATGGGACCTGCTCGCGGCTTTGATGGAGAATGCTTATTTTGGCAGTGGCCACAAGGTTTTCTTTTTTTTGGAATTGCTCACGGTATACGAAGCCGGTCATTTCCCCTGTGGCTGGGAAGGCGACTGGCCGGAAGGTGAACTAATGGTCTACTGACAATTGAATGAGAGCGGTAGCACTGTTAATCGAAAATTGCTCTTGTTATATTGGGTATGGCTTGAATAGCGTTGAATAAGGGGTCGAGTCTCCGGTTGACTGTTGGAGAAGACGATTAAGAATCTTACTCTTTTGATCGTTACTGGACCCTTTCTCTCCCTAATAAGTCAACAGTCGACTTGAACCTGCTCAAAGTGATCAAGCGGTGATCAGTAGTTATGAAGATGTAACTCATGATCTCCTGTGGGGCACATCCGGAATAGCATACTCTCTCACACGCTATTTTTAGCCCGAATTTCTCACCACCTTGGATGAGAAATTCACCCTCCAGGCTTCGACTCCCCTTCGGCTCACTTCGTTTGCTCCCTTTGACTCCGCTCAGGACACGGCAGGACTGACCCGGGCTAACCTTGCCACGTCCTGAGCTTGTCGAGGGGAGCGAGGTGTATTTAGACCGAGTCGAAACTTTTGCCATAACTAGTTATGGTAAAAGCGGATGTCGAACCGTCACCAAATTCTGGTAAGAAATCCGGGTTAGTGTATGGGGTCAATCGTTTTCCCATAACCGCGTGAGGGGCACGGCATAGAGACGGTCTCCAAATCGAGCCATGGTGTCACCATCGTACAATACTATTCCGGCCACAAAATGAGGCACCGCGTCTTTCAGTTTCCGCAGACCCTTGAAATCCTTGTGGGTCACGGTCGCAGCCGCCTTTACCTCGACGCCGGCTAGCCGCCCTCCCGATTCCAGCACAAGATCCACTTCGACTTGGTCCTTATCGCGGAAGTGGCTGAAGATTATCGCTTCTTCCCGCCAACTGGCATGCCGTCGTAACTCTTGATAGACGAACGTTTCCAGGAGCCGCCCCAACAACAAGCGATCCGCCCACACAGAATCCCCGTTCAATCCCAGCAGAGCGCAGGCTAATCCAGTGTCGCCCAGATGCAACTTGGACGTTTTCACTAATCGTTTCAGCCGATTGCTGTGCCACGGGGGCAATTCATCCAGCAGGAAAATTCTCGACAGCAGCGTCAGATACTCGCGAATGGTTTGACGACTGATCTGAAATGGACCCGCGAGTTTGGAAACATTCAACAGACAGGCCGTCTGTCCCGCAGCAGCGGCTAAAAGATGGGGCAACGCATCTAATGCGGCAATACGAGACAAATCACGAATATCGCGCTGAATGAGTGTATCACCATAATCCCGATACCACGCGGCCTGACGATGATGACTGGCCCGCGCCACCGCCGGCGGAAAACCGCCACTGACCAACCGGGCTGTGAGGGCTTTTCCCAGACGATGTCCGAAGGGCTTATTCTTGAAGCGTGCTGCGAACAAACAATCTAGAAAATCAGGCCTTTGGCGGACCATCTCCGCCTGCGACAAGGAGTGAAGTCTAAGAATCTCAATCCGACCGGCAAGCGAATCTGCCAGCCTGGGGACAAGCAATACATTAGCTGATCCTGTCAGGATAAACCGACCGGGTTTCCGCTGGGCATCAACAACCGACTTGAGCGACGTAAAGAGTTCAGGGACACGTTGCACCTCGTCCAGGACCGCCCGTTCCGGCAAATCAGCCACAAAACCAACCGGGTCCGCTTGTGCCGCTGCCCGTTGAACGTCATCGTCAAAGGTGAAATAGGTATATCCCGCCTCATCACCCACAAGCCGGGCTAGTGTGGTCTTTCCGCTTTGCCGTGGTCCGTGGATCAAGACAACCGGGGAATCCGCCAAGGCTTCCACGATACGGGGCTGAAGAAAACGGGGATAGAGGGCTTCATCACTCATGATGACTAGTGATAACACCTCAGCCGTCCAATTGCAAGTTATTTATCGTCTAATTGTCGATAAAATCACGTCTGATTGTCGGCACTGCCACTTTTTTAGACGCGTTTGTTCCATTCACTCTTGTGGTCGAGCTCGCTAGCCCGAATTTCTCACAAAGAAATCTGAGAAATTCGCCCTTCAGGCTTCGACTCCCCTTCGGCTCACTTCGTTTGCTCAGGATCGCTCAGGACTGCCCCGGGCTCATCTTGCCGCGTCCTGAGCTTGCCGAAGGGAGCGAGGTGTTTTTTCCCGAATCGAAACTTTTGCCACAACTCGTTGTGACAAAAGTGGATTTCGATCTAGATATTTTTCTGGTGAGAAATCCAGACTAGAACATGAATTTGAATAAACCATGTGGTCCGAAACAATTCACCTATATCGAACCGCAGTTCAGTTTCCGGGGGAAACAAAAGCAGGACAAAAAGCGAGCGGGATTCGAACCGCAGATTACGCAGCCCGTCCTGCCTGTCTTGAGAGAAGCTGAAAGGAACTGGCCGAAGGGATTTCACAGATAAAGCAGAGAGAATGTATTGAGTGGTCTGGGGCTGAGAGATGAACGCGGGTGTGGTCGCATAAAAAATAGCGGGGGCCGGATTGTTTACTCGCGTCGTAGCTTGCCATAAGCGAAGAGGGACGAACCGTTTCTGCGCATAAAAAATAGCGGGGGCCGGATTCGAACCGACGACCTTTGGGTTATGAGCCCAACGAGCTACCTGACTGCTCCACCCCGCATCATAAGCGATGTGATTATCAAACAGAGATATTTCTATTTAAAATCAGTGTGAGTGATAGTATGTCAGGAGGTGTTTGTCAAGCCCCGATTTACTGGAAGAGGATAATAACTTCGCCATCCTTGATCAAACCCAGTTCTTCGCGGGCGACTTTTTCGACAAAAAAGTTGTCGTTTCTAATGTTCTGGATATCATTGATCAAGCGGTTCGTTTCCCGGGTCAGGGTGACGATTTCCTGTTCAAGTGCTTTCTCGGAATGTTTCAGTTCGAGTAAGTGAAAGAGACTGTCTTCACTCAGGAAAACCACATAGAACAGGGCCCCGGTTATGGCGGTTAAGGAGAGCAGGAATTTGAGTTTTCTTTTCATGCACGATCTTCAGAATGGTGGTATCGCGACCATTTCACGGCATTTCGGTCAAAAGTTTATAAAATTATACGCTTTTTTCAGGATAATGTCAATAAGTTCCTGGAAATTCGACATGAGAAACGGGGGTTGACAGTGGCATGATGAAACGATATTGTTGCTGGGTGTTTCAGGACTATGCCCCGAGCGTAGGATTTGTCTTCAAACTTCGAGTGCGAAGGCCATGAAGGAAAAACAACGGAACATTTTCATGAACAGGTGAACACATGAATCAGGACCAGGTCAAGCAGAATTTACTGCAATTAAAAGTAACGAAACATGATTTCAGTGTCATATTTTCAGGTAAGGCGAGTGCTCGGGCCAATGGTGTTTATCATCCCGAGCGGCATGAAATCATCATTCACAATCAGAATTTCAAGAGTGACAATGCCTTGATGTATACGGCGATTCACGAGTATGCTCATCATATTCATTGTGTGGAATCCGCTTTACCAATAACCAGTCGTTCACACACAACCAAGTATTGGAGTATTTTTCACCGGTTATTGTTCAAAGCTGAGGAATTGGGCATTTATACGAACATATTCGAGGCTGATCCCGCATTTATCAGTTTGACTGCCCGGATCAAGCGAGAGTTTCTGACTGGTAATGGCAATCTCATACGGGAGTTCGGGAAGACCTTGATCGAGGCCCAGGAATTATGTAGCGAGAAAGAGGTCAGTTTTGCCGATTATCTTGATCGGATCGTGCGAATACCGCGTGATAGTGCTCAGAGCATGATCAGGGCCCATTTATATGAGATCGAGCCGACACTTGGTTATGATAACATGCGGACCCTGGCCAGCATATCAGACCAGGACCAGCGGATGAAGGCCCAGAATGCTTTCATGCAGGGCGAGACGCCGGCCATGGTCAAAGAGAGGTTCAAGATCAGGAAGCAGTCTGAGGACGAGATCGGCGTGCTGGTAGCAGAAAAATCAAGTATCGAAAATCGCATTCTGCGGTTAAACGAGCGGCTGCGTGAGATCGACAATCGCTTGCGTGAGGCTGAATTCAGGACAGTCCATCGCTGAGAAGAGTATAATGCTGGTAGAAACTGTGTAACTATCAGGGCTGGTCTGAAAGGGCTAGACAGTTGCTCCTGCGGGAATGGTAAAACTGAAAGTGCTGCCTTTGCCAACTTCGCTCCGGACCCAGATGCGTCCACCATGTAACTCGACAGCATGTTTGGCGATGGTCAGGCCGACGCCGAGTCCGCCGGCTTTGAATTCGACATCACCGGAGCGATGATAGCAGACATCGCCGACTTCGTAGAAACTCTCGAAGATATGCTCGAATTCTTCCTCGGGAATTCCGATTCCGGTATCGCTGACTTTGATTTCAACGAATGTCTCGCCGGGTTGAGCTTCGATTGTGATAGTCCCGCCGTTTTCCGTAAAACGGATGGCATTCAAGATGATATTGGTCAAAGCCTGCCAGATGAGGGGCAGGTCGATAGCAACCGTAATATCTTGTGCAGGCAGGTTACAAATGACTCGCTGATTTCTTTTTTCGGTAAAGGGTTGGACATCTCGGACAATTTCACGGACAAGCATGTTCAGAGAATTGGTCTGAAGGTCGAGTGGGTATTCCGGCGTGTTCAATTGTGACAATGACAGAATGTTATCCACTATTGAATTGAGTTTGGCTACTTTATCTCGAAGGATCTGGATAATCTCTGACTGGTTGATCGGGGGCTTTTGTGCCCGGGCCAGGAAACCGAGATAACCCAGAATAACGGTCATGGGTGTTCTGAGTTCATGAGAAGCCAGGTTGATGAACTTGGTTTTCATCTGATCGAGTGTCATCAGGGCTTGATGTGTTTTCTGGACATGTTCATAGAGCAGGGCATTTTCGATGGCGATTGCAGCCTGAGAGGAGAGCATGGTCAGCAGGTTCAGGTCATATTCGGTGAAATTGGATTTGGTGATCGAGTTATCGGCATACAGCACTCCCAGAATTCGATCGCCCACAGTGAGAGGAACGCACAGGATGGATTTCAGTTGGAGTTTGAGAATACTGTCAGTTGGAATAAAGTGCTCAGTGCCGGCAATATCAGCTTTCAGAACGGGATGGCCCGACCGGGCGACTTCCCCGGCGATGCTGCGACTGATCTCAAAATCACTTTCTTCGAGGATTTGTTGCCGGTAATTACGGGCAATCCGGAAACTCAGTTTGGCTTGTGTTTCCTTGAGCATAATGAAGCCCCGTTCTGAATTGGTCAACTTGATTGCCGCTTCGACAATGAGATTGAGCAATTGGTCCAGTTCGAGTGTCGAGGAGATCATTTTCCCAATCTCAGTCAATCGGGCTGAATCGACACCTTCTTGTTTTTTCTGGTCGAATTGTAGAACAGTATTGACTATATTCGAGATTTCACGGACAATTTCCTGGAGGTAATGAGGTTGGATTTCATTGAAAAAGGGCTGGTGATAATCGCCTTCGAAGAAAACGGCTCCCCGTAAAACTGTTTCTCCCCATCCAAGAATAGGAATGAGGCCGATCATGCCGTTTCCAGTGCAGCTGGTCTCATAGCGCTGCATCAGTCGGATATAGTCATGGTTGATAAAGAAATAGGGTTGACAGGTTTGTTTCAGTTCATCGAAAGCCCGGACAATAAAATCGGTTTCCTGATTTATGAAGCCGCCACCCTGACCGAGTGCAACCGTTTTATCGAGTTCAGCCTTATCGTTGAGCAGGACGACTGTACAAAAACGGGCCTGACTGAGGTCTTTGAAGAAGGCAGCAATTGTATGTATTATGCTGGTAATATTGCTGTCTCGAGCAAGTCGCCGGTACAATGTATCAATGTGTTGTCGCAGTTGCTGCCTGGTCTCTGATAGTGGTGGTGCCAACAATTGGTCCGCACTGAACAGTCTTGAATCAAAATCGGTTCGGTTTTGCACCTGTACGATATCAGGAGAGGGTCCTGCCTGGGGAGTGGCACCAATACTCAAACTCAATCGGGCAATAGTCTCCTGAAGAGTAATGATTTTTTGTTTGTATTCGATCCTGGGTGCCTGTTGATATAGCTTTTCATAGAGTGCCAGGGCATGCTGAGCTTGTTCGAGGTCACCGGATAGATCTGACAGGACGAACATGGTTTCAGCCTGGGTTTCATCGGACTTGTACTGCTCCAGTAGCTTGTTGAGTTGATTCAGACTTTTTTTTCGGACAGCTTTGGAAACAGGGTTTTCCATCAGTTCGATTTTTATTCTCAGAAGTCTGGTTCGAAAAAGAATATCGGCATTATTGACGAGAGAAGCCATTTTTTCTGCCTGCTCAAGGAGTGGCAGGCAACGTTGATATTGTTCTTGAACAAACATCAATTCTGCCATTTGATAATAATAGCTGCACAGATAAAATTTGATGCTGAGTTTTTCTCCGAGCTCGATGGCCTGGTCATAATACGTTTCAGCGAGATCGAATTGCTTTTTGCGGGTGAAGAGGTCACCCAGGCTCGAAAAAACGATGCTGATCCTTTTCTTATCGCCCTGTTCTTCGACGATGCGTAATTTATGTTCGAAGCATTCCAGGGCTTGGGTATAATTTCCAGTTTCCAAATGAATCACGCCGATATTCCCAACGGCCTGGTTCATTGCGTTTTTATCGTTCAATTCCTCAGCTATGGCGAGTTGGCGTTGATAATACTGCATGGCTTTTTGATAATTTCCGGTTTGATAGGCGAGAATGCCCATATTAGCCACGATGTGACTGATATAGCGTTTATCACCAGATTTTTCGGCTAAAAGTGCGCATTGTTGAAAACAATCCCGGGCCCGGTCAAATTCTTTTCGTTCGAGGAACAGACTGCCCATATTGCCGGTGGCGATCAGAATATCGATATCGTCATTGAAATTGTGGGCGATTTCGAGTTGAGCCTGATAACATTGCTCAGCCTTCTGGTAATCAGCCAGGTGCCAATAGATCAGACCCATATTGCCGTGGGCTTGAGCCACAGATTTCAAGTCTCCGGCTGCTTGTGCCGCGGATAACCATTGCTCATAATGATCCATGGCCAGATTATAGTCTCCGAGGTGATAATAAATCAGACCGATCTTGCCAAGAGTCAATCGAACACCTGACTCAGAATCGGCTTGGCCGAACAAGTTCCGGGCCCTGAGCAGCAGGTCCAGGCTGGGCTGGTATTCGCCCATCATCCGCAAGAGATCGCCCAGGGCCGCACAGACTTCAGCTCTCAATTGAGTGTTATTTATTCTTTCGGCCGATTCAAATGCAAGATTTAGTGTTTCCCGGGCGAGGGGCCATTGACCGGTCTGTTGGAGCAACTCGGCTTTTTCAAGCAGAATCTCGATCTTTCTGGCTGGTTCGTGCAGATATTCGCCGAGGAGCGTGTAATAGTAAATTGCTTTTTCATTGGCATATGTTGCCCGAAAGTGTTGAGCAGCTTTTTCGAGATAAACGACGCTCAGTTCGTCGAGCTGACCACGTAAGAGATGGTATACTATGGTTTCAGGAGAAACAATAAGACCGGAATGTTCCCTTTGTATCAGTGTCGAGGCAATCAGAGCATGGTTCTGTTTTTTCCGATGTGCGGGCATGGCTTTTTCCAATGAGAAGGCATGTTCAGGCTGATTAAAGTGCCAGTATAACTGGTTCTCACGTTCGAAATTGGTCAGAATTTCATGTCTTTCCAGAAGGGCGAACAACTGGCTAGCATCGATATCGGTCTGATCGGAGAGATACATTTGAAATTCCGAGAGAGTAACAGCATTTTTTAAGAGCGCGAGTAATTCCAGGGCTTCTTTTTCAGGGAGGGTCAGGCCAATTTCATCGAGTTTCTCGGCCAGTGGACGTTCAATCTCGGAATAATTCTTGATTACACAATCTTTGACAAGATCCCAACCTGTGGTTGTGCGAAGAATATATCCTCTTGTCAAAAGCCAGAGTACCGTTTGTTGCAGGTGAAGGGGGATACCTCCGGTAATTTCATGGATCCGGTCTATGGCCTGAGACAATCGTGGCCCCAGTTGTGCTTCACCGAAAACATTACCGATATATTCCTGAACTTCATTGACTGAAAACGGTGTTAACACAGTCAACTCGAGTCGTTCCCTGGCCCGCATCTGGTCAATGATGGGTAAGTTTTGTTGTGATTCAGTCAATTGCAGGGTGCTGAATACAAACACATTGGGAAAATGGCTTGATTGGCGAATGGTAAAAAAGAGGTGGTTCAACAATTCAAGACTTGCTTCATCGGCGTACTGGAGATCATCGAGTAGCAGGACAACAGGTGCGACGGAACTCTGGGCATAATGCAGGATCGTCGTGGTTATGGCTTGAAGCAAAGCACTTCTTTCAAGTCTGGGCGGGCGTGTTTCAGCTTGTTCAATGGTGCGCAGGACCGGGCTGAACGGCAAGATTTTCTTCAACTCGGGGCCGACTTGATTGATTAGTTCAATCGATGATTGCAGCAGGATTTCATTGAGAATATCGAGAAATGGACCGAAAGTACGGGAACCCTGCTCAGTGCTATAGCCTTGCAAACACGCTACTCCATCTAAATGGCACCTTTTCCCGAATTCGCTCATGAGCCTGGTTTTGCCCGAACCTTTTCGACCGGCGATCAGATTCAATTTCCGGCTCATGACCGGCTGTCGGACCGATTTTTCGAGTTTGACCAGGAGCTGATTACGATCGATATACTTTGTCCCCAGCACATAAGCCTGGTAATTTGATAGTAATTCCAGCGGGTATTCTGTATTAAAAAGCTCGTTCACTGCCTGGATGACCGCACAAAAGGACGGGTATCGCTGATCAGGATCGTGAGCGAGCATGGACCTCAGCAACTGTTGTTCGGCAGGCCGCTCGACCTTCATCAAGGCCTGATCAAGTCGGGCTTGATACAACTCACGATTCTGTAAATGTGTAACCAGTGCGGTCGTGTTTCGCATATTCAGCACAGTTTCACCAGTCAGTAACTCGTAGAGGCAAGCCCCCATTGAAAAGATATCACTCCGGAAGTCTGCCCTGAAATCAAGCATTTCCGGGGCACAATAAGGTAAGGTCCCCACAATCTGATTGGACACTCTGGACTTCAACATGGCTAAACCAAAATCCATAATCCTGATCGAAAAGGTTTGAGGGGCATTCAATGGCAGCAACATGATGTTTGCCGGCTTAAGGTCATGGTGAAGGATGCCGCGGCTATGGATAAAGTCCATGGCCCGGCTTAACTCGACCAGAATATCCAGGGCCCGGGCCGGAGACAAAACAGTCATCTCGAGAAGGTAATCCTTGAGCGTTAATCCTTTGAGGTATTCCATGGCCAGATAATACATGTTTTTTTTCTGATCGTGCCCGAAATCATAGATATTGATCAGATTAGGGTGCTTGAGTCGGGCTATTAATTCGAATTCGGTGCGGAAAGACTGGATGTGACGCTCATTCAATTGCTGCTGCTTGAGCGTCTTGAGCGCGCATTGTCTGCCCGGGACCAGAATATCTTCGGCTAACAGCACATAGCCCATACCGCCTTCGCCGATTTTTCTGAGTACCTTGTAACGTTTATTGATGACCAATGAAGTCATATGAATCTCTGTACTTTCAACAGGCCTTCCTACAAAACATCGGGACCAGCTCGATAAATCTATAAATTAGTGTACCAGCAGATAAAGTTAAAGAAGCGGTGAAAATCCCGATATGTAAAAGCCCTGCTTTATTAGTCCGAACACTGTCATTTGTAATGAGACAGTGTTTGGACCTCAGCACAGGAGGATAATCTGGCCTAACATGGTCAGGAGAATATTGGCAAAGGCGTAGACTCCGGCATAGCCGAGAATGGGATAACCGGAATCGGCCTCCTCGGTAATGATTTTCAAGGCGACAGTCGAGGTCACCCCGCCGGTCGTGGCGCCGAAACTGGTATTCCAGTCGAAGCGCATCAGCAACCGGCAAAAAAGTATCGTAGCGATCAAGGTAATACTGGTAACGAGCACACCACTGAGAAAGATACTGAAACCTTTATTGAAAAGGTGTTCGAGCAGCCCTTGCCCTGCTTTTGTGCCGATGCCCGCCAGGAAAAGGAGCAGTCCCAATTCCTGCAGGACATAGCGGGCTGCTACGGGCACGCGTCCGGAAAAGGGCCCGAAATTGCGAAGATGGCCCAGAAGAATGCCCATAAACAGCAAGCCACCAGCATTTCCGATTGAGGTATTGATCAGGGGCCAGCGGATTTGACCCAGAATAATTCCCAGGAAGAGTCCAGCACTGAAGGTGAGTATATCCGTTTCGAATATTTTGTGTTCTTCACGCCCAAGAAAGTGTGTGGCATTTTTTACACCATTTTCAGGGCCATTGATCGTGACTATATCACCGCGTTCCAACATAAGATCGGGATTGACCTCGAGGTCTATACTGCCCCTTTGAAAACGGGAGATAAAAACATGAAAAAACTGAGGCAGGCCCAGTTCCCTGATCGATTTATTCAGTACTTGTTTGCGATTGATCACGACCCGTGCTGACGCTGAATGGGGTGTCAACAGCGAATCGTCGAAAATTTCCGGGCCGATCTGTTGGCTAAAAGCAAGATGATTATTCAGGGGACCTTCGACTAAAATATGATCACCCAGTTCCAGACTCGTTTCGCACAAGGCCTGGAAAAATTCAAGATTGCGTCTGATGCTCAGAATAATGAGTCCGGTTTTATTGCGGAAATCAAGCTCTCGAAGTGTTTTACCGACCCAGTCGGACTCGCGGATCACATAAGCTCGGACAAGAGGACTCGAGTTTGGGGACATGCCGTTTTCCAGGTCATCTTCTGCCGGATTGACGTCCAGTTGGGCAGCTTCCTGTTTCAAATCGATGCCCAAAAGTTGGGGTAGAATTCTGATCAGTATCAGCATTCCGATCAGCCCGAAGGGATAGGTGATTCCATAACTGACTGAAAGTAAGGGGTCACGGGTCACTTCATACGCAGCTGCCAGGGTCGAGGTCTGAGTCAAAGCTCCGGCCAGGATACCCGGTAGAAAAACACGCGGAAAATGGAAAATTTCGGCACAACACAAGGCAGTCACTGCGGCAATTATGACCACGAAGAGGGCGACTAGTGCGTATTTGATCCCGTTCCGTCGAAATGCTTGCAAGAAACGGGGACCAGCCCCAAAACCGATGGCATAAATGAACAGGGCGAAGCCGATAGTACTGACCGTATCAGGCAGAAGATAGCCGTAATGCCCCAAAAAGAGTGCAACAAAGAGAACGCCGCCAGAAGCACTGAGTTCAATTTTATTGATGGCGATCTTTCCCAGTAGACAACCGCACGCAAGAATTGAAAATAAGAGCCCGAGTTCATTGTTCAGAAATAGCTGGACTGATTGCACCGAATACCTCCACTTCCTCTTTTCCTAGCCCGAAGATGTATCGCCGTCAATATGCCCGTCTCATGATTGATTGGTTTATCGAGTGTGTGGGTTGATCATGTCATCAGGTGCACTACTATGTATATAATCGAACAGAAAGTGCTGACATGCTCAATTTGAATGAAAAAGACATAGCAGTAGTAATGCTGGGGACAGGTTGTGCCGCTCCGACCCTAAAACGTCGTTTACCTTCGACGGCGATCGTGCATCAGGGCTCGATATTCATGTTTGATGCGGGCGAGGGTACCCAGATCCAATTTCGTAAGCCGCGTTTACGGTTCAGTCGTCTTGAAACACTCTTTATTTCCCATCTGCATGGCGACCATGTTACCGGCATAATCGGAATGCTCATGTCCATGGAACTGCAGAGTCGGGTCGAACCGTTGCTGATCATCGGACCGCCAGGTTTGGGCGAGTTTATCGAGAGTAACCGTAAGATGCTCAACACCTTTTTCAGTTTTCCGATTACCATTCATGAGACAACAGGGGAAAAAATGAAAATAAATAACGAGCATTCGGTTGAATGTTTACCGTTGGACCACCGCATCTTCTGTCTGGGTTACCGACTCATCGAGCAGGATCGTCCGGGCACATTTTATCCCGAGCGGGCCAGGGCATTGGAAATACCTGAGGGTCAGTTCTGGGGAAGATTGCAGAGTGGGCATGAGATCGAGTTAGCCGATGGACGGAAAATCATTCCTGACCAGGTTATGGCCCCTTCTCTTCCAGGTAGGACAATAACCTACTGCACTGATACTCGTCCCTGTGAAAATGCTCTAATCTTGGCTCAAAACACTGATTTACTCATATATGAAGGGACCTTTGCCGCGGGTGAGGAAGAAAAAGCACGCTTACGCGGTCATTCGACTGCCGGAGAAGCATACCGCCTGGGACAGCAGATCGGTGCACGCCACGTTCTTTTGACCCATGTAAGTGCCCGTTACAATTCCATAGCCGATATCCTCGAACAGGTTGAGGTTTCAGCGACTCCTCAGATAGCCATTGCCCGCGATCTCGATACCTGGATCATACCCTGGTCAGGTCAGGCTTACCGGCTCAACGAGAGAACAACCTCTCCTGCACATCAAGCTGAATAAAGTTCTGCCTGAGTATCTCTCACTCTATCTTGACAATATCCAACTGCTATGCTAGGTTTGTAACAATTTTTATCAAGGAGAGGTGAGAGAGACGATGAGTGATGAAACTGGTTTGAAAAAGACACCGCTTCACAGTCTGCATGTTCAACTGGGAGCGAAGATGGTCCCCTTTGCCGGTTGGCATATGCCGGTCCAGTATGAGGGGATCATACAGGAACACAAGGCCGTAAGATCTGCTGCCGGTTTATTCGATGTGAGTCATATGGGTGAAATCGATTTTCGAGGGCCCGATGCATTTTCAAATGTCCAGAATCTTGTGACCAATAATGTTGCTCGGCTTGAGGTCGGGAATGTCCTTTATTCAGGCATGCTGTACCATGAGGGCACTTTTGTGGACGATTTACTTGTCTACAAGCTGGCCGAAGACCATTACTGGTTGGTCGTCAATGCTTCGAACACGGACAAGGATTTCCAATGGATCAAGGACAATCAACACGGTGATGTCAGTATCGAGAATATCAGTGACACGATCTGCCAAATCGCCTTGCAAGGTCCCCGGAGTTTTGATTTGGCCTCGCAGTTGACCTCGACACCAATCAGGGAGTTGGGTTCATTCTGCTTTGTGGAGGGTGAAATTGCCGGATGCCGGGGGTTACTGTCGCGGACAGGCTATACCGGTGAAGACGGTCTGGAAATCTATGTCGCCTGGAACGACGGTCCGCAAGTCTGGTCCGCTTTAATCGAGACAGGACGTCCGTTCGGCTTGAAGCCAATCGGTTTGGGTGCCCGCGATACATTGCGGCTCGAAGCCGGATTACCGCTTTATGGCAACGATATCAGCGATCGAAGCACTCCCATCGAGGCAGGCTTGAAATGGACTGTCAAGCTTAAAAAAGGCGATTTCATCGGACGAGATGTCCTTGTGAAGCAAAATACCGAAGGCGTGGGCGTTAAATTGGTTGGCTTCGTCATGATCGATAAGGGCATACCTCGCCCACATTATCCTGTCTGGGTCCAGGGCCGGAAGGTCGCCGAGGTGGCCAGTGGTGGCATGGGCATCTGGCTGGATAAGATGATCGGCACAGCTTATGTCCCGATCGAGTATACCCAGCCCGGGACTGAAATTGAAATCGAAATCAGAAACAAACGCCTTCGGGCCGAAGTGATTACCTTGCCTTTTTACAAACGACCCGTCTCTGATAAATGAAAGGAGTAGCTATGTATCCGGTAACGTATAAATATACCAAAGACCATGAATGGATTCATGTCGAGGGCAATTCAGCCACAGTAGGTATCACGGATTATGCCCAGCATGAATTGGGTGAGGTCGTTTTTGTTGAGCTGCCGCAAGTCGGGACTGAATTGGCCGCTCATGATGTGCTTGGTTCAGTCGAAAGTGTCAAGGCTGTGAGTGATATCTATGCTCCTGTGTCAGGCGTTGTCGCTCAGGTCAATGAAAAGCTCGAAGAGACCCCTGAATTGATCAATAAAGAGCCTCATGATGCGGGCTGGCTGATTAAAGTCACCTTGACCGATGACTCTGAATTGACGAACTTGATGGACAGCACCGCCTACGAGAAATATCTCTCCGAGCAAGCAGGCTAGACATGAGTTACACGCCCCATACCTCGCACGATGTCCATAAGATGCTCGAGGTCATTGGCATAAATACAGTCGAGCAGCTCTTCGAGGACATTCCTGCCGCGATTCGTTTAGACCGGAAGCTGAACTTACCCCAAGCCCTGACGGAACCGGAGTTGTGGCAACATGTTGGTGCACTGGCTCAAAAAAACAATGTCTATTCAGCCGAAAGCTCTTTTTTAGGTGGGGGCGCAAATCGGCATTACATCCCGGCCATGATCGATCAAATGATCAGCCGCTCCGAATTCTATACAGCCTATACACCCTATCAACCCGAGATCAGCCAAGGAACACTCCAGGCTATTTTTGAGTTTCAATCCCTGATTTGCAGCTTGACCGACATGGAAGTGGCCAATGCATCGATGTACGATGGTGCTTCGGCGGCAGCCGAAGCCTGCCTCATGGCTTTGCGAATCACCCGACGAAAAAAAATCGTTGTCTCTGAAGGTGTTCATCCACTCTATCGTGCCGTGATCGAGACATATGTCAAGCACCAGCAAGCCGAGTTAATTGCTTGGCCGGTCGATGGATCGGGTGGACATATTCAACAGCCGAATCAGACTGACATTGATGATACCATCGCCGCAGTCATTGTACAATACCCCAGTTTTTTCGGAACAGTCCAAGACCTCGGACCCCTGGCTGAACTCCTCCATCAGCATAATGCCCTGCTCATTGCCGTCGTGGCTGAACCCCTGGCCCTCGGTATTTTGACTCCACCCGGGGCCATGACCGCCGATATCGTGGCTGGCGATGGCCAATCCTTCGGTATTCCAACTCAATTTGGTGGACCATACGTCGGCTTTTTGGCGACACGGCTGAAACAAGTCCGGCAGATGCCCGGTCGATTGGTCGGACAAACCGTTGATGCCGAAGGACGACGCGGTTTTGTTCTGACGTTAGCCACCCGCGAACAGCATATCAGGCGGGAGAAAGCCACCTCGAATATTTGTTCCAACCAGGGCTTATGTGCATTAGCTGCCAGTATCGCCATGGCTATGTTGGGCAAGACCGGATTGCGTAAATTGGCCGAAATCAATCTGTCCAAAACAGAATATCTGAAATCCGCCTTGAAAACAATTCCCTGGCTATCATTTCCCTATTCCGGTCCAACATTCAACGAATGTGTAGTCCGGACCCAGAGCGACGAACGACCGGTCCTGGAACATTGTAAAAAGAACGGATTGCTTGCCGGTCTCTCATTGCGACAGTTCTCGCCAGCATGGGCCCAACACATTCTCCTATCGGTGACTGAATTGAACAGCCGGACCGAGATCGACCGTCTGGTCAACGTTCTTCATTCATATTCCGGTTGAAAGCGAGGCAGATCATGACATTTTGTGAGACTAAAAAGATACTGGAACCCTTGCTTTTTGAGAAGAGTGTTCCCGGCAGAACTGGCTGGCAGCTCCCGGCCAATGATTGTCCCGCGATCAATCCGGAGAAAATCATGCCGGCAAACCTGGTCCGTCAAGAAATCGGACCTTTCCCGGAGATGAGTGAACCGGAAATAGCCCGTCACTATGTAAGACTTTCGAGTTATAACTATTCGATCGACAAGGGCTTGTACCCGCTCGGCTCGTGTACCATGAAATACAATCCCAAAATCAATGAGTTGGTCTCGAGGCTGCCCGGTTTTTGCACTACCCACCCCCTGCAGGACGAAGACGATGTCCAGGGTAACCTCCAATTGATGTGGGAATTGGAACACTATCTGGCTGAGATTGCCGGTCTGGACAGAGTGACCCTGCAACCCGCTGCAGGGGCCCACGGTGAATTAACGGGCATGATGATGATCAAGGCCTATCATCTCGATCGCCAGGAAGACCGAAAAACTGTCCTGGTCCCCGATTCAGCTCATGGTACCAATCCGGCGACCTCGAGTTTATGCGGTTTCTCGGTCAAGGTCGTCCCTTCTGACGAGCGAGGTCTGATCAATCCCGCTACCCTTGCACAGATGATGTCACCGGATGTCGCCGCGATCATGATTACAAACCCTAACACCCTCGGTCTTTTCGAAAAAGATATTTCGAAAATCACCGAGATTGTTCATGCCCAGGGTGGACTGGTCTACTGCGACGGGGCCAACATGAATGCCCTCCTGGGAAAAGCACGACCCGGAGATATGGGCGTCGATGTTCTCCATTTTAACTTGCATAAGACCTTTTCCACTCCACACGGTGGCGGTGGTCCTGGCGGCGGACCCGTTGCCATTCGCAACTCTCTGGCCCCCTTTCTGCCCGTTCCTATTATTGAAAAGACCACCCAGAATACCTTCCGGTTGTCTCATGAGAATGCCCGCTCGATCGGAAAGGTCTCGACCTTTTTCGGCAATTTCGGCGTCCTGGTCAAGGCCTATGCCTATATTCGCCAGCTTGGCCCTGAAGGCCTGAAAAGAGCCAGCGAAATGGCGGTCCTGAACGCTAATTATGTCAGACAAACACTCAAACCTGATTTTCACATTCCCTATGATACGCTCTGTAAACATGAATGTATTTTTAATGATACAATCCAACAAGAGCACGGTATCTCAACACTCGATATCGCGAAAAGACTCATCGATTACGGCTTCCATCCACCCACGATCTATTTCCCGCTCATCGTCAAAGGTGCTATGATGATCGAACCGACGGAAACGGAATCACCCGAAACACTCGATCATTTCGTGAATACCATGAAAATTATTGCTCGAGAAAGTATCGAACAACCCGATCTGGTCAAGAGTGCACCTCATTGTGCACCGCTTAGGCGACTCGATGAAGTCCTGGCCGCCAAACAACAACTGTTACGCTTCAAATCCGAATAAAAAAAAAGCAGGGAGAATAAAGTCCTTCTCCCTGCTCTCTTTTCGTTCAAGCCTGTTAATTGGACGATGGGGCCTTTGTTTTGTCCTTTCCCATCGAAACATTGATCTTGGGCTTGTGGCCTTTATCCGCCGGCACGGTTTTTAATGATTCTGCCGTGTCTGAAGCCTCGGATTGCAGTTCAGAAGCGGCTTCTTCAGCCTGGTCTGTTTGTTCTCCCTCGGTCTCAACCTGAACAGGTTCAGCAATAACCGATATTTTTGTGATTAATGTTTCATTGACTTCAACCGCAACCTTCTGCCCAACGGCCAGAGCAGACCAATCACCCGCTTGACCATTAATAATGATGTTCGCATTGGGTCCAACTCGATATACCTGTCTGTCGCCATCCATCTTATTGATGGTTATCGTGGGGACAGCATTATCCAATTCGAGAATCGACCCCTCGATATTTTTCAGTTCGGGCAGATTGACCGGACCTTGGGGCGTTTGGGGCTGAGTACAGGCCATAAGACCAACAATGATACCAAGTGTTACTACCAGCATCATACTCCGAGTCATGTTTTTTCCTCCTATGATGTGAGATTCATGCTTTTCACTCATACTCGCCTTCCAGGACGAGTACCAACAGAACCCTCTCTGAATACTCAGAAATACCATTCAGAGTAACTCTCTTAACAAACAGTTTATACTCGCTTTTTACACACAATTACTATGAATTTCAACTCTCAAGCGGGTAAACTGTTTGGTTTATCTTTGTCTTACTTCCCACCTCCTTCCAACCTTACTCCCTCACAATATTTTCAACATTCTATACTATAAAAGTAAGAAAAGCAAGAGCTAAAACTCAAAAACTTAAAAGTCTTGATCAATAAGCAAGGCTTATGCCACAAAACACAGAATACACGTCTTTACCTCGAACGAGGCTAACCTGCATTGTCAAACATTCTTGAATTAACACCACATGAATCACTACTATAACAAAAGAAATGACTTTTTTGTCCGAAATTTTCATAATAGTATGGTATGAAAGGGATTTTTCAGAGAAAGGAATCCGATGTTAATCCGAGCTCATGTGGCCACAATCGAGCAATCAGAGCGAGACTATTTGCTGCGTTTGATTGAGCAGCCAATGGTCGTGGTCTTTACCGTTGATGATGAAAAGCGAAATCACCAAAAAATTCATCCAGACAGTGAATCGAATCATAGCAGCGGATTCATCTGTGCTGATCATGGGTGAGACTGGTGTAGGCAAGGAGTATCTCGCCAAAATAATCCATAATGAAAGCCCGAGGAATAAAGGGCCATTTATTACCATCTGACACCCGGAAGTGAAATCAATCTGACCAATCTGCCTCAGACCGTTCTCGAAGAATATAGAACTGACTTAACCAGACATGATTCTAATCATAATTCCGAGGCCCACTACTTTTTCCCAGAAGATTGGTCAGGTAAAACATGGCTGGAAGTAAAGCACGAACTCTTGATGAAAGCTGAAAAAATCTATTTTCACAATCTGTTAACTGCCAATAAAGGTAAAATAGGACTGACAGCTCATCACAGCGGCCTCAACCCACGTACGCTCTATGAAAAGATGAAACTCCATAAACTCGATAAAATTCATTATAAAAAAAAGAAAAAACATAGATCAACCCAAAAAGCAGAAAATACTTATGTATAAATAAGGATGTCCCCAATATCATATGTGCTATTCTTATGATACGAACCACGCCATTTGACATACGTAGTTCTAGCATCTCTCGCTTCCCTTGCTGCACCAGCCTATTTTTCGGGTAGATACACCCGATTATTGAGCATCCGCGCCATATGCTTCTGCGGTCCATTCAACTCCACAATATGCCTCTCTGTCACTATGTCAGGATATGATGATCAGGTTGGTACGGATTTTGTATAAAAAGAAGATGTTTTCGTATGACATCACTACGTTGCGAAAGGAACATGATCATGCAATCGTTTTGGACTGACCCGATAGTTCTTTTTTTCCTGCTTGGTCTCGTTATTTTTGTGGGATTCACACTGTGGCTTTTCTTAACTCCATCAGGTGAGACTCCCCCAAAAAGGCCGGAACGGAAATTTAAAGGAACTGAAATTTGAATGTCACAATAATGAATGAGTCGAATGGGGAGAAAATGTGGTGTTATTCTCTCTTCCGTTCGTAGATTTCGTAATACTGTCCGCACAGATAAGGATGGTAGCGTGTGCGGATATAATCGTCTAATTGTTGAAAAGAAGTCACGGTATCGTGACCGGAAACAATCGGTCTGAACAGCTTCATTTTGACGATCAAACGCGGTTTAATTCTTTCAAGGTCATCGAGAAAGGTTTGTCTCATTTTCTGAATGATCGGTTGCGAAACATGGTGATAGAAATAGTAGTCATGAAAATAGCGGGAACCAGGCATAATCTGGGCCAGTAACATGGCATGAACGGAACCGGCTCCCCAATCGAGAGGCTGAACATACTCTCCTGGCTTCAGGTGCTTCTTGAAAATAGAAGCAAGCTCATCAACATGCCCTCTTTTGGGTGGTGAAGCGGGTTTGCCCTGGGAATAATCGATGATTTCAGAGAGGATATGGGGTAGCTCGAGAGACATGAAAATCGACAGGAAAAGGGTCGAGGTCAGGAATATTTTGTGTCCCCAAGTGACAGAGGCCTGGATGGCACTTCCCAGGACAGTTGTCGAGAGCATAATGATGCACAATTCAAAGGGTATCCAATGATAACCCCAGAATTTTCCGGCAAAGACCGGATACACAGCATAAACCAGGTTCAATCCGATCAGCAGGTATAGGGCTAACCTGGTCCGGTCTGATTTTGAAAATAGTCGTAAACCATAATAACAGGCCGGGATAGCAGGGATAAGCCAGATTCTCAAGTTTCCCAGATCGAGAAAGTGGGTGAGTAAATAGCTAACGCGTTCGCTCCCGGATATCGTTGCATTCAGTCCGGTAAGAGCGTTGTACAACGGCAGATATCGTATAATCATTTCAAAAAAATCCGATAATGCCCCGCGAAAAAAGAGCCACAAAAAAACGGGTAAAATCGGTACAATCAATCCGAATACTATGGCCAAAACAGCGACGGTTAACCTACGTATAAGTCGTGACGTGCCTGTTGTGATGTTTTGACTCTGATCGTGTATGATAAAAACCAGGAAGATGGGAAGACCGAGAAGTATATGTGGTTTATTCAGAGCAGCCAAGCCAAAGAAGAAACCTGTGATAACACATTTCAGTACAGGAAAATGGAGACGGCGGCTTGTGACGAATGGCAAAGCGAACAGCACGGGCATAAACCCGATATAGTCACGTTCCAGGCTGACCACCACCCCCCGCTGCAGGTAAGCCAAACCACATAAAACCGCGGCAAACCAGGCAGTCAGATGACCGAAACGTCTCATAAACAACCAAATCGAGATGAGAACCAGGCCCAGTAGTGTCAAATCCACCAGACGGAAAGCTGTATCTCCATACCCGACTAACAGACCGATACCACAATGAAAGAGAATCGAGCCAGGCATACATGTATCATAGATATCGCGATACGGAACATAATCGTGCTCATTGACCAGAAAGGCGATATAATGAATCAGGGCCGAGTCATGCTCGATCCGCCAGATGGACGAGGCCTGACCCAGTAAAATCAATAACAGCGACAGACAAAATAGTACCACAAGATACAGCAGAAGACAGGGGCGTGGAAAAACAGCCCGATCATGAGACGGCGTCGATGACAAGGAAAAAGTTTTGATCATGTTTGTACCCGGATTGTGCCGGACCAGTCCCGATTAATTGAGTTTTTCCTGACGGATGCAATCAGGACAATAGACCGGATGCCCATTCATTAAAGCATGTCCAGGCAGATAAGTCAACGGGCTTGGCTCAGGCCAATCATATTTCTGTATTGTCTGTCCCAAATTTCCAGCCATTCTTGGATTACACTGTGCTCTTCAAGTCCGGCTGACTGCTGGAATCGATGCAATGGACAGACTGAAAATTCAAGAGATCAGGCCAATTTGACAAAGTCAGTAGCTGTGGGTATAATGCATTTCTGCGACTGCATCGATCAGTTACCTTTTTGCCTGGAGGAATGCCATGAGACCAACTATTAGCTTTCTTTTTGTGTTTATGTTGATGATAGCACCATTCACTCCTTTTATTTCCGCAGGTCAAGAGACTATCCCGGTTGACTGGTGGAAACAGGAGGGTATCCAAAAGAAACTTGGATTAACTGAAAAGCAGATCAAAGAGATTGACTCGATTTGCAAGGAGTGGGTCACGGAACATGCTACCTGTACGAAAAAAATACAGGAGACGGCCGGTCTGATCCAGGATGTGGTCACGAAAGACACGAGTGAGCAAGAAATTAACCAATTACTCGATCAGATGTTGACGGAACGCCGCCAGATAACCCTGAAAAAGATAAACATGAGGAAAAAGGTCAAGTCATTGTTGAGTAAGGAGCAGGTCGAGGCATTATTAGCTGATTATCCAAAGGCGTTTCACCTCTCAGCCATGTGGCTCAGTGCTCATTTTCGGAATCCTGAACGACACAAGGGCAATATCATCATCACCCATGGTGAAACTGAATGAATCGGGTGTGTGTAGAATTGTGATCGGACTAAAAGGACAGTTTATTCAGGCACGTTTGCTTTGTTCTGTTCTCTTTCTTCTTTTGTGCCTTCCGTCGCGGAGTAGCTCGGAGACTGAATTAGGACATGCAGTCATTATCAATGCAGAAAAAATAGTGCCCATCGAGGTCATACTGGCGGATACTCCTGAAACCTGGGAGCAGGGCCTGAAGGGGGTCGAGTATCTGCCTCCGGACCGGGGCATGCTCTTCATTTTTCCCCGTGAGGTCATTCAGACTTTTAGTCTAAAAGGTATTTCCTTTCCGATCGATCTGATTCTCATCAACAGGGACAACCGGATTATAAGTATCTTCGATACGGTATCCGGAGATAAAGTCCTGGCATTTCCATTAGCCATCGTAGCCGCGCTCGAGATCAAGGCCGGTTTTTGTCAGGCAAACGGGGTCCGGATAGGTGACCTGATCAAGTCCGATCAGATTTCAGTGCGGGCTCATAATCAACTCAGAGATGAACATAAACAGCGGGAACTCGTCGAGCAGAAACTCATCGATAATCTCGAGTCCCATCCTGATGATGCCCAGGTCTATGAAGAGTTAGCGGTTTTTTATTTAGTTTCGCGCGATTGTGCCAAAGCAATCGAGCTGTTTGAACAGGTGCTTGGGATTGCTGAAACGGCCCCGCGTCTGAATGGCATGGGCGCTGCTCTGGCCATGTGCCAGCGTGATGAGGAGGCTGAACAATTCTTTGTGCGGGCCATGAATATGGACCCTCATTTTCAGGGCCCGTACAGCAACTTGGGACTGCTCTATCTTCGTCAGAACAGAAGGGCGCAGGCCGAAGAACTATTTTGCCGATTACAGGCTGACTATCCGGAGACAATAGTGGCTTATCAAGGGCTGGTCCGTCTGGCCCTGTCCGATGGTAATATCGACAAGGCCGAGCTGATTCTCGATCAGGCCCGGGAGCAAAACATCCCGTCACCGGAACTTCAGCGTTTGAGAGGTGACGTCGCCCTCCGGGCGGGCCGGCTCGAACAAGCTGCCGATTATTATCTCGATTATCTACGGACCAGACCTAATGATGAACATGCCGCGGAATTGCGTTCCTTTATCTTGAACCAGAAAATCAGGAAGAAACAGGTCGAGTAATGGTAAAAAAATTCGGATGGGCTTCGGTCCTGCTGGTCAGTCTTGGACTGGCCGGATATATGTCCTGGCATTTGATGCGAGGAGCCAAGCCGGTCTCACGGCCGAATGTCCTGATCATCACCATGGATACGACCCGGGCCGACCATCTCGAATGTTACGGACATACCCGGATTAAAACACCCCGGATCAATGCTCTGGCCCGGAACGGTGTTCTGTTCGAGGAAGCCTTCAGTGTGCAGCCGGTGACCCTGCCGTCCCATTGCAGCATCATGACCGGACTGTATCCCTTCAAACACGGGGTCAGGGACAACTCGATCTACCGACTGACCGATGATAATCTGACCCTGGCTGAAATTCTCAAGGACCAGGGCTATCTGACAGCCGCTTTCGTCTCATCGTACATTCTGGATAAACAATTCGGCCTTACCCAGGGCTTCATGCTCTACAATGACCGTTTCCTCAAACCGAAACAGAAGGGGAAACTACCGGTCGATCGTCGGGCCTCAGAAGTCAGCATCCTGGCATGCACCTGGTTCGAGCAAAACAAGAAACTCCTTGAAAAAACCCCCTTTTTCCTCTGGCTGCATTACTATGATCCCCATGCGGACTATGATCCGCCTTCACCCTACCGGGAAGCCTATCATGATCCCTACGATGGCGAAATTGCCTATACGGATGAATGGATCGGTTATGTCCTCGATGAACTCAAGATGAGACGATTGCTCCCGAACACATTGATCGTCCTGGTGGCCGATCACGGTGAGAGCCTGGGCGAATACGGTGAAAAGACACACGGTATCTTCATTTATCGCCCGACGACTCATGTTCCGTTCATTATGTCCTATCCTCCCCACATTCCCACCGGAAAACGAATAGCCCAGCGAGTCAGCACCGTTGACCTTGTCCCGACATTACTCGATTATCTCGGGATAACACATCCTGGAACGTGCGATGGCCGCAGCCTGAGACCACTGGTCCGTGACGAATCGATCGATGAGCAAGTCCCGATCTATAGCGAAACCTATATTCCCCGCTCCTTTAACTGGAGTGAGCTCAAAGGTATCCGGTCCGGCGACTTGTTTTACATCGAAGCACCGCTCCCCGAATTACTCGTGGCTCACCAAGGCAAGAATGAGGTCGAAAACATCCTGAGCGCCAGCCCGGAAAAAGGTACTGCTTTCCAGGCACAATTGACAGCCATGTTGACCGATGAACGTTTCCATTCTATTGATCGGGGTTCGGTTGACCGGACCATGGTCGATCAACTCAAAGCCCTGGGCTATTTTGTCACCGATGAGTCAGGGCCGCAGGATGATCAACTGGTCAGGTCCGATCCCAAGCAAAAGGTCCATCTATTCAATGCACAACAGCGGGCCAGCGGCCTCATCCAGAATGATCAATTCGAGCAGGCCTGCGAACTCTATGACTCGATCATCGCTGAAGACCCGGACAATTCCCGGTTCCTGCTCGAATTCGCCGATGTTCTGATCGAACACGGACAGACCGCTGAAGCTAAAAAACACCTTGTCCATGCCCTCGAATTGCAGCCCAAAGCCCAGGTCTTCTATCTGTTGGGACTCTGTGCCGAGCACGAAGGGGACCCGCCGGCTGCCCGGGAAGCATATCTGAACGCTGTTCGTCTCGATCGACACCATCTGTTGTCCTGGAACCATCTCGGTTTCCTGACACTCAATGCCGAAGAATGGGACCAAGCGGAGCAATATTTCAGGACCGCCTTACAACTGAGACCCCAAAGCCCGACTGTCCTCAACAACCTCGGCTATATCGCTATTAAAGGCCGCAACGATTATAGCACAGGCATCACATTGATCGAGCAAGCCCTCGAACTCGATCACGAAAACCCATTTCTGCTCAGCAGTCTAGGGTGGGCTCATTACAACAACAGCAATCCGCACAAAGCCAAACAATACCTTGAAACAGCCCTGATGATTCTGCCGGATAACCTGATGTTCATCGATCAACTCGAACAGGTTTACACCCAACTGAACGATACTGAAAACCTGCAGAAAATCCGTTATCGTAAAGCATTGGTCGCACCTGACGAGCAGTATGAACAGCAGTTGATTCAATAATAGCATGAGAAATGCATTGAACCATCACCGCGGGCCGACCTCTTCTATAGCTCCGGATCGGGTCCTTGCCTTTCATCGAATATGAAATATTGTTTATGGTAGCTTCATACTTTGAATTCAATACAACGAGCTGCCAGAGGTTTAGTGTCGTGCAGAGTTTTAATGAATATGCCAATACATGCCCGGAATGCGCTGATAATAATCTGAAACGGATCAAACGCAGATGGTGGATGCGCTATCTTAAATACAGTAAACTCTTCTTCTGTCCTGCCTGTAATAAAAAAATTCTTATCTGGCACGACCGGGTTTTTATGACCTTCGACGTTGAAAGGAATGCAAAGTTTGAGCAATCAGGTCACGATATTTCTCAACCCTGATTGTCGGAGAATTGGGAAGCCCGATGAAGCGTAAGAAAGCACGGTTCTTCAAACGGCATTGGTTTTCTCGATTGTACCTGCGGGTCTTACTCCTGATCGACTGTATCGTTCTTTTTTCTCTGCTTCAGGTTTTTGCCTATTCGATCTTCAACCCACCGCTCACACCGCTTATGGTCCAACGCTGGTTCGAACTGAAAAGCCTCCACTACACTTGGCAACCGTTGTCCCGGATCGCACCGGCCCTGCAGCAAGCAGTCATGGCCGCCGAGGACCAGCGTTTCAAGGATCATCACGGTTTTGATCTGGTCGAAATCCAGGAAGCCCTCGATACTTTTCAGTCGACCAAAGGTAAAAAGATGCGCGGTGCCAGTACGATCAGTATGCAGGTCGCCCGCAACCTCTATCTCTGGCAGGGACGGAACTGGTTCAGAAAAGGGCTCGAGGCTTATTATACCGCCCTGATCGAACTGTTCATGCCCAAATGGCGCATCATGGAACTGTACCTGAACATCGCCGAATGGGGTAAGGGTATCTTCGGAGCCGAAGAAGCCGCTTTATACCATTTTCATGTTCAGGCCCGAAAACTCGAACCCGAACAGGCCGCCTTCCTGGCCGCCATCCTACCCAGCCCTTGCCGCTGGTCAGCCTCGAAACCAACCGCCTATATCAGTCAACGTCAACAGGATATTCTCGCCCAAATGCACCTCTTTGCTCCTTTTACCAATGCCCGCAAACCTTGAGATGCAAAAGGAGTAGAGGGGACACTTGAAAATCCGAACAGGACAGATCAATCCGACAATCGTGTTTACTCCACATTGTTGCGATTTCTTTTGACATCTCTTTTTCTTCTCTTTATACTTAATATGATATTTATAAAAGATACATACCCATACATTTTCCAGGAGGAGGTCCATGTTCAAACAAAAAATCGTTCTCTGTGTTGTGGTCCTGTGCTGTGTAGTGCTACTTTCCGCCCTGGTGCTTTGTGCCCAGGAGAAAGAGACATATACTATCGTATTGAAAACCTCTGGTAATAGCAATCTTACCTGGATTGCCCTGCCCTATGAAACCGATTTGCTCGATGCGGAGGATATCAGAAACGATATTATTAGCCAGGGCGGAACGTGTGATCGAGTATACCATTGGATACCGGCGAGTGATATACTTGAATATTATGTTCGTGGTGGAAACAATTTTTCGATAATCCCCGGTATCGGTTATGGAATAGTGATAGGAGGCGAGGAGGATTTTTCCTGGACTGTCGTCGGAGAACATGACCCGAGTGTATCGGTGCCCCTCGAGGTCTCCGGCGGTCACAATCTGAATTGGCTGTCTTTGCCCTATAACAGTACATCTTTGACCGCAGCCGACTTGAAAGATGAATTGATTGCCGATGGTATCCCGGTCAACCGGGTCTATAAATGGAACCCTGACACAGATGACTGTACGTTTTACGAATCAGCTCGGGCCGGCACGAACTTCGATCTCGAGCCCGGTTATAGCGTGGCAGTCACCATCGGTGCAGCAGGTGTCTGGACACCTGAAGTGTCAGCGGAATGAAGGAGGGGAAAAATATGAAAACGGCATCGATAATTCTCATCTGCAGCCTGTGCATACTGGCTCCAATCTACTCAGCCCAGGCACAATGTATTGTTCCTCATGCTTTTGGCTCACATGATTATCATTATATCATGGGTATTCCTGATGGAGCGCCCCTCGAGTCGATCAAGTCCATTTTTTATGCGTATGACTATGACGAAGACCCTCTTGACAATGGGACCTATGACCGCGAGGTCTGGTTCATCAACCGAGAGGGGTTCTGGTATTCTGCCGGTGACTGGTGCAGCAATGGTGTGACCGGATGTCCGCTCGACTTGACCACTGACCATGTCCAGATCGTGTCCTATGATAATGATTTGAGCACAGCGGATAATGATGTCACGTTTGCCGTGCTGGGTGTCCCCTGGAATGTGGCCACGTCCAAGTTTGATTTCGATCAGATTACCGACGGCATAACCGGAACTTTGGGTGGAGGCCCCTGCTGCGTGCCCCTGCAATCCATCCCATCAGTTACTATTGGATCAATCTCAGGTTCGGTCCCCCCCTATCAAGTAGAACTCTCCTGGTCCGAACCTGCATACAACTCATTCGGGGTCGGTTCCCATGGGCCTTATACTTATGGCTACAGAGTATACTACGCACTGACTGACGATGATACACCACCCACATCCAATGAGACGGGCTGGACGCTCGTCGATGGAGGAGACCTGGTCTCTTATGGTTCAGGCGGGGCGACGGTTACCATGAACTCGATACAAGTGCATAATCAAGCTCTCTGGTTTGCCCTCCGCGTGGTCGGTATAGCGCACAGCTCGACCGCTGGCGAGTCTTTGTATGAATCCGCCTTTGTCGGGCGGGCAGCGAATTGTTATTATCATTACTATCCTGTCTTTCCGGCCCCGGATGGGACCGCACCCTCCGAACCGGTCAGGGCAACCAAGCTTGACGATATGTTCGAGATTGACTGGGATAGTACAACCTGTCCCGCAGAAGGTTACCATATTGTGCTCGGACGATTGGAAAATGTCTCGAGCTATACGATTGAACAAGAGGAGACGATTTGTTATCAGAACGATCCGGTAACCACCTCTCTACCAGAGTATGACCTCTTTTTTCTGGTAATTGGCAGATATTTCGAAATTTACGACCCGTATGGTTGGAGTTATGTCGTCGAGAGCAGTTGGGGTAAGGATAGCGATGGGATAGAACGTGCTGGCTTCACTCCGGATGAAACCTGTTTCGATCCCATTATCTATTCCAAAGACAGTAGCCCCACCTGCCCCTGATCATTAGCCCAGATGGAGCAGGTGAATTTTTTTTCGACTTTTATATTGTCCACCTTTGCGGATGATTCGTCTCGACATGCCATTTTTGTCGCTTGTCGAGCCGTAATGCGGAGAGTGAAGAAGGACGATTGTACTCTTTACTTTTTTCAAATCTGAAATGTTGGCTGGCCCCCCTTGGTTTCATTCTCTGCAAAGCGGCAGCCACGGAGGCTTGGGGCTAGCGGCACCACCTTCATAGGCTCATGTTTATACACAACCATATGGGTGAACGACGAGCATTTGTACCCCAATCAGGATTATCACGCACCGTGGTACAATGGTTCGTAGTTCCACGTTTACGTGGGCTTTTTCCCGTTCAACATCAAAGGGCCCCACTGAAGTGGGAACTACGAACGTTTGTACCCCAATCAGAGTTATCACACAGCTTGGTACAATGGTTCGTAGTTCCACGTTTACCTAATCATGATAGGATTTTAGGATGTGTTATGCTTGGTCATGAGCAATTCTGAGAGAAAAATCTTAGCATTCGAAAGGGAAAACTCTCCTGATCGGAGGAGTATCTATGCTTACTACAAGGTGTCTTCTCACTTTTTGCGGCAAAAATGCCTTGAAATGGCCAGATGTGATCGGAACATGTAGAACGCTGCGTAGCAGCGGTAACGTATGTCCGAAGCCCCTGGCTTCAGCCTGGGGAATAATGATGCTGTTGATCCGGGCTGCGTAGCTGCCCAATCAAGGTGAGAGAGTGAGAGTATGTGGTATTTCAGCATCTATTAACATTTCAAAAGATCATGCTTGCGGTCTCTCATTTCTATCAAGAGGGTAATATGTAGCGTTCCCATTGTTGAGTTTTGTATGAGGTGACTCGCAGTTATTTTTGATGCGATTATAGTTAATCATTTATTCATCGTGGGGAGACGAACTGTGATCTTTTCACGAGATGCAGAAGAACAAACATTCTAGGTCTTTATTGTGTACATAAAAAGGGCGTCTCCTCGTGGGAAACGCCCTTTACGAATCTAAGAAAAGTCGAAACTAATTGCGGGGAACGCCTCTCTTGGGAACGAGTTTCCCGGCTTGGATAGTCACACCGACTGAACCATAGGTGGTCTTTTCGCTGTTGTTTTCGACTTCTTCGAGCCAATACAGATAGGTGTTGCCAGCATTGACAGTGTTATCAACGAACTGGTATGCGGCACCGGAACCGGCACTACCCTGGGCAGGAATCAAGGCATCGTTGACCTTAAACTTCAGGCCAGCCATGGAATCGGACCTCAGGAGATTGTAACCGGCAGTATTGACTTCTGATCCGGTTTCCCAGGAAATATGGGCTTTGCCGTTGATAGAATCCGCACCAAAGCTGATCAGGGTGATCGCACCTGGATCACTACCAGGCAAGGGTCCCAGAGCATTCAATGAGCTGCGGCCGACAAAGCCGGTTTGGAAAGGTGTAGCCCCTTCTGAACCGGCACCAACAACAGCCAAAGCAAAGAACATGACCTGGTTGATCGTGGGACCCACGGTACCATCCAATTGAATGGTAGCACCACCAGCGCCTGCCGCCACGAGGTTTCCAGCCGGCAGCAATGTCCAACCGGTCTCATTCGAGGTCGGAACTGTCGGGGGCAGACCACTTAACTGGTCCCAGGGAAGAACCTGATAGTAAAGCCGATAACCATACATGTACTCACTTGCAGCACCAGTATCATATGATGTGTGAAGTGGTTCCGTCCAGGTCAGTTCAACAGTCCAGGGGGCAGCCGTGCCGGTACAACCTCCAACGACGACTTGCGGGATAGGCTGTAACGGAACGATAGAATTACCGCCCTGACCATCCAGAAGACCTTCTGTAATTGAATCAAAATCGTACCGGGCTACCCAGGCATCGGATCCAATTACTGCAAATGTTACATCATTATCGGCAGTCGCAGGATCAGCATCATAGGAAATAATCTGAATGCCCTCATCGCCATACTGTGGGATCGGACAACCAATATTTCCGGCAATGGCAAAATCACCATTCATCTGCCAATAAATCGTACCACCGTAATCATAGCACAGCAACCAAGTATTGGAGCTAAATGTGCCATTATTGGGATAGTATAAATTACCGCTATCATAGGTCCAAGCATAATATAGTGTTCTGACATTTGTCCGAACACCACAATCATTGCCCAGACCGTCTATTCTGTGATAAGTAGATCCTATCGGAGTAGCTGTACCACAGGCTGCGTAACTAATACTGGGTACAAAAAAACCAACAACAAGCAATAGTAGAAGAGCTTTTTTCATCTTTTTCCTCCTTCTCCTTCAATGAAATCAATAATGAGCGGGTGTCCAGGAAGTACCAGTCGTTTCAGCACATACAACCATGATACCCATGCCAGGCGTAATATTGAAGTCTGTTCCACCACGGACATAATAAACTAAAGTATCATTAGCAGCATCCCATTTATAAACAGAATTAACGTTTACTCCATCAGCGATCATTTCAGTTCTCAAAGCAGAAGCGGTCGTACTTGTTGCATGATACGGGACTGAAATCCATGTTTGATTTGCAGTTCCGGATACATCAACGGTAACTACCCCAGCCGGATCATGGGAACCGACTACGACCCAGTCAAATGTAGATGTAGTTACTACCATATAAGCTTGGGTTGGATCGATCGAAAAATCCGTGCCCCCACGAACATAATATACTAAAGTATCATTGGCTGAATCCCACCTATATACAGCATTGCACGTTCCGCCACCATTGATGATGTCGGTCCGAATCGCAGAAGCCAAAGAATAGCTGACATTGTATGGCAGCGAAAACCAGGTTTGCATGGCGGACCCATCCCCGCAATGGATGGAAACCTTAAAACCCATGTTCGATGCGAACGCTACCGTGCCTATTAATAAGAAAGCAGCGATCAGCAATAGGTGTTTCTTCCTCATTCAAAACCTCCTTCTCGTGTTATGAGTGTTGAGGAAATGCTACATTATAACCATAAACCACAATGCATTCTCGGTATCAACCCCCTTTCGTTATCTTGATGTTACTTTTAAAATGAAAGCCTTTTTCCAAGACTTAATCCACGCCATTCTACTGTCCCTTGGGTCTAATTATAATGACCTTTTTCCAAAAAAACAACACTTTTTCCAAAAAAAATGAGAAAATTTACTGTCGGTCTGACCTCCTACACGCGATGATTTTGTTATGATTTTGTCTGCATCCATATCCAACCTACGATTGTGATCTTGACCTGAACATAACATAGGCTTTTTTTTCTGTCAAGGTTTTTTTTATGTTCGGCAAAAAAAAGTCAGTTCTGAAAGTTGGCTGGCAAATTCATTTGAAAGCATTTCCATGGGAATGATGTTGTCCGGTTCACGCATTCATTGCTTCTAAAAATCTTAACGAGTCAAAAAGAAATCGTGTTCGTTCCCCCTTGTTCAATGAGGGCAAAGAGCTTGTAATTTCTTGATTTTAAACTATACTAAACCGGAAATTCCGGATGATAGTGATATGCTCTAACGCTTATAGGGGAAGGAAGTGAGGGGACATGGTATCCAAGAAGATACGGACAACTATTTTAGCGATTTTTCTGCTTTCCGGTGCAGCCGGATTGATTTATGAGGTCATCTGGGTCAAGCTGTTCGGTTTCGTTTTTGGGAATACCGTCTACGCAATCAGCACCGTGTTGGCGGCATTCATGGCCGGGTTGAGCCTGGGCAGTTATCTGATTGGTCGCTGGGCGGACCGGATCCAGAACCCTTTAAAACTCTACGCAGTGCTCGAATTGCTGATCGGTCTGTCAGCCATGGGAGTGTATTACCTGAGTAACAGTTCGTTAGGCATATATGCACTTCTGTATGAATTATGCGGTGATCATACGGTTTTCCTGACCGTGTCCCGATTTACCATTTCATTTTTGATCCTGCTGGTGCCTACGACCCTGATGGGGGGGACATTGCCGGTCCTGTGCGATGTGTTTATTGTCAAGCTTCCCGGTTTGGCCCGTTGGCTCGGGTTCCTGTATTTAGTCAATACGTTTGGAGCGGTCCTGGGTGTTTTTGGGGCCGGTTTTGTCCTTATCCCGGGTTACGGTTTGTTAAAAACCTCACTTGTGGCAGTCTGTATTAATCTGTTAGCCGGATCAATCGCCTTTCTGCTCAGTCGATCGTCCGGTCAGGCCCGGGCATCTGAAATTGCTGAGGAACTTCCCTCTTCAGATGCTTTTCCTCCCCTGGTCTCACGACTGATCATCTTTTCTTTTGCTCTTTCGGGCTTTTGTGCACTGGCAATAGAAGTGATCTGGAGTCGAATACTACTGCTGGTTTTCGGATCGACTACTTATTCGTTCACGGTCATGCTGGGTATTTTTTTATGCGGTATTGCCGTGGGGGGCGGTATCTCCGGGTTGATTGTTTCGCGAGTCAATCATAAGAAGACCATGGTTCGATTGCTCGTAACGCTGCAATCCGTTTTGGGATTGCTGGTCCTGCTGGGCATGTTCGTGACAACCTATCTGCCCTATCTTTTTCTGTATGCGATTAAAATGATCGGTTTTTCCTGGTCGAGTTTTATTCTTATCAAGATTTTTATTTCCGTGCTGATACTTTTCCCACTGGCATTATTGTTTGGGGCTACGTTTCCTGTCGTAAGCCGACTCGTTATTGATGATTTGCGAGTGCTCGGGCATAAGGTCGGCCTGCTCTATGCGGTCAATTCATTGGGATCGATCCTTGGTTCTGTTCTGGCTGGTTTTATCATCATCCCGTTTATGGGCACGGAAGCGGGTTTGCGGCTCGTCGCAGTCCTGCTTTTACTCATGGCCTGCGGATTATCGCTCGTTTTCAGACACTCGGTCCTGAAACAGGGTCTCAAGGCATTTGCAGTCATTATACCCTTGGTAGTACTCATAGTTGTTTTCTTTCCGGGTTGGCAAAAAGAGATTGTCTCACTCGGGGTATATTTCAATCCGCAGCTCTATTTCGACAAGCAGGGCGAGATCAATCTGCAACATAGTCTGAACAAGCAAAAATTGATCTTCTATCGAGAGGGGATTTCATCGACGGCCTCGGTGCGTGATGTCGGGACCCATATTCTCTATTTTATCGATGGTAAGGTCGAGGCCTCGACCCAGATTGATGATATGCGCCTTCAACGGATGATGGGTTATTTGCCTGTTTTATTCAGTCGAGACCCCCGTTCAGCAGTCAACATTGGTCTTGGGGCCGGCATTACCCTTGGCGCTTTGGGGACCTATCCGCTCGATGTGCTTCATTGCGTCGAGATCGAGCCTGAGATCAGGCATGTCGCTGCCCTGTTTGGTGAGTCGAACGGTCATATTGTCAAGCACCCGCGGCTCGAGATCAAGATCGGTGACGGTCGTAATTATCTGCTTTTGACCAAGGAAAAATATGATATCATCACATCTGATCCATTCGAGCCTCTGGTCGGCGGCGCAGCCAATCTCTATACCTATGAACATTTTTTCAATGCATCCCATCGTCTCAAACCCGGCGGTTGCATGTGCCAATATCTGCCCCTGTACCAACTCTTTCCTGAAGATTACCAGATGGTCATCAAAACATTTCATCAGGTTTATCCCTATGTTCTTGTCTTTTATACTTCGATCGACACTATTTTGCTCGGTTATCTTGAGGAACCCGGTTTTGTGCTCGAAGAAATCGAGAAACGGATGTCCATTCCATCTGTTGCACAGGGTCTCCAAGAAATAGGTATGCCGGATGTGGCCAGTGTTCTCAGTTCATTTATTACCTATCTCACCCCCGAGAATACGATCATACCCGATACGATTCCTCTCAACTCTGACACACATCCCCTGCTCGAGTATCATGCGCCCAAAGCCCATGTAATCAGCACCACGGCGAGAAATATCGAATTACTCGATCGGGTCATGGGCCTTTTTCCCGGTACGTTAATCAGGTCAACGTCTGTATCAGAGGGATTGGCAGACCTCTTCACTCGAAGCTATGATCTGGGCAGATTACTTGTGCGGGGCAAGAAGGACTTCCTGAACCACCAATTTATCGAGGCCGAAAAATCTTTTCGTCAAGCATACGAGAAAGTGCCCGACAACCGCTTTGCCCGGATGCAGTTGGCCTATAGTCTACATAAACTGGGTTCGATCCGACTCACAGCCGGAGAGCTGGACAAGGCCATGGTCTTGCTGCTTGAAAGCGAAGCCCTGGGAAATGCAAATTCGAGCGTTCTGGCAGATTTGGCCTTTTGCTTTTTTGCCTCCGGTCAGCGTGACAAGGCCATGGCATATATCGACCGGGCTTTGGAACAGGACCCGCATGAAGTCAAATTCAGAGTGCTCAAGGGCCAGATTTATTTTGAGCAGGCCCAATACGAGGACGCACTCCGAGAACTTACTGCAGCCATCGAGGCCGGAGCTGACCTTATCGAGCACGGTCCGTTACGGGCGAATTGTTACTTGAAACTTGGCAGAATCGGTGAGGCGATCGAAGCCTATGAAACGATTGTACAAAAGCAGGAATCGCCCCAGGTGTTGTTCAATCTGGGAGAAGCTTACATTTTTGGCGGTCGTTTCGATGAAGCTCTGAGTTCTCTCGAAAAAGCGGAACAACTAGACCCGCAAAACGTTTCCATTAAAATTTACCTGGCCCGTTTATTCAGTATGCAGGGTGACCAGGCGAATGCTCGCAAAAAACTGGCCCAAGCCAAATTGCTCAATCCGGGTTTTGTGCAATCCATACTGGCCCAGGACCCTGCCCTGCAATCTTTGGACAGGTAAAAACCAGGCGAACAGATCGGTACTTTTTTGAAAACAACAGATGATCAGGATTTGCCCGAAGTAGGATCGGGACTTGGGCTTGTTTTGATTTCAGGCTGCTCCAGTTTCGGAGGATTGTTCTTTTCCCATTCTTCTATTTCTTTTAAAAAGGACTCGGCTTTTTGACGAAAGGTACTGTTGGTGACCTGTTCAAGAAAATTCTGAAAACAGACCTTTTCAAAAGACCGCATGCCCGACATCTTATAATAATAGCCCAGAGCGAAATAACCCAGAGGCGACGCAGTGGCGTTTTCACGCAGATATTCGTTCAAATCGTTGATGGCGTCGTTTTTATGCCGGCCCTGTTTATCGAGAAAAGCAGCTTTCTCATAGGCCACCATGGCCAATTCGAGTCGTTCGAGGGCGATGTTGGCCAGACCGATATTGAGCCAGGCTGGTACTAAGTCCGGAGCCAACTCGATCGCCTTCTGACTCAACTCGAGACTCTTGTGATAGTTATTCAGTTTAAACTCGATCCAACCCAGTCCGCCCCATGAATGAGCATCGTTCGGATCGAGTTTCAGCAGTTGCTCATAGAGTTCCTTGGCTTTGGCATATTGATGCTGCTCGTCGTAGATCACGGCTAAATTATACAGCAATTGTTGGTTTTTTGGACTTTTTTCGATCATTTCTTTATAAAGCTGCTCCGCTTCCTTCCATTTACCCTGGGCCAGAGCTGCCTGGGCCTTTTGCTCGGGTGTCGAAGGCAGCGCATTGATCTCGACTTGGGGTGTTGCCGTGGTCAGAGTTGTTTCTGATTTTGAACATGACATGTCTATGACAAGAATGACTGGTAATAGCAATAAAATGAAGAAACAACGAGAATAGTAGCTGAAAGGATGAGTAAACAGAACATACATAGCGGGACCTTTCTGTTCGAGTTTTTTTTGCGAATCTCAGGTGCTATAATAGAGCCCTCATTCGTCATCTGCAAGTTAGGCTGACCGTCACTCAATAAGAATGATACCTATAAGAACAGGGACAGACCTTCTCATAACATATTTTCAATAATAGAGGTATCCGTCAGTTAATGTGCCCTGCTGGAGCGTGGGATTAATGACTGTGACATCGCAACTGCCCGCGGACAGAGCAGGTGTGGTACATACGATTTTATTGGCACTCTCGACCGTGACATTTGTGGCGTTCATCCCGCAGAAAGTTACCCTGGCCCCCGCACTGAAGTAATCGCCGAAGATGGATACCGTTGCGGTTTGACCGGCCGGTTGACTGCCAGGCATTACCACGGTGACCTCGGGAGGATAGATGTCGTACTCGTAATTCCAGACCTTATAGAAACAGGGATCGCACGAAGGACCAGGATCTGATTGACTGGTGACGCCATCAGCCAAAGGTCCATAAACCAGGTCCGTTGGACTGAAATAAGGCTTGTCAGAACGATACACATAATAGTAACCATCGATAATACCGTTTTCGCCGTATTCATCCGCCCAGTCTATTATGCAGGTGGTCGCGTCCTTACTCATGTGGATGGTAATCTGCTTATCGCCGTTTTCATTCAAGGGATCGCGTCCATTATGTTGCTCGGACCCGTCATTATCACCGCCGCCGTCCGTATCTGCCTCACAGGGCAGGCTCTTCAGCAAAAACTCTTCGAGATTGGTCAGATAGTCATAATCCGGATCGGCTCCCGCATCACTGATTTCAGGATCGAGACAGTCGTGAAGCAGTTCATAAGCGTCAGGCAGTCCATCACTATCGCTATCGAGCAGCTCGATACCATAGGTTTTGGGTCCGGTCCAGGTCGAGCCATACGGCACAGGTGGATCGCCACCATTCAGATCGGGCCCGGATTCGGTCAACATACCCACATTACCCGCGTTATCGACAGCCTGAACAAAGTAGATAATGGAGCCCTGTAAAGTGAGATCGCCCTGCCAGGTGTTCGAGGCGACATAATAGGTCAAATCCATCGAGTGCCAGGCGGAATTGAGATCATCGAGGTAAGTTACCAGGACGCGGAAAACCCCGGAGACATCCGTAACCGTCACGCTGAAGTGAGCGGTATAATCTTCGAGAGTGTGGAAGCCACTCGAACCGGGATCGGTTATGGTTGGGGGGGTGATGTCACTCTCGTTCGAATAGTAAATAATAAAGGACATCTGGTCGAAATGGTCCTGTGTAGTCGTCGCACTATGGAACAGACCGGTATGGACGATCATATTGGTATAACCCTCCTCACCGGCAGCCTTCTGAGCCGATCCCCCGGAACTCCCATAACTCACCCGGATACAGGGAGTGAAACCACTGACCAGCGGTAGCGGACCCTCACCTTCGGATACATTCGTCGATACCGGCTCTGCCACTACCGGATCGAACGAAGCCTCGGACAAATAGGTCCCGGATACGAACAGCACACCATGGGCATTGGTCCCGGACAGCTTCGAATCATAACTGAAATGCGGTTGGATTGCATCGCCGACTTCACCGGAAGCCTTGCCGTTCAGTGTATAGTAACTGCCCTTGGGTGTTTCGACCTCGGTATATGTCTCCGAACCGAAAGCGAAGTTCAATTCGAGTTCGGTCACCCCGACCGGCAAATCCGCTTTCTGGTCAGCCCGAGTCAGATGTTTCGTCAGACAAATACCTTGAGCACAGCCACTTTCAGGCCCATCCGGACGGGGCAGGGACCCGATCGGGTCCGCGGCCTTGTCAAGATCGGTGACGACCAGGTAATTGGGAATGCCGAACAGGGTCAGTTCGTGAAGCACCTTCTCGTCGAAGACATCGTAGCGTTTGACTTCGAGGTAGTAGTGACGCTTTGCTTCGGCCAGGGCCCGTCCAATCGAGATCGAGTCATTATCCAGCAGTTCATCGGTCAGAAACTCCATCAGTTTCTCGGTCAGGCCGCGCCCCTGCAGTAAGCCCCAGCCATAACCGGTATTGGCAACGTAGGCAACATTCTTTTTCATACTCATGAGCTCGGGCAGGTCGAGGGCTAGCGGTTCGAGCGACGGTACAACCAGTCCGGAATGGCAGCCTGATGTATAGAGCAGACTCCCGGTCAACATACCGGCATGATTGACCATGTCTGAAGAATGACAGGAGATGGGATCGTAACTCTGGTCCGTGCAATACAGTATCTGATTACCGCTCGCAGGCTCCGATGCGGCAAAAGAAAAGTGATTGGCATGCGTATTGATATTGTTGATCTTGTTGCGGGTCCCGCTCAGTAAACGTGTCTCGAGATCAACCGGTGTGAATCCTTCATCAAGACAAGGATCTCCCGTATCCGGGTTGTCCTTGTCCTCGAGCAGACATTCAAGGTTGGTCCCCTCTGTGAAATCCTTGGAAACATATTCGCTCTTTATGGCAAAAGCCGAGTCATACAGAAAATCAGAGCCGGTCACCAGCACCTGATCGCTGCCTTCCGTGGGGAACACATTGACTTGACCACCTTGTGACAGGTACGTATTGATCACATCGGTTATCTGAGTGGGCGTCTCGACCAATCGACCTATGGACAGATCGTTCAAATAAAGCAGGTCATGCGGACTCGATAGCCCGGTCATTTCCGGGGAGATTTCCGTATAATAATTATCGGACAGGAAGTAGCCGCTCGTGCCGGCCAACAGGGCTGCCCGGACCGGCGTGGAAGCGGTCAATCCCACTTCGGCCGGATAAAGGTTCTCGGGATAGAATGTAGTCCCATCTTCCATACGGTAAAAAGGAATCTGATGGTCGTCACCTACCAGAATCAGATAACGGGCATTGGAATAGGTTTCGAGTTGTTCGAGAATGTAGGTCCTGATCGCCTGGGCCAAGGCATTGGCTGCGTCCACATTGTCCTCGGCTGGGTCGAGTGCGGTGGCATCCCAGGCGCTATACGCCGTGCGTATATCCGTGACCGCATCGAGATCGAGCACTATCCCGGCTACCTTGCTGTAATCGGCCAGTTCGGTCAATTTGGCGTGCATGTCCGCTGTCAACGAGCAATCGCTGTCGCTTGACCAACTCCCACACTCGCAATCCGGATGGACCGGATAATCGTAACTCTGGCAGAGTCGGTCCGAATTCCAGAGTATGAGCGTCATGATCCCGGTCGTGGTCGGTTGAACGATATAGAAATTATTGTCCGAAATATCGGCCACAGTATTGTTCGAAATATCCCAGACATCGACCTTGATCCGGCATTCGGACGAAGGAAATGTCTGCCCATCGGCTTGGGCTTCCGCGGCCGTGGGCATCTGCCACAGATAACTCGTATCGGTTTCCAATAAGCCCTCCGCCAGGCAATCGTCATCGGTCGAGTCGGCGATACAGGTCCAGATCGTTTCAGTCCCGATATAATTCGTGGTATATGAGAGCTTAATCCGGCTGATTTCATTGTTGTCCGCCGCTTCCCAGACAAGGACATGTGAGTTGCGGTCCGCAGCATCAGGTGAATAGACCCACGATTCACCGCCATTGGGGACAATGACTTCGACTGTGGGCGAGACCCCGTCTATGACATGCAGGATAACTGACTCGCTGTTTTCGAGTCCGAGCAGATCGATCACGGTCAGTTCAAGTGGATAATCGCCGGGTTGGTCCAGACCATAACTCGACAATTGGGCCTGTTCGATCTCCCAGAAAGGTGTACTCGGGTCCGGATTATCTGTCAAACCGTCGCTGTTCAGGTCCCACTCGAAAGAGGCCTGGTCCCATTGATCATGATAGGAGGTCGTGGTCGTCGGATTGCTTCCATCACCCCGCGGATGTCCCAGCGATACATCGTCAATCAACCAACCCAGGGCATCATTATCCACGGAATCAGCCTTAAAATTGAAGTAGATCCGAACGGCATTGTTTGGGTCCGTAGCATTAAAGGTTATGAATTGAGAAAGATCGATTGTGACAGTCTCCCAGCCGGTGCAGTCATCGTTCAACGGTTCGACCGGATAACCTGACCAATGGGTCTGATCTTCTGCCACAGTAATATATGTCGTGGTATCTTGACGGCGGACCCGGATTCGAGCCCCATCGCCTTTGAGCGAATCGGTCGCCAAAAAATAGCGGCAGGTCAACAAGACCCGATCGTCAGCCTCGAGTTTTACCAGGATATGGTCCTGTGTAAAGAGCACAATCTCGCCGTTAATATTGGTATAATTACACAGAGTATCGTCACCGGCATAATATGCGTGCGTAGCCGAATAATAGCCGGGCACTTCGCCGCATGACAGATCATCGAAACAAAGCCACTCACCGCTGCCTGTCCACTGCTCCTCGCCTTCAAAATCATCAAACCAGGACAGGGGCAAACTCTGGGAAAGACGTAATACCGATGCTGCTGGTTCGGTCAAAATCAGAGTGTCATCTTCATTCAGAATGTCGGGTGTCGAGGTGGGCCCGGTATTCGGATAGAAGATGCCCAGAGTCGAAGATGAAATGCCACCATAAATGAGCATGGCTTGACCGGTCCACAGACCGGAATGATCGTGCCGTATTTGAGGCGCATCCAGAGTGGGCACCATCGCCCAGGAATCGGAACTCAATGAGTATCGACCGCCCTCAACCATTTCACTTCGAGCAGGTCCTGCTTTTTCACCCCCCGAGATGGTGCCGCCCCATACAATCATTTCCGTCCCCGTCCAGACCGCAGAATGGCTATCTCTTCCTGAGGGTGCATTCTCTGTACTCATGAGTGTCCAAGCATCCCCAAACGGATCATAACGCCCCCCCTGATTATACTCCTGTGAGCCGTCTGTTCCACCCCAGATGAGCATCTCCTCACCAGTCCAGACTGCTGTATGATACAATGTTCGTGTCGGCTGGTTGGCTGTTGCCAAGGGAAACCACGTGTCCAGGACCGGATCATAACTACCGCCATTATTGCCCGTGAACGGGCCGCCTCCCCAGATTATCATCCGGGCATAAGCCGGTTCTGTATTTTCAGCCCAGATTGCCGTATGCAAACAACGTTCACTGGGTGCGTCGAGGACCGATGTCGCTGACCATGAATCTGTCGAAGGTATGTATTGCCCGCCGGTATTAAGATATGAGGTTCTCGTGGGCGATCCCGCCCAGATAATCATTTTCTCACCAGTCCAGATGCCGGTGTGATTGTCTCTTTTTTCAGGAGCATTACCTGTATCGCTCAACAGCCATTCATCCGTCAGTGGATTATACAGACCGCCTTCATTATGGCAATCATCCAATTCATAACTATATCCACCCCAGACGATCATGTCGGAACCGGTCCAGATAGCGCTATGTCGTGCACTCACTATGGGGGCCCCTGTTTTGGCCAATTCGGACCAATTATCCTCTGCTGGATCATATTTTGCACCGGGTAAATCGAAAGATGATCTGAGACAACCTCCCCAAATCAGCATTTCCGAGCCGGTCCAGATTGCAGTATGATCATAGTCCAGATATGTATTTTCACTACTTGCCAGAGAATACCATTCGCCATATCCCGGATTATAGCGTCCACCGGTATTGTAATACACATCATTCCCATATCCACCCCAGACCAGCATTTCCGAGCCGGTCCAGACAGAAGCGGCATAATACTGTGGTGATGGCGCTACCAGGGTCGGCATTGATTTCCACCTGTCTATTGAGGGATCGTAATGCCCACCGGTGTTGAGATAATATTCGGACCCGCCTTCATAATACCAGCCACCCCAGATCAATAACTCGGATCCCGTCCAGATTCCCTCATGGTAACCGCGAGGCGAAGGAGCATCGCTTTGGTTGGTCGCAGTCCAGCTATCAGTAGCCACATTGTATATCCCGCCTGAATTGTAGAGTGTGTTACCATATCGCCCTCCCCAGACAATCATGGTCTCACCGGTCCAGACTGCAGTATGATGCCGACGCTCTGAGGGTGCACTGGATGTATCCAGCGCTGTCCAAACATCACCGACTGGATCATATATTCCACCGGTATTGGTGTAGGGATAGCCCCCCCAGATAATCATTTCGGACCCGGTCCAGACAGACGAGGAATAATAACAACCGGAAGGAGCATTCAGCGTGCTTGTGCTCGTCCAGAAGTCCGTATCTGGATCGTACAGACCGCCCGTATTTGTCGAAGTCGGATAGCCCCCCCAGATGATCATCTCCGACCCGGTCCAGACTGCCTCGTGTGAATGACGTCCCGATGGTGCTGCAAGTATTCTGGTCGCCACCCAACTGTCAGTCAGCGGATCGTAGCGTCCACCCGTATTGAGACAAATCGTAGCGCCATCAAAATAATAACCTCCCCAGACGATCATCTCCGACCCGGTCCAGATCGCCGTATGAGCAGAACGCACATGCGGTGCATCCAGTATCTCGGTCGCGATCCAGCTATCGGTACTGGGAGTATATCGACTACCGGTGTTGAATTCACCACTACTGGCGTTGCTGCCCCCCCAGATGATCAGTTCTGTCCCGGTCCAAATCCCTGAATGACGATAACGGGCTTCGGGGGCATCGGCCTGATTCATCTCTATCCAGGCAGGTGCAACTTTATGAGGATTAAAACGACCGCCATCAGACAGATACATACCATCATCCGACCGTCCTCCCCAGATGATCATCTCCTCGCCGGTCCAGACTGCCGTATGGACGCATCGCGAACAGGGACTAACTTCAGGATTAAGGGCAGTCCACGAATTCAGGGTCGGATTGTACAAACCTCCAATATTGCTTTCATGACCCTCTGTGGTCAATCCTCCCCATACGATCAGGGAGGAACCTGTCCAGAGAGATGAATGGAAATGTCTCGGGGAAGGAGCATAATTGGAGTCCATGGATTGCCACAAGTCCGTATCGGGATTATAACGCCCACCGTCGTTTAATGGTCCGCCTGACGTGTAGCCTCCCCAGATGATCATCTCCGTACCCGTCCAGATGGCTGTATTATACGAACGCCAACAGGGTCTGTCCGGATCGGTATTGTTGACACTGACCCAGGTGTCTGTTTCCGGATTATATCTGCCACCCGATGGCGTCAGAGACATATATCCCCACACGATCATTTCAGTTCCGGTCCAGATTGCGCTTGGAAGAACGAGTTGCCCCGGCGTATCAGGGTCTGTCGTGCTTATCGCTCGCCAGGAATCGTTACTCGGATCATAGATCGCCCCGTCATTAAAATTAGAAGTTTCACCTTGACCACCCCAGATGATCATTTCCTCGCCAGTCCAAACCGCGGTATGATTACAACGAGGCAGCGGCGCATCGAGCGTCGACGTTGCTGACCAACTGTCGGAATTCGGATTATACCTGCCCCCGGTCTCCAGATTTATACCTGATGCCGCCCAATAATAATGTCCTCCCCAGACAATCATCTCCGAACCGGTCCAAATGGATGAAAACAGAGCCCTGCCTGAGGGAGCATTGCTTGTGGACATTGGTTGCCAGCAATCGGTCACGGGATTGTAACGTCCCCCATCCGATAAATAGGTACTTGAACTGTCTACTCCTCCCCAAACGATCATCTCCGTCCCGGTCCAGACTGCTTTGTGAGCAGTTCTCGCTCCAGGCACATACGGATCTGAAGCCCAACTGTCAGGTAAGAATGTCCCACTTACAGTTTTAGGTGTCACAAGATTATACGAAAACATACCTGTATCTCGAATATCGAGAGAGTAATGCCCCGATTCCTGAGCAAACCAGGCATTGAAATCCGTCTTGTTCAAGAGACGCATTGCACCGTGAAATTCATTCGCATCATGCCGAATCGTCAGCCTGAAAATAAACGCATACTTTTCCTCATTCCAGACGATTTCATTCGTTTCTCCCGGAAAAGCAGACACGGTTTTTTGGAAAGTATGCCGGTCCACATGTTCAGCCAGATCAGCCTGCGCTTGAGCGAAACCATCTAAAAATCGCTCTTGGGCCGATTCACTATCATCGACAACATCATCAAGAACCAGACGGATTTCACGGACCTGGCCCGCATCAATGATCAGAAAGTTTTCCGGAGTCAATCCTTGTTCGATCTGCTCGACTTTCTGTTTCAATGATGCATGAATGTCTGTATCAAAGGCGAAAAGGTCACGGCAGAGTCGATCAGCTAGGACCGGCCGGACCAGACATTCCGCAATGACATACGGGTCGTTTCCCAAGGCAAGAAATAGTTCACGAAGAGTGGCCGGGTCCTTCGAACGCTGCACCATCCGCTCCATTTCAGCCTGCAGCTTCTGTCCCGTCAACGGAACATGCCAATAGTCCTCAAGGAGGGCTGATTGCTTCAAATATCTCTCGACTTTGGCCCGAATCAGTTTCTCGGATACGGCTTGTTCGAAGGATGGCTTGGGCTCCTTATTCGTCTCGGGCCAGATGCGGTGCTGGTAATAGACGCGTTCGACAGCCTGCTGGGCCACCAACCTGTCCGTAAAACTCAACGGCTTCGCGATAACCGATTTCTCGATTTCCTCACCCGATACACACACCGTCCACAACAAGAATAAAGAAAAAACAACTCTCGATTTTTTCATGATTTCCCTCCTACTTTGCTGGATAGGCATTTTGCTCAACAATGACTTTTCATAATTATAAGATTTGTCATACATCCTGGATACATCAAGTTAGCTCGGAATTAAGACTTGATACTATTATACTTCTCTTTTTTTCTGGAGACAACTAAAAGCATAGAAAAATAGTTATAAGGGGGGCATTGAGATTGCGTAGAAGAAACGAGAGACTCTTACGTGTGGGGTAAGGACCTCGCTTCTCTCATTCTTTTCTTTCGAAATAGGAGTCGCAATTTTCGAGTATCTGACGGATTGGTAATCTCTGAGGGCAGTGTGCTTCACACTCGCCGCAGCGAGTGCAATCAATGGCCCGTTTCCCCTTGAACCATTGATCATCCTTCCTGGTGAAGATGCCATAGACCCGCCTGGCTTCATCATCCAGTTTTAAACGAACCTTGTCCCATAGACTGGCGTACAAATGAATCTGAATCTGTTCAGGACAATGTTCGAGACAGTAGCGGCATCCCGTGCAGAATGATTCGCCTAGTGATTCGAACCGGTCAATAATGCGTTGGACCGTGTCCGGATCGGGTTCATGCACAGATTCCGCCGTCTGAACATTGGCCTCGACCTCGCGGAAATTCGCCATACCTGACAAAACGATTGTGATCATAGGATTTGAAAGAGTAAACTTCAGAGCAGCCGCGATAAATGTTTCAGATTCATCGTCTCGGAGTATGTTGAGCTTTTGCTCATCTCGAGTGAGTAGACCACCACCCAAAGGATTCATGGCAATAATCGCCCGGTTTGCTGAGGCAACTGCGTTCACTCCCTCGATCCTGTAAGTATAATTCAGAATATTGTAGCCCAGAGTATATCCTTCGAATGCATCAGCTTTGACTATCGTAATGATATCGGAACTCGGCGCGTGGGTCGAACAGACAATATGCTCGACCAAACCCTCCTCTTTGGCCTTGACCACACCTTCATAAGGACCATTGGGAGCCACGACCCGCTGAAAATGTTCCAGGTCCATGATACACCACATATTGTAAAAATGTATGCGGGGTATCTTGAGTTTGCTGAGTTGATCATCGATCCTTTTCCGGACTGCATCGGCGGTTTTATCATCATCGATGCTTGATTTCGTCGAAACAAAAACCGTGTCCCGCAATTCACTGGGGAGACTGGCCAAGGCATTGCCCAGGAATGTCTCGGATTTATCCCGACAGTAGCCCGGAGCCGTATCGAAATAATTGATGCCTCGTTGAACAGCCAGATGGATTGCTCTAATCGCACCCTCTTCATCATCCGGCGAAAATCGCATGCAACCGAATCCCAGATTCGAAACCATCTTTCCTGTCTGACCATAGTGATTGTATCTCATACAAATCTCAATATTACATAAAATCCAGTTGATCAACGAGATATTAGGGACAGTCAGACTTATCAGACTTTCAAATTGTCCGTCGTCCGTCCACGTTCACATTGTTCGTGATGAACAATGCGATCAGATTAGGTATGAATTCAAGTGTAGGCACGTTAAGGGACAGTCAGACAATCTAATCTCTCTACCATTACTTACCACAGGTCGGTAGTGAACAATAAGATCAGGTATTACTCCCAGTACGAATAACCCGGATTTGGATATAAGATGATCGTGGTTTTTTTGAACTGATGTCAGTGACCTGATAAGAAACTGGGAAAAATCGATTTTGTGTGTGGAGTTTGAAAGGAAAAACTCATTCAAGACGCAGAAAACTCCGTTGAAGAAAACAGAGAAATGCCTTCGCGATATGTGATACAACATGATAATGTGATTCTGTCGCTTGGTGAAGTAAGTTCTCGGAACCTCGGAACCAGCTCAAGTCAATTTACGGATGGTATACAGGTCCAAGAGCCCTCCAGGCACAGCCGCACGCCGGGGCATAACCGGCTGACCCTGACGCTCCTTCTTGGTCTGGAAATACGACCGGAAGTCGTTGAATTGTTGCCGGCAGAAGTCCTTGCCGCCCAGAAAGACCCCATCACTGAAATGCCGAATTCGTTGCCGAAAGGACAGCACACCTAGAGAGGCAAAATCCTCACGCAGAGCCTGCTCACCCACCTGCTCATCGAGTGTCGCTTTGCCCGGACGCTCGACCATACCTTCACGATAGACCAGGGTCAGATACTCTTTCACTACCGATTTACTTTGCCCTGCTTGGGCACTCTTGTCGCGGCGATCTCGCTCT